>NZ_JAKEIT010000012.1 GCF_021474685.1 Tetragenococcus halophilus | reverse complement strand
CGTTTTTATCTTTTTTGAATAACGTTTTCTCATTTCATTATCCATTATTTCAGTATTGGATAATGTTTTCTTATTTTATTATTCAATATTTCAATTTTGAATAACGTTTCTTCGTTTCTTTATTCAATTTCCAAGTTTGCTTTAGTTAAAAAGCTAGTACATACATTAAAACGATATGAACTACAATCATAACCAAGGCCATAGGGATTTGCGCTTTGATGACGCCATTTGCATCTTTCATTTCCAACAAAGCAACCGGCAAGGCATTAAAATTGGCACCCATCGGAGTTAACAAAGTACCACAAAAGCCGGCGGTCATGGCTAAACTACCAGCAATCACCGGATCTCCACCTTGGGCGATAACAAAAGGAACACCAATACCAGCTGTGATGACAGTAAACGCCGCAAAAGCGTTGCCCATAGCCATGGTAAACAACACCATCCCTAGACAATAAGCAACAACGCCGAAAAATTGGTTTCCAACTGGGATAAGGTTGGCGATGGCATCAGCTATGACTTCACCAACGCCAGCTAAATTAAAAATCACACCTAAAGCAGCCAATAATTGAGGCAAAATCCCAGTGGTTCCGACAGATTGGAACATGCGATCCGTATCGTCCATAATTGTTTTAGGTTTAGCAGAAGTAATGATCACAGCGACAATTAAAGCGACGATAGAGGCCACGCCGATGCCTACTTGACCACCTAAAACGGTATAGGAAACACCCACTGCTGTTAATGCCAGTACAATGGCAGGAAAGAAAATCCAACTACCAATTCGTTCGGCAGCTTTTTCTCCTTGTTTATCATCTAACTTGGCAATATTACCAATTTTTACTTGCTTAAATAATGTCAAGATCCCAATGATGACTAACATAATACCAGATACAGCGTAAGGCAAGAAATTACCGAAAGCAAAAATGATGCCTAAAAATAACCAAAATAACCCCGTACCGATTCGAGCTGAGTTGGTATGATCTCTAAAAGAACGAATCGAAGTCATCGCAGCTAGAATACCAATTAAAATATAAAACAACTCAAGAATCGTATCAATTGTCTGTGTCATTGTTTAGGTCACCATCCTTTGTAATGCCATATTTTTTAGCTAATTTGCGATCGTATAGCATATTTGAAATCGCAGCTAGTACAAGCGCAATGACTGCAACAATTAAAGAATATTGCACAATGCTAGCTTCTGATACATCATAGTTTAAATCTCGCAATGTTCCAGCAATTAACAAAACACCAGAAGCTGCGACAAAAGTATTTTGCCCATAAAAGTTGGCGTAATTTTCATTAGCTGCCGCACGGGCCTTCAGTTCTTCTTTATCTTTATCCGAAATATCACCGTATTTAGTTGCCGCAGCTTGGGTCATAGGATTAACGATAGGACGAACAAATTGTGGATGTCCTGAAATACGAATCCCTAAAAGACCGGCGATTTCCCGGATTGCCATATAAAGCGTTAAAAATTTCCCTGGCGTCATTCCTTTAATTTTTCGGATCAAAATCACCGCTTGTTGACGCAAACCAAAACGTTCTGAAAGACCAATCATCGGTAAAGTGAGTAGAAAAATCGTTACGAGTCGATTTTCCACAAATGCTTGTCCAAAAGCTTCTAAAAAGTCCATTATAGGTATGCCAGATACTAGAGCTGTCGCAAAAGCAGCGAAAACAACGACCGCGATTGTATCTAATTTAAATAAAAATCCTAGTAAGATAATAAAGATTCCAATGAGTTTTATCCACTCCAAAACAAATCCCTCCTTTAAAAATTTCACACAATATAGAATGCTCATGTGTCTAAGTACTTATCCTACCTGAAATTTTATTATTTTTCACTAATTTCATGTTTATTTTAAGCTGAAATGTTATCTTATTGGATTAAAGCGGTAGCAATTGGTATTCTAGATATAGGAGGCGCTTATTATGACGAACCAAGTACATTTTAGAATGAACGAAGAGGATAAAGAAAAGTTCAGAAAGGTAATGCAAAGCATAGGTTTAGAGCCTAATGAAGCTTATCGTATCTTTGTAAAACGTTCAATTGAAGTAGGCGGAATTCCCTTTGAAGTCTCTGTCCCAAATTCTCAATTAGAAGAAGTAACGAAAAGCCAGGATTATATTGAATTTGAAAACGGGAAGGAAGGTTTGGATTGGTTAAATGAAGAATAGGCCTAAATATAAGTTTGCGTTCGAATGAAAATTTAAAAAGTATTATAAAAATGCTTAAAGGTGATCGTTATGAAAGAGAAGATTTTGAAAGAGTTTATTGGAAACTTTTTTGTGATAAACCTCTGGAATCTCAATATAATGATCACTTTTTAGTCAGCCGGACTGGGGATTAATTTATAAGTATGATGGAGCATTTGTCCGATTTATTGATACAGGCACGCACGCAGATCTTTTTAGCTAAGAGGTAACTTTAACGCTATAACAAAATCGTCTTTGTGTTAGTAATTAATACGGTTAGTTTCGAAATAGGGAGAGGCTCACTTTGATCCTTTGACAAAAATTCTTTTTCATTTCTTTTTTAGAATTTAAAAAAAGAAATGTCATAATTTATTCACTTTTTATCGTTATATTAAAAATGTACCAACGAAACAACCCTAAAACACTTTTTCATTTTTTAACTCCTTTCCCGCCAGTTACCCGCTGGCGGGTCTTTTTTTGTGTTTTAACGTTGCATGTCAAAAAACCATCGCAAAGTTTTGTTCATTTCATCTATGACCTCTTTTTTTGAGAGGGTTTCTTGGTTTTTTAACCACCAAAAAGCCGCTTGTTTAAAGGCACCTAGCAAAACTTGTAGGCTAAAATCGACATTTGTTGGTAGTTGATACCCCATATCATAGAAATGGCGTAACCGTTTTTCTAATTGTTGTTTTAGCTTATCATCTACTGTTTCAAAGATAGAAAAGCTTGTGCCATCAATTTTTAAAGGTAAAAGAACTTTTTGATATTCATCGATTGCGTCAAGCATGGTTTGAAAAAGGGTGATGAAATAGCGAACGGGATGCGTATCATCGGTTTTTTCTTCTACTTTAGCTATGTAGTGTTCTTGTAATGATTGTGCGGTAAAATTAAAAAAGTCGTACTTATCATTAAAGTGTTTATAAAAGGTAGGGCGACGAATTCTAGCTTTTTGACACAGTTCGTTGACCGTGATTTTATCGAGTGATTTTTCCTTCAATAAATCTAACAAAGCAGTAATAAGCGCGTCATAAGTTTTTTGAACGCGCAAATCGAGTGAGCTTTCCATGAGAAGATGTTCCTTTCTTGAAATTTTAACAAACAATTTAAACGAGTGTGTCAATTAATTTCCATATTTCATCAAGTTGTTTGTTGTAATTTTTATCAAGCCTATTATAATCAATAAATGAACATATGTAAATAAACAATCATATGTTACTTAACATACTTTTGTAAGCAGGGAGCGAAAAGATATGTCAGTGATTGAAGTCGAACAACTAACAAAAGATTACGGTTCTCATCGTGGTGTATTTGATGTATCTTTTGAGGTTGGAGAAGGCGAAGTTTTTGGCTTTTTAGGTCCAAATGGCGCTGGAAAAACCACAACGATTCGTCATTTAATGGGCTTTTCGAAGCCACAATCGGGAGCAATTAAAGTATCGAATAAAGATTCATGGAAAGACGCAGCGGCGATCAAACGGGAAGTCGGTTATTTGCCCGGGGAGTTAGCTTTTCCTAAAAATATGACAGGAAAGGCCTTTATCGATTTTATGGCAAGAGAACGTCAAATTTCAGATATGACCAAGACGGATCATTTAATCGATATGTTTGAATTAGATATTTCTCCTAAATTAGATACGATGAGTTTGGGAACTCGCCGGAAAGTGGCGATTGTGACAGCTTTTATGCATGATCCAGATATTTTGGTGTTGGATGAACCCACCAGTGGTTTGGATCCCGTCATGCAAGAACGCTTCATTGAATTTCTATTAGAAGAAAAAAGAGCTGGCAAATCGATTCTTTTATCGAGTCATATTTTCAGCGAAGTGGATGCAACCTGTGATCGGATTGCCATTATTAAAGAAGGCGAAGTGGTTTCGACGGTGGTTGCAGATGATATTCGGAAAAATGAAAATAAGACTTACAAAATCGAATTTGCTGATGAAAATGAATATCAACGTTTTGTTGACAATACCTCCTTAGATACGACAGTCAAACGACCAAGACAAAATCAGGTGAAAGTTGAAATCAAAGATGAAAATATCAAAGAACTATTTACCGATTTGAGTCAATATCAATTGAATTTTATTACCGAAGAGAAGTTCTCATTAGAAGATTACTTTATGAACTTCTATGATACCAACAAAAGTGTTTCATCTGGAGAAGAGGTGTTGAGCCATGGGATACATTGATTTAGAAAATTTAACCAAGGATTATGGACAAGACAGCGGCGTATTTGATATTTCTCTTTCAATTGAACAAGGAGAAACCTTTGGGCTGGTAGGTATTAACGGTGCCGGGAAGACGACTACTATTCGCCAATTGATGGGTTTTATCAAGCCTGATAGTGGACAAGCTTTTATTAATGGTATGGATACGCAAAAAAGTAGTGCTCAAATCAAACGTTTTGTCAGCTATGTTCCTGGAGAAATCAATTTTCCAGCAGACAAAACAGGTGAAACCTTCTTAAAACGGCAGATGGAAAAAGCCGGTCGCGGTAGTTGGCAACGCTGTAAACAAATCTGTGAAAGACTGCAGTTGGATTATACCGCAGGACTTAAAACGATGAGTAAAGGTATGAAACAAAAAACAGCCTTGGCTGCGGCGTTCTCTTTAGACTCTGATGTATTGATTTTAGATGAACCTTCCACAGGGTTAGACCCTTTAATGCGTGATGTCTTTATTGATTTGATCAAAGAAGAAAAAGAAATGGGGCATACGATATTCTTGTCGAGCCATATTTTTGAAGAAATCGAACAAACTTGTGATCGCGTGGCCATGATCAAAGATGGTCGTATTATTGATCAACTCGTCATGAAGGATCTCCTTCATAATAAAAACAAAACCTATAAATTAGAATTTAAAACGAAGGAAAGCTTCCAACAATTCCAAGCGTTGGGTTATGAGTTGTCAAATGTCAAAGAAGAGGATCTGCAGTTAAATGTCAACATCAATGATAAAGATATCAATGACTTGATGAATGACCTTCAATATTACGATGTTTTATTCTTTAAAGAAATCAAAACGAATTTTGAAGATTACTTTACCAATGTATTTAAGGAGGAAGTCGTCAATGTTTAGTAAATCAATTTTTAAACAGAGTGTACGTAGTAATGGTCCCTTGTGGCTAGTGATCACGATTGTTTTAAGCTTACTGATTACTATTTTTATTGTAAGTTTTGATGCGGATGATATTGGACAAATCGTTAGTGCGGCAGAAGATACGTCTTTTGGGGATCAAGTTTCTGATCTTGGTACCTTAATGGGAACATTAGAAATGTTCTTTAAGATGGTCGCCATTTTACTTGGGTTAATTTATGGTGTATTTTGTGCCAATAATTTAGTGGTAAGTGAAATCGATAGTGGTTCAATGGCTTATACCTTATCGACACCGATCAAAAGAGGAACAGTCATTTTTACTAAGATGGTTTATATGATTGGCTCCATTATCTTGATGTTTGCTGTCACAGCAGGTGTTGGTATGGGCGTAACAGAACTCACCCATAATAATCTTTCAGGGAATGCTATTACAGAAGATGTGGAAGAAGCCGCCGCTTCACTTGATCGCGATCCGTCTTATGTGCGCGACAACCTTTACATGATCGAAGACGATGATTATGCCCTACAAGCTGGCGCTGATGCCCGAGGTATGGATACAACAGCGTATGAAAAATATCTAGACGAAGCGATGAAGCGCGATAGTTTGGATAATGCCTCTGATGAAATTACCGATAGCCGTCATGATGAATACGATGATGACGACGATATGGATAGAGACGACATCGAAATTACTACAGATGAATTAGCGGATGATCCAGGTATGATTCTAGACGATAGCGGAGCCTTAGAAGAAGGCGGTAAGCCGCTAGGTATGAATGTTAATGAATATCGTGACTATGTAAATAACTTAGTTGATGAACAAGAAAATGAAGACGAGGAAGATAACAATGATCAAATCAATCCGTCGGCTGTTTTAACAACGGCTAAAGAAGTCACTGAAAATGATTTGGATGTAAGCTCTGCTACGGTAGATGACAATATGAATTTAATGAAAAACGACAGTGCTTTACAAGCAGCTGCTGAAGCAACCGATGTGCCAGAAGATCAATTGTCTGAAATGATTGATGAATCCATGGTTAGTTCCGCAATTGATTCAGATGAAGGTACTGAATTTGATCTTGAAACCTTTGGCTGGTTAATTTTGGGTTCATGCTTATTAACATTGGCTATGGGAAGTATCTCTTTCTTTGCAAGTACGTTATTCAATCGGACCAATGCAGCAATGGCTGTAGGCGGTGGATTACCATTAGCTTTTTATATCATAAGTATAGTGATTGAACAAAATGATAATCTAGAAGATTTGAAATATATCACAATCACCACTTTGTATAATACTAGTGAAATCATTGCCGATGGTGATTTCTTAATTCAAATGGGCGTGCTGGCTGTGATACCAGTCGTCTTGTATACAATTAGTGGGTTCATTTTTACACGCAAAGATTTACCACTTTAAAAAGAGCGAAGTAAAATTTTGCTATATTACCCTTTATCTAGGTTTCACTTCAATAGTCTAGATAAAGGGTTTTTTGTTTTTTTATCAAAGAAAGGCAGACGAACTAACGACATTGGAGCAATATAAAATAATTATTGGTAGCGTAGTTCCTCGTCCGATTGCGTGGGTAACGACTTTATCAAAAGATCGTGAAGTTGTGAATGCGGCCCCTTATAGTTTTTTCAATGGAGCTTCTCTAACGAACTTCCATTGTTAACAGGTGTTTCTTTACTTGATAGTCAGATGATCACAGTTCCTCGTATAAAAGAAACAAAAATTCAATTTGAATGGGTTTTACATCAACATTTACCTATAACAGATGAAAATGGCAAGATTATTACGGACTTCTTTATTTTACGCGTCCTAGTTAATCACTTAGATGAAGCTGTTTTTGATCGGAAAACAGGCTATATACAATCTCAAAGTTTAGACCCAGTTGCTCGATTAGCAGGCAATCAATATACAACTTTAGGAAAAGAATTTACGATGATCCGTCCCGGTTAAACAAAAAAGAAGCGTTCTTATTTTTTTCTAAGAATGCTTCTTTCATGTTTGTTATTGAAACGTTTGTATAGAGCATATTTTCCATATTTTTGTAATGATCTCTTGTATATAGTTCGTTAATAACGAACTATAAGTATTAATTTTGCTTTTTTATTATTTTTAACTATGAAAAGATGAATAATAAATATACTATAAATATAAATCGTTCATAAAAATATTAGAGGGCTAAAAATTGCTAGAAAAGATTTTTAAGATTAAGCAACGAGATTCGAATGTACAGACAGAAATGACGGCAGGGTTAACGACCTTTATGGCGATGGCCTACATTTTAGCTGTTCAACCTAGCGCGATTATAGGGTTTGGTATGGAACAGAACTTTACGGATATTAACGGTGTGATTGTTTCTAAAGCAGCGTTACTATTTATGACGGCGCTTATTTCAGGGATTGTTACGTTAATTATGGGATTATATGCTAATCTGCCCTTTGCTTTGTCTACCGGTATGGGGACAAACTTTATGTTGGGCGCATTACTTCAGTCTGGAAGCCTTTCATTTGGAAATATTATGGTCATTGTACTTATTGGTGGAAGTATTTTTGTCCTTTTAACTGTATTAGGTATTCGAAATTTTATTGTCAAAGCTATTCCTAAAAATATTAAAGTTTCTATTTCTGTTGCTATCGGTTTTTTTATAACCTATCTAGGATTTAGTAATTCGGGTATCGGTAATTTTGAAGAGGGTATTGGCTTAGGAAATTTTTCGGATCCTAATGTTTTTCTAGCAATTGTAGGACTGATTCTTATTGCCTTATTGACACTTTATAAAGTGCCAGGAGCCTTATTGATTGGCATTATTGTTGTAACAATCCTAGGAATTCCTTTCGGAGTTACTCAAGTACCAGAACAATTATTTGGTATACCAGATGTTAATGAAATTAGTAATATAACTTTTTCATTTGATTTTAACGGTTTACTCAATGGAAGTACGATTGTCCTTATTTTTATTGCTTTTTTTGGGGATTTTTTCTCTACTTTAGGTACAGTTTTAGGTGTGAGTCAAAAGGCGAATTTGCTTGATGATAACGGAAATCTTCCAGGGATTGCTCGCCCATTTTTAGTGGATGCATTAGGAACGGTTGCAGGTGCAATTGCTGGGTGTACGACAATTTCAACTTTTGTCGAATCTTCTGCAGGCGCCCAAGCAGGAGGGAAAACTGGTCTAACTTCTGTTTCAACAGCTATTATGTTTTTTATTTCCATCCTAGCTTCTCCATTATTTTTAATGATTCCAGATGCTGCAACGAGTCCAGTCCTTATTTTTGTTGGTTATAGTATGATTTCATCGATAACAAATATTGATTTTACAAATTTTAGCGAAGCGTTTGGTCCCTTTGTGATGATTGTTTTCACTGCTTTTACAGGAGGGATTGCTTCAGGAATCAGTGCGGGAATTTTGGCAGATGTTGCGATTAAAACTTTTGCGAAAACTGAAAAAGCGGAAAAGGCAGTGCATCCTGTTATGTACGCACTGTGTATTCCGTTAATGATTTACTTTATTTTTAACTAAAATGATAAATATAACTGGAGGAAAAATTATTGAGAAAAATACCCACACCCAATCGTAGAGAATTGCTACAAGCCGCTTTAGGTGAAATAAAAACAGATTTAGCGGTCATAAACACTCGTTATCTAAACTTATTTACAGGAGAAGAATATCTTGCCAATGTTTTTATTCATAAAGGCTTTGTTGTTCATGTAGAAAAAGACGATCTTAACGAAGGATTAAACAATGTAAGGCAGTTAATAGATGCTCAGCATGCTTATATCGTCCCGGGGTTGATCGATGCCCATATGCATGTGGAAAGTTCAATGTTAACGCCTAGAAACTTTGCTGAAGCAGTTATCCCTCATGGAACGACAACAGTGATTACGGATCCTCACGAAGTGGCTAATGTTGCAGGAGAAGAAGCCGTACGCTATATGCATGATGCTGGGGAAGATTTACCGATGCGACAATGGATCAATATTCCTCCATCTGTTCCAGCGGTGCCTGGCTTAGAAGAAGCTGGAGCTGTCTTTGATGCCAGTGTGGTAGATCGTCTAGCGGAATTAAAAAATGTTATTGGTTTAGCAGAAGTGATGGATTATAAAGGCGTTGAACAGGGATCTGATCGAATGATGGATATGATTGAAGCCGCTGAACGTAATGATCTATATATTCAAGGTCATGTCCCAGGTGAATCTGGACGTTTGTTAAGTGCCTACCTTGTGGGTGGTCCTACAACGGATCATGAAACCAGGGCTCCAGGCGAAGCAAAAAATAAACTACGCGCAGGAATGTATGTGGATGCAAGAGAGTCTTCAATGGCTAAAAATATTGAAGCGATTTGGAATGATGTCAAAGATATTCCTTGGCGTGATCGACTGGCTTTATGTACGGATGATCGCGAAGCTTCAGATATTTTAAAAACTGGACATATGAATGATGTTGTCAGACAAATCATCAAAAATGGTATGCCGCCAATCGAAGCGATTCGTGCAGGTTCTTTACATGTAGCAGAAGAAGTGGGGATCACTAACTTAGGGGCCATCGCTCCTGGATATGTGGCTGATTTTTTACTTATGCATGATTTGGAAGCATTTGATCCAGAAAAAGTTTTTTTTGAAGGGAAATTAGTAGCAGAAAAAGGAACAATGAGTACGCCTATTGAACCCAAAACATTTGAAATCGAAAGTAGAAATACAATCGATGTCCTGCCTTTAAAATTGACAGATTTTTATTTGCAAATATCCAATAAAAAACAGAGTGGGAAGATAAATGTAAATGTTCCTGTGTATGAAGATTACAATGGATCAATCACCCATTTACAAGTTGAAGAGCTTCCTGTAAGAAAAGGTGTGGTAGATATTAGCGAAGACCCTGACCTAGCTTATGTCATCACGGTAAATCGTTATGGAAAACCGAACAAAACAGTAGGATTAATTCGTCATTTTGGCGGAGTAGAAGGTGCTGTAGGCAGTACTGTTGCTCACGACCACCACAATATGATGATTGTTTATCGTTATCCTGAAGCTGCTCAACGTGTTTATGAAGCGCTGGTGAAATGTGGGGGTGGTATTAGCTGTTCTGGAAAAGATCAATTGCTGCAGACATTGGAACTTCCAGTATTTGGACTTATGAGCGCTACAAATTGTTTTGATACAGCTGAACAAGCTGAAAAAATGAAAAAAACACTTCAAAGTATCGGCTTAGATACGCTAAACCCCTTGTTACGTATTGTAACGTTAGGATTAACCGTGATTCCAGAGTTTAAATATAGTGATTTGGGATTGGTAGATGTGTTAGAAAGCAAATTACTGCCTATTTTTCCTGAGTAATATACAGATAAAATTTTATAGTTATAAGGAAAAAGACTCGAATTTTGAGTCTTTTTTGGCCCCAATTTTAACTGATCGAGGGCCAAAAAACAGAAATGCGGCCCTAACTTTAATAGATTTGGGGCCAAGAAGCAGAAATACGGTCCCCATTTTGATAGATGTAGGGCCACAAATCCGCAAATTTTGGGTTCTTAAAAATTGAAATAGCTCCGAATAAACGAAGACTCCAACAATAAATTTGTGTCAATTAGAACGTTATTTTATTTAAAACTATTCTAAACATTAACTCAAAAAAATCTATTTATTAATGATTATTATTATCAATTAGCTTTTTTTAGTATCAATTAGAAAAAATAAGTGCTAAGTTTGAATAGAAAGTTGGAGGGTGATGAAGTGAGTAATTTTAAAAAGTTTTCATTAACGGTCATTGTTGGAATCATTGCATTAATTATGGAATTTGTTTTTGATCAACCACAATTGGCATTTTGGATTATTGCAATTGTCGGTGGTCTAATGGCGATTTCCATGTTTATTGGAATGATCCAGACACTAAAATCTGGGAAATATGGGGTTGATATTCTAGCGATTACAGCAATTATTGCCACATTATTGGTAGGAGAATATTGGGCGAGTCTGATGGTATTGATTATGCTAACAGGTGGGGATAGTTTAGAAGATTATGCCAGTCATCAAGCTGGACGTGAATTGCGTTCACTTTTAGAAAATTCCCCTCAAGTGGCGCATAAAATTGTGGACGAGCAATTATATGATATTGAAGTAGATGAAGCGACTGTTGATGATCTTCTTTTAATTAAACCGGGTGAGATTGTACCGGTTGATGGATCAGTGGTTGCAGGGACAACACTTGTAGATGAATCTTCCTTAACAGGAGAATCTAGACCGGTTGAGAAGAACCCAAATGACGAAATGATGTCGGGATCTATTGTGAAAGATGCTTCTATTCGGATTAAGGTAACGAAAAAAGCCAGTGATAGTCAGTATCAAAAATTAGTCAAATTGGTGGAAGAATCTGAAGCAAAACCTGCTCGTTTTGTTCGTTTAGCGGATCGATATGCAGTTCCTTTTACATTGATTGCTTATATCATTGGAGGACTTGCTTGGTTTGTTTCTAAAGATCCGGTACGTTTTGCTGAAGTGTTAGTCGTCGCTTCGCCTTGTCCACTGATTTTAGCAGCACCCGTTGCTTTAGTTGCAGGAATGAGTCGTTCCAGTAGAAATGGCATTGTGGTCAAAACAGGGACAACCATTGAAAAATTAGCAAAAGCCAATTCGATCGCCTTTGACAAAACCGGAACTTTGACAGAAGGAAAACTTTCTGTAGATGATATCCATTCTGAAAGCGAACAAGTTTCTGAAGAAGAGTTATTAAGTTTAGCAGCAAGTGTCGAGCAAGAATCGACTCATATTTTAGCGCGTTCTTTAGTTGCGCAGGCTAGAGATGAAAAGCTGCAATTACAGGCAGTAGAAAACTTACAAGAAGTAACAGGAAAAGGCGTAGAAGCTTTTGTTGATGGAAAGAAAGTTCGTATAGGGAATGCTTCATTTGCTGGCGATGATTGCGTAGGACAAACGAACAAAACAGTTGTTTATATTACAGTAGATGAGCAATATGTTGGTTATATTACTTTTAAAGATATTCTTCGTTCAGAAGCCAGAGAAACGATTCATCAATTAAACCAACTTGGGATTGAAAAAACCGTTATGTTGACAGGAGACGATGCAGAAATTGCCCATCAAATTGCGGAAAGTGTAAATATTTCTGATGTCCATGCGCAATGTTTACCTGAAGAAAAAATTCAAGTCCTAAAAGATCTAGAAGAAAAGCAACGTCCACTTATTATGGTAGGCGATGGTGTCAATGATGCGCCGGCTTTAGCAGTTGCGGATATCGGTATCGCCATGGGAGCTCATGGATCTACGGCTGCAAGCGAAAGTGCTGATGCGGTTATTTTAAAGGATGACTTAAGTCGTGTTTCAGAAGCTGTTCGTCTATCAAAAGACACAATGAAAGTTGCGCAGCAATCAGTTTTAATCGGTATTTTTATATGTGTTGCTTTAATGTTGATTGCAAGTACGGGATTGATTCCTGCCTTATTAGGAGCAGCGTTACAAGAAGTGGTTGACACCGTGTCGATTTTGAGCGCTCTGCGGGCAAGAAGAGAGAAAATCCATACAAGGATGCATCTAAAGCCCAAAATGAGTTAGCAATTGGAAAAAGTAATATAAGAAGGGATAAAAAGCATGAATAATGTCATACCTATATCCGATCTAATATCATATAATCAAATATTAAGCAAAGTACAAGAAGGAAATCCGATTATTTTGACAAAAAATGGCTCTGCAAAGTATGTAGTAACTGACTTTACTGAATGGCAGGAAATGAAAGAAACGATTGATTTGTTTAGTGAACTACAAAAAGGTGCCCATTCACATAAAGAAGAATCAACACTTTCACTTGATCAACTGAAATCACATGTAAAAGATTCATTAGATGAGGAATAAAAAGTGTTCTTTATCCATTGCAGCAGAAATAGAACTTGATATAAAGAGAGTTTGGGAACATTTCAGGAGAACATGGAAGCATTCTTGGACTATTTATTTACTGGAATGGAGCAGTTACAATATTATCCTTTGTCAGGTTCTGCTTTAGAAAATAAGACGGAAATTCCCACAAAAATACGATACTTGGTTGTGGAAAATTACCTTATTTTTTATGAACCTTTGGATGAGGTGATTAATGTTTATCGTATCTTATCCACAAAACAAGATTATATTAAAATCTTGAAACTGGGAAAACATTAGAATAAAATAAGCTGTCTATCAAAACCTTGGTAGACAGCTTATTTATGACTAAAAATTTCCTTTTTAAATGGGACAATCGTAGGTATCTGTTTTTAATAAGATATAAATGAAAAAACCAGGAGAAGTTGAACTTTACAAGTTAACTTCTCCTGGTTTTTTTATGAGTAATAATGTTGATTTTTTAAACGTTCAATTCGTTTCATCTTTATAAGAATCGTCATTTTCAATAGAAATAATTTCGTTCATATCATTAAGATCTAAAGCTTCGGCTATTCTTTGGAGATGCCCTAGATCAATTCTTTTATGTTCATTTCTGGCTAAACGGCTTAGGGAAGAAATTTGGATATCAGTGTCTCTTCCCATGTCTCTTAAAGAGTCGTAATTTTTCGCAAGTTCGTCTATATGCAGGACAATTTTCTTAGGTTGATACTCAGCTTTCATAGTAGTTTTCCTCCCGTTGGTTTATTAAACTACCAAAAACATAGTATAGCTATAGTGAAGAAGTGTTATACATATCTATATCAAAAAGCAAAAAAATAAAAAACAGATAGAATTTCTATGCGTTTTCTTCGTTGTCTTCAATGGAAATAATTTCGTTCATATCATTTATATCTAAGGCTTCAGCAATACGTTTAAGGTGGCCAAGGTCAATTCGCTGTTTTTTTCCATTAACAAATGGACTTAGTGCAGAAATTTGAATATCAGCTTGCCTTCCTAATTCTCTAAGGCTTATATTTTCTTGTTTAATTAGTTCGTCAATATGTATTACTATTTTTTTTGTTTTCATCCAATTAGGCCCTTTCAGGGGTTGCATCTAAAAATATGATAGTATATAATAATTTCATAAGTGATATAGATATCTATATCAAACGTGTTTTTTTATTTGATTGTTAGCGTTTTTTTGTTTTTGAAAGGGGTTTATGATGAAAATTGTGCAAGTTTTTAGTCATAACGCACTAGCTGCAGAAAATGTTGATGGGAAAACGATGGTTTTAGTTGGAAAAGGAATAGGGTTTAATAGACATAAGGGAGATCGTATCGATAAAAATATTGCTACTAAAATTTATGTAGAAAGTAAGCAATAGATAAAGATATAGTAAGGTTGGTTTTGTTTTTTTATAAAAAAGGTTATTTGAAAAGATGTTATTTTATTTATCATATTGAAAGACCGGGGAGTAACTAAAAAGAAGGCTTAACCCAATTTTTTCCAATAAAAATGGAAAAAATTGGTTTTTTTTATTTAATTTTATTTTAATAACAAATCCTCTTTAGAAACTGTAATGAAAGGTGGTGATAAAGTAAAAGCTACTTACAAATATTGGCGATTTATATAAAAAAGCAGCAATAATAATTTTTATAATCAAGTAATTGGAGGGGAATGAATAATGGGTAGTGATACAGTTGCTACAAATGTATTAAGCTTAGTAGAGCCGTTCAAGGTTGAGGAAGATAAAAAAGAGATTGCTTATAAAGATGATTGGGTAGAAGTCAGGCCTATTATGGCGAGTGTTTGTCATGCAGACTTACGTTATTTTAACGGATCAAGAGGGGCAGAAGTTTTAAAGAAAAAACTCCCTATGGCCTTAATTCATGAAGGTATTGGCATTGTTGAATCATCAAAATCTGAAGAATTTTCAGCTGGAGATCGTGTAGCCATTGTTCCTAATATTCCAAACAGAGTTTTACAACCATCTGTAGCTTCAGAAGGCCAGAAAATACCAGCGAATTATGCCTCAGGGGCTGAGTTTTTAGGGAGTAATCGTGATGGTATTGCACAAACCCGTTTAGTTCATCCAGCAGACTGTCTTGTTAAAATTCCCGATAATATTTCAGATGAACTAGCTGTACTCTCAGAAGTTAGCTCTGTTTCGAATCATGCAATTAGCCATATAGAAAGCGATTTAAAAGACACAAGCAAAAACATTGCTCTGTTTGGAGATGGTCCAGTTGGTTATTTAACTGCCTGTATGATTTCTTTTATGTTTCATGTAGAGAAAGAACGTTTTACTGTCTTTGGTGCAGATGCTGAAAGATTAGCTCACTTTGACTTTGCTGAAACGAAAATGTCACCGGAATATAATTTCAAAGAGCCTGAGAAGAAATATGACGTTATTATTGAGTGTACAGGGGGCAATTTTAGCGCAGTTGCGATTAATGAAGCAATTGATTTATTCAACCCTATAGGGAAACTCGTTTTAATGGGGGTTTCAGAAGAAAAAGCGCCTATTAATACCCGAGATGTTTTAGAAAAAGGATTAACTTTATATGGGAGTAGTCGGTCTACCACATATAACTTTGAAAAAGTGATTGAAGGAATGACTACAATACCTGAATATAGAGAAGCTTTAAGTCGAATATTGCCAAAAGGAATGAATAAACACTTTACTGTTTCGAGTGGTTTGGATTTTCAAAATGCAATGAATTCGATCTCGAATGATAAAACTTGGGAAAAAGCTATTTTAAATTTTAATTATTAATAAGAAAAAAGAAGGTGGAAAAGTGATAGGGATCATTATAGCTACTCATGGGGATTTTTCAAAAGGCATTTTAAATGCTGCGGAAACGATCATGGGAAAACAAGATAATTGTGAGATACTTACCTTATTTCACGAAACGAGTGTAGAGGATTTTGCTGATGAGATGACAGAGAAAGTAAATAATGCGTTTGAAGAAAGTGAAAGCGTCATGGTATTTACAGATCTTTTTTCTGCTACTCCTTATAACCAAGCAGTTTTGAATGGACGCAACAGAAATAAAGAGCAATATCGTGTCATATGTGGAGTAAATCTTCCTATGCTTATAGAGGCTTTTAATCAAAGAATGTTACAGGAAGATATAAGTACTATAACGGAAAAGGCAATTGAAGCTGGAGAAAATGGGATTGACGAATTTTTTAATTTAATGAAAGAAATGGATAAAGAGTAAGGAGTCTAAAGATAGCACCGGGTTGTATTTCTGGTTTCTTTGGACTAGCGCAATATATAGCAGTAAAAAGTAAAGATCTATATAAATACCCTAAGGAGATTCCTTATACAAAAAGCGCATTTACTGAACCTGTGGCTTGCGTAGTTAACAGCGTAGAAAAAGCCGGAATTGCTTTTGGGCAAGATGTCTTAATTATCGGTGGCGGTGTTATGGGATTGCTTCATGTTCAACTGGCTAAACTACGTGGTGCGCGAGTCATTGTTAGTGAACCAAATGAAGACAGACAAGAATTAGCACAAAAATTAGGTGCAAATATTACTTTTGATCCGGCAGAAGGTGATGCTATCGAATTTGTAAAACAACAAACTGAGGAGCGAGGAGCAGAGGTTGTATTTAATACTACTGCAAATCCTAAGGTTGCTCAGCAGGCGTTAGACTTTACAGCAAAAGGTGGTACGACGTTTATGTTTAGTTCTATGCATCCTAATGAGCTGGTTCCAACAGATATGGGTGCTGTTCATTCTCAAGAAAGGACAATCACAGGAACTGTTAGTCCAACGATTACAACTTTTTATCGCGCTACTCAATTGATTGCAAAAGGTTTAGTGGATGTAGAAACATTATTGGATAAAGCTTTTAACTATACCGACGCCACTGAAGCTTTTGAACATGGTGCGCGTCCAGAAACTTTAAAAACGATGATCACTTTCGATTAAGTGGGCTAAAGGAGTCATTTCATGTCAAAATTTTATATTGGAATCGATATTGGAACGACTTCCATTAAATTAACTGCTGTAGATCAAAAAATGAAGGCATTGGCTGACTTACAATATAATTATCATTATCTTACACCTAAGGAAAACTTTAATGAAATCGAGCCAGACGTATGGTTGAAAATTGTGATGAAAGGTTTGAAGAAACTTTTTCAACAATTTTCATCTGGCTCCATTGCAGGTATTGGAATTACTGGCCAAATGCATACCACCATTTTTGTTGATCAAAATAAACAAGCGATTCGTCCAGCTATTTTATGGAATGATACACGTACACAAGAAATGATTCCTAAAATAAAGAAGCGATTACAACAAACAAGTAGAAGCGCGCCAATAGCAAAGATAGTTTCTACAGGGAGTCCTTTAGCTAACTTATTATGGTTAAAAGAGAAAGAATTTGAAAGTTATAGGAAAATCCATAAGGTGTTAATTGCTAAGGATTACCTTGTCTTGAAATTAACAGGAACGTATTCGACTGACTACTGTGATGCTTCCACTTCTTCGTTTTTTGATCTTTATCAAGATCAGTGGTCACAAGAAGTGATGCAAATTTTTGATTTACCTGAAGAAATTTTTCCCGTGATTCATTACTCTTCAAAAAAAGTGGGGATATTGACAGAAGAAATTCAAAGGGAATTAGGGATTAATGCGGGTATTCCAGTAGTAGCAGGTACGGGAGATAATGTTGCTTCTGCTTTAGTTTCGGGCTGTTTTTCTAATCATCAGCCCCTAATTTCTCTAGGTACTTCAGGAGTAGTAGCTGTTCCTAATGAAGGACATCATTTAAAAGAAACAGGGAAAAATGTGGTAACTAAAATACAAGTAAGCGATAATTCTATTCTTACACAAGGAACGGTTCAAGCAGGGGCGAAAGTGAATAGTTGGTGGACAGAAAATATTTTGCACACAGATGATTTCTTTGGAGAGCAAGGTAAAATACCTTCTTCATTGATTGGAAAAAATAATGTGCTATTTTTTCCACATTTAAATGGAGAAAAGACCCTTTACGCTTCTCCCCAATTAAGAGGAGCTTTTGTTGGGTTAAGCTTAGATACAACACGTGAAGCGATGTACTTAGCGGTTTTAGAAGGGTTAGCTTTTGGGATACGTAGGTTATACGAGGCTATGAAAAATAAAGAAAAGCCAACTTATTTTTCTATTGTAGGAGGTGGAGCCCAAAGTAATCTTTGGATACAGTTGTTTGCTAATATATTGCAGGCGCTCATAAAGAGAATTAATACTTCGCAAGAAGCTGTCCATGGTGCAGCTCTTTTGGCTATTTTCGGAGTAAATGGTTCGTCTGATATTGAGCATAGCGATTACCAAATAATTCAACCACAAACACAGTTAATTTCTGCTTATGATGAAAAATATAAAAACTATTTAAGGTTGGCGGATTTGATATTTGATTATACGGAAAACTTAAATGTATAAAGAACAATGAATAAGAGAACAAGCCGGTTTAATTGAAAAGTAGACAGTACGAAAAGGGGATAATAATATGGCAAAAATAGTGTTAGCAAGAATAGATGATCGTTTGGTACATGGGCAAGTAATGACACAGTGGTTACAATATTCAGGCGGGAACCATATCGTTATTGTTGATAGCGATGTTGCAGCAGATTCGTTTAATACAAACATGATGAAAATGGCAGTTCCTAGAAGCGTTAAATTAGATGTGTTCACTGAAGATGAGGCAAAAGAAAAAATTAGTGAACTACCTGATTCAGCTAAAGTCATTATTTTAGCTAAAAGACCTCAAGTTTTTGATAAGTTAGCTGAAGACGGTCTGGAGCTTGGTTCAGTGATTGTAGGTGGAATGGGTCAAAATCAAGAACGGAAAAAGCTTTATAAAAATATAGCAGCTTCCGATGAAGAAAGAGAAGCCTTTCGTGAAATTATTGACCAAGGTATTGATTTAAAGATCCAGGTCGTACCTTCAGATAAGACAATATCGGTTGAATCACTATTATAAACTAAAACATTGAGGTGAAAAGAATATGGAAATTGCAATAAACCCAATACAGGCCTTTTTAATAGGGATTGTTTATTACTTAGGTATTGATGGAACGCCATGGATCACCCATTTAGGGAACCATACTTGGTTGAGACCTATGTTTAATGGCTTCATCGTCGGGATCATTTTAGGGGATCCTGTTCAAGGGACAATCATTGGCGCAGCAATCAATTTACCTTATCTAGCTTTTATTTCAGCAGGTGGGTCGGTCCCTATGGATCCAGCATTAGCTGGTACGGTAGGAACTGCTTTAGCTTTGGGTGCTAATGTTTCCCCTAGTGTAGCTACGACAATGGCAATCCCAATTGGACTTTTGGGAACGATTATATGGATTGTTCATATGACAGTAGATACAACTTTTGTTCATATGGCAGATAAAGCAGCGGAAGAAGGAGATATCCGTAAAGTTAACATACTACATGTCGCACCGCCACAAATCTTTTTATTTATTATCAGTGTTATTCCTGTAGCCTTTGCGGTGTATTTCGGAGTAGATGCAGTTCAATTGTTAATTGATGCATTATCAGGAAAGCCTTTGGATATTCTATCTGCTATTGGTGGTATTCTTCCTGCGCTAGGTATAGCGATGAACTTACGAGCTATGAATGGAAGTGGGAAATTAATATTTTTCCTTCTAGGTTTCTTATTAACAGCATATTCAGGTTTGCCAATATTAGCATTATCAATTTTTGGCGCAATTATTGCCTGGATTTGGACTACTCTTGACTTGAAAGGAGAATACTAAATGGCCGAAGAAAAACTTAATGACGAAGAAATAAAAAAAGAAGAAGATAATAACAATATAGTTTTGTCAAAAAAAGATATTGTTAAATCATTTTGGCGCTGGAGATTTTTTGTTCAGTCAAACTATAACTATGAAAGGCTTCAATCAACAGGTGTGATCTTCTCTCTTAGTCCAGTATTAAAAAAATTATATGGACCAAAAACAGATGAAATGTCGGAAGCGTTAAAACGACATATTCAATTTTTTAATACAGAGCCAGCTTTTGGCGGTACAATTTTGGGTATGACTATTGCAATGGAAGAAGAAAAAGCTAATGGAGCTCCTATAAATACGGATACGATTAATGGTTTAAAAACTGGAATGATGGGACCTCTTGCTGGTATTGGAGACACTCTATGGCAAGGAACTTTGATACCAATTCTGTTATCTTTTACTTTACCTTTTGCTTCTCAAGGAAATATTGTGCTTGGCCCGATACTATTTGCGGTCTTACACATGGGGCTTATGCTAGTGCTATCATATAATGTTTGGATGTTTGGATACAGAAGAGGTAGAGAAGGAGTGCAGGAACTACTTTCAGGTTCAGCATTACCAAAGGTCATGTCTTTTGCACAGACTTTAGGAGCCATTGTTATTGGCGGTTTAGCAGCTCAATTTGTGGATGTTGTATCTCCTGCGACTTTGAATTTGAGTTCTGATGTTACGTTAAGTATTCAAGAAGATGTTCTTGACGAATTGGTTGTAGGGATACTTCCTTTAGGAATTACCTTACTAACGTATTACTTATTAAAGAGACAATTTAAGCCAACAACTGTTTTAGCCGTATTAATTATTTTAGGAGCTGTATTAGCAGGATTTGGAATTATTGGAACGGCTGAATGAGGGTAAGTTAATTTAAAATCAGTATTGGAACAGGTATGTCTAATTTGATTATACTTGATGAATTGGTTGAATTTTTGTTGCCTTTAATTTGGAAGAAAGAACGCAATCTGTTTAATTACAACTAAACAGATTGCGTTCTTTACATAGTTTTATGCTTCTTCTTGTTCCCCAGCTACGGTCCAATTAATCCAACCTCTAACATTATTAAAACAAAATACCGTGTACATAACGGCTACTTGTGTTACGCCCAGAGAAGTAAACATATAAATAGAAATAACATTTGTTAATGTCCAAATGATCCAACCGTTTTTGTTTCTATTCATGTGCATCGTTTGTGCAATAATAGCTGTAGCATTCGTTACAGCGTCTAATATAATATAATTTCCGCCTAAAAAGTAGGAAACAATAGCAATACCAACAGAAAGAAATAAAATCATAATACTTACTTGTTTCCAGTTTGTTTTCGAATGGGTAGTTACTTTACCTTCATTATCTTGATGCCCAAACCAATCTTTAATCCCCCAAACTTGAGATCCGAAGAAAAATAAAGACATCGCAGCATCTCCGAATAGCTTTGCTCGGGTATTTACAATGAATCCAACAACATTTTGGCTCATATTAAATAAGAAATTCCCTTTCCATCTGTAGGCAATCCCGATAACTCCAATAAGACCTAACCATGACATTAAATTTGCTAGGTTCAGCCAACCATTATTAAAACTTCCCCATACTGTAACGATAACCATCGCAAAAGTCACAAAATAATTAAAAAGTTTTAATCCTTTAGAATCATCACTTACTTGATGCAATTTATTTTCTGCTAAATATAACGCGTTTAATCTTCCATGTTCCATATTCCTGTCCACCTTATCTAATTTACTAATCTAACTTATTTTTATTGTTTTAATATTCTTTTCTATGTAAACATTCCTCCAGTTATTATTATGAATTCAATACTTTTTCAATATAAATCAAGTAAAAAAACACTAAATAAAGTGTTTGATTATAGATTTAAACACAATATATAGTATTTTATGCCACTAGAAATTGTACAATAAGAAATAAATGATGTGAAGAGATTTTTTGTAAAATCACTTAAGTAGCCGCCAAGAAAAATTGTTAACAAAATAAAATTAAGCCTTTTTATCCTATTAAATAGAGAGGTTTAAATTGAAAAATCTTAGTGATTTTATAATAAAAATAACAATCTGAGAATTGATAAGGAAAATAAATAAGAATAAAATTATGGTGTTTTTGATAAATCCTTTTCTTTAATTATTACAATACTAGGGTGCTTAACTGTTAATACTTATAGTAATGAAGCCAATTGGGCATATTTTTTTTAATTAGCATATGATTTCGTAATTATAAACCGGTAAAAGACGAAAAAATTAATAAAATAAAAAGATAGCAGCTTCTCATAAAATTTTTTCAGGAAGTTGTTATTTTGTTTAGTTTACATCTCGAATAACTTACTACTTCTATATTTTCCACTTTCAAAGTGGAAAATAAAAAATTTAACTCTTTTTGGAAACGGTTTATATTTGTAATAGAAGGAAGGGGGAAAGGAAATGAGTGAAAAAAACGAAAGTAATGAATTAGATTCTATGACAATCATCTTACATATTGGTAATGCTAAAAGTGAAGCTTATGAAGCACTTAAAGCAGTAAAAGAAGGGGATATAGAAACATTTGATCAAAAATATAAATTGGCAAAAAATGAGCTTCGTATTGGGCATCGTGCACACGCTGAAATGTTACGCAAGCTTTCATCAGAAGAACGTATGAAAGATGTTGATTTACTAATGATCCACGCTGAAGGTCATTTATCATCGACAGATATTGCAATAGATATGATTGGTGAATTAGCTGAACTATATAAATGGAAGGAGACTATTAATGAATAATAATTTTTTATGGGGGAGCGCAACAGCTTCTTATCAATGTGAAGGTGCTTGGAATTTAGATGGGAAAGTAGAATCTATGTGGGACCGCTATTTGCATGAGAATAACTTGGAAAATGGAGATATCGCTAGTGACCATTATCATCATTTTGAAGAAGATATTCGTATGATGAAAAAAGGAGGACAAAATGCTTACCGTTTTTCGTTATCGTGGCCAAGAATTATAAAAAATAAAGAAGGTGAGGTAAATCAACGAGGGATTGAATTTTATCAACGTGTATTAGACGCTTGTCACAAAAATGATATCGAACCCTTTGTCACGTTATACCATTGGGATTTACCTCAATATTGGGAAGATGAAGGGGGTTGGTTAAACTTAGAAGTAGCTTACGCTTTTGAACATTATGCTAAAGTTTGTTTTGAAAATTTTGGTAAAAAAGTACGTTATTGGTCAACTTTTAATGAACCCAAATGGTTTGTTGTTAATGGTTATTTTATAGGAAATTATCCACCAGGTTTGCAAGATGTACAGAAAACAATGATTGCTGCTTATAATGTTATGTTTGCTAGTGCATTAGGTGTTCGTTCTTTCCGTCAGGGAAAATACGACGGCGAAATAGGTATTGTGCACAGTTATACGCCGGTAAATGGTGTAGATAATTCAATTGAAACACTCGTTGCAATGCGCTATGCGGATAACTATAGTAATAACTGGGTTCTAGACACTGCAGTTTTAGGGGAGTTTCCAATTGATTTAATAGCGAAATTATCCGAAAACTATGATATTAGTTTCATGAAGCAAGAGCATTTAAAAGTTATTAAAGAAAATACGGTTGATTTTATTGGGTTAAATTACTACGCTCGTGCTTTAGTTAAACCTTATACTTCTGGAGAAACGCAACTAGTTTTTAATCATTCTGGAAAACCTGGAGAAAGTAAAGTTGTTATTAAAGGGTGGTTTGAACAAGTAAGAGATCCTAATAGTGAGTTTACCGCTTGGGACACTGAAATTTATCCTAAAGGTTTACAAGATGGACTGATAGAAGCCTGGGAGAGATATCATTTGCCAATTTACGTAACAGAAAACGGGGTAGGAGTTCGTGAAAATATTGAGGTAGAACAAGTAAATGATGACTACCGTATTTCATTTATGAACGATCACATTAACGCAATGATGAATGCCATAGATTATGGAGTGGAGATACGTGGCTATTTTGCCTGGGCTTCTTTTGATTTATATTCGTGGAAAAATGGTGTGGAAAAACGTTATGGTCTTGTAGCAATTGATTTCCAAAAAGAACAAGTAAGAAAACCTAAGGCTTCATTTTATTGGTTTAAAGAAATTATAGAAAGTAATGGAAAAAAGATTAAACGTAAAAAAATTAACTAAGGGAGTAAAAGGTGATGAAAAAAATTATATTAGTTTGTAATGCAGGAATGTCTACTGGGATGTTAGCTAAGAAAATTGAAGCAGCTTCAGATCATACTTTAGAAGTAAAAGCGTATAGTGAAGCAGAATATAAGGATTACTTAAAGGACGTTTCTTTAGTATTGATTGGCCCGCAAATACGTTTTTTAAAGCCTCAAATTCAAGATGCAGTAGACGTACCCGTTGAGGCGATTTCCCCTATGAAATACGGCATTATGGATGGAAAAGGTGTGTACGAAGATATAAAAAAATTGATTGGAGAGTAAATAAAGATGAATTTTGATAGTATTAGTGCAAAAATGGATCAATATATATCTCCAATAGCTAATAAGCTAAGTCAACAAAGACATTTAAAAGCCATAAGGGATGCTTTTATGTCAATGTTACCTATTACTCTATTTGGTTCAATTCCCATTATTTTAAATGCAGCTCCTGTAACAGAGGATACAACCAATATTTTTTTACTTGCTTGGGCAGATTTTGCAGAAAAAAACAGTTTAGCTTTAAACTGGATTAGCGGACTAACTCTTAACGCAATGTCATTGTTTATATGTATGGGTGTTGTCTACTTTTTGTGTCGTCATTACAAAGAAGATGTTTTAAGACCGATGATGTTTGCCATTGCGGGTTTTTTAATGCTAGTATTAACACCCATGAAGATGGGGTGGGAAGGAAACGAAGTAGAAATTAGCTTTTTAGACGGACGAGGAATACTAATGGCCCTTTTTGTAGCTATTGTTACTGTGGAAGGCTATCATTGGATGCGTAAAAAAAATATAGGTCGTATCACTATGCCAGATAGTGTTCCTGCCTCGTTATCAGAAACGTTTGCAGCATTAGTTCCAGGTGTAATATTAATGACCTTTTTTGCGATTTTATTCGTTATTTTCCATAATTTTAATACAACTGCTGTCCAATTTATATATGAAGCGATGTCCCCTAGTTTGCAAGCAGCAGATAGTCTGCCATTTACAATTTTAAGTATTTTCTTGATTCATTTATTCTGGTTTTTTGGTATTCATGATGCTGCTTTAGCTGGAATATTAGGTCCTATTCGTGATGGGAATTTGTCGATTAACGCAGCGGAAAAAGTGGCAGGGAGTGATCTATCAAGGATTTTCACAACACCATTTTGGACTTATTTTGTGATTATTGGTGGATCAGGATCGGTTTTAGCTTTGTCATTACTAATGATCTTTTCAAGATCAAAACAACTAAGCACAGTGGGAAAGGTTGGTTTTATTCCTTCAATATTCGGGCTTTCTGAGCCAATGATTTTTGGAACACCTTTAATGTTAAACCCAATTTTCTTCTTCCCATTTATTTTTACTTCTGTATTTAATGGAATTGTTACTTACTTGTGTATGGCAGGAGGAATAGTCGGCAAAACTTTTGCAGTTTTTTCTTGGCAAATGCCTGCGCCTATTGGGGCATTTTTATCGACAATGGATTGGCGAGCAGTAGTCCTTGTTATTTTGTTGATTGTTATTGATGGCTTAATCTACTACCCATTTTTAAAAGTATACGAAAAAAATTTAATTAAACTAGAAAGTGAAACAGTTTCAGAAGAATGAATTTTAATGATGAAGGTTATAAGCTGATTGTTATGGGTAATTAGATTTATATTGATAGGAAAAAACAAACAGGACTGTGTTTAAGGCAGTTCTGTTTGTTAGTTATAGATAACTACTAGATAAAAAGTTGTTATAATTAATAAATTAATTGCTTTTGAGGGGGAAAGACGATGGCTAATATCTTGTCCAGGCAAAAAAGACTAGTAAAATACCTAGCAGTTGCAAAACAACCACTAACGGCTAAGGAATTGGCAGGAACCCTAGAAGTATCTACTAAAACAGTTCGTAATGATATACAACAAATTAATTTATCATTAGATAGTAATAAAATTGTTTCAAAAAATGGGATAGGCTTTTACTTTAAGAAGCAATTGGATAATGATACACAGTTACAAATGGAAAATGATAGTCCTAATGCTTTATATGACTTGCTTTTACAACTATTAGATCATAAAAGTTGTAATTTTTATGATTTAGCGGATTTATTTTTTATTAGCGAATCTACCTTAAATCGATATATAAAAGACCTTAACTATATGTTGTTAAAAGACAATAGTTCTTCTTTACCAATACAGCGGAAAAACAACCAAATATTTATTCAAGGCAAAGAAGAAGATAAACGAAAAATTTTTAATCGCTTTTTAAATCAAGAAGTTGAAGAAAATAAATTAGACTTAGAGGCATACTCAGATTATTTTGAAAAAAGTAATTTAACCTGAATGATTTATAAAAATTTGTGGATAACGCATTCGACTGTTCAACGAGGTGACTTTTATGTTATTTTCCCTTTTTATCGCCGCTTTTGAATAAAGAATAGAAAGGGATGATCGAACGACGCTAAAAAAAGATAAAATTCTTCCTAGAGAATGAAAGCCAAGCCTTTTTTATCAAGAGGAAAAGGGGAAAAGTAAACTAGAGATTCAATCGCTGAATTCGTGTAAGGACTTCCCAAAAAAGCGTGTTGTAAACATTCGTACTTGATAAGTGAATTTGCACTTGACGCGCGTGTTCTGTGACTTTTCCAGCAATATGAAATAGTTGAAAACGGATCGTGTCAATCACCGTCGTCTTTTTCTCTTGCGGAAAAGTCAGCTGTTTCATCAAGTGGATGATATTATAGGCGATAAAACTTAGGGCTAAGCGAACCTTATTCGCTAAAAAGGAAGGACTGTCCGTTTTATCAGCGAAAAATCCGGTCTTCATTTCTTTAATGAAGTTTTCCATATTCCCTCGTTTTTGATAGAGCTGAAAAATGGTTTGGGGCGAAAGATGAGCGAAATCGGTCACCACAAATTGAAATTCGGAAAAAAGTAAAGTTTCGGCTTTTCGAGTAGCCTTGATGGCTACTGTTCGAGATCGGTCCCAAGAATCTGCTTGATAAGCCATCTTAAAATATTGCTGTTCGGTTTTCGTATAATCGGTGTCATCTTGATAAAGGACTTGATGTTGAATGTGGTCGAGCAAACGGGCGTTGCTTTTGAGTTTGATCACATAACGGACTTGACGGTCTTCGCAATGGGAAAAAATTTCGGGCTTGGCAAATCTTATACCTCCACCCACGCCGAAGATTATCTCGTAGAAATGTTGGCGCATTACCAACAACGTTCGAGTGATCCCACAATGCTTGTACGCGGGGATAGTGGCTTTGCCAAACCGGAAATTTATAAACAATGTGAGTGTCGAGGCGCCCATTATGTGATTAAATTGAAAAATAACGTACGGTTGATTCATTATGCGCAACATCTTGTCCAATATACCAACGGTACGGACTACACAAAGTCCGAACAGCAATATTTTCTAATGGACTATCGGGCTAACAAATGGCGACAATCACGTCGAGTCGCCATGAAAGCCACTCGTCTTGCCGGGTCCTTACTTTTTAGCGATTTTCAGTTTATCGTTACAAACTTTGAGAATCTCGATCCCAAGACGATTTTTCAACTCTATCAAAAACGAGGGAACATGGAAAACTTCATTAAAGAAATGAAAGGCGGCTTCTTTGCCGAAAAAACAGATAGCGCTTCGTTTACCGCCAATCAAGCGCGTTTAGCCTTAAGTTTTATGGCTTACAACATTATTCACTTGATGAAGCATCTAACCTTTCCTTCGACAGAAAAAGCGACAGTGATCGATACCATCCGTTTTAAACTGTTTCATATAGCAGGCAGAATGACGGCGCATGCACGACAAATTCAAATCCATCTTTCGAATACGAATGTTTATGACACTTTATTCTGGGACGTTCTTGCCAGAATCCAGCGACTGAATCTATAAAAATGAGAAAAAAAGAAGAAAAAATAGCGTCTTGATTTTCGCCTTAAAGACATTCTAGGAAGAAGTATGTTCACTTTTAGATATAGAAAGTTGTCCAGCACCGTCATTTGCCAAAAAAGGCAAAGAAATGATTCAATAACATCAAAAAGACGCTTTCATTCGGCACGAAAGTTATCCACAAGCTTTTTAGAAATCATCCAGGTTATATTAGCTGCCTTTATCTTATGTTTTGTTAGTATCTATGCAAACTTTGTTATTATTACTTGGTTGCCTGAATTTTTAATTTCAGAACGTGGGTTTGCTGGTTCAAGTGTTGGTTTTATTTCTTCACTTGTACCATGGGCTTCTATCCCAGGTGCATTAATTTTTGCTCGTGTAAATGACAAAATTGGAAAAGCAAAACCTTTAGTTTATACATTGGTACCTATTGCGTTGTTATCTGTCTTTGCGATTGCTTTTGTAACAAATCGTCCATTTTTACTTACTGTATTGGTTATTTATGGTTTGACAGGGAAATTAGCTTTAGACCCAATTTTGATTACCTTTGTAACGAAAAATGCGCCAAGAGGAGCTTTGGGTACATCTTTGAGTGCTTATAACTTTATCGGAATGTCTGGTTCAATTTTAGCGCCATATATTACTGGTGCTTTATCAGATAGCCTAGGTTCTATGCAAATTGGTTTTTATTTAGCTAGTGTGTTGTTAATTGCTGGTTTAGTTGTCTTTTCATTTATGGCTAAAGATAAACCGGTGAATGGATAATAGAGGAGGAAATATATCGTGAGTGTAAATGTAATTGCCCTTGGTGGAAATGCGATTCTAGAAACAGATCCTACAGATGAAGGACAAAAAGAAGTTGTAAGAAATGCGGCGATCCATATCGCTAAATTTGTTAATGAAGGGGAAAAAGTAGTTGTCTGTCATGGGAACGGCCCCCAAGTTGGAAATTTGTTATTACAACAAAAAGCAGCAGAAAGTGAGAAAAATCCTGCAATGAAGTTAGATACTTGTGTTGCAATGACACAAGGTAGCATTGGTTACTGGCTTCAAAGTGCGTTAATTAATGAATTTAACAAATTGCAAATGTCTCAACCTGTTGTTTCATTAGTGACACAGATGCGTGTGGATGCTGATGATCCTTCATTTGATAATCCATCTAAACCAATTGGACCATTCTTGTCAAAAGAAGAAGCAGATGAGGAAGCAAAAGCTGATGGATCTGTTTTTAAAGAAGATGCAGGCAGAGGTTATCGTAAAGTTGTGGCTTCTCCAATGCCTAAAGAAATGGTAGAAACAGAAGCAGTGAATGCACTGATTGCTTCCAATGCTGTGGCTATCTGCTCTGGTGGCGGTGGTGTGCCTGTTGTTGAAAAAGATGGTCAATTTGAAGGAATCGAGGCAGTTAATGATAAAGATTTTTCAGCAAGTGTGATTGCTGAAGAAGTTGGCGCTGAACGTTTAATTATTTTAACAGGCGTTGATAATATTTACGTTAACTTCAATCAACCAGATCAAAAAGCATTAGAAACCATTACTGTTTCTGAAGCAGAACAATATACTTCAGAAGAACAATTCGCAGCAGGTAGTATGTTACCGAAAGTGCAAGCCGCACTTAAATTTGTCAAAGGACACAACGACCGTAAAGCAATTATTACGTCAATTGAAAATCTTCCACATATCTTTGAAGATAAGGGAACGATTATTGTAGACGACTAAAGCTTTGGATCGTTGGGTATAGTAGGAATGCTAACAGAAACTGTAAATAAAAGTAGAAGCTGGGACAAAAAGCCTAACCTAACTTTGAATCACAAAAAAATCCGGGAAAGTTTGTATGAACTAACAAACTTCCCCGGATTTTTCCTTTTTCTTTCCTTATTTCTCTTTTCTTTTATGGTATTTTCGTAGATTATTCGCCATAAAGATCAGTTGGGTTTCATTTTCCACCTTAGATTGCCCACGGACAGAAAATCGAGTGAAACCTAAATTCGCCTTCACTTGTCCAAAGGCGGGTTCCACATCGATTTTACGCTGTCCGTAACGTTTCGCGCCTTCTTTTGATGAAAGCTTTTCTTTGATTTTTAATTTGTGGGCTTCATAGTCGTAGTTTATCCATAAAGACTTTTTCCCGTTTTGATAAAAAGGGTCCGTTGAGCGATAAACATGAGAAAACCTTACATATCCGGTGTTCGTTTTCTGCCGTCGAATATAATCAAAGGCGTAATACGTCCCATCGGGATGGACATAAGCATTTTCTTCTTGTATGTAGGTCCAGTTGGCTAAATTTTTTTCTGATTGAAGATATTTCCGTTTTTGCTCTTTTTCATACATGCCATATTTTACGATTCCCGTCCAAGGTGAACTTTCTAGGAATTCAAGATTCTCTTGGCTGCCATAGCCAGCATCTGCGACCACATAGGTCGAAGGTTTTACGCTCTCTGGAAAAGTATTCATAAAAGGAATCAATGTTTGGGTATCCGTTGGATTGGGATAAATTTGGGTATGCAAAACGAACTGGTTTTCTGTCGCAATTTGCACATTATAACCAGCTTTCAATTGCCCATTCATCATAGCGTCATCTTTCATACGCATAAAAGTTGCGTCGGGATCGGTTTTAGAAAAACTATTTCGTCCTTTAAACGTTTTATAATACCTTTCGTATTTCTGCTCTCTGGGAATAAAATCATTATGACATTGGTTTCGGTACTTTTTTAACTGACGACGTTTTTTCTTTAAAGAGCTGCTTTGTTCTTTCTTTGTAACCGTTTGTAATTCTTCGTTTACTTTTTCAATTTCTTCTTGTAAAAGATCATTTAACGTGAAAATTTCTTCTTTTGTAAATGCGTCGTTATTTTCTCGTATCATTTCCTGTTCGATCAAAGGCGCGATTTCTTCCTCATAAATTTTCATTTCTTTTTCTTTTAATTTAGGATAGAAGCGATCGACCGCTTTCTTCCAAACAAAAGTATACTTATTCGCGTTCGCTTCCACTTTTATTTTTGCATAGCTTAAACTTTATTAGGAGGATATAACAAATGGATTTATTGATTAAAAATGCTCGAATTGAAGATGATCGGCCTTTACAGGACGTTGCAATTGATGATGGAAAGATCATTCAAGTTGCAGAAGATATAGGAGAACAAGCAGAAAAAGAGATCGATGCAAAGGGGCGTGTTTTAGTGCCAGGATTTGTAGAAAGTCATGTCCACTTGGATAAAGCACTAATTTCAGATCGCCGTCCTAATAAATCTGGAACCTTACAAGAAGCGATAACGGTTACTGCAGAGTTAAAGCCTACTTTTACCAAAGAAGATGTTTATGATCGTGCACGAAGAGTATTAGATATGATTGTGGCTCACGGAGTAACAGCTATTCGGTCGCACGCAGAATTTGATCCGGCCCAAGGTTTTACGGGTTTTGATACGATTTTAGATTTGAAAGAAGAATATAAAAACTTGGTTGATATTCAAGTCGTTGCTTTTCCGCAAGAAGGGATTTTTAAAGCGCCTGGTACGGAGAAGATGATGTATGAAGCCATGGAAAAAGGAGCTGACGTTGTTGGAGGTATACCATATAACGACGCGCCAGCTAATGAGCATATTGATTTAATTTTTGAAATCGCTAAAAAGTATGATAAAGATATCGACTTGCATCAGGACTTTAGCGATGAAGCAGATAATATTTCCATTGAATATCTGTGTAAAAAGACTATCGAAGAAGGCTACCAAGGACGGGTAACAGTTGGACATTTTACTGCTATGCATGCTTTACCAGATGAAAAATTGTATCCTATCATTGAGTTGATGAAAGAAGCCAATATTCACGTGATTTCTCTGCCACCGACTGATTTGCATTTAGGCGCACGTCATGACGAATATAATGTTCGACGTGCAATTACCCCGATTCGCAAGTTCCGTGATAGTGGTCTTAACGTTTCTATTAGTACAAATAATATCCGTAATGCCTTTACGCCTTATGGTAACGGAGATATTTTACAAAGTGCGATGCTTGCGATCCCTACAGCCCACTTAGGAGGTGCAGACGACATAGTGACTGTACTACCAATGATTACAAGTAATCCAGCTAAGGCGCTCGGGTTAAAAAAATATGGCATTGAAAAAGGAAATCAAGCGGATGTTGTCCTTCTTGACACAAAAGTGGTAAAAGATGCGATTATCGATATTCCTACTAGATTGTATGTGATTAAAAATGGACAGATCACCGTTGAGACGAAAAAAGAAGTGAAGATTTTTCGCTAAAAAGTTGGCCTAGCAGAATAATTTGCTAGGCTTTTTAAAATTTTTATCTACATTTGAACAGATTTTCATCAATATCATTTACATTTGTAAAAAACATTGTTATTATTTTAATTGTAAATGAAAGGGGATACAGAAAATGGCATTGAAAAAAGAAGAACTGGCTGCTTATTTGGATCATACGAATTTGCAAGCTAATGCAACTAAAGAACAGATTCAACAAACTTGTGAAGAGGCAAAAGAATTTAATACGGCAGCTGTATGTGTGAACTCTTACTGGGCTTCTTTTGTAAAAGAAAGATTGGCTGATACTAATATTGAAACTTGCGTAGTCGTTGGATTTCCATTAGGAGCAATGACCACAGAAGCTAAGGTTGCAGAGGCAGAATCTGCAATCAAAAAAGGTGCTGATGAAATCGATATGGTGATTAACATCGGTCAACTTCTTAGCGAAAATGATGAAGCTGTTGAAGGTGATATTGTTGCTGTTGCCAATACCGTACACGAATATGGAAAAATATTAAAAGTTATTATTGAAACTTCTTTTCTTGATGCAGATCATATTGTGAAAGCTTGTCAACTAGCGGAAAGTGCCAAAGCTGATTTTGTTAAGACTTCGACAGGTTTTAGTTCAGCAGGAGCAAAAACAGAAGATGTTCGCTTAATGCGCGAAACAGTTGGTGATCGTTTAGGTGTGAAAGCTTCTGGTGGTATCCATAGTTATGATGAAGCTGTTGCAATGATTGAAGCGGGTGCAAGTCGTCTAGGCGTCAGTGCGACTAAGAAAATTTTGGCTTGAGGAGGAAGACAATAATGAGTTATAAACGAATTTTTACCATTGTATTAGACTCAGTAGGAACAGGTGCTGCACCAGATGCAGACAAATTTGGAGATGAAGGCTCGGATACTTTAGGGCATATTGGAGAAGCTTATAAAGGAAAACTTGCACTACCTAATTTACAAAAGATGGGGCTTTCCAATTTGCGTGGGCAAGCCATTGAAGGAGTTCCTGCAGTGGACAGTCCGCTGGGTTATTATGGCAAAATGACAGAGATATCAGCTGGTAAAGATAGTATGGATGGTCATTGGGAAATGATGGGACTTCCTGTAACCCAACCATTAGATTTTTTTCCAGAGGGATTTCCTGATGAATTATTAGCTAAAATTGCGGATTTTTCCGGACGTAAAATCGTAGGAAATCGACCCGCTTCAGGGACGAAAATTATTGAAGAATTGGGCGAACATCAATTAGAAACAGGAGATCTGATTATTTATACTTCTGGAGATTCTGTTTTGCAAATTGCAGCGCATGAAGAAGTGATTCCACTAGATGAACTATACCGAATTTGTGAGTACGCTCGTAGTTTGGTTAATGGTCCTAAGTATACGTTAGGACGTGTGATTGCTCGTCCTTATGTGGGCACAAATAAAAATAATTTTACACGGACCTCTCATCGCCATGATTATTCATTAGAGCCAACAGGTCAAACGGATTTGGATTATCTACAAAAAAATGATATCAAAACAATTGGTATAGGAAAAATCAGCGATATTTTTTCGGGAAATGGTTTAGATGAAGTTTACCATAATGAAGATAATATGGATGGTATGAACCATGTCGATCATGTAATGGCACAAGATTTTAATGGTTTTTGCTTTGTTAACTTGGTGGATTTTGATTCAATGTATGGGCATCGTCGTAATCCTATTGGTTTTGGACAAGCTTTGATGGACTTTGATCAACGTTTGGCGACTGTATTAGAAAAATTAAAAGAAGACGACTTATTACTTATTACTGCCGATCACGGCAATGATCCTGGATTTAAGGGAACAGATCATACTAGAGAACAAGTACCCCTTCTAGCCTATTCTCCAAGTATGGAAAAAAATGGAAGCTTAGGCGTGCGAGATACCTTCTCAGATCTTGGTGCCACAGTATTAGATAACTTTAATGTAGAAGGAACAGCTAAAGGAAAGAGTTTTTTGTCAGAATTGATTTAGAAGTTGGTGGAAAAAATGGCAAAAAAGGATAGAAAAGCCAAACTAAAACAAGCGATGACAATTGCCAAGCTTTACTATGAAGAAAATCTTGGGCAAACTGCGATTGCCGAGAAGTTGCAGGTGTCCCGACCAACAATTTCGCGGTCTTTACAAATTGCTAAAGAAGAAGGTTTGGTTAAAATTAAGGTGGAAAATCCTTTTGTCGATTTTCAAACTTTGGCAGAAACTTTAAGCGAAAAATATAAAGCAAATATTCAAATTGTCCCTGACCAATATCAATCACAAAAAACAATGCTTCATCGACTAGGCGCCTATACTGCATTGTATTTAACAAAGATTGTACAGCCAACAGATATTATTGGTATTGGTTGGGGTAAAACGATTCATTCGGTGACGTCCCATTTAGAAAAGCAGGAGATTACAGGGGTTCAAACTGTCCAGCTAAAGGGAGGCTTTAGTTTTGATCATGAAAAAACTTACGCCTATGAAAGTATTAATGAATTAGCTAACGCTTTTAATGCCCAAGCACAACATCTGCCTCTACCGACCTTTTTTGATGAACGAACCACTAAAGAATTTGTTGAACAGGACCGTTTTATTCGATCAATTCTGAATCTTGGAAAAAAAGCGAATATTGCGTTGTTTACAGTCGGCTCTGTGCGTAAAGACGCTTTACTTTTTAATTTGGGCTACTTAGATGAAAAGCAAAAGAAAAAGCTGCGAGATAAGGCTGTAGGCGATATTGTCTCACGTTTTATTGATGAACAAGGACAGATAGTTAACCACGAGTTAGATCATCGCACAGTTGGCATTGAGCTAACAGAATTGCAAAAGAAAGAGCATTCAATTCTGGTTGCTGGTGGCGCTAAAAAAGCTGCGGCAGTCCATGCCGTATTAAAAGCAGGTTATGCTAACTATGGGATTTTTGATTCAGTTTTGGCGCAAAACTTGATAGATTATGAGCTATAAAATAGAGCGTTTGAATACTAAGCTAGGTTGAGCAATTCATTGTTTATCCTAGCTTTTTTAGCTGATTTATTTAAAAAGTAAGTGAATTTGTGTATCCTTATATAAAAAGGGAGCAGTTCCATGAGAAATTTATTCAGGAAAAAAAGAATCAATATCGTTTTATTTATTTTACTCCTGCTTGTCATAATTTTTGCTGTAATATTTTACTTTAATGCTAGGTCAAGTCCTGATAATGAGAACGAAGGCGTAACGGCTAGTGATACACGAATTGCTGCTGTTGGCGATAGTATTACCTATGATATGTATATCGCAGCGACCGAAGGCGATTTCTATCCTGAACAATTAGAGAACTTACTAGGAGAAGGGTATGCAGTGCGCAATTTTGGCGTGTCAAATTACGCTGCGCAATCCTCTAGCGACTTTCCTTATGAAACGACAGAAGAGTATGAGGAAAGTTTAGATTTTAATCCAGAGATTGTTATTATCATGTTGAAAACCAATGATACAAAGGCAACTAATTGGAATGGTGCAGATCAATTTAAAGAGGAATATGAAGCACTTCTTAAAAACTATCAGGATCTAGCAAGTGTTTCCAGGATTATCTTAGCTTCCCCACCGCCAGCTTTTATTGAAAGTGACGTCATCAGTGGTTCCATTGATTCGGGTGTTGTTATTAACGTGCGAGATGTAGTAGAAGAAACAGCTGATGAGTTCGGACTAGAATTTGTCGATGTCTATGAAGAAATGAGGGGTCATTCAGAATACTTTCCCGATGGAATTCATCCAGATGAAGAAGGTTCTGAGGCACTAGCAGAGATTTTTTATCAGCAAATCAGCAAAGAAGAATAAACATTGTATTGCAAAAAAACACCAATAATTATTTGTTAAACAATGTCTAAATTGCACGTTGCTTTCTTGATAATATCTAGTTAAACCTATTCTCTCAGTAATACTGCTGTTTTATGTTTTTAATTAAAAAAACATGCTATCTTTTTAAGTTTGTAAGTGATATCATTAATAAATAAAGAGCGTTGGGACGCACAAAAACACATTGTGTATAATTCTCCAAGATTCTTTCTCAACGCTCTTTTTTAAATCGAAAGAGAAATAGCATAAATTTAAAGGTTTTAGAAAATAATTATCACAATTTATTCATATTTCTTCGTTACATTATAAATGTACCAACGAAACAACCCTAATAAACACTTTTTCATTTTTAACTCCTTTCCCGTCAGTAGTCTACTGACGGGATTTTTTTGGCTTTTTTAGGAAAATGCTGATTAATCAAAAAAATTATCAGTATATTCGTTATTTTCAGACAATTCTATTGCAATTTGGATTTGCTTTCGTTATAATAATCGATAAATAAAAATTCTGAAAATTTTCAATTTAACTATAGAAAATAGCAGAAACCCTATTATAATGTTTTAGGAAATTTATAGGAGTTGAAAGGAAGCGAAAATTATGGAAGAAGCTCTAACACCGAAAAGGTTTTTGAATAAAATATTAGCAGGAACAGCAACAGGAATTATTGTTGGTTTAATCCCGAATGCGGTTTTATCTGTCATATTAGGAGCCTTTGGCGATAATTCATTTGCAGTGACTTGGACTCAGGCGACGGAACTTTTTCAAATTGCAACCCCTGCAGTTATCGGTTTTTTGATTGGATTACAATTTAATTTAAATCCGATGCGGATGTCTGTTGTCGGCGTTGCGGCTTTAATTGGCTCTGGTTCAATTCAATTTAATGATGAAGCAGGCGCGTTTATAGGTGCTGGTACTGGTGATATCATCAATACGATGATCACAGCAGCAATTGCTGTAGGTTTAATTTTATTAATCGGTGATAAATTTGGTTCAGTTGAAATTATTGGTACTCCTATTGTTGTTGGTACTGGAGCAAGCTTAATCGGCCTTTATTTATATCCTTATATTACTGCTATCTCTGCAGCTATTGGTACAGCTATTAATACATTTACAACTTTACAGCCGGTTTTGATGAGTATTTTGATTTCTTGTTCATTTGCTCTATTGATTATTTCCCCAATCTCAACGATTGCTATTGGTCTAGCGATTCAATTGGATGGCGTTGCTGCCGGTGCCGCAGCAATGGGTGTCGGCGCGACGACTATTGTTTTAGTTGTTAATTCATGGAGAATTAATAAATCAGGTATTACCATCGCAATTGCTTTAGGCGCAATGAAAATGATGATGCCAAACTTGTTCCGTAAGCCCGTTATCTTAGTGCCATGCTTTTTTACAGCTATTGTAGCTGCTCTTCCGGTAGCATTTTTAGGTATTACAGGAACACCAGCTTCTGCCGGTTTTGGTTTAGTAGGTTTAGTAGGTCCTTTTGCTGCGATTGATGGTGGACAAGCACCTCTTATGGCGCTTATCTGTTGGATCGTTATCCCAGCTGCTGCAGCAATTGTTTCGCAATATGCTTGCGAAAAAGTGTTGAACTTGTATAAACGACAAGAAGTATTTGAGTTTTTAGGATAACATTTTAAAAAAAAATAACGAAAAAAGAAATTCTGCAAAGCTACTATAATGGCTTTGCAGTTTTTTGTTGCGAATTCTGTAGCTCTTTTTATTTTAATTAAATTTTTTGAACACATGTTATAATAAAAGAGGCTAGAATAATAACAAAATAGATGAAGCAATTTATATTCATTTTTTGAAAGTTATTTGGAGTAAAAATATGTTGGAAAGGCAGTGTAAAAACTTGGAAACAAATGTTGAACAGGGAAAAGCCAAAAATACTGTTGGTATTATTTTCGCATTAATGATCGGCTATTCTATGGTATATATGGATAAGACTATGATTTCTACCGCAATTATTCCAATCGCAGCAGAATATAATTTAGCGGCGAACCAAACGGGTTTGATTATGTCATTATTTTTCTTAGGTTATTCATTGATGCAAATTCCAGGCGGTTGGCTAGCAGACAAAATCGGTGCAAAAAGGGTACTATTACTACCTTTAGGAATTATTGCATTCTTTTCATTTGCTTTTGGTGCAGTGAGTAGTTTTATGTTATTTCTGGTCATTCGATTTTTTGCTGGTGTAGGGCATGGAGGTTACCCACCAAGTTGTTCAAAAGCTGTGGCGGAAAACTTCGCGCAAGAACAACGTACTTTTGTGCAATCTTTAATGTTATCCACCTATGGTATTGGTGGTGTTTTAGCATTTACGATAGGGGCTAATTTAATCAGTATGAACTGGCGCTATGGTTATATAGCATTGGGATTATTATTTGTAATATCAATTATTTTGGTGACGCTTTTTGTCCCTAAAGATTTAGCTGTAAAAAAAGGTCCCGTGCAAAATTCAGCCTCGTTCAAAAAATTATTGAAAGATCGAAATGTGTTGATCTTATTTTTGGCGATGCTTTTAATTAATATCGTCATGTATGGGAATATGTCATGGTTACCATCTTTTTTGGAACAAAAATTCAGTTTAGATATCACAACAATTGGTTATTTACTTTCTGCTAATGCCGTATTTCAAACCTTGGGAACGATTTTTGCTGGTTCGATTTTGACGAAAATATTTTTGGGTAAAGAAAAAGGATTTATTTTCTCTGTATCGTTGATATCTGCTGTATTGGTTTTGTTATTTGTATTTTCCAATCATTTGATTTTTTCAATGCTAGCGTTAATTTTACTTAGTATGGTCGTAGTTTCGGGTTTTACGGCGATTTTTACTTTACCACACAAAATTATGGATGAGCATTCCATAGGCTCTGCTATTGGGATTATTAATACTGGAGGCACCTTAGGCGGTTTTTTATCCCCTATGATTTTAGGTCAACTGATTGAAATAGGAAATGGGTCATTCATACTTGCTTTTGGTTTTTTATCAGTAGTAAGTATCGCTTGTGGTCTGACAACTTTAGCTGTAAAAAAATAAAGAAGCGTTATTATTGATGAAAGATGCAAAACAAGAAATTAATGAACTGATTGAAAAAGAAACCTTAACAAAACAGACTTCTTAGTTTATTAGAAAACATTTTATGTCCACGAAAAAAGTTACAGAAATTAACTTTACATCAATTCTGTAACTTTTTGAATTTAATTTAAACTTCTAGCCAGTCATATTCTAAGAGTTGATAAGAATCTTTATCAATAGGAAGCCATAGATCGGCCTCTGCAATTTTTAACATGATCTCCCAAAAGACTGTATCTTTACGCTCAGCCATATTAAGATTTAAATAAAGATAATGTCCGTTGCTATCTCTGGCGATAATAAATGGATAAAACACTTTCCTTATTTGTACGGAAATAACATTAGATTTTGTTAGCATTTTAAACGAACACGTCCTTTCTTTATTGCTATTACAATAGATACTGTAAAATAACAAAATTAAAATAGCTAGTTAGGTAATGATAACTTTATTTAGTTTATGGTAATTTAAAAACCTAGGAAAATTAATGAAAATAAACGTAAGGTAAATTAATATTTGCGCTATTTCCTTTTATTTTAACCCTAGATAAAGGGATGCTATAATTTAAATAGAGGAGGAATTTTCATGAAAAGACAAGATGAGGTAAAGGTTCAAGCGCTTTATTTTATGGATGATGGATCAATTCCTAACAATTCTCAGTTTCCTCTACTTATTTACAAGAGTGTTATGGAAGCAGAGGACGAGGCAATGCAAGTCCTTTATCAGAACCATTGGTCAAATGCTTGGCGCAATGGTGTATTTCCTTATCACCATTATCATAGCAACTCACATGAAGTTCTCGTAGTTGATAGTGGGAGTGCATTGTTACAAATGGGTGGTGAAAATGGCGAACAGTTAGAGGCCCAACAAGGAGATGTATTCATTTTACCAGCAGGTACAGGCCATAAATTGCTGGAAAAACAAGCTGATTTTTCGGTTATTGGGGCTTATCCCAATGGACAGGATTATGATATTTGCTATGGGAAAAAAGAAGAACGTCCAGAAAAATTGAATAATATTAATGAAGTTTTGATACCTGATAACGATCCAATTTATGGCAAACAAGGAATACTATTTTCTTATTGGCGTTGATTATGTTAAAAACTAATATTTTCTGCTACTATTATTAATAATTTAATTTAATCAAAATAGTTTCGTCACATATTTTTCATAAAAATTAGTTACATTATAGTTGTACCAACGAAGCAACCCTATAAACACTTTTTCATTTTAACTCCTTTCCCACCAGTTACCCCCTGGTGGGTTCGTTTTTTTATAGTAATTGATATTGAAGCAAATCTGTAAACCAAATAAAGTTTTAATTTTTATTGAATTAAAATAAAATGATCATAATTTGTTCAAAAAATTTGTTTATATTAATAATTGTACCAACGAAACAACCCTATAAACACTTTTTCATTTTTAACTCCTTTCCCGTCAGTTACCCGCTGGCGGGTCTTTTTTTGTTGATTTTCTCTCCGTATTTTTAACTAACGTTATGTTATAATAAATGCAATTCAAAAGAAAAGGATGAGCGTGGAAAATGAAAGTTAGAAAAGCAGTTATTCCAGCGGCTGGTTTAGGCACGCGTTTTTTGCCGGCTACCAAGGCAGTTGCTAAAGAAATGTTGCCAATCGTAGATAAACCTACGATTCAATTTATTGTAGAAGAAGCGATGGCTTCAGGGATTGAAGACATTTTGGTTGTCACTGGTAAAGCTAAACGTCCAATCGAAGACCATTTTGATGCAAATATAGAGCTCGAACAAAACTTAAAACGAACAGGTAAAACTGAGTTATTGAAATTAGTAGAAGAAACCACAGACATCAATTTACATTTTGTACGTCAAAAACGTCCATTAGGTTTAGGTCATGCTGTTTTACAAGCTAAGGCCTTTGTAGGTAATGAACCTTTTGTGGTAATGCTAGGTGATGATATTACCAGTAATAAAGTTCCTTTAACTAAGCAGCTAATCAATGATTATGAAAAAACAAAGGCTTCGACATTAGCGGTGATGTCTGTTCCACATAAAGATACATCAAAATATGGCGTGATTGAACCTAATGGAGAAATAGGCAAAGGTTTATATGACGTAAATTCATTTGTTGAAAAACCAGAACCGGATAAAGCACCTTCTAATTTGGCTATTATAGGACGTTACCTTCTAACGCCAGAAATTTTCAGCTTATTAGAAAAGCAAGAGCCCGATCAGGGTGGTGAAATCCAATTAACAGATGCTATTGATGAATTAAATAAAACACAACGAGTATTTGCGCAAGAATTTAAAGGAAAACGTTATGACGTAGGAACTAAGATTGGATTGTTAGAGGCAAATATTGAATACGGTTTGCAACATCCAGATACAAAAGAAGAACTAAAAAGTTATTTAAAAAATATGTCAACTAAATTTTAAGAAAATGAGCTTTGTGACGATGACGTTCACAGAGCTCATTTTTGCTGTGAATCACTACGATTCAGCGACCAAGGGGAGCTGAGAGTAGATGATGAACAGTACTAGGGGAGTGTAACGACCGTAGTGTCCTTACTTCCCGAATCACTACGATTCAGCGACCAAGAGGAGTTGAGAGTAGCTCCTTCAAGGACTTAGCGACTTGTCGCTTAGACCTTGTTGAGATCGAAGCGTAAGCGAAGTGATGAGCAGTACTAGAGCGAGCGGAAGCAAGGCGTAGTACCCGCACTCTAACCGCTTTCATTTTTTAGGCGGAAAATTTTCATTAAAATATTTTTCAATGACCAGAGCATCGTGGACTTCTTGGTATTTTTGATAAAAGTCATTGGCAAAGCCTGGTATATGTTGATATTGTACATTTCTAGTAACTTTCCTGGTGATACGAGTCGAGCTGATGCCTAAATATTCTAGTAAATTCATTGTTACATTGATCGGTTGAGTTTCAATATCACGCTTGATAATTCCATGAACCAAAAATCCCCGTCTCATTCGATTTAAAATTGAACGTTGCTGACGATCTATTTCAATATTAAACCAATTTGTCAGTTGAATAATCGTACGTGCATTATTTGCTTTAAAGAATAATTCTTTAATTTTTCCAGGATTGATCCAGTTGTAGGTCGTAGGGCGAAAATCCAGACTAAAAGGAACTAAACTGAAATCATAATTAGCAATTGGCATGGTATGAATGTTTTTGTTTAAAAAAACCTTCATCGTTTTTTTATAACTTTCCATTTCCATATGTAAGTGTTGTTTTAAAAATTTTTCAGCTAGTAAATTCGCTGAGCTGTCAACTTCTCTTATAGCGTCTTTATAAATGATAAATGATTGCGTGTAGTGTTTGCCATAAGGAAGAATAGCATAAATTTCTTCTTTAAAATTCGCCTGATTGCTAGTAGCAACTTCTTTGTGTAATAAATCTAAATCGACTGGAAAATAAGGTTGACTAAGATGGAAGGCGGGGAGTTCGTTTAACTTTGGATTGAATTTTTTCTCTAGCTGTCTTTGATTAATTTGGGGAAGTGAAGCGTCTTTCATTGTGTCTCTCCTTTCTTAAATTACGTCCATTATATAATAAAACTAAAAAAATTAAAGGGGTGTTGAAAAAAAATCAATAAAAAGTTTAATATAAAACTTGTAATTTACTAACTTTTGATGCAAGAATATAGATAGAGTGTTAGGTGTTATTGAATTTGTTGGAGGAGTGAGGAAATGAAATACTGTAATCATTGTAAAAAGGAGTATTCAGACGAGCATAATTTCTGTGAAGTTTGTGGTAAAAAGCTGGTAGAAAAAACTGAATCCCAAAGTAAGGGCAATATTTGCCCTAATTGTGGTAAAGAAAACCAAACAACTGCTCGTTTTTGTGAATCTTGTGGCACAAGTTTACAAGCAAGTAGTAAAGCAAAAGAAAAGCAAGAACTTTCGAAAGTGCTTACTGCTTATTATAAACATAAAAAATTGTATAATGCTTTATTGGCTGGTTTAGTAGTTTTGCTTATAGTAGGTGTTGGGGTATATAAATATGGAGAACATTATTATTCCAAAGAGCAACAAATAGAACGTTATCAAAAGGTATTAGCAAAAAATGATCCTGAAGAATTAGCTGAAACGGTTGTTTCTTCAGATAAAAATTTTAAACCAAAAGCGGATAATTTAAGTACATTTACTAATTATACAAAAGATAACAAAGATTATAGCAATTATATCAGTGAAAACTTGCAAAATATAAATGATAAGCGTCAAGACCTTTATTTGAAAAAAGATGGCAAGTATTTCTTTTTGTTTGATAAATACGATTTGGTCATACAACCTTTTTATCTTGATGTGAACACTAATGTTGAAAATATGCAACTAAAAGTAAACGATAAAGAAGAGGGAACATCTGATAATGAAGATTACACTTGGAAATTAGGTCCACTAGTTCCTGGAGCTTATCAATTAGATGGTCGTTTTCAAAGTAATGGTCAAGAAGAGGAAATCGAACAAAATGTTGAGCAAGTGAATCGCGAAAATTTAGAAAATGATGGTAGTCGAGAGTTATCTTTTGCAGCTAAAAAAGTGAAATTTGACGTCGATTCGGATATTTCTTCTGGAGAGCTACTGTTTAATGGACAGTCAGTGGGTACTATTAAAGATGGGGAGTTAGAAGGGGCTGGCTTTATTTGGAATGAGGATGGAAACTTGCGGATAAAGCAAGAGTTAGGTGATTTAGAATTACTTTCAACGCCACTAGATTTTGACGGAGATGAATATTTGGAAAAAGACTATAGTCAAGACCAAAGCACTTTCCAACCCGAAAGTTTTCATATTGTTCCAGACACGAATGCGACAAGTGGCGATTTTTATATTAATGATAAAAGGGCCGAAGCATTTGATAAAGAAGATGACATTTATAGTATAGATGTCGTTCCAACCCAAAAGCCTTACAAAGTACAACTTAAACAAAGCTTTGAAGATGAAGAGATCAATTCTGATACCGAAACAGTTGAACCTACAGATTATGTCGACAGTACAGCTTATGTCACTTTAGATGTAGAAGAGGAAATAGACGAGTTTGACATTGAAAGTCGATTGGACGAACTGTATTTCGATGTCTCTGATTATACAGATGAAGATCTTGATTTTGATGAAACAGATACTAAGTCGTTAGCTGGTTATTTTTCTGGCGGTACGGATAATGAGGAATTTATCGATTTTAAAGATAACTTTATTGGTCCTAGTCGAAAGTCCGATAAAAAAGATTATGTGGTGTGTTATTTGCAAGAAGTAGAAGACGTCACGCGTACAGGAGAAAATAGTTACGATGTACAATATGTTGTCAATTACGATACTTATTATGATGATGATACAGATCATAATAATCAGTATTTCCGCTATAAAAAAGCGAATTTGGTCGTAGAAGATGAAACTATACGTATTAAAGACCTTGGTGGCGCCGATAATTTTGAAGAGGTCGCAGCCAGTGATTATGAATAAGTAAATTAGGGGGAGTAAAAATGAAATATTGTATTAATTGTGGTGCGCAAATAAAAGATGAAGCGAAGTTTTGTCCAAACTGTGGTCAAGACCAAACAAAAGAAGTAGATAATGAACAACAGACAGAATCGTTTACAGAAAAAGAGGCTGTTAAACAAAGTCTTGCTATAGGGAAAAGTTATTTTGGTTATTTTATGGAAAAGTTACGACGTCCCAATGCTGACTTGACAGGAAACTTGACCTATTTTGGTTACATTTCTTTAGGAATTTATTTATTATTACAAGCTTTATTAACAACTATGGTTATTTCAAGGGGATTGAGCGCAATTGATCAATTCTTTGGGCTTATCGGGGCTTATGATTATGGCTATGATCCCTTTTCCTTCAATGAGAGCTTAGGAGGTAGTTTGGGAATTACTTTCTTTTTACGTATACTTTTCTTTTATGTATTAATTTTAGTGATCACCATTGGAATTACCTATGGGGTTGAAAGACTTAGCTTGAAAAGCCCAGTTTCCTTTAACCAAACAGTTAATCAATTGGCAAACTTTTTAAGTGGTATTAATCTATTTTTACTACTCTTCACTTTTGGCTTATTTATTCGTTTATTTTCACCAATATTTTGTCTAATTATTATGTTACTTGCAGTTTTATTTTTTCAATCTTCGATCATTTTTGTTGTACAACGTAACGCAGATAATAAACAAGCTAAAATTGCTCCTTTTTACATTGTTTTACTCGTCTTTGTTTTAAATTCAATCGTTAATTGGTTTTTAACAATAGCAACAATAGGCTAATCTTATATTGCACATTCTAGCTCTAGACTTTGCTGTTTAGAGCTTTTTTAACAATATTTTTTGTTCAATATAACACAAATATAAATCTTTATTGAAAATAAATAAAAAAATATTGAAAAAACTATTGAATTTATAAGAGGGAAAGTGTATTATAATAAGTGAAATATTTCACATAAAGAACCGACGGCAATAATTTTTATTTGGAGGGAATCATTTATGGAAAAAGCAGTTCAAGTAACAAAAGAACAAGTTACGGTAAGTGAAGAAACAAAAGAAGAAGCTGCTCGTAAGTATACTGATACGTTAGTAGAAAAAGCTTTACAAGCAGAAAGAGAATTCGCTACATTTACTCAAGAACAAGTTGATAAAATTGTGAATGCCGCAGCACTTGCTGGTTCTGAAGCTGCATTAGAATTGGCTCATGAGGCAGTGGAGGAAACAGGACGTGGTGTTGTCGAAGATAAAGATACCAAAAACCGATTTGCCACAGAAAATGTCTATCATTCCATTAAAGATGATAAAACAGTAGGCGTGATTGGAGAAGATAAAGTATTAGGTAGTGTTGAGATTGCTTCACCTTTGGGCGTTTTGGCAGGAATTGTTCCAACAACCAATCCGACATCGACAGCGATGTTTAAGTCTTTGATTTCGTTGAAGACACGAAATGCGATCGTTTTTGCTTTCCACCCTCAAGCGCAAAATTGTTCAGTGCATGCGGCAAAAATTATCTATGACGCGGCAGTAGAAGCTGGGGCACCTAAGGATATTATTCAATGGGTTGAAAAACCATCGCTTGAAGCGACATCTTCCTTAATTAAAAACCCTAAAATTGCTTCAATTTTAGCAACAGGCGGACCTGGAATGGTCAATGCAGCTTTACAATCAGGAAACCCTTCAATGGGTGTGGGTCCCGGAAATGGCGCGATTTTTGTAGATCATACAGCTGATGTTAGTCGTGCTGTAGAAGACTTATTGTTATCTAAACGTTTTGATAATGGAATGATCTGCGCTACTGAAAATTCAGCCGTAGTAGAAGCCCCTGTTTATAAAGAATGGTTAGAAAAAATGCAGGAAAAAGGTGCTTATTTGCTGCCTAAATCAGATTATAAAAAAGTAGCGGATTTTGTTTTCAATGATAACCATGGCGTTAACGGTGCTGTAGCAGGAATGCCGGCGCGTTGGATTGCTGAACAAGCAGGAGTCAAATTACCAGAAGGAAAAGATATCTTATTGTTTGAATTGGATCCTAAAAATATTGGAGAAAAGTTATCTTCAGAAAAACTATCGCCATTACTTTCAGTTTATAAAGCAAAAGATCGTCAAGACGGTATTAAAATTGTGGATGATTTATTGAACTATCAAGGTGCAGGGCACAATGCCGGTATTCAAATCGGTTCTCAAATTGATCCATTTGTTGAAGAATATGCTGAAAAGACTAAAGCTTCACGACTTATCATTAACCAACCAGATTCAATCGGTGCAATCGGTGATGTTTACACTGACGCGCTAAAATCAAGCCTAACCTTAGGTACAGGATCATGGGGGAAAAATTCCTTGTCTCATAATTTATCAACAGAAGATTTATTGAATATTAAAACAGTTGCTAAGCGTCGTAACCGTCCACAATGGGTACGTTTACCAGAGAAAGTTTATTATGAAGAAAATTCTATTTCATATCTACAAGATGAATATGAGAAAATAGAAAGGGCATTTATTGTAGCCGACCCAGGCATGGTACAATTTGGTTTTGTCGATAAAGTATATGAACAATTAGAAGTTCGTGATGAACCGGTAAAATCTTCAGTATATGGTTCTGTAAGACCTGACCCAACTTTAGGCCAAACCATAGAGATAGCGCAACAAATGCAAGCATTTAAACCAGATGCCATTTTAGCAGTAGGTGGTGGTTCAGCCTTAGACGCAGCTAAAATTGCTCGTTATATCTATGAGTATTCTCTTGATCAAGAAGACGGATTTTTGGATAGTTACGAAAAAGTAAGCGAAGTATTTGTTCAATTACAACAAAAATTCTTAGATATCCGTAAACGTATTGCGAAATTCCATCATTCTGAACATACAAAACTATTTGCTATACCAACGACTTCAGGGACGGGTTCTGAGGTAACACCATTTGCTGTAATTACAGATGATCATACACACGTGAAATATCCATTAGCTGACTATGAATTAACGCCGCAAGTAGCGATTGTTGATCCAGCATTTGTTATGACAGTGCCAAAAAGAACGGTTGCCTTATCAGGGCTTGATTCACTATCACATGCTTTAGAGTCATATGTTTCCGTTCTTTCCTCAAACTTTACTCGCCCTTGGGCACTAGAAGCGATTAAACTAATCTTTGAGAATTTGGAAACGTCTTATAATTACGATCCAAAAAACCCAACATCAGAAGGCGAAAATGCTCGTGAAAACATGCACTATGCAGCAACTCTTGCAGGTATGTCATTTGCCAATGCATTCTTAGGAATTAATCATTCACTCGCTCATAAAATCGGCGGAGAATTCGAACTTCCGCACGGCTTAGCCATTTCAATTGCTATGAATCACGTAATTCGTTTTAATGCAGCAACTGGTAATGTAAAACGTACACCTTTCCCACGTTATGAAGTCTATCGTGGCCAAAAAGATTATGCTGAAATTGCACGTTACTTAGGATTGAAAGGCTCAACAGATGCTGAATTAGTAGAATCATTATGTGCAAAAATCGATGATTTAATGAAAGCTATCGATGTCGAACCAACGCTTTCAGCTAACGGTATTACGAAAAAACACTTCAACCAATCACTCGATAAACTTGTTGACTTGGTTTACAACGATCAATGTACATCCGCCAATCCACGTCAACCGTATTTAGAAGAATTGAAACAGATGTTGATTGATCAGTTTTAAAAGGAAATTAAATAATAAAAATCGCCAAAGCTAAAAAAGTTTTGGCGATTTTTTGCGTATCTTAGTATAAGACTTATTTTTTAGGAGGCAGATAAGGTGCGCAAACAAATACAAGAGCTATCTTGGTTAGAAGCAATGAAACAGCGAGGACAGTTAAGTAATGATGAACAGAAAAGTTATCAGCGATTACAAAGAGGTTTTCAGGGAGAGTTGGCATTTGATCAGTTATGCGATCATTTTTTGGGGAATAAAATCAATTGTTTAGACGATGTGACAATCGACTATCAGGGCGATGTTTTACAAATGGATAAAATTCTTAACAACAAAGACATTATTTATTTAATAGACATCAAGAATTATCAAGGAAATTACATTTATAAAAATAATTCCTTAAAAACTGGGGATGTAACCTTTACTAATAATATTATCGAACAAGCAAGACGGTCACGTCGAATTTTTACTCAGTTGTTTAATAAGCATCACTTACAATTGACCATCAAAAATGTAATTGTTTTTATAAATGACAAAAGTAGGATAAATCTTTGTGACGACTTACCTGAAATTGTTTTAAATTACGAGGAAATACCGACATGGTTGATGAGTATTTCTCATGATACTCAAATAACATACAGAGATGACTGGCAAAAATTAGTGCAAAAATATCAAGTTCCGTCGTTTAAAACTAGCAGAATTTGTACAACAGAAAGGTTTAAACAATTAGAAAAAGGAATTCATTGTGAAAAATGCGGCAGTTTTTCTCTGAAATCTAATCGTTATACACTTCAATGTGCGTGTGGACATATCGAAACGAAACAGATTACTTTTTTAGGAACAATTTGTGAGTATGGTCTTATTATGCATCATTTACCATTAAAGCGAAGTGAGATAGTGAAGTTTTTTGGAAAAAATTATTCCGCAGATTATATTAAAAACACATTGATAAATTATTTTGAACCATTGAATGTAAACAAAAAAGATGGAAAGTATCAAAATTATGGTCAACCTTTTGACTATTGGTTTGAAAACGAACTTATTAGTTTTGAAAAGCTAGAAAAAAGGAAAAACTGGCAATCTAATTTTTAAATATCAACATTATTGGAGGCAAGTTAGGAGATGAGCCACCAATCCGTAAAATATTGGAGGCAAGTTAGGAGATGAGCCACCAAACCATAAAACATTGGAGGTAAATCAGGAGATGAACCACCAATCTATAAATTATTGGAGCGACATCAAAAAAGTTCCCTCCAATAACTATAAATAATGGCGAAAACAAATGAAACAATTATAGAGATCCGATAAAATCATAAGTTAACAAAAAAGCTCTTAGTTTGATTTAAGAGCTTTTTTAGGGTTAAAAAAATGAGGAATAAATTGACTTTGTAAAATTGTTAAAATAAAGGCGATAGGAAAAGCGATCAAAAAGCGTAAATACCAAGGATCGTTTTCTACAAAAAGGTTCAAATACATAATTGGAAATAAATGCCAATAATAAAGTTCCAAAGAATGTTGAGATAACCAATAAATTCCAGGAATCTTTTGTAAAAATTGTTCTATGACACGAATGCTGGTAAGCCAAAAAAGCAGCAGGGAACCAGCTAAACCGTAACTTATAAAATAAGCAGTAGGCGGATATTTATTTCCTTCAATAGAAGGTAAGTTTTGATAGATAGCAAGGATAAAAAATAAGGCGAGAAAGAAACTAAATAAAATTAAATTTTCTTTTTTGCTCTGACGAACAGCCCATATCCCTATTAACGCAGCTAATGCATAGGCAAATGAAATTGCGATATATTGTTCAAAAATTGTATGACTTATGCCAGTTAAATTCGCAGATAATACGTCCAGACCAGCTTGTAACAATAAGCATATACCAATGATACTTAACTTTTCTGATGGGCTAACAGCCTTATTGGCTAACCAATAAAGTAGAGGTGATAAAATAGCGATAATAAAAAATACACGAATAATCCAAATATAGCCAATGCCCCAAGTTAAAGAATAGGAAGTAAGCACACTTTTAAAACTGAAAGGGAAAGTTTGCTTAGTTGTTATGACAAAAATAAATAGTAGAAGGAAAAATAAAGATAAGAATGTCCATGCGGGTATAACTAAACGCATAAATCGTTCTTTTAAATAAAGCAGATAAGGTTTTGTTTTCTTTCGCTCTCGACTTAAACAATAAGACGCGCCCAGGATAAAAGTCATTAAAACAACGTCGAAATCTCGCAATTCATAAAGCCACTGTGGAGGCCGGGTGTGAGCAAGCATAATTAATAAAATGGCTAATCCACGTAAGGCATCGATTCTTATGTCTCGTTTCATTGCTAGCCTCCTCAAAGTAACAGATTGAATAAATAATCTTAATACTAGTTAATATATTTTATTCTTGCAGATAAAAATTATCAAAATAATTTCTAAATAAAGCATCTAAAACGACATGTAAAGTTGTAAATAGATTATACTCTGTATTTGGATCTTCAGAAACACCTTCTAACTGTGTAGCTTGATAGTATAAATTATTAGAAGATAAATTAGACAGCTGGTTTTTGGTTAGAGGCGTGACCGAAATGATTTTTACTTTCTTTAATTTTAAAAGCTGAGAAAGTTCTGTTACGTCTTTACCTTCACCACTGTAAGAAATAATAATAATGACATCATCTTTTTGTATCTTTTCACAGATCCAACGCAGTTCAGTTATCGAGGGAATAATAGTCATGTAGATACCAACAGACATAAAATTTCGTGCTAAGAATTCAGCTGTATTGCGCTCTCCCCAATCTGTTCCAAAAACAAAAACATTTTTTGCTTCAGCAATCAACTGATTGATCGGCAGTAAATTGACCTCTTCGATCAGATTGATCGTTTTTTCAATATCTGTTTGTAAAAGGTGCCAACTCTTATTTTTATTTGTTTTACGTTCGCTGACTTCTTGTTTTAAAAAGAATTTAAATTCATTGAAACCGCTAAATCCGAGCTTTTGTGAAAGACGCGTTACACTGGCAGGAGAGGTATATGTATCTTGGGCTAGTTCAGCTGCTTGCATATGAATCACTTTACTTTTGGCAGAGATAATATATTCTAATAATACATATTCAATATTGGAAAAAGAGCTTATTTGATTGATCCGTTCTTCTAAACGCATGACAAACTCCTTTCTGAAATCATTTTCATTTTACGAAATTGGAATCAAAAAAGCAAATGACAACTGAAATGTCTGAAAATGATTGGGGTTTTTAGCTTTTTGCTTTACTATAAAGTTGAATCAAAAGGAAAGGACGGAGAGCTTATGAAAACCAATCATTTAAATGTTGTTATTGCTGGAGGAGGGAGTACATACACACCAGGAATTGTTCAAGCGATGATTTCAAGCAGAGATCGTTTCCCATTTTCTTCCTTGACACTTTATGATATTGATGAAGCACGTAATGATGATATGTTTGAGATTATTTGTTATATGCTAAAAAAGAAAGCGCTATCTAGTGAAGTCGCTCTTTATCAAACAACTGATGCACAAGAAGCTTTCACTGGCGCAGATTTTATTTTTTCTCAACTGCGCGTTGGTGGCATGAAAATGCGTGAACTTGATGAGAAAATACCGATGAAACATGGACTTGTTGGTCAAGAAACATGTGGTTTAGGCGGTTTTTCCTATGGTCTACGTTCCATTAAAGGTTTATTAGAGATTGTATCTTATGTGGACCAATATGCGCCTGACGCCTGGTTGTTAAATTATACAAATCCGGAAACTTTAGTCTCAGAGGCAGTAAGACGAACATTTCCTGAGGTTAAGATGTTAAATGCTTGTGATATGACCATTTCAATTGAAGAAACAATTGCGACTAATTATGGTTACGATCGTAAAAATTGGATTCCAATGTATTATGGATTAAATCATTTTGGTTGGTATACTTCTATTTATGATAAATCTGTCGATCGTGATGTTTTACCCGAAATTCTTGAACGTTTAGAACAAGAAAGGCTTCATGTGGCTGATTTCAATGCAGGAGATGATACTTGGCAAGAAGCATGGGACATGATGCGTTTAATGACAAAAAATTTTCCAGGTTACCTACCTAATAACTATTTAGAGTATTATTTGTATCCTAATCGTACGATTGAGCATACAAATCCTAACTATACACGTGCCAATATTGTAATGGATGGTCGCGAAAAAAATACGAAGGAAATGGCTCGAAAAGTACGTGAACAAGAAGAAGGTGAAATTTTAGATTTTAATTTTGGAGAACATGGACAATATATTATGGATATGGCAGCTTCGATTTTAAATGACAACCATGACCGTTTTATGTTAATTGTGCCTAACAAAGGCGCGATTCCTAATTTGCGTGACGATGCGATGGTAGAAGTAGCTGCTTATGTGGGCCGAACTGGCGCCGAACCAATTTCTTTGCGTTTTGCCATCAACGACTTTCATAAGGGATTAATGGAAGCACAGAATGCAGCAGAAAAATTACTTGTTGATGCTTATTTTGAACATTCCTATCAAAAAGCCTTGCAAGCTTTTACTTTGAACCAAACCGTTTATTCAGCAGATCCGGCAAAGCAAATTCTTGATGACTTTATTAAAGCAAATGGCGACTACTGGCCCGAGTTGAACTGACAAGGAGGAACGCATTATGATGGCAAAGATCCAACGTTTTGGTGGTGCAATGTTTACGCCTGTTTTGTTCTTTGTATTTTCAGGAATTGTCATTGCTGTTGCATCAGTGATTAATGATCCGGCAATTGTTGGAAATATTGCAGAAGAAGGAACATTATGGAATAAGGTATGGGAAATTATTGAAGAGGGCGGCTGGACGGTTTTCAATAATATGGAAATTTTATTTGCTATTGGCTTGCCTTTGGGTTTGGCTAAAAAGGCAAACGCTCGTGCAGCTTTAGAATCCTTTGTACTTTACATGACATTTAATGCCTTTACATCTAAAATATTAGAAAATTTTGGTTCGACTTTTGGTGTAAACTTCGAACAACAAGTGGGCGAAGGTTTGAAGATGATCGGTGGGGTAAAAACACTAGACACTGGCGTTGTGGGTTCGATTATTATCGCCGGTATTGTGATCTATTTGCATAACCGCTTCTTTGATACTCAACTTCCCGAGTATTTAGGAATCTTTCAAGGTTCAGCCTTAATTGGTATGGTTGGATTTTTTGCGATGTTTGTAATGGCGCTTCTATTTTCTTGGATATGGCCAATTTTTCAAACAGGTGTCCAGTCTCTGCAAGCTTTTATGGTTCGCTCAGGTAATTTTGGTGTCTTCACTTATATCTTTTTAGAAAAAGCCTTACTTCCAACGGGCTTGCATCACTTTATTTATGCACCATTTCAATTTGGACCAGCAGTAGTCGAAGGAGGAACAACCTTATACTGGATGGAGCATTTAAGAGAGTTTGCTTCTTCTTCTCAAAGTTTGAAAGCGCTGTTTCCAGAGGGAGGTTTTGCACTACAAGGGCTATCTAATCTCTTTGGTGTTCCAGGAATCGCCATAGCGTTTTATGCTACAGCTAAAAAAGTAAATAAGAAAAAAGTTTTGGCATTGATTGTTCCAGGTGTCATCACTGCTGTATTAGCAGGAATTACTGAGCCATTTGACTATACATTTCTTTTTATCGCACCTGTGCTGTTTTTCGTTCATGCAGTACTAGCAGCAATTTTGGCAACAACTTCCTATGCTTTAGGGGTTGTCGGCGATATGGGCGGTGGTTTGATCGAAATAATCACTAAAAACTGGATTCCAATGGCAGCCAACCACTGGCAAACTTATGTGATACAAGTCGCTGTTGGCTTAGCTTTCATCTTGATATATTTCCTTGTCTTTCGTTTTTTGATTTTGAAATTTGATTTTAAAACACCAGGGCGTGCAGATGAAGAAGTAACGATGTTTACTAAAGCTGATTATAAAGAGAAAAAACAAGAAGATGGTCATGAAGATGATCTATATCATGACCAAGCACTCGGCTTCTTAGAAGCATTCGGCGGCGCTGAAAATATTGATAATGTCAATAATTGTGCGACCAGGCTACGCGTGTCTGTTAAAGATGAAAATAACGTACAAAATGACGATGCATTTAAAGCTTGGGGAGCACATGGTGTTGTCAGAAATAAAAAATACTTCCAGGTGATCGTCGGTCTGAATGTCCCCCAAGTGCGAGAAAGTTTTGATAAGTTAGTTGAAGAAAATGAAAAATAATCTTAAAAACCTGCTCATATCTGGATAATGAGCAGGTTTTTTATGAATTATTCGTTTTGAACGATATCTTCCACTATTGTTCAAAGTTATTGGAGGCAACTTTCACGGTGTGCCGCCAATATTTTGTGGATTGGAGGTAACTCTGTTGTTGTGCCTCCGATTAGCGGGTAGATTGGAGGTACATCTTATGACTTGCCTCCAATCATTTTCATATTGGTATTACATTTTACGATGTGCCACCAATGATACTGTTAGATGAGAGATTATTTTTGCTTTCATTCAAATAAAGCGATTTTTTCTTATAAGATTGTATGCTATATTTTAATAACAGATTCTTCATCATATAGAATTGGAGGTTTATTATATTATGGAAAAAGAAAAATTTATCGATAGGGTTCAACACGGTTTGATTGTTTCTTGCCAAGCATTACCTGGAGAACCTATGTATACAGAAAACGGAGGGGTCATTCCGCTTTTTGCATTAGCAGCACAGCAAGCCGGTGCAGTTGCGATCAGAGCAAATTCAACCAGAGATATTGCCGAAATTAAAGAGACTGTTGATTTACCGATCATTGGGATTATCAAAAAAGATTACCCACCGCAAGAACCATTTATCACCGCAACTATGAAAGAAGTGGATGAATTAGTTACAGTTGGAGTTGAAGTAATAGCATTGGATTGTACGTTACGTGAACGTTATGACGGTAAAACTATTAAAAAATTTATCCAGGAAGTTAAGAATAAATATCCTGAACAATTATTGATGGCCGATATTTCTACTTTTGCAGAAGGAGAGAACGCGATAAAAGCCGGTGTTGATTTTGTAGGCACGACCTTAAGTGGTTATACCAAGGAAAGCGTATGTTCTGAAAAGCCAGATATTCCTTTGATAAAAAAACTAGTTGCACAAGGTTATCCCGTAATTGCTGAAGGAAATATCCATACGCCCGAACAAGCAAAAGAAATTAAAAAAATAGGTGTAACAGGAATTGTTGTAGGAGGTGCGATTACACGACCGAAGGAGATCGCTGAACGGTTTGTGGCAGCGTTGGAAGAATAAGCAATTATTACGTCTAAATAGAAGAAATAAAAATTAAAACAACAGATAATCAAGGTAAGTAAATAAGGCTTTGGTTATCTGTTTTTTTATTTATATAGCGCTTACTTTCTTGCCAAAAATTATTGCAAAGATATCTACTAACAATCGGAAAGATTTCCCACTATAATTTATTTATACAAGGAGATAGTGATATGAAAGATCGAACAGCTAGACTATTAAGTAAACTAGTTTCTGCGGAGTTGCCGATTAGTATGAAAGCACTTAGTGAAGAATTTCAACTGAGTGCACGTACTATGAGAAACGAGATTAACGAATTGAATGATTTTTTATCTCAACAAGACCTTCCGCTCGTTTATTCGCTTAGAGGAAAGGGGATGAAGCTGCAGCTTAATAAAAAAGAAGAAGAAATGTTACTTGCTACTTTGGAAGCGGATAAAAAGACAGAATTTTTAAACCGTGAACAACGAATTCTAGAATTGATTTTAGCGGTTGGTTTAGCAAAAGATAAGGTCTTTTTATTTCACAAAGAAGCGGAGTATCAAGTTTCCAAAAGCACTGTTGATGAGGATATGAGAAGGATTCGTGAGTTGTTAAAAGAGTATGGTGTAAATGTTTTAAGTGTCCCTAAAGAAGGACTAATTTTAAGGGGAAAAGAAAAGAGCATACGTACAATGCTTTATTCTATCATTAATAAAGCGATCGGCACAGTATCATTAACAGATCAATATAAAAATCAATCATTAAAACAAAAAATTATTTTTCGTTACATTCCAATAACTATGATATCAAAAATTGATCGTATCTATGATTCATGTATATCTGCTAGCGAAGATAATTATTACCGAAAAAATTTAGTCACTTTTACCAGTATTTGTATTGTTCGTTTTCTTAATAAGAAAAAAATAGAGAATACAATTTGGTTAAAGAAAGACATCTATACTAATAAAACGATTGAAACCTTTGTTGAAACTATTTTTTATACTTTTGGTATAAAAGATGCTTTAAACGAATTTAATTACTTAACCTTTATATTGGAAACCCTTAACCAGCAAGATATGAATACTTCAATTGATTGGGTACAAGCCCAATTGTTGTCTATACAATTGATCCAACATGTGGAAAATGAAACGCATATTCCATTTAGTAAAAAAGAAGAAGTATTACAAGAAGGATTATATCAACATATTGCTGGTTTACTCAATCGGGTTCGCTATGATGTACAGTTTGCCAATCCTTTAAAAAATAATATTCAAAAAGATTATGAAGTCATTTACGAAGCAGTAGAGAGTTTTGCGCCAGTTATTAATAAATTAACAGGCAATGAAATTTCTCAAGATGAGCTAGCTTTTCTAGTGATTCATTTTTCCACTTCATTAAGTGAATTGAATCAAGAAGTTACTTATTATTATCGAGCAGTTGTGATTTGTAATCATGGAACGGCTACCGGTAAGCTTTTGTCAGAAAATCTTAAAGAGTTATTTAATATCGAAGTATTAGCTATACTCAGTTCACGTGAGCTGAGTTTAGTAGACAAATTAGATGCTGATCTTGTTTTTTCAACTGTACCGCTTGAATACTCCGATAAACCATTTTTGGTTTTAGAACCGATCATAAAAGAAGATGATAAAGAAATAATTCATCATTTTTTGGAACAAAATAAAGAGTATAGAAGGATTAGTAAAAATTATCAGGATATGACTCATATCTTTCACTCATTATTACAAGTCATAGATAATCAAATAGGGAATGTGACAAAGGATGTATATGAAGAATTAGCAGAAGTATTTAAAGAAAATCAATTTTTAGTCAATAAGAGGGAGTTACAGCCTATGATTCAAGACATTTTAGAAGACGAAAATATTATTTTACAAGCAGAAGCAAAAGATTGGCAGGATTTAATTGAGATTGTTTCAAAACCACTAGTTGAAGATGAAACAATCACGCAGCAATACGTACAAGCGATGATCGACTCAGTTAATGAATTTGGTCCTTATATTGTGATCGGTAAACATTTAGCCCTAGCCCACGCGCGTCCAGAAGATGGTGCTAATAGACTGGGGTTAAGTGTAGCGACAGTCAAAGAACCTATTTGTTTTGGTCATGAGGAAAATGATCCGGTAAAAATTATCTTTTGTTTGTCAGCTGTGGACTCTTTCTCACATCTTAATATTATGAAGTATCTAGTTCAGCTGATTAATGATGAAGAAAAGACGAAACACTTAGATAATGTAACGACAGTAGAAGATTTTAAAAAAATATTATTTAAAGATTAAAAGGAGAAGAAAAAAATGGCAAGAAAAGCAGAAATTTTATTTGTATGCGGCGCAGGTTTAGGAAGCAGTTTTGCGGCTCAGATGTCAGCAGAAGATGTGTTAAATAAACACAATGTTAATGCTAAGTTGGATCATGTAGATATTTCAACGGCTGCTTCTTCCAAAGCAGATGTTATTATTACTGCTCAAAATTTTGAATCACAATTTAAAAAATTTAGTATCGATGAAAAAACATCGATCATTTATCTAAGAAATATTGTTTCCAAAAAAGAGATTGAAGAAAAGTTAATACCAGTATTGCAAGAGAAGGGTTTTACGGAAAAATAAATGAAAGGAAAGAGTACTTATGACGATAGTTAATTTTATTATTGAAAATATCTTGACTGAAGCATCCATTACAATCGCTTTAATTGCGATGTTGGGCTTAATTTTGCAAAAAAAGTCAGTTGGGGCTGTTATTTCAGGAACGTTCAAAACACTTTTAGGCTTTCAAGTCTTAAATGCTGGTTCTGGTATTATCACGGGTAGTTTAACTTACTTTGGCGAGATATTTACTGAAGGCTTTAATATGCAAGGGATTGTTCCATCGATTGAAGCGATCAATGGGCAAGCCATGAATGAATTAGGTTTAGGTAGAGAAATTGCATTTACCTTTTTAGCAATATTTGTTTTTAATATCTTAATCGCTCGGTTTACTCCATGGAAATATATCTTTTTAACTGGACAAGCGATTTTATGGATGGCTACAATGACAACCATTTTTGGCTATTTTGTAGGTTTACGTGGAATTGTATTAATTTTAGTTGGCGGCTTAGTTGGAGGAATTTTTGCTGTAGCTATGCCAGCTATCGCGCAACCAATTATTCGGAAAGTAACAGATTCCGACGAACTTGCTCTAGGCCATTTTTGTACAATTGGGTATATTTTTGAAGCTGGCGTTGCAAAACTTTTTGGTGAAAAAGGCGAAAAGAAAAAATCAATTGAAGATATTAATTTACCAAGCTCTTTTGAATTTCTACAAGATACTTATCTATCAGTGATGGTCGTTATGGTTCCATTATATGTTATCACAGCTGTTTTTGCTGGACCGGACGTCATTGATACTGGTGGACAAAATTATTTGATGTATTCATTTATTCAAGCGATTCAATTTGTTGTAGGAATTTACGTATTATTAGCTGGTGTTCGATTGTTATTAGGTGAAATTGTACCAGCCTTTCGTGGGATTGCGATGAAATTAGTTCCAGACGCTGTCCCTGCGCTTGACGCACCAGTATTTTTTCCGTATTCGCCAAATGCTGTTATTTTAGGCTTTATTACGACGACTATTGGTACCGTAATTGCCATGTTTGTACTACCAACATTCGGTTTAGCGATGATTTTACCCGGAATGCTGACGAATTTCTTTGCTGGAGGTACAGCGGGTATCTTTGGTAACGCCGTTGGTGGACGTAGAGGAGCAATTATTGGCGGGATTGCTCATGGATTTTTCATTACCTTACTACCTGCTTTATTAGTTACTATTCTTACTGGTATGGGATTCATCAATGCTACTGCAACTGATGTAGATACTATTGCTGCAGCGTTATTATACGCTTGGATTTTAGGTCCGATTTTGAGAATGTTTTAAAACATAGAAACTAGGTGAATAGATAATGTTTAACTTTTTTAAAAAGAAAAAAGACCAGAAAGAGAAGAAATCAGAAGCAAAGGAAACGACTTTATCGGAAGAGCAATTAGCAGAAATTGATCAAAAGATTGATGAGAAAAAAGAGGAAATTGTTAAAAATGAGAATACAGAAGAAACTGATAAACTAGCAAAACTTTATGAAGAATTAGGTCTTTTATATGCACGAAAAAACGATGATGAAGCAATTCCTACTTTAGAAAAAAGCTTAGAATTAAAACTATCGATGGGTGATGGTTATAAGAAGTTGATGAGTTTATATAACGAAAAAAGAAAAGAAGCAGCAAGAAATGGCGATGATGCTGGTATTGATAAGTATATGAACAAGATGGACGAAATGAGATCAGTAGCAAAAAAATTAACGATTAGTGGAGATAAATAAAGGAGCTTGAAAATGTATAAAACCTTAAAAGAAGTAACACAAGTAGCTGAGGATTTGAATATGACTATAGGTGCATTTAATGCACATAATTTAGAAATGATGCCAGAAATGATACGTTCAGCTAAAGACATGGGAAGCCCAGTTATTATTCAAACAAGTATAGATACGGCTAAGTATATTGGTTATCCAGTAGTGGTGGCTGTGGCTAAGGCATTGGCTGATAACGAAATGGTAGATGTTGTGTTGCATTTAGATCACGCAAAAGATTTTGATGAAATTAAAAATGCGATCGATGCAGGTTATTCAAGTGTCATGTTTGACGGATCCGCGCTTCCCTTTAAAGAAAATATCGCCAAAACTAAAGCTGTAGTTCAGTATGCGCATGCAAAAGGGGTATCTGTAGAAGGAGAAATTGGGACAATTGGTGGTACTGAAGAAGGAGTTTCAGTACCACTAGATGAAAAAATGTATACTAAACCAGATGACGCTGTGCAATTTGTCAAAGAAACAGGGGTCGACGCATTAGCGGTAGCTATCGGTACGAATCATGGCCAGTTTAAATCTAAAACGGATGTTAAAATTCCGTTGCTTAGAGCGATACATGAACAAGTAACTATCCCTCTTGTAGTTCATGGGGGCACTGGTGTAAAAGAAGAAGACTATCCTGAATTAATCAACAATGGTATTCGTAAATTTAATGTAGGAACAGAACTTTTGGTCGGTTGGACACAAGAAGCGAAGGATTGTTTTGCTGAAACTGAAGTGAATAAGTCATTAAGACACAACGTGATCCCGGCAAACATGAAAACAAAAGAGATCGTTAAACATAAGATTGGTTTGTTTATGAATTTAAATGAACCAATGAATATAGGTCGGGCTAAAAATGAATAGATATTTAATTTTAATAGCAGGAAGTCCAGCAACAGGTAAAAGTTATTTGGTAGATAAAATAAAAAATATTTTGCCATCGCTCTTTATTCTTACACCAGATGAATTGAAAGAAATGTTAGCAGATTCCGTCGGATTTAATAACTTGACTGAAAAAGCGCAGTTAGAAGAAGATGTTTGGTTCAATTATTATCATATATTGTCTATTTATATGCAGTTAGGCAAACAATTTATTCTTTCTGAATATCCTTTTTCCGATAAACAAAAGAACCAACTCAGGAAATTATCTGAAGATTACGGATATCAGGTTATTACCATTCGTTTAAGAGCAGAATTTGAAACTTTATGGGAACGTAGGAAATTACGTGATCGACAGAATGATCGGCATCTAAGTCATATTATGTCTCATTATCATTATGGTGATGAACTAGCAGATAGAACGCAAGCAGATAATTTAATTAATAAATCTGATTTTAGAAAAATTATTGATGATAGAAGATATGATCAATTTACTTTAGGCGAAGTTTGGGATTTTGATGTGACTGACTTTAATAGAGTAGATTATTCAGAGTTGTTGGATTATTTAGAGCAACTATAAGCTAGAAAAGACAAAGTTAACCTTAAAAAATGTGAAAAAAGATTAGAGCAGCAAGCCAAAAGACAATTATTTGGCTTGCTGCTCAAAATTTTTGTGAAATTTAAATTTCACAAACTATTGACAAATGATTTGTTTAATGTCATAATACAAATATATAAAACAAATGACATATTACTTGTCAAATGATAAAAAGGAGGAAAAGTAATGACGATGTATGGTGAATTGTTGCAACGAGAAAAAGAAGGAAATCCGATTCGAGTAGGTGTAATTGGTGCAGGACAAATGGGTTTTGGAATGGTGTCCCAAATAGCCACGATTCCAGGAATGATCGTAGCTGGCATAAGTGATATAAATATCGCAGCAGCCAATAGAGCAGCTCAGGCTTATAATGCAAGCGCTTCTAAACAAGAAGACATTTTAACTAGTAAAAACTTTAAAGAAGTCATTCATTCAGATAAAGTAGAGATCATTGTGGACGCTACTGGAGTTCCTGAAGTGGGCGCTAAGATTTCATTAGAAACGTTAATTGCACAGAAACACTTGGTACTACTTAATGTAGAAATTGATATCACAATTGGCCCAATCATGAAGAAATTATATGATTCTGCTGGTCTAGTTTACACTGGGTCAGATGGAGACGAACCGGCAGTAACAACGCAAATGTTTGAATTTGCTAAAAGTATGGGGATGGAAGTATTGGTTGCTGGGAAAGGAAAAAATAATCCACTGAAAGTAAGCGCTAACCCAACAACTGCCCAAGATGAAGCAGACCAGAAAAAAATGAGTAGCCATATGTTGGCGGCTTTTCAAGACGGGACAAAGACAATGGCAGAAATGAATTTATTATCAAATGCAATCGGTTACGTCCCTGATACTGTTGGAATGCATGGTATTGCGGCAGATTTAGATGAAACTATCACTAAGCTAGATTTGAAAAAAGATGGCGGCGTGTTAGATAACTTTGGTGTTGTTGAGTATGTAGATGGTATTGCACCTGGCATCTTTTGTATTGTGAAAGGGCAAAATGAAGGTGTTCAAAATGAATTAAATTATTTAATGAAAAAAGGGGAACGCGATCATCATATTTTATATCGTCCGTTCCACTTGGCTAGTTTAGAAACACCATTAACAATCGCAAGAGCTGTTTTAGAACATGATCATGCTATTGTTCCACTAGGTGCGCCTATTTCAGAAACTGTAGCTGTGGCTAAAAGAGACATTAAAGCTGGAGAAACAATCGATGGCATTGGCGGATATAGTGTTCGTGGTGTTATAGAAACGCATCAAGCAATGAAGGAAAATAATAATTTGCCAGTTGGCCTTGTCGGAGGTGCTTCAGTAGCTAAAAGAGATATCAAAGATGGAACCTTTTTAACTTATGATGATATCGAATTGGATCAAAATACAACCGTATATCGTTTACGTAAGTTGCAAGATGAAACATTTGCTTAAGACAAACTTTTTTTATTAACTATTAAGTTATGGAACTGAAAGTTATTCCTTGAAAAAAGGATATATTTTGCTTAGACTTTTAGCTAGCCTTTGCCAAATTAATTAAAAGGGAAAGGCTAGAATGGAGGTGAAATAAGTGGTTAAGATTGCTATATTGGGAACAATGATTGTCTTACTTCAAACTATTTTTAGTTTTTATCAAATAAAATATTACCATCATTTTATTAAAAGTATAGTTAAAAGTTATGAACACAAACCTAACTACCATTTAGATACAGAGATCGTGAAGAAAGCATTTGGATCAATGGTAATTGCGGTTGTTACAGATGATAACAATACAATTATTGAATCTTATTACTACCGTGGTTTTACTGTTTTTTCAAAGTTTCAGGACTTCAAGGAAATTAAAGGAAAACAACTGGATAAATACTTGTTAGATCATTTGGAAAATAAGCAATTGAACTTAAAACAAAAAGCAATCAAACAATTAATTAACAAAAAATTGAAAGCGGTTGCTTTCTAAGCTTAAACAGGAGGTTTTATAATGAAATATATCGAATGGTTTGGGAAAAACTTTATTGGTTTGTTTGAAGAAGGCGGAGACCAATTTATGAGTTTTATGACAGATATTGTTCCTTTATTAGTTGTACTTTTAACTTTTACTTATTCATTAATTGCTCTTATCGGTGAAGATCGTGTAGATCGTGCGATACGTAAAAGCGCTAAATATATTATCCTTCGCTACACAATTATGCCTATTCTATCTGTATTGTTGTTGACAAATCCAATGGCGTATACTTTTGGTAAATTTGTCAAAGAAGAAGAAAAACCAGCATTTTATGATGCTGCTGTATCTTTTATACATCCAGTAACTGGGATGTTTCCTTATGCGAATGCAGGTGAGCTATTTGTTTATTTAGGTATCGCTAATGGTGTTATGGAAGCAGGATATAGTCAAGGAAGCCTGGCGGTTCGTTATCTTTTGTGTGGCATTGTAGTTATTTTTATTCGTGGTTTTGTAACGGAAAAAATAACGAAGTTTTTAATTAAACGCGGCACAGTTTCTGAGAAAGATGTCGAGGTGGAATAATATGTATAAAAAAATATTCGTAAAAAAAGGTAGCAACGGTTGGGGAAAAGGTCTAGAAATCCAACCAGAAGGAAAAAAGGTGAAAATTATTTCTGTTACTGGTGGGGGTATACACCCAGTTGCTCAAAAAATGGCAGATCTAAGTGGTGCAGAAGTAATAGATGGTTTTAAAAACTCTGTTCCTGAAGAGGAAATTATGGCAGCAGTAATCGATTGTGGTGGGACAGCACGTATTGGTGTCTATCCAATGAAAAATATCCCAACAGTTGATGTGTTGAATACTTCTCCTTCTGGTCCTCTTGCTAAAAATATTACTGAAGACATTTTTGTATCCGGTGTTTCGCCAAAAGATATTGAGGTTGTTGGAGAAGCGAGTGAAGATAAAGAAGCTGAAGAAAATCAGCTTGAATCAGATCAAGCGGAAGAAGAAACATCTGATGAAAAATATGCGCAAACTAAGTCCGAACATAAAGAAGAAAATTCAAAAAAAGATAGCAAATTGATCGCTTTTTCAAAGGGGATTGGAAATGTGATGGGAGTTTTTTATCAGGCAGGTAGAGATACTGTCGATATGTTAATAAAAAACATTATCCCTTTTATGGCCTTTATCAGTATGCTCATAGGAATTATTAATTATACTGGTCTTGGTGATATGATAGCTCAACTATTAACACCGTTTTCTGATTCGATTATAGGCATGGTTGTTATAGCTTTTATTTGTAGCTTACCGTTCTTGTCTCCAATCTTGGGCCCTGGAGCGGTTATAGCTCAAGTAGTAGGTGTGTTAATTGGAACACAAATAGCAAATGGAACACTTCCTGTAACATACGCCTTACCAGCATTGTTTGCTATTAATGCGCAAGCAGGCTGTGATTTTATCCCTGTTGGTTTGTCATTGGGTGAAGCTAAACCTGAAACTGTTCAAGTTGGTGTACCAGCAATTTTATACAGTCGAGTTTTAACTGGTGCATTAGCTGTTGTTATTGCTTGGGTATTTAGTATTGGAATGTATTAAGGAGGAATTTTTGTGATAACTAGTAAAGTAATAGAAATTGGAGAATCAGTCCCAGAATTTAAAGAAGAGATGTTAGTGATACTATTTGGTACAAGTGCTACTCCAGAGTTAAAACCTATTTCTGTCATTCATGAATTTAATGATACTCCGGATAACGTTCTACAAGTAGGGACAAAAGTACAACTTGGAGATCAAACGTATACGATCAATCAAGTGGGTAGTTCTGCTAATCAAAATTTTGAAGAACTTGGCCACGTATCTATTTATTTTCGTTCGGCTCAAGAGGAAGTTTTGCCTGGGGCGGTTATTGCATCACCTAAAGTTTTCCCTACTATTAAAGTAGGGGATGAAATTAAAATTTGGAATGAGTAACAAGACAGTCGTGTTGATCCCTTCTAATTATGATATGATCTAATTGTAAGGAAAGGTTCGGAGGTGCTTGAATGAATCAATCTGAAGAAAAAGAACTTGTAAGAGTATCTTCCATGTATTATGAAGAAGGTATGACACAGGCTGAAATTGCTCGAAATATGGGTGTTTCTAGATCACTTATTTCCAAAATGTTGATTGATGCAAAGGAAGCTGGCGTTGTTGAGATATTTATTAATAGTAAAAGTTCATACAGTATTAGACTAGAAAGAGAGTTGGAGCTTCAATATGATTTAAAAAGAGTGTTGGTTGTGGATACTTTAGATTTAGAAGCAAGTGAAGTTAAGAAAATGGCTGCTAGAGAGGCGGCTTTGTGGTTGCAAAAGATGATAAAAGGAAGTAAAAAACTTGGCATTTCTTGGGGCGAATCATTGAGAGAATTAGTCAACCGATACCCTTTTGAAAAACAGTCTGATGTTACTATTTTCCCTCTTATAGGAGGAATGGGCGATAAATATATTGATATTCATTCCAATCAGCTTTGTTATGATTTGGCTCGTAAATTAAGAGCTAAAACCAGATATCTATATGCGCCTGCTTTAATATCAAATACTAGTTTAAGAAAAGAATTGGCTAATAACCCTACAATCTATAATGTGATGGAAGAAAGTAAATCTGTTGATATTGCTCTTGTGGGAATTTCTGATCCAAGAAATAATAGTACGATGGAAAAAATAGGTTATATTAATCAAAAAGATATTGAGAAGCTGAAAGAAAATGAAGTAGTTGGCGATATTAATTCGCGGTTTTTTGGTGAGGATGGCAGAGAAGCAGATGTTAATATAAATCAACAAGTAATGGGGATTAGTTTAGAGGAAATAAAACAAATACCTACCGTAATGGCAATTGCCTATGAAAATAGTAAATTTGATGCTGTTGAAGTTGCTGTTAAACATAAGCTATTTAATGTTTTAGTTACAACTGATGAAATAGCAAAAAGATTATTGGAAAAGTGACGTGAAGAATTATAAAGTATCGAAAAAAATAGAGGCTTTCTTAAGTTTTATACTTGAGAAAGCCTCTATTTTTCTATCTTCCAACACTTTAGGCTTAATAGTGTTGATTTCATAAAAACACTGTTGAGAATATTCAGATACTTTTATTTTTTCTTGATATGGAAGGATTTGTAAATTTTGGCACGCAAATTGCTTATATATTTATACAAGCGGAATAGAAGGAGGGATAAAATGAACCAGATCTTATTGGCCAGTCATGGTGAGCTTGCTAAAGGAATGCTACAAACAGCGAGTATGTTGATTGGGGAATTAGATAATATTCATGCTTTTTCTAGTTATCGAGACGATGACAGTAGATTATTACATAGTATGAATGAAAAAATCAAAACTTTTAATGAAAATGATCATATTTACATATTAAGTGATATTTTTGGTGGCAGTGTAAATAATGAAGTTTTGAAGTTGTTAAATAAATCCAATATTACTTTGATAGCTGGTATGAATTTAATGTTAGTTATGGGGATTGCGACCCAAACTGAAAAAATAGAGGAAAAAGAACTAGATAGAATTATTCAAGAAAGCCAACAAGGGATTATTAATTGTAATAGCTTGCTTGAAAAAAATACAAATACAGAAGGTGATGACCTATGATCAAATTAGTACGTATTGATTATCGTTTACTGCACGGCCAGGTTGTTTTTGCTTGGAGCAAGGCTCTAGGAATTACACGTACTATTGTAGTTAATGATGAAGCTGCTACAGATGATTTCAAAAAAATGTCGTTAAATTTATCAAAACCATCTGGAATGAAATTAAATATCTTTACAGTAGATGAGCTTATTTCAAAGATTTCAAAGGTTGAACAGTTGAGCGATAATATCATGTTGATTTTTGGTAATACAGAGGAGACCCTAAAATTTTGTGAAGCCTATTCAAAAATTGAAGAGATTAATTATGGTGGTATTCCTAAAAAAGAGGGTTCTGAACAATATAGTAACGCTATTCATTTAACTTCTGCGGAAGTAGATGATTCGAAAAAATTAAAGGACATGGGAATTAATTTATATATGCAACAGGTGCCGACTTCTAAAAAAGAAGATTTAAATAGTAAATTGTGAATTTGAAAGGAGGAAAAAAGTATGTTAGTTCAGTCGATTTTACTAGGATTTATTGGTGTCTTTTGTGCTCTTGATTCGCGTATACTAGGCCGTTTAAATTTTGAACGTCCCCTCATTGGTAGTACGCTTGTTGGGCTGGTACTTGGAGATCTGCAAACTGGACTGGTTGTAGGTGCGTCACTCGAATTGATGTCATTAGGAATTGTAAATATAGGAGCTGCTGCTCCACCTAATATGAATATGGCCTCAATTATTGCAGCAGCTTTTGCTATCTTTTCCAATGCAAACGCTGAAACAGCTCTGACGATAGCTGTACCTATTTCCGTTTTGGGACAGATGCTTGATATTGTACTACGAACGTTTTTATCCAATTTTTCTCACCGAGCGGATACGTTAATTGAACAAGGAAAATTTGCAAAAGCTCGAAGGATTCACATAGGTTGGGGAACACTTTTATATGGTTTAAGTTATTTTATCCCCATTTTCATGGCCATTTATTTTGGAACAGATTTAGTTCAGCAGTTAGTAGATATTATTCCTGAATGGCTGACAGATGGATTAGGTGTTGCAAGTAAAATTTTACCAGCTTTTGGGTTTGCCTTGTTGCTTAATACAATGTTGACAAACCGTCTAATTCCTTATTTGCTTTTAGGTTTTTTGATTACTGCTTATTCAGGGTTAGACGTTACAGGGATAGCACTTTTTGCTTGTATCGTGGCTTTTGTGATGTATGAAGTGAAATATGGTAGAAATGGCGGAAACGGTGGGAATACTGAAGAAGTAGACCCATTAGAAGATGATTTATAAGGAGGGATTTTGATGGCAAAAGAAAAAGATCCAAACAGCTGGAAATATTGGCAATTTTTCTGGCGTTCATGGGCTATTCAAGCTTCTTGGAACTACGAGCGACAAATGAATATGGGATTTATGTATGGGATCGCTCCTGTTTTAGATAATATTTATAAAAACAGCGAGGATGGCGAATTGAAAAAAGAAGCTTATCAACGACATATGCTCTATTATAATTGTACGCCACAAACTAGTGCGTTTGTTTTAGGATTGAGCGCTTCGATGGAAGAGCAATACTATGAAGATCAAGAAAATTTTAACCCAGAGACGATCACTGCTGTTAAAACAAGTTTGATGGGGCCATTATCTGGAATTGGTGATTCTTTCTTTCAAGGAACAATCCGTGTCTTAGCTTTTGGTTTAGGAATTAATCTAGCCAGAGAAGGAAGTATTTTAGGTCCGATTTTAGCGATGACTATTTCGTTTGTTCCGTCCTTTGTTATTACTTACTACGGCGGCAAGCTTGGTTATACGATGGGTAACAAGTATTTGGCTAAGTTGTATGAAGAAGGATTAATGGATCGCGTAATGTATGTGTGCTCTATTGTAGGACTTATGGTAATCGGCTCAATGATCGCAAGCTTAATTGAATTAGAAACTCCAATTAGTTTTGGTGAAACTTTTGTACTACAAGATGTTTTAGATGATCTCTTACCACAAATGCTTTCCTTAGCAGCTACCTTTATTATGTATTGGTTGATTAAGAAAAAAGTTCCGATGGGTTGGCTGCTTACAATTTGTATCGTTGGGGGCGTGGTATTTAATGTATTAGGTATTTTAAATTAATTAGCTATAATAAACCATTTTGGTTTAATAAAAAATTTTAGGAGGGCATTCTTAAATGAATCCAAAAAGTATTATCAAAGAAATTTTAGGCAAAAATGAAATTACACACGTGGTTTTTGTAGGATGTGGTGCTTCAAAAGCTGATCTTTATCCAGCAAAATACTTCTTAGATCAAAATGCCAAAAAAATAAGCGTAAGCCATTATACTTCAAATGAATTTAATTACGCTACACCTGCTTTAGTTAATGAAAATGCAGTAGTCATTACAGCTTCATTAGGAGGGACTACGCCAGAAACAGTTGAAGCTAATACTGTAGCTAAAGAAAAGGGAGCACATGTTATTAGCTTAACTCGTAGTGAAGGTTCTCCTTTAACGAAAGATGCTGACTATGTAATTTTACACGGTTTTGCTGAAAATTACGCAGCGAAACTTGAAAAAACTGGTTATGCTTTACAGCTTGCAGTAGAATTGTTAAACCAAATTGAAGGATATGAATATTATGAGGCTATGCAAAGTGGTTTTGATAAGATTTATGATCTTTCTCAACAATCAGCTTTGGAAGCTAGAAAAGATGCCAAACAATTTGCAGAACAATTCAAAGACGAAGAAGTTATTTATGTGATGAGTAGTGGCGCTACTCATGAAGTTGCCTATTCGACTTCAGTTTGTTTAATGATGGAAATGCAGTGGATTAACTCGGGAACTTTCCATGCTGGTGAATACTTCCATGGCCCATTTGAAATTACAGATAAAGGTGTTCCATTTATTTTATTGATGAATGATGGGACGACAAGATCTATCGATGCTCGTGCTTTAACTTTCTTGGAACGTTTTGAAGCGAATACGGCAGTAGTTGATGCTCTTGATTATGGATTATCTTCTGTTATTGAAAAACCAGTTTTAGATTATTTTAACCCATTTGTAATTACGGCTGTATTTAGAGTATACGCCGAAGAACTAGCAAAAGCTAGGCAACATCCATTGACAAAACGTCGCTATATGTGGAAATTAGAATACTAAAAATTATAAGCTGGGACTTTAGTCTCAGCTTATTACCTATTAAATTGCAATTTAACTATTTAATACATAGAATATGAAAGAAATACTTATGTCAGGCATTTAAGGAGCTGTGAATCATGAGAGAAAAAATTGAAAATTATTTATATGATTTAACTAAAAAATACAGTCAAGTGAATAAAATGAGTTTCTCTGCGAATGCTATTTCCGAACAAGTCGGTTTGAAACGTAGTACTGTTAGCAGCTACTTGAATGAAGCGTTTCGAAAGCAAATTTTACTAAAAATCAAAACATATCCTGTTTCATTTTTACATAAAAAAGCTTTTACAGAAACGTTTTTTGAAGCACAGCATTTAGAATATAACTCATTTGAAGAGTTATTTGCTGAAGCGCCATCGAATTACAAAGAAAAGGACCCTTTGGAAACTGTTATCGGTGCTTTTGGTAGTTTGAAAGAAAAGATCAATCAAATTAAAACAGCAGCTATGTATCCTAACGGTGGTTTACCCATCATGCTAATGGGGGCAAGCGGCTCTGGGAAAACTTTTTTAGCAGAAAAAATCTATGAATATATGACTGAAAAGCAAATTATTGATGTTTCAGCTCCTTTTGTATCACATAATTGTGCACAGTATTATAACAATCCAGAACTATTGTCTAGCGTACTTTTTGGTTATACTAAAGGGGCATTTACGGGCGCTGATACCAATAAAGAAGGTTTACTGGATGCAGCTGATGGTGGTGTCTTATTTTTAGATGAAGTCCACCGCTTGTCAGAAGAAGGACAAGAAAAGTTATTTACCTTTATGGATACAGGGGAGTATTCTCCAATTGGTAATGATAGTCTTAAAAAGAAAGCAAATATTCGCTTAGTTTTTGCCACTACAGAAAATATTGAATCGACATTTTTACCAACATTTCTGCGTCGTGTACCTGTGGTTGTTAGTTTACCAAGGTTTTACGAACGGCCACAGCCCGAAAGACTACAATTAATTGATCAGTTTTTTATTCAAGAAAGTAATATCTTACAAAAGGAATTATCTGTATCAAGCAAGGTGATTCATTTTCTTATAGATGCAGATTTAGAAGGTAATGTGGGAAAAATTAAAAACTTAATCAAATTTGCTTGCGGAAATGCTTATACTAAGCAATATAGTAACCAACGTATAAATGTTAAGTTATTGGATATCCCTGTAGAAAATTTATTACAACCCTATCCTTCTGCTAAAATAAGTAATCAGCATAACATAGATAAGCGGGTTTATTTGCCCAATACTGAAATTCAACCGAATTTAGAGACTTCAGAACGAAAAAAATTAAAGAACTTTTTTACTCGTTTACTTGATGATTATAAAAAAATTGAAGATAATACTTTAACGCCTGCACAATTTATTTCTTTTGCGACTGAAAATGTGACCTTACTGATGGATGAGTTTATTTTCTTTACTCCAGAAGATAAAGAGACTTCTTTCTTCTCATTTATTACTTATAATATCCGCTCAGCTTTTCAATTTATGAATGAAAACTATGGTTTTGTGCAGGATGGAAACAAAATACTTTCAATTGCTAATTATTTATATGTAAAAGAAAGCCAAGATTTTCTTTTTGATAATACCGATTGGGTAGATTTAAAGAAACCCTTACTTCATTTTTTAGAAGAACAAATGAAAGATGAAGTCTGGTTAGCAAAACGTTTCTTAAACTCTCTATCATTGCATATGGATAGTGAGGTGTTAGATGAAGATGTGGTATTTATCGCACTTTACTTGCATAGTATGAATTTGACTTTAACAGATAATAGTATTAAAGCAATCGTCTTAGCTCACGGTTATTCAACAGCTAGTAGTATGGCAAACGTCGCTAACCGGATGTTGCAAAAAAATATTTTTCAAGCTTACGATATGCCGCTTGGTATTACAACTAGTGAAGTGGAAACAAAAATATTTCAATATATTGAAAACTATCAAGTAGAAAAAGGACTGGTAGTGTTAATTGACATGGGATCGTTAAATATCATTACAGAAAAACTAGCAACAAAAATTCAGAGTCCATTACTGGTGATTAATTCTTTTAACTCTCCTTTACTATTGGAAGTTGGTAATTTAATCATTAATAGTCAAACAATCTTTGAAATTTCTGAACAAATTAACGATTGGTTACCGATTAAAAAACAATTAACAACACCAAAAACAAATAAAAAGAAAGCTATCATTACATGTTGTTATACAGGTATGGGAAGCGCAGTACAAATTAAAGAGATTTTACAAAAAAGTCTGGGTGAAACAGGGCAGACGCTGACGGTTTTACCTTATGATTACTTGAAATTAAAAGAAAATAAACGACAAGAATTGCCTTTTCAAATGTATAACGTATTAGCTATCGTTGGTACAGAGAATCCAGAAATTGAAAGTGTACCGTATTTTGGTTTAGACAAGTTAGTAAATGGAGAACAAATTGATGGCTTCGTTCAAATTATAGCTCAAAAATTTGAAGTAGATGGGGAAGATTTGAAGCAAGAACTTATTTTTAATTTCTCATTAAAAAAAATGGTAGAAAGTTTAACAATTTTAGATGCAGATCGAGTATTAAATTTAGTTAGTGAAAGCATTTCTGAAATGCAAAGAGTATTGGAAATAACGTTTAATGCGAATAAAAAATATTTGCTTTTCTTGCATATTAGCTGCATGATCGAGCGAATTTTGCGTAAAGAAGAAGTAGACAAACAAGAAGATATTGAAGATTATATAAAGGAAAACCGTATGACAATGGAAAAAATCCATCGTTGTTTACAAAATATTGAGGGAAAGTATACGATTAAAGTATCTGATTTAGAACTACGTTTGCTAAACGATATTGTATTTAACTAAAGGAGGAACCATGTATAATAGTGTTATTTTTGATATGGATGGCGTATTGATCGACAGTGAAAAATTTTATTTTGAACGTCGTATGAAATACTTTGATATGATTAATGTTGAACCAGCTTCTAGAAATTTGAGTGATTACGTGGGAAAAACGGAAGAAAGTACGTGGGAGCAATTAGTACAAGATGAAAGTTTACGGATGGAATTGAAAAAAGATTACGCAATATTTCGAGAAGATAATCAGATCGACTTACAACAAGCATTAAAACCTGAAGTTCCTCAAGTGATGCAAAAATTAAAGGAAAGAAACAAAAAAATTGCCATTGCTTCTTCTTCTAAAAGAAAAGATATTGAAGAAATGGTCCAGCAATGTGAATTAACGTCCTACATTGACTATCTGATCAGTGGTGAAGAATTGCGAGAAAGTAAGCCACATCCTGAAATTTATCAAATTAGTGCTGAAAATTTAGGTGGTAAAGCGATTGCTGTCGAAGATTCTTTTGTCGGAATTGAGTCTGCAAGAGCAGCAGGGCTTTATACAGTTGCTTTAAAACAAGAATATGATGTAGATCAGAGTAGAGCTGATTGGCAGATCGATTCATTATTGGAATTGTTAGCTATTGTGTGAAAATGTTTCTTAAAAAAATAAT
>NZ_JAKEIT010000011.1 GCF_021474685.1 Tetragenococcus halophilus | reverse complement strand
ACCCAAACCCTCCGTCTAATAAATTGACGAAGGATTTGGGTTAAGCCTAAAACGTAGTTACTCCCCATAACATGTAAATAATTTATAACATGATAGTAAAAATAGCTTTTCTACTTCATGTCTAAAATATTAACATATTATAGTGTTCTATACAACACTTTATAATAAAAGGTGTTTTAAAGGTATGTTTAAGTGTTCTCTAAAGCACTATATTCTTAACATAAAGGAGTTGAGTGCGATGAGTCATCCGCTTCATGAATACATCTCGGTTAGAATTAGACACTTACGTGAAGAAAAAGGCTGGACACAAACCTATCTTTCCGAAAAAGCTGATAGAGAACCAAAGTACATTAGTAAAGTCGAAAACATGAAATATAACATGAAAATGGAATCGTTAGAAAATATTATAAATGCGCTCGAAATTACGCCCGAAGATTTTTTTGGTGCAAGATTTCCTGATAGTGATGAAAAGTATGAAGAGCTGATGCAAAAGTTGAACGAGCTATCTTATAGCAAACAAAAAGAAATGATACAGCTATTTTTGTACTTATTAAATGAAACGAAGTAAAACTATCTTTATATTCTTAAACCAGCTGTAGACAAAAGAATAATAAGTATTCATACCTAATAATAAAGACTTTCAACTGTGAAGGTCTTTATTTTATATAATGTCTAAGTTTTCCCAAAATTGGATACTCTTTCTTCATTTAGCTATGTCAATTTCCCTAAGTTACTTGTGTTATTGCGTAAAATTTTGAATAACCGATTTTTTTTAATAAGTGTCCCCTTAAGATAAACAAAACCAAATATTTGGGTAATAAATCGATTTTGACCCAAATATTTGATAAAAAGAGGTGCTAGGATGAAAATGCACTGCACTCGAAAAACGAACATTTGTGAGTCACAAGATCTTCTAAATTTCTACCATCAGTTTAATAACTAGGATTGTCTACCACTACACTACGATAGCGGCATTATGGATAAAAACAACGAAGAATAATAGAGTAGAGGGGAAATAAGATTTCCCAAAAACAGAAGATAAATCTCTTATTTCACCCAAGCAACACTCCTCCCAATATCAATATAGCCTTTATTTCCGTTACTTCTAGGTTGTACGCCCCAAACAAAACCGTCGTCAAAAACAATATTATTAATTTTAATTTGGGTTCCTTTGGCAAGTTCTGCAATCACGTTATTTCCTGTCTTTGGTGAGCTACGTAATTTCACTTTCGTTGCGGTTGTTGTAATGGTCTTCATTTCAATATCCTCCACGTCTTTGTGATTTTCTTTATCAGAAACTTGATGATCTTGACGAAAAAAGTAGAACAGATCCCTCCTGACGATCTGATTTAAATCTAAATTCCCATTATAACCATTCAATTTTCCTTTTGAAGTATATTGATGAATATCATAGCTATTTGTTGTGGTTGGCCTTGCCCCTTGATATTGTCCTGTATTTTTCCCATAAGTGGGTAGCCAAACGCCGTCAAATTTTTCCGTAGCTAAATTAAATTGTGCATACAAATGGTTGGCGACATAAACGCCCACCTTTTTAGCACCTAAGTCTTTTAGTTTTTTTCGATAAGCTTCACAGCCGCCTCGCATATCTTGCATGGATTGTTCTTCCACATCTAACCACCAAAAAGTTGGGTGAAATTTTTGCGCTCGTTGATAAAAATCTTGTGCTTCTTGTTGCATATCTGCCTTAGACGTCCCTCGCACCCAAGCATAAACCGCCACTGGCACATTTCGTTTTTGAAATTCTTTGATATGCGTTTGATAGTGCTTATCTACATAATTTGAACCATATTGTACACGGACAATCACACCATCAATGTTGGCAGCTAGCTGATCATAATTGATCTGCTGCGGATCTTGCCATTCACTAATATCGATAATAATCGGTTTAGGAATCATTTCTTTACCTCCTTTTTTCTGTTAAAAAAAGCGAGAAGATCGCTCCTCTCGCTTTCCCTTCTTAAAACAATGGGGTTTCGATTGTTTCTACATATTTGGCACTATCGATATCTTGATATAATCTTACCCCGTCTTTGTCAAAAATATCTAAGTCGCGTAGTTCTTCCATTGCTTGGCGAACTTCTGCTTCAGTTAAATCTTCCGCAGCAACTTTCGGTATTAAATTGTGTTTTTTGCCTTCTTCATTTAAGAATGTTAAATATAATTTTTTCATGATTCTTTCCTCCTATGGATGATTTATTCCGTAATTTCTTCAGCGTCTTGTACATGCGAATATTCAACTGTTTCAGTGACCAAAGCTAATTCATTTTCTTCAGGAGCTAAGTTTGCCATAGTTTCTCCCAGCGCTAATACCGCAGATTCACTAGGCTCAGATACCACATCGTTAAAGTTTTTCTTCAGTGTTTTATCCTCGCCCGGCTGGCTCAATTCAACCGTTAATTTTGTTTTTTCTAGATTTTTCATTGTCATTCTCCTCTGTAATTTATTTTTCATAAGCAGCGCCGCCTACACTATCTATAAACGAGGTAAGGAAGAAAAATGTCACGGTTTTAGTAAATATTTTTTCAATAAATAAAAAAGCCTAGCGAACAGGCATATACGCTGTTTACTAGGCTAGAAAAAATTCATTTATTCAAATTAATCATTATCGATTTAAAAAATACTAATGCTATATTGAAATATAGTATTAAAAACTAAACAAAGCTAAAAGTTAATTGCTTACCAACGGAACCTGCAATTTGTTCAAGGGTTTTTATGGTGGGATTAGCATTCCCATTTTCAATTCTAGCAATAGTAGATTGAGGTTTATTTACTGCTTTAGCAAATTCTTCTTGAGTAAAACCCAACGAAGTTCTTAATTCCATTACGGCAACCGCATAATCCAACTTTTGTTCTTCTTTTTCCATCATTTTTGTAAGAGCAGGGTCGTTTCTTTTTTCGTTTTCAAGATAATCAGAAAATTTAATTGTATTTCTGTTAGTCATGATTTACACCTCTCATGTATTTGTCTTTTAAGTTTTTGGCATGTTGGATTTCTTTTCTAGGGGTCTTCTGCTCCTTTTTCGTGAATCCATGTGTGATAATGTATTGATTGCCTACTTTTTGAAAATACAGGCAGCGTTGAATATTAGAACCAACTTTTGAACGTACTTCATATATTTCGCTGTCCAGTTTTTTTATCCATTGCATTTTTTTAGCCGTAGTCAAACCCAATGTTTCTATCTTACTAATTACCTGCAGTAATTTTGCCTTATCTTTTGTGGGTAATGAGTTGATAAACTCAACGACTTCATTTTTGTTATCCAATTCTAAAAATTCAAATTCTACCTTCTTATCCATAAACACATTATATCATATATGATATAATTTATCAACTTTTATATTCTATACAATAATGAAATTCGAATAGGTGTCTTATTTTAATAAACAATGTTCACCTACACTATCTATAAACGAGATGAGTTAGAAAATTGTCACGGTTTTAACAAATATTCTTTATCAATAAAAAAATCCTAGTAAACAGGGGTTATCGAACTGTTTACTAGGATTTAGTTTCTCAAATATTCAATTATCGTTTTCGAAAAAATCTTTTGGAAGCTCTGTCTCCCCATTATCAATTTTCTCCCATTGTTCTTTTTCAAATTGCCTTTGTTTTTTGGCTGTTTGATAAAAATTATCCATTCGTTCTTGTTCGTTGGTTAATTTCTCCTTGGCATAGTTAACCAATCCTTTTACGTCTTGATTCGTTTCAAACTGAATATATTGATCTCGGTAATTCCGTTCAATAACGAGTAAAGGAGCTTGTTCCAAGATCAGCCCGTAATTGATTAACATACGACCAGTTCGACCGTTACCGTCGCTAAACGGATGAATCCGTTCAAATTCAATATGGCTTTTTATTAATGCGGTTAATTTTTCGTCAAACGTCCTTGCTTGCTGAAAGGATTGGTTTAAATTATCGTACCACTCTTGCATTTTTGCTGGAACTTCAAAAGGTTCTGTGGTTTGAAAATCTGTCCCTAGAATATAATTTTGTACACTTTTATATTGTCCACTGTCCGCCAAAATATGGTCGGTTAGCAAACGGTGAATATTTCTTACTAATAGCGGAGAAAAAGGTTGTTGCTCTTTGGCCTCTTGAAAAATATAATCAAAAGTTTGACAGTGGTTTTCCACTTCGTACACTTCATACAAGCTATGTCCTGACTCACTAGGCAATCCACCATATTGTAAAATCATACGCGTATCATTTAAAGATAAAGTATTACCCTCAATTCCTGTCGAATGATAAGCAAACCGAATGAGTACGTCTTTAACATAGTCCTGACTGCACTTTCCATACATGATCTGGAACTCCTTATATAATAAAATTACCAGTTAATTTTGATCAAATTTCATCTTTAGGTATTAAGTAATCAGATAATGCTATTAAACTATTCATCAGTTCATTGGTTAATTGAACCAATTTCATTTCATAAACGAAACCTTTTTTTAGCTGTCTCGATATCAACAATCCCACTAACTTCCGCGTCTTTCAAATTTTCAACAACTTCTAAACTCGCTTTTAACTTATCATAGTCTTCAATATCAATAATAACATACTTACCTCTACCATTTTTTGTCAGAAAAACGGGTTCACCATTAGTCACTTCTTGCAACACTTTACCATAATTTTTTAAATCAGAAATGGGCTTGATATTCATCACGGTCACTCTCCTTATAAAGGTTATATCATATTTTGTGAATGATTTGCAGTAGAGATTGCTTTTAACTAACAATGATTTTTAATCCCTAAAAATAGCATGAAAAGTGCTTACTTAGATAAACAAACCTTAAAATAACAAACCAATAAATCAAAAATCTCATTATCTAGCGATCTACTTATAATCTCCTTGTCATTTTGACCCTTTTCTAACCATTTCCACCTCTTTTTTACTTCCGACCAATTTTCCCCTTTTCCTTATTCCAACTATAGTGAAACTACCTCGAGGAATAATCAGAAAAGGAATTATCAGTCCATGCAAGATCAAGAATTAGAACAACTCGTGCAAGATTACCAACTACTTTTCCACAAAGTCTTACGTAAATGTAGCATTTTTCCGGGGCAACCGGATTATGAGGACCACATGCAGGAATTACGGCTACTATTTTTCCTAAAGGCCAAGCCTTACGAATCACGCGGTTTGTTTGAAGCTGAAAACAACGTGAGCTATCTTTATCGATTTTTACTATGGAGCATTATTGATAAGAAACGGAAAATCGACCCAAAAGACCATGAAACCAACGATGAGGAAGTCCTTTATCTGCAACAAGCAGAATCCAACTATTCTGAAATTGATTTCTTAGATGAATTTCTAGCGACTTACAAGCAATTACAAGAAAAAGATCAGAAGAAGGTAATGTCTTTATTAGAAAATACCGACTTATCTCGGCAAAACCGACATCGTTATCGGATGCGCTTAAGAAAATTGTTTAAAGAAAAGCATTAAAACAAAAAAACCTCGGCTTTAGCCTTTACTTGGTTAAAGTCGAGTATAAATAATAGTGAAACAATTGACTATTCTGAAATCTCCAATTCAGATAAAATCTGCTGCTTCTCATTTCCTTGTATTATCTTGTCATGTATCTCTATACACTTTCCATAAAAATCTTTTCCATAACCAGGAATTTCTAGAAAAGTCAGTCCATTTATTGCTTTGCGTATAACATAAGAAGAAGAAACATCTAAATATTCTAACAGACCCATCCTCCATCCATCCGGCATTTTTCCTGCATATCGTTTGATGATTCCATGAACTAAAAAAGCTCTATGCATCTTTTCATAAATCGCTTTAGCTTTACGATCCAAATAGAAAACAAAATTATTCACTAGAGAAACAATCGCCCTCTGACCAAAAGGAAAACTCAAATCATTCATTCGTCCCGGATTAACCCATATCGCTCTTTTCGGATTGGTTGAAATACTAAAAGGAATTAAACTAAAACTTTCACAAGATAATGGAATACTATTTACCTTCAAAGACAAAAATTCCTCTACTGTTTTCTTATACTCTATAAATCCTACTTTCCAATAATAATACAAAAACTGATCTACAATAATGTCTGTCCCCAAATCAACGATCTTCGCCGTATTTTGATAAATAATAAATGTGTGATCAATTTCTTGTCCATACGGTATAATTGCATAAATCTCTTCATCAAAATCGACACTGGTTCCAATACTGATTTCTGTATAAAGCTGGTTCAAATCCACAGGCTGATTTATCGCCCGATTGTTAAATGCAAAAAGCTTTTCCAGTTCTGGTTGAAATTCTGACGTTTTCGTCTGCCTCCCTACTCCAAATTCAGTATTTAGCCCCAATATAGAGCTAATTTTCTCTTCCATTGACTACGCTCCTCACTTTTAGATTACATCTATTATAAAATAAACAACCGGAAAAGAAAACGGTTTTATAAAAAAACTTTTGAAGAAAAATAATTTTTTTATGTTATCTGTAGACACATTGTTACCTATATGGTCAACAGTTTCTCAGAAAATTATATGTAATTTTATTTGGAATACACCTCTGCAAATATAAAAAGGTACTGGTAGAAAATTTATATATTCCACTAGCACTAACGCTAAATATCATAAAATTTTGAACATTCATTTTTATATATAATCAAATAGCAAATTAACTAGGAATAGGCATTTGTCTTACTGTTATAGCTTTTGCCAAGCTTTCTAGCGCAGGACATCGATAAATGTAATTAAGTATCAAAAAAAGCATTAGTTCAGACAAAACTAATGCTTTTTTTGAATAAACTCATACAGACTCATAATATCATGGGCAGTTAATTTCCCTAAGGGGCGACGATTAAAAACTGCTGCTTTAGTCACATCATACGTGCGATGTGTATCAACATAAGAAGCAGTTTTTAATCCTGCTGCATGCCAATCTTTAATGGGGTAATAAAGCTCTTTGATTGTTTCAGATTTATGCGTATATTGACTGGTGATTTTGAATAAAGTAACGTACTTACTTTTAACTTCCACAACTAAAGCTGGCCGAATTTTAGATTGATTGTTTTCGTCAAAAGGAACATCAGCAATATAAAGTTCCATAGGTTCCATAAAAGTTAGTCCTCATTCATCCAATCATGAAAATGCGGAGCTTTTTCGGGATTATAATGGCCATTTTGATCAATATCAACCTTTTCATTAGGAATAGTCGTAATTAGGTTATGCCAATCTAAAGCAGTTGGCAATTTTTTAAGAACAAGTTCATTATTATCATTAACATCAATGGTGACTTGATCGCCATCTTGTAAATCTAATTTACGACGAAGTTCAACTGGAATAACAACTTGTCCCTTACTAGAAACTTTAGAAGTTTTGGGAGTTACTTGGTCGATCATAAAAATCCCTCCTCCGTATGTCTTACTTCTTACATCTTACTAAAGAAACAAAATAAAAGCAAGAAATTTATATTTAAAGTTATAATATGTTACCTATCCAGGAATAAAAATACGCCAAAAACACAAGCTAAAAGCATGTTTTTGAACGTAGGTTATACCTGATCGAGTCAGTAACAGCCCGTATTTTGTTAAAGTTTAATATGGTTCACAATGTAATCGGTAACAAAGCGGTTTACTCATCGAACAGTTATTCGCTCTTTCCTAAGCCGTACTCCTCTAATAATTCTGACAGAGGCCGGGATTGCGGGTTTTGCAAATACTCATCATAAGCTGCATCACCAACCTGTGTATCATAGGCGTCTTCTAAAGATGACAATGTTGTAGTCTTTAATAGTTCAGACAAACTCTTTTCCTCAAACTTTACCATCTCGTCCAAAAAATTCTTCTCTTCATCAGTAACATGTACAGTGATAATAGCCATATCAAAAAGCTCCTTTATGATCAATTCTTATGCTTCTAAAAAATCGTAGTGCAACACCATCCACATGATATTACACTACGTCTTTTTTTATTCCTATGAACGATCAAATATCGAAAGTGGTAATAATGCACTCACAACATACTGTCCTGCATCAACAACTTCAGATATCTTCAAATCGACACAAAGACTGGCAAGTAAATATGCATCGACTTTCTCAATGGAATAAGTTTCCGACACGTAATCAATCATAGAACGTAAAGCTTCTTGAGCTCCTGTCATTAAATCTGGACCTACACCTGTCGTGCCATAAAAATCATCATGATTTACTTTTTGGGTTAAACCACCCTTCGTTTGAAATTGTGGGGAAGGAATTGATTTTTCTGCTGCTTTTATTACTGTGAATTTCAAACTAGCATACATTGGACATTCTAAAGCTGATACGCATACTTCTCCATCACCTTGTGCCGCATGACCGTCTCCACAACTAAACAGGGCTCCAACTTGTTGAACGGGCAAGTACAGTTTTGTTCCTACAGTTAATTGTCGTACATCCAAGTTTCCGCCAAAATTCCCAGGAGGCATAATCGGAGTACCATCTCCATCTTTAGGACAAACACCCATTGTTCCTAAGAAAGGTTCAATTGGGACTTTAATATCTTCACTAAAATGAATATACTTTCCATCTGATAAATCAAAGGTACGCAAATATGCATCAGGGTAGTCTTCAGCTAATAATCCTAAACCAGGTAAAACCGCCGTCCATCCCCAGTGTTTCGTTTTTAAATCAAGGATTTCTACAGCCAAAGTGTCTCCTGGTTCTGCACCGTTGATATAAACTGGACCAGAAAGTGGATAAACATAATCCCAATTAAGTTCCGAAATCGCTTCTGTCGTCGAGTGAAAATTAAATTGATTATCCGATACTTCTCTTGTTTCAAAAACCACCGTGTCACCGCTATCAATTGTCAAAATAGGTTCATGCTCTTTGTGCCAAGTGTAGTGAACTGTATCTGTTGAACATTTATGAGTTTTTGCCTTTTCTTACATTCCCTTTGTTATTTAACCTTAAATATAGCAAAGTAATTGGGAATAAGCAATTGAAATCAATCCATTATTGACTTATGCGCATTATGCGTATATAATATAATTGTAGGAAGGAGTTGAGTAAATGCCTCAAACAGCTAAGCAAGTCATTAAACTACTTAAAAAAAATGGATTCACTGAAACAAGAATTAAAGGCGACCATCATAGATATGAAAATGGTCAAGGTAATAAAGTGACAGTGGCATACAGTAGTTTAAAAGACGAAATCAGACCAGGCACTTACAACAACATCCTAAAGCAAGCAGGGCTAAAATAGTCTTGCCTTTATTAAAAAACTAAGGAGGAATCACTATGGTAAAAACTAATTTTGTAGCTTATCCTGCCGTATTAGACGATAGTGAAAACAAAACTGGTGAATATTCTGTTCTTTTCCCAGATGTCCCGGGCGCACTTTCAGAAGGTGTTGGCATTCCTCAAGCATTATCTAACGGAGCTGAAGCATTAGAGCTGATGTTATATGATGAAGAGGAACTGCCTGAAGCTTCTGACCTAAAAACTGTACAAGAAGAATACCCTCAAGCAATTGTTAGTTTTGTCACCGTAGATTTAATCGCCGCTGCTAAAAAAGTTAAAACGCCTGTGGTTAGGAAAAACACTACAATCCCTGAAGACCTTGCTGAAAGAGCAGATTCTGCCGGTATCAACTTCTCAGAAACACTTACAGAAGCACTAAAAGAAAAATTAGAAGTCTAGCATGTGTTAGGCTTCTTTTTATTTGTTTACTTCTATGTTATTTCCCCTCTACTTAAATGGTTATCTTGGTCGTCAAAATGGTAAAAGGTTCTACACATATCCAAACCCAGCTTATGAAGACCCAGATTTCTTAAAGTAATTAACTAATACTAAATGATTGGTAAATTTTTTCAAGGACTCATTTAATCCTTGGCATAACCTTTTTTCTAAAAGCTCGGTTTTTTTACTTTCTGGATGTACAAAAAAACGCAGTTCATATTAATTAAACTGCGCCCTTTTATTTTTAACAGGAAATAAGTAGTTTTGGTTGAAACCTTCTGTACATTGGCGTTCAACTTTGATTTCATTCTTTGTTCTTCCGTGCAATAATTTTCGTTTGAATTAATGCTTTTTTGGTTAAACTTATATGGCTCCATAATATCACAGTTAGCCTTCATTCATCCATTCATGAAAATGCGACGCTTTTTCGGGATTATAATAGCCATTTTGATCAACATCAACCTTTTCATTAGGAATAGTCGTAATTAAGTTATGCCAATCTAAAGCAGTTGGCAATTTTTTAAGAACAAGTTCATTATTATCATTAACATCAATGGTAGCTTGATCGCCATCTTGTAAACCTAGTTTACGACGAGGTTCAACTGGAATAACAACCTGTCCTTTACTAGAAACTTTAGAAATTTTGGGAGTTCCTTGGTCGATCATAAAACCCCTCCTTCAGATGTCTTACTTCTTACTAAAAAAAATAGACTAAAAGCATGTTTTTGAACGTAGATTATGCCTGATCGAGTCAGTAACAGTCCGTATTTTACTAATAAATAGTATAATTCACAATGTAATCGGTGTTAAGAAGAAGTTCATTCTACTACTTCTTCTTCGTGCAGACTGTGTTAATTCCCGATTGCTTATACACATATTTTCGTCCCAAACTATAAAACTAATTTTCCCAAAAAATCTCTCTCTTATACATCTTATTTCTAACATCTAGCAGTTCTGCTTCCATTCGTTGAGACACAATCACATCCGATATTGTCTTAAATTTATCAAAGTCTTTAAAAGCGCCATTTATATAATTTTAACCAGCCGTCCTTCTTATTATAAAAATTGACCAAAAGTAATCTTATCTTTTGATCAACTTTATTTTCTATAAATATCTTTCCTGTGTCCCACTTCTAAGGCTAAAATAATTAATTTTTCGTCGTCAACCTTGGTAATCACACGATAACTTCCTATTCGATAGCGCCATTTCCCAGAGTGATTTCCAACGAGCGGTTTACCCATCAATCTTGGATTATTGCTTCCTTCAATATTTTTATCAAGCCACTTAAGTATAGTGTTTGCAGCAAATTTGTCTAATTTTTTTAATTGCTTATCGAACCTACGAGTTGTCTCTACATGAAAAGTCATTCGCTCTCTCCTAAGCCGTATTCCTCTAATGATTCTGACAGAGGACGGGATTGCGGATTTTTCAAATACTCATCATAAGCTGCATCCCCAATTTGTGCATCATAGGCGTCTTCTAAAGATGACAGCGTTGTAGTCTTTAATAGTTCAGACAAACTCTTTCCCTCAAACTTTGCCATATTATCTAAAAAATCTTTTTCTTCATCAGTAACGCGTACAGTAATAGTAGCCATATAATTCCCTCCTTTAGGATTAATTCTATCATAATTATAGCATGTACTCTTTTCATCGTAAACACAATTGTGTTCAAACTTAAATTCTTTTAATTGGCTACTCAGCTTATATATTTATCCCACATTTACACTTTACAAAATAGTAGTGCAATACCATCGACATAGGTACTGCGCTACTAAGTTTTTATTCCTGTGAATCATTAAAAATAGAAAGTGGTAATAATGCACTAACAACATATTGTCCTGCATCAACGATTTCAGATATTTTCAAATCAACACAAAGGCTCGCAAGTAAATACGCATCGATTTTCTTAATATTATAGGTTTCAGATACATAATCGATCATAGAGCGCAAAGCTTCCTGCGCACCGGTCATTAAATCGGGGCCGACACCTGTCGTGCCATAAAAATCATCATGATTGACTTTTTGGGTTAAGCCACTCAAATACTAATCAAATTTTTTCTAACAATTTTTAAATTTGATCTTTAAGAATATTTGTAAGGTCCTTAAAATCTTCTCTTTTCAAGTTATCTAAATCCTCATACTCATGTTTTTTATAATTAAAATTAAAAATTTGATCAAGATTTAGTTCAATCCCATTTAATTCTTTATTAAAGAAAAAATTACTAATTAACAATCTATACTCAGTTTCCTCAGCGTAACGTTCCCTTTTCAACGCTATACAGCATTCAATTAATTTTTCATAAAAGCTATGCTTTTCGTTTGGAGTAAGTCTGTTAAATTCACAATTATTGTCGTCATCATATATAAATTTTGCTTTTTCTGTAAAAGGATCAAAGTGATCATTATAATACACATATCCACCGTGAATTGTAAACGCTTCAAGTTCTTTCTTATCGGCATTTTTTTCCGATTTTATACATCCTGTATTACGAAGCGCCTCCCATACAGTATTATCAATATCTCTACAACTTGTTAGCTGCTTTTTTGCTTCATCTTTCACGTCTTGTTCAATATGTTTTAAACTATCAATCCAATCACATATCTCTTTCTCTTCTTTATATCCTCCATAAATTTCACTTATATTTGATAAACCTTTTACTTTAGGACTTGGTAAATGTTTATTTACTAATCGTGGAGTATTCACTTCTATTTTCTTTACATTACTAATAAAATTAGAAAAATTTATAGTAACAAATGGTCTACTTTCTTTACCACTTTCATGTCTTTTTAGCAAGTTTATCTTATTTTGTTTAATTTTTCCATCTTTATCAAAGTCTTCTTCAAACAATAATGTGAATGATGTAATATACGTTTGCGCTTGACATTCCTTTGTTATATCCTCAAGGCTAACTTTCTTCCTATTTTTAAAATAATATTTGCCCTCTTCATTATCTTTTCTTATATCTTCGTTTTTCTCATCTTTCTCTTTGAAATCCTTGACATTACTAAAATAAATTACATTATACTCTGCTAGTTCATTAATATGACATTTGTCTATAAATTTAACCAAACCTATCGGGGGATTTTTTCCCTGGTTTTTATATTCAGCAAATTGTAATTCATGTAATGAGCTATTATTCTTTACATAATCGCTTATCATAGCATAACTCCTTTAATAACACTCTCACTAATAAAAGGGATTCATATTAATCTAAAAAATACATTACTTTTCTCTTATTTAGTCCAACTTATGTTATTGTATTCTTTTTACATCAGCATATTTAAGTAAACGTTCAACATTAATACGAAAACCAGTACCATGATCATGAGTTTTTCCAGCGTTTGGATTTACGTCAATATTTTAGACACATTTTTTGAGAGTTTTTTTTTGAAACGAATTCACTTCCAAGGACATCATCATTTAAAAAATACAACCAACAAGTTACCTTAAAATTAATATTTTTTACAAATTATATGCTAAATCAAAAGTTGCAGCTTCACTTACTCTTCAAATAAATCGGGATTTTTATCTATATAATCACTGTACAAAATTTGTGCCATTGCGACTATTGTTTGTCCATTTTGAAGTTCTTCTGAATCTGAATCTCTTATTCCTATCTTAATTTTTTCCATTCCTTCATGTAAAGTATCTTGAGAATCTTTAATCTCTTGTGGTAGACTTTCTGGAGGATCCAATGAATCTACTTTTTTTATCTCTTCATCCAAAAATTCTACAGTTTCGTTTATGTCCGCATCTGAATAAGCATCTGTTTGTTTGATTTTATCATCGCTATCAACTGTTATTTGTGCGATTTCCTGGAGATATTCTTTTTCTGTAAGTTCATCAGTGCTAAACAACATAACTAAACATCCTAAAAGTAAAAAGCCCCCGCCTAGAATGATCTTTTTTCTATCTTTTGAATCTGCGCGTTCTTTCAATAGCTTTATTATTGCTATTAAGAAAAATATAAAGCCAAACGCGCCTATTACTTGTGTCACGTCATTTCCTCCTTATTTTTTGTTCTATTTCTATCTATTGACTGAACATAGTTCGTCTCTTTATATCATTAAGTTCCTGTTGACCTAAATTTTTATTTATTTTGCCGTAAAATCCTTTCTCCTTGATCTGTCAGTCCAATAACTATATGTTCACCAATAGATGAGCCATTTTCAAGTTTTATATAGCCCTTATTTGCTAAATCATCAACCAATTCAGTTGCAGATTGTTCGTTGTAATCCAAAATCCCCAGTGTACTAGCACCTACCAACTTATCGTTTGAAATGCTTTCTAATATATCTAACTCTCTAAAATTTAGTTCATATATAAAAAAACTCCTTTTTAAATTTTTTCATATAACACAACAGTCAAAGATAAATGTCCTCCAAAATGTATACTAATACTTATTTTGAATATTCATATACTCATCTTCCTAAATAACCTTTTAATTCGATAATAAAACGCATTTTCCACACGATTATACATCCCCATAAATTTCGAAGGAACGCGCCTTCCCAACCCTTCTTCTCGTGTATATTTACATGGATTACAATAACCACACGGTGTTTTTCTCCAAGTAGGATTGAAACAAAACCAAGTCATTTCCATTATAGAATCAAAGTTGTTTGCTTTTGCAATATTTTCCATATCTTTTTTTGACAGATCCAATAAAGGAAAGTGATAATATTTAAAAATATCATAATCAGTATCATAAAGATCATCTCTTAATTTATAATATTCATCATCAGCTTCAACTACTTTTTTTACGTTTTGCCTTACAAAAAATGTGGCTTTATCATCTTGATGAATACTAAGCTCAAGATTGCTAATTCCTTTTGCTTCTGAGTAACAAGCTAACCAGTCATACTGACTTCCCATAAAGGAACTTTCTTTCAATTTTTGGAACTTCTGGCTTATATCTTTATTCTCAAGTATTGAACCCATGTTTACTACGGTTGTTTTCTTAATCAGTCCTTTAGTATTTGGAAACTTTCTAACAACCTCTTTCCTTATCTTCTCCATTGTCATCAGCTCAACTTCATTAGAAGCGCGTCCCGGATCAATAATATAATAAGGTTGCACCTCTTTGTTTTGTAATATAACCAAACTTAAAACACGGAACGTCGAATCCCATCCTCCAGTCCATAATATGTTATTCAACTATACTACCTCCATAGATTTTAATTAATGAAAGACTTCTCTCTACTTTTTATTAATTCATATAGTGGATTATTTTTTAGTACTGTTGTAAGCACCATATAAGCCTCAATTCCTATAAAAGATAAATACCGCTCATTTGTACACACTCCGTAATTTTTTATCAGAACTATCTTGAACAAAGCACAAATAATTTTTTTAGTTGTTTATCTTAATTTTACAATCAACGTTATTTACCATCTTTTCTTACTAGCTTTTGTACTTGTAGTACTTTCTTAAATAAAGTTTGTTTCAATAAATCTATTAAACTGCACAATACAAATATGACTACTGAAAATCCAAGCCCCAAAATTATAATAGAAAGGGAACTATCTTTATTTACAACAATCATTACTTCTTCCCATAATAAGTTCCTTATTAATGGATGCTCATGTATAAGGTACACAGAAAATGTTGTAGAAGCAATTTGGTGTTAGGTTAGTTTTATGGACACATACTTGTAGAGTACTATAATATTCTATGAAAGGATGTCCGTTTATGACACAACGATACAACCAAGAAACAAGAGAATTGATTCTTCAATTAAATGAACAAGGACAAAGTGTTCCTTCTTTGGCACGTGAATATGGGATTTCAGAAGCAACGATATATAACTGGAAAAAAGCGTATACCCCGGATGAAGAAACCGGCAAAAGTCAGGCAGATATTCATCAAATGGAGAAGGAAATGCATCGTATGAAACAGGAGATTGATATCCTAAAAAAAGCTATCACCATATTCACGAAAGAGTAAGTGATGACACGTTGATTTATGAAATTATTGATGAAGAGCGTCAAGAATACCCCGTACGTACATTAACGAACGTACTCGAGGTATCGAAGTCGACTTACTATGCCTCCAAGAACCGTTGTCCGAGCCGAAGGAACCAAAAGAATGAACAATTAAAAGAAGAAATTCTACAGATTTACGAGAAAAGCAAGCACCGTTATGGCGCGCCCAAAATCACGCATAAGTTAGTCCAATACGGTTGGAAAGTGAGCTTAAAACGCGTCCAACGATTGATGCGAGAACTTGGTATTCGTTCCATTATTCGAAAAAAATATCGTCCAGCAAGCAATCATGAAAAAGTGGAATCTCGTGAGAATCTCTTGAAACAAGATTTCTCTACGACTTCGATCAACCAAAAATGGAGTGCAGATATTACCTATATTCATACGCAAAAAGAAGGCTGGACTTACTTGGCTTCTGTCATGGACTTATATTCTCGTAAAATTATTGGCTATTCTTATGGTAAACAGATGACCACTCCGATTGTAGTGGAAGCTTTTCAGCAAGCCATGCAAAATCAACAATTAAAAGATGGTAAGGGACTCATCTTACAAACAGATTTAGGCACGCAATATACGAGCTATGAATTTGAAAATCTTCTCCTACAATGTCACATCAATCATTCTTACAGTCGCAAAGGAACGCCCTATGATAATTCAGGGATTGAATCTTTTCATGCGACCTTGAAAAAGGAAGAAGTTTATTTGAAGCACTATAGAAGTTTTGACGAAGCCCGTCTCGCTTTATTCCAATATATTAATGGTTGGTACAATCGCGAACGGATTCACGGGAATATCAACTACCTGACGCCCCAGCAAGCGGAAGATCAAGCAAAAATGTTGGCATAGGTCTAGAGTTTCCCCACACATTTTTTTGAGGAACTTATCCACGAGGCCTCCTTGTCATCGTTTCCGCTTAATGTCAAATACGTTTTTCCATTTGATATTAAGCGGAAATGATGACATTCTCTAGAGTGGATTCGTTTCGAAAAAAGACTCTCAAAAAAATGTGTCCAGAATATTGACGTAAATCCAGATCTTTGCTTGTTTTATACACACAGTAATTACGGACAACCAGATAATCAATCAAAATAGTTCTTTTCTTTTTTATACGAATTAAGAACTTTTTTAATTTTATTTGTTAGCTTTACTGGGTTTAATAATTGCCAATTGAATATTTCTATATTATTCTCATGTAATTTTTTTATGGTTGCAAAAATTGTCTTTATAGGTAGTTTATATTTAATGGCGTTTACGATCATCGTCCTACCACTAAAGCTAATATATTTTAATTCGTCATCTCTCAAATTCTTTTTTAAAAAATTAGTTTGTTTGATAAATGTATCCAACCTGGAAATATAAACTGCTTCACTAATATTTGTAGTAAGAGTCCCTTTACTTTTAGTCACACAATATATTATCTTAGTCGATACCTCAAAGACCTTCATATAATAACCTACCTTTGTTGAAAACATTACATCATTTGATGCAATAATTTCATCAAAATACAAAAAATTCTTTTTAATAAATTCTTTCCTTATTAATTTTGACCACGGAACAACAATAAAATATCTCAAATATGTCTCATTTTCTAGTGTTCTATTAGTTAAGTAATTTTTCATATACTTTGATTTATTAATATGTCTATCAGAAATTTCCCCATCACTTAAGTCAATACTAGTTGGAGGGAAAAAAACCACATCATTATTGGAATTAAAATAATATAATATATTCGTATAAAAGCCTTCAACAAACAAATCATCAGAATCTGCAAATAATATCCACTTGCCTTTAGCATTTTCAATTCCAATATTACGACATACTCCAGCGCCTTTTTTTTCAGTATTATTAAATAACAAAGTAGCACTAGCTCTTTTAGATAAGGCAACAAGTTTACTTTTAACTTTATTTTCACTTTTATCATCTATTATTATTATTTGTATATCGTTTACAGAGGGGATTGTATCCAATAATTTCGATAAACTATTTATTGAATTATAATGCGGTATTATAATTGTTAAATTGGTCATTTATATCCACCTTAATTCTATAATAAAAAGTACTATTAAGAGTTACCTCAATATTTGGGTCACATTTTCGAGCGTTTTTTATCAAATCAAGCTCACTTTTTGTTTATCTTTCAGCCTACTGGGACGCCAGGTGATTAATATTTCCATAAATACGTTTACGTTAACCATTAACATACTGCAATAACACGAAGCGTATTTTATCTGAAAATAATTAAAAAACATAAATATATTAATTTTAGCTTATTTCTTGGCATCATATATTATTTCCAAAGTTGTTATACCTATTTATAGTTGTTTTTTTCTCTCTTTAATATAATCTAATATTGGGTTTACTCGTAATATTATCGTCAAGCCGAAATAAATAGGTACTGCCAACAAAACTTGTATAATATTTGTCACGGCTGAAGCTGACATATTTCTTGTTACAAATCGAGTAACCAAACACATAATTAAACCCGAAAACAAATAGCGACCTATCTTTCGTAAATCAAAGTTAAAATCTGTGGTTTTCAAAAATGATATTGTTCGAACAAAAGTGACAAAAAATTCTGCACTAATTGTTGAAATAACGACTCCCCAGAAACCGATTGTAGGTAATAAAATTAAATTTGTAAGAATGTTAATAACCGCACCAATAATTACTGATTTATTATACTCACCTATTTTACCTATTGGCATTAAGTATTGCCTTGAAATTGACATACCCAAAGGTTTAATTACAATTAAAATAACTATCCAGGGAATTACATTATTAACAAATAGAAATTTTTCACCAAAAAACCAGGGAACTAATTTATCAAACACAGTTAGCATACCAAACATGATAGAAATAGAGAAAAATAGCTGTAAATGAATCGTAGTATTCATTAATTGAACAATTCTACCAGTACTCTCTCTAGCAAATAGTCCACTCATATATGGTAATAAAACAACATCTAAGGTGGTGATAATAGTGATAAAAATATCATTTAGCTGTAAAGAATTTGTATAGTAACCTACAGCAGTACTACCTACAATGACCCCTAATAATGTTTTATTTAAGTTCGTATACAACATAATCGCTACTTTAGGGAAAAAATACATAACAGAACCCTTAAAATGTAGCAAACTATCTTTGATTGCCACACGTTTAAATTTTATATGTTTCCACACAAATAACCACACAGACAGTTGCGAAAAAAATGTACCTGAAACTTGTATTATTGTGTACAATAACGTATCATCTTTATCATTTATAAAAAATAGTATCAGTAAAAAAGTAACTACTTGTACCGCTAAATTGCTCATACTGGTTTTTTTAAAATCTTCAATACCCATAAAAAACCATGATATGTCAAAAAACACTGCAAAAATGATTAATGACTGTACGATATAAAACATTTTATTTTCAAAAAATAAAAATACAACTACGAAATAAATAAATAAAATAATTATTGTAGAAAAAGCCTTGAGAAAAAATATTTCCCAAAATGTTTTAGAAATATCTTGCTTTTTATTCCAAGCTAGAGCAATTGCTCGATTCCCATATAAAGTAATTCCTAATCCTGCAAATAACATAAAATACTTTGCGATGGATTGCGTATAATTATATAAGCCTATTCCTTCGGGCCCTAATGCATTTGAAACAATTGGAACAGTGATAACTGGCATAATTATTTTTGCAAGTTGGAAAATTGTTTGATAAAAAAAATTTTTAGCTATGTTCTTCATTTTTAATTCTTCCCAAAAATATCCCTCGTGTAAACTTTATCTCTTACATCTGTCAATTCTTCTTCCATTCGGTTAGACACAATCACCTCTGATACTGCCTTAAATTCATCAAAGTCTTTCACAACCCTTGAATTAAAGAATTCATCTGTATCTAACGATGGTTCAAAAACCACAACTTCAATGCCTTTAGCTTTAATACGTTTCATAATTCCTTGAATCGCTGATTGGCGAAAATTATCTGAATTAGTTTTCATCGTTAATCGATAAATACCAACCACCTCAGGATTTTTTGCGATAATTTGATCAGCAACAAAGTCTTTTCTTGTACGGTTTGCATCCACAATCGCAGTCATAATATTTTGCGGAACTTCTGTATAGTTTGCTAACAATTGCTTCGTATCTTTTGGTAAGCAATAACCGCCATAACCAAATGAAGGATTATTATAATGGCTTCCAATACGGGGATCCAGACTGACCCCTTCGATAATTTCTTTGGTATCCAAACCTCTTGATTCAGCATAAGTATCCAACTCATTAAAATAAGCTACACGCATCGCAAGATAAGTATTTGAAAATAGTTTGATTGCCTCCGCTTCAGTCGGATGGGTAAGCAAAACATTTACGTCTTCTTTAAATACGTTTTCTTTAAACATTTGGGCTATTTCTCGGCCACGGTTTGAATCTTCGCCTACAATAATACGTGAAGGATACAAATTATCATATAAAGCCTTACCTTCTCGTAAAAACTCTGGAGAAAAGATAATATTATCTGTACCAAACTTTGCTTTTGCATCTAAAGTATAGCCAACAGGTACAGTCGATTTAATGATAAATGTTGCATCTGGCCGAATCTCTAGTGCTTTTGTAATCACATTCTCGACCGTTGACGTATTAAAATAATTTTTCTTTTCGTCATAATCCGTTGGCGTAGCAATAATTAGATAATCAACAGATTTCACCGCATCTTCAAAATCACTTGTAAATTCAATATCTAAATCATCGCGTTGTAAAAACTCATGTACTTCTTGATCATCTAATGGCGAACTTTTTCTTTGAAGCATTTGAACTTTTTCTTCAACAATATCGTAAGCTTTTACCCTTTCTTTTTGACTTAAAAGCAACGCATTAGCCAGTCCTACATATCCTAATCCCAGAATACTAACTTTCATTCAAATCCATTCTCCCTCTAATTTTATAAATTTCGTCCGTTAATAATTTCTATTATTTGTAATTTTTCTAAGCAAAAAAATATAACCGCACTATCTCTAAAAGCTTTTTTAAAAAAGCTTGAAATGAGAAATCAGTGTACCTAAACCCTGAATCTATTGTAGTTAACCTTTGTAAAAACTCTCTTTTATAAGGATGGGCGTTCCGAAATTGCCATGGCTTGGAATTACTCGTAAAATGTAAAATACTTGGGGAAGACTTAATTCGTTTTAGCTCTAGCCTAGAAATTCCCAAATTTTTTCTTTGTTCAAGAAAAAATACATATTGAACATTCCATTTTAAAGGTAGTTCCTGCCAATCAGTAAATATTGCGTTAAAAGCAGCTTGGTCATTCAATTTTGTTAAATGATTTTTATTTTCTAGAAATTCATATAGTTCCTTATAGGATTTCTTTTCTCTCATCAGGTACAGATTTAATAACATGACCCCTGAGTTAAAGGTTTTATGATCCAGTCCTTTACCAAATACATGATTATCATAATTATAGCCAGGGTTCCATACTGCTTTTAAAGTAACCTCATCTTGAAAGTTCTCCCATAAGTTATTTATATCTTCTAAAATTAATATATCAGAATCTAAATAGATTAATTTATTCACATTATTTAAAATTTCCGGTAATTTTATTTTTATAAAAGCTGCTTTGGTTACATGGTTTTTAGTTTGGAAATTAATATTTTCATTTCCTAAAGATATAAGTTTTATTGAACAATATGGATGATTTTTTTCAAATTCATTAAAAAAAACTCTATCATTCTTAGAAAGCGGATCGGTTAAAATACAGTAAACATTTAACTTATAACGAGTATGTTCCGCTAAACTTAACAATGCTATCTTAAAACAAGTGATATAATTTTTATCAGTTATAAAAGCTATATTAATGTTATCCATAAACACGAGAGCCTCTTTTTCTATAAATGTTCGAATTTTTTTGTTGAGCATATTCCACTTGTTTATTGTTTCTTAACAACTGATTTACTAAAATACCAAGAAAAATCCAAAATTTTATATCAATCAAATATGAACTACTTACCATTAAATGAACGAAACCTAAACTTAACCATATAATAGCCATATTATATTTATCATTATTATTAAAAAACAAGTTGTAAATGATAATAAATAATAATAAAATAGTTAATACGCCTCCAACAATTATCCCAAAATCTCCAATTAATTCTATAAAGAAATTATGAACATAACCATTACCAAGTATCCTAGTATCTCCCTCGATACCTATTCCCAAAATAGGACTTTCCCAAATTTGTCGAAGAACAGTTTTATACAAACTATCTCTCCCACTAAGAGAAAGTTCTCCACTAGAAAAAAGCTGTAAAGATCTACTATCGATTCCAAATTGTAACAAAAAATTATATAAACCTAGCAATACTCTTTCTAAGAACAAAATAGAAATTATAGCTAGTCCAATTACAGTAAACTTTTTTATTAATTGCTTGACGCTGTTTTTAGTTTTAAAAAATCTCAATAAAATAAAGGCAAGTATACACATGATGGCCCCTCTTGACCCTACGGCCAAGATTACCGATAAAGTTAGACCAAGGAATACTAGATGTTTTATAGAAAACTTTTCTAATAATTGGTCAAAAAACATAATAGCTGGTAATAACATATAATAGGATAAAGACATACTATAATCTCCAACATCCACCCTACCAGTTAATACTGACGCACCAATAAGTGAGCCTATCATAAATACAATGTAGCTAACGTTTCGCATTATCCTTTTTAGTGTCCCCAAGTTTTTTATTGATAAAGCATAAATAAAAGTTGGAACATCCATGAAGAATATTTGAAACACAACACTGAGCAAAAGCGGTCTATTATCGGGGAAAAAAGCAAATTGTACAAAAAAAACGAACAAAAAAATGAAATAAGTTATTAGAAAATATTTATTATTCCTTTTTAAAACTGATGGTAGCGCATATAAATAAAGCAAGCCTACAAACCCTTTAGAAAACAGCTGAACCAAAGAAGCTACTGCATTCCCCTCTAGTAAATCAAAATACAACAGTATAGCATATTGTAACGTTAACACAATAAAAGAACCCATTATGGCTAAACTTATTTTTTTATCTGCATTTATATTTATTTTTCCTTTATAAATTTTATCGGATCCCATGCTTTTCTCCTCTATCTCGCTTTTTTCAGTGATTGATAATCAATAAAGACAACTAACTACATAACTTAATTTTTAATAACTTAAGACAAGCTTTCCTTAGCAATCCTACTATATCTAAATTTATCAGCCACTAGGCTTGCGTTTTTTTCCATTTCATTAAAAAGTTTTTTATTTACTTGTAAATTTTTAATTATTTCAACCAATTCTTGTGTGGTATTTTCAGTAAGGAATATTGCATTACCATTTACATTTACATGCTTAGTCCCTTCCCATTCTTTGACAACTAATGGTTTCCCCAGCGATACTACTTGTTCCCAATATACTGAGTGTCGTCCAGGGAAGATAGCCAAATCGCTTCCTTTGAAGTACATATATGATTCCGAATTTTCCATCCAACCACCATAAATGACATTTTTATCATCGATTTCTGAATAAAATCTATCTTCTAGATTGCTAGTTACGCTACCAAAGATAATTAATTTTACTTTAGGGTCATTTATTTTTTTAACAGCATTTATTAAGTTAAATGTTTCCATTTTCGCTTCATCAATTTTCCCTGCTGTTATTATTAAAAAATCATCTGTCTCTATAGGGAATTTTTTACCCATATTTCTCCTTGACTCTATATAATTATATTTATCTATAAATTCGTCATCCCCTCCCATAACTAATAGTTTACATTTTTCTTTTGGAAGAGAATATACGTTCTTTAAAAAGTCTACCCTAGCTGGCAAAACTCCAAAAAAAGTTTCTGTAACAGCATTTAACATTTGTGCTTTTCTTTTCCATAAAAACTTATGTAAAATATTTTTCGAAAGCCAATTTGTAGCACTATTTGAAAAATCAGCATGATTATCTACAATGATTCGTACGTTTTTTTCTCGATAATAATTAACAAATTCGCCAGGATAAAAAAACTGACACCCATGTATAAAAATAATATCAGGAGCAAATTTCTCTAATTTAGTTTTAATAGAAGGAAATATTTTAAGCTTTCTACCAATCCTATTATTAAATTTATAAGGAACCCTCGTAACCTTTATTCCATCTTCATTAATATAAATACCATCTTTGTTACTATAACTTGATTCACCTTTTTCATTAAAAGTATCCAACGAAGCTATTATTTCCACCTCATACCCCATTTTTTTATGGTACTTTGGTAATAAATTTTCCTGATATGAATAATTATCAATATAAAAATTAGCTAAACACACGTGTAATATTTTCATTTTCATAAGTATCCTCTCTAATAAAATTGCAAAACTAATATGTTAAACAATACTTATTCTAGGTGATTATTTTGTCTTTTAACATAACTATTTTTGTACTTAAAATAGTTATATTTCTCATTTGCTCCAAACAACTCTGTTGACATAAGAAACATAAGATAAAATAATTCTAACTACTTTTTCTGACACATTCGGCATAGAATAGTCTTCCACTGTCCTTAAAGTACTTTTATTTTGCCCTTCTATCAAAGACAAACCTTGTAAGACTCTTTCTTTTTTTAAACCGACCATCATCACACTAGCTTCTTCCATGGCTTCTGGACGTTCATGTGCTTGGCGTATATTTAAAGCTTTAAAGTTTAAAATGGAAGCCTCTTCGCTAATTGTTCCACTATCACTTAAAACACATTTAGCATTCATCTGTAATTTATTATAGTCATTAAAACCCAATGGCTTCATAGGTTGAACTAAATCATGAAATTTAACGCCCTTTTGTTCGATCATTTTCATTGTTCGTGGATGGGTACTAATAATTATAGGATATTTATAATCCTCTGCTAGTTTATTTATTGTATCTACCAATTCCTGAAAATTTTCTTCAGAATTAATATTTTCCTCTCTATGAGCAGAAACTAAGAAATACTGATCTTGTTGAAGACCTAATGTATCTAAAACAGGGGAATTTTTTATGTCATTTTCTCTAGAGTTCAGCACTTCAAACATCGGACTTCCTGTTTTTATAATCCTATCAGCTGGCAAACCTTCGTGTAATAAATATTCTCGCGCAATATCACTATAGGTTAGGTTGATATCTGCAGTATGATCAACGATTTTACGATTCGTTTCTTCTGGAACGCGTTGATCAAAGCAACGATTACCCGCTTCCATGTGAAAAATAGGAATGTGACGACGCTTTGCTGCAATAGCACAAAGGCAACTATTTGTATCTCCTAAAATCAAAAATGCATCAGGATTTACTTTTTCTAGAATAGGGTCAATCTTAAGTAAGATATTGCCCACTGTTTCAATTGCTGTGCCAGAAACTGCATCTAAGAAATAATCAGGCTTTTTCAAATGAAAATCTTCAAAAAATACTTCATTTAATTCGTAATCATAATTTTGCCCTGTATGAACTAAAGTATGTTCAATTGCATCCGAACTTTCTAAGTGATTAATAACTGCTGAAAGACGGATAATCTCTGGACGTGTTCCTACCACAGTCATCACTTTAAGCTTTTTCATTACTATACCTCCACATAATATGTATCAGGATTTTGAGGGTCGAACGGTTCATTCGCCCACATGAGAGTTACCATATCAGTATTACCAATATTTTCAATATTATGAGTATATCCCACCGGAATATCCACTACTTCTAGCTTTTCTCCTGATACGAAATACTCGATCACTTTATCAGAATCAACTTTTCTAAAACGAATAACGCCTTTTCCACTTACTACCAAAAATTTTTCATTTTTTGTATGATGCCAGTGATTTCCCTTAACAATACCTGGTTTAGAAACATTTACAGAAACCTGCCCTCTATCAGGAGTTCGCATAAATTCAGTAAAGGAGCCTCGTTGATCTACGTTCATTTTTAACGAGTAAGAGAAGTTGCCTTCAGGTAGAAAACTCAGATAAGTACTATAAAGATTTTTCTCTAAACGATTAGCTAAATTGGCAATAGATAAATTTTTTCTACTTTCCTTAAAAGAACGGATAGTTTTCTCTAACTCGCCAACAGTAGTTTCGTCTTGTTGAGAAACTATACAAAAACCATTTTGTACAGTTGGTTTACCATATAAACAATTTATTAATTCTCTTACAACATCATCAATATAACATAATGTTATCTTTGCATAAGGGTCATCGACTTTTACCTTTTCGCCTCTAGCAATTTTATAGCAAAATGTTGCTACTACAGTATTATAATTAGGTTTAGACCATTTTCCGTATAAGTTTGTAAAGCGATAAACATAAACAGTTGCACCGGTCTCCCATTGATGAGAAAATACTAAATCTTCTTCTGCTTTTTTACTTTTTCCATATAAATTATCTCGTTCAGCCTGAATAGAAGAAGAAACCATAACAGGGCATGTATTATTATGTTCTTTTAATTTATTAAATAATATGGAAGTAAATTCAAAATTACCTTTCATAAATTCTTCTGAATTTTGAGGACGGTTGACCCCAGCCAAATGAAACACAAAATCTGCTTGTTTACAATATTCATCTAACAAAGTAATTGGTGTATCCGAGTTAAATTCTAAAATATTTTCAAAGCCTTGGTTTTTTAATTCCACAACTAAATTTTTTCCGACAAAACCTCTAGCTCCAGTTACCAAAATATTCATTTTTTATCCCACATTTCTAATTCTGCTTTTACATAATCAAGCTGTAACAGTTTTTCTTTAATTTGTTCTACGTTTAATATATTCGTATTTGCTGAATTGTATTCTTGTTCTTGAGTTAACTCACGACTTCCCTCTACGAAATACTTATCATAATTTAAATTTCTTGTATCCGCAGGGACACGGTAAAATTCATCTAAATCTCTTGCAATATGATACTCTTCTTTTGTTAAAAGCGTTTCGTATCTTTTTTCCCCATGCCTTGTTCCAATAGTATGAGTGTCAATTTCCACATTAAATAATTCTTTTATTGCTTGAGCTAAATCACCTATTGTAGAAGCTGGAGCTTTCTGTACCATAATATCTCCACCCTTCGCATTTTTAAAGGCAAATATAACTAAATCAACTGCTTCATCTAAGCTCATAAGAAACCTTGTCATGTTAGCGTCAGTAATAGTGATCTGTTTTCCAGCTTTAATTTGTTCGATAAATAAGGGAATGACCGAACCTCTTGAAGCCATGACATTACCATAACGGGTACCACAAATTGTAGTTAAATCTTCTGAAACAGTTTTTGCTTTTGCGACAAAAACTTTTTCCATCATTGCTTTAGAAATCCCCATTGCATTAATAGGATAAGCTGCTTTATCTGTTGACAAGCAAACAACTTTTTTTACACCCATTTCTACCGCCGCTGTCACTACATTATCCGTTCCTTCTATATTTGTCTTCACAGCTTCCATCGGAAAAAATTCGCAAGAAGGCACTTGTTTAAGAGCAGCCGCATGAAAGATATAATCCACACCATACATTGCATCTTTAACACTATGCTTATCTCTAACATCTCCGATATAAAATTTTAATTTATCATTATTATACTTTTTTCGCATATCATCTTGCTTTTTCTCGTCTCTAGAAAAAATCCGAATTTCTTTAATATCAGAGTCCAAGAATCTTTTCATCACTGCGTTACCAAATGAACCAGTTCCGCCTGTTATTAGTAAAGTTTTATCTTTAAACATCCTTAAGCCCCCAGCACTTCATTAATTATACTTATATATTTTTTTATTTGTATCTCTTTACGATAAAATTGATTATACATAGTTATTATGTTAGCTTCCATTGAATAAATTTTCTTAGGTTTATTTTTTATTTCCAACAAAAAATTAGTTAACTCTTCGCTATCGCCATTTTCAACAGCATAACCTGCTTCATATTTTTTTAGTTCTTTTGAAATATCAGTATTTTTATCCATAATAGAAATTACAGGTTTTTGTGATTGGTAATAACTGTACGTCTTACTGGGTACTGCTAAACCCGAAAGGTTATTAGCTAAGGATACTAAAAAAATATCGCTAATATTTAAAGCATCATTAAAATCATCACCACTTAGATAATCATATACTTTACAATTTGCTAAATTATTATACTCAACATGTTTTTTTAGTTCTTCCTTTTTATTACCGTGACCAGCAAAAATAAAAAATATTTCTGAGTGCTTAATACGCTCATCAGACATCATCTTAATTATAGTGTCCAAATCTTGTGCAGTTCCCATATTTCCAAAATATGAAACAATTAATTTAGTGTTTTCCTTTATGCCACGAAATATCTTATTTTTTATTTTCACTCGTGTATTTTTTTCAGTAGCCCAATTAGGGATAACCGCAATTTTGTTTTTATTAACTGGACGATTATCAATCATAAATTGCTTCATTTCATTGGACAAAGCTACAATTTTAGAAGCATTCATATATAATAATTTATTTACATATTTCATTAATTTAGAAATTAAACTGCTAGGCCTTAACACCCCAGTTCTTTCTGCTATCTCTGGATATAAATCATACGCGACAAAAACTATTTTACATCTAAATAACTTTTTAGCTAATACCGCGATTAGCGGTAATATAGGCGGATTAGAATAAACAATAATTACTTTATAATGTCTGCACTTAAAAAGGTTAAGGAGCATAACAAAAGTAAATGAAAAATAATTAATTAACCTACTAATAAAATTTTTTCTACCTAATTGTAAATACTTCTTTCTATATATATTAATGCCCTCTACGGATTCTTTTTGTAGAACTTGTTTTTGATTTTTTAAATATTCTTTAGGATACCCGCACATAGCATCTACAGAAAAACCAGCTTTTCTCAAACCTAAAGCGGTTTGATAGGGTAGCATAGCAGACGACACATATTCTGGGTAAAAAAACTGACACATAAATAAAACATCTTTTTTCATTTTTCACTTGCCCTTATACTTTCCTTAAAACTTTTCTCTTGATATAAAAATTTAATATTTCCTTCTTCTGTTCCTGGAGAACCCGAGAGCGTCGAATCATAGTAGAACGAACCAAAAACCTTAGAAAATAATTCTATTTTTTTTTCGAGAAAATCAATTATCCATTTAAATCCAGGGATTAAATAAATTTTTTTGTTATTTTTTAAAGCAATTTGTTTAACTAAATTAGATGTATTTACTAATTCCTCATTTTGCGGAAAGTAATACCCCGAAAGCTTATTATCAATAATCAATTTTAAAAATGAATGGAGATTTTCGATAAAAAGCATGCTGCGTTTATTTTCTATTTTGGGAAATACAAATACTCTTTGAGCTAAACTAGATATCCGTCTATAATTTCCAGGAGAATTATAGCCATATATCATTGGCGGTCTTAAAATTGAAACAATAAATTCAGGAGTCATGAGCCGATAAATTAATTTCTCAGCTTCTAACTTAGACTTACCATAAGCGTTATTCGGAGCTGGTTTTGTATGAGAGCTAACCACAACAGAATTTTTATCATAAACTGACATCGTGCTAAAAAAAACAAACTGTTTTATCCCTTCATCTTTTGCTTTCTGAGCAGTTTCAACGGCTAAATCACGATTTACTCTATAGTAGATATCATCTTCTTGGCCTTTTTTATGAACAATCGCTGCTAAATGAATCAAACAATCATAGATTGAAAAATCTTGTTTTTTCCAATCAGGATCTTTTAAGTCGATTGTATCGATCTTATAATCAACATTATTTGCTTTCACCCAATTGATAAAAGTCTGCCCAATATAACTATTTTTCCCCGTAATCAAAATCCGTTTCATTCATCATCAGCCTTTTTCTTTGTACCAGTGCCACCTTCCACTACACCATCACTTTTAACAATAGAAAGTATAGTCCCCACAAAACACTTAACGTCCATCATAAAACTAATATTACTAGTGTACTTACCGTCTATCTGTGCTTTCACAGGTATTTCTAACTCGTCGCGTCCACTAATTTGAGCTAAACCAGTCAATCCAGGTTGTGCTTCATTCACCCCGTATTTATCTCTTTCAGCGATCAAATCATACTGATTCCATAACGCAGGTCGAGGACCAATGACCGCCATATCACCTTTTAAGATATTGAATAATTGAGGCAGTTCATCTAAACTCGTTTTTCGTAAAAATTTGCCTACTTTGGTAATAAAAGCATCTGGATTATTTAACAAATGTGTTGGCATTTCTTTAGGTGTTTCACTTTTCATCGTACGAAATTTATAGATATTAAAGTACCTTTTATTTTTACCCACACGCTTTTGTTTAAAAATGATGGGACCTTTGGAATCAATTTTAATTGTCAAACAAATCATTAATAAAATAGGAGAAAGTATAATAATCCCAAGTAAAGAAAGAAGGAAGCCCAGAACTCTTTTTAAATACTTTTCATACATAATCTCACTCCTTTCTACCTATTTGAACTATTAGCGAAATCAACTACTTCATGTGCTAATTGTTCTTCACCTTCAGGTAAATCGTTGACAAACTCTAAAACCTCATCTAAAGAATACCCATTGACATTGCCCACAAAAATCTGATCATGTACTTGTTCTTCGCTACGCTCTTTATCTAATAACAATTCTTCATAAAGCTTCTCTCCAGGACGTATACCTGTTTCTACGATTTCTATATCATCCTCAGAATAGCCACTCAAACGAACCATATTTTTGGCTAGATCCAAAATCTTCACTGGCTCGTGCATATCAAGCACGAATACTTCACCACCGCTGGCTAAGGCGCCCGATTGAATAACTAATCGGCTTGCTTCGGGAATCGTCATAAAATAGCGAGTCATACGAAAGTCCGTCACAGTCAAAGGGCCACCATTAGCCAGCTGCTCACGGAACAACGGGATGACGCTCCCACGTGAACCTAAGACATTGCCAAAACGTACGGCCGAAAATTTCGTTGTTCCTTTTTCATTCATTCCGGTAACAATCATTTCAGCGATTCGCTTAGTTGCACCCATTACATTCGGTGGATTGTTGGCTTTATCCGTAGAGACCATAACAAATTGTTCCACTGCGTGAGCTTTCGCTGCTTCAGCGACATTTTTTGTACCATAAACGTTATTTTTAACGGCTTCTTTTGGATTAAATTCCATCAAGGGAACATGTTTATGAGCTGCCGCATGATAGACAATATCTGGTTGGTATTTACTCATGACTTCAAAGATTTTTTCACGATTTTGTACATCGGCAATGATCGGTACAAGCTCTGTTGTCCTTTCTTTGCAGCGGGTGCTCAATTCTCGATGAATTAAGTAAATGGAATTTTCCCCATGTCCTAATAATATGAGCTGTCGCGGATTAAATTGAATGACTTGTCTTGTAATTTCCGAGCCAATCGAACCGCCTGCTCCGGTCACCAGAATTGTTTTATCAGTAATTTGATCTTTGATCGAATCCACATCTAGCTTGGCTTCATCACGACCTAACAAATCGACTACATCAATTTCTTTTAACTTAGAAATGTTAATCTTACCTGCAGCCATCTCTTCCATCGAAGGCATGGTATTTACGGTTACTGGATTATTTTCTAATAAGTCAAAAACTTCCCGCAGCCTTTTCCTTGGTAAGGAAGGAATTGCAATCGTCACCATATCTATCTGATATTTTCGCACTAATTGTGGAAGATCTTTCATTTTCCCTAATACTTTTACATTTGATAGATACACTTTTTGCTTATTAGGATCGTCATCGACAAAGCCGACAACCTGAATATCACTCGCTGTTTTAGACCCCAAAAAAGAGTTATATAAAACTCGTCCGCCTTCTCCAGCTCCTACAATCAGTGTTCGTTTTGCTGGCTGGTCTTTAGCTGTATGCATATTCCTACGTTCGACAAATAAGCGCCAAGCTAAACGGCTTAAAATGATAAAAAAAGCGGACAATATGTAGGTAAATAAAATCAGTCGTTTGCTGAACGCTTCGCTAAAGCTTAGTAAGTAAATTGCATTACCAAGCGCTGTTCCCGTAGTAGCTAATAGGATCGCTAAAATTTCCCTTAAATTGGTATAACGATTAATCCGCGTAAACACACGAAAAACATAACCAAAAATTAAATACAAGATCATACTCGAAATTATTAAACGACTGATAAAAGGGATAGGGATCGGAATAAATGGATTTAAAAATAAATAACCTGCGATTGTAGCACAAGCAATAAGTGTTAAATCAACCACAATTAAAATCGCGATTTTCCTTTTTCGCGTTAAGGCAAACACACCAACATCTCCTCAAAACAAACCAAACTTTTTCTTTTTCACTTTTTCAGGTGATGGATAACTCACCTCATCTCCATTAATTATATCTTTAGCTACTTGTTGCATTAGCTCTGCTTTTTCATTTTCCATTAACTCGTAGGCTTCTTTCAGATGGAACCTACGTTTATTCACTCCGTGCGCATCCGAAGCTACCATCTGAACTAAGTTATGATCCACCATTTCTTGCGCTGTTTTTTGAATAGATTTGCCAAAGGTACCTACCAAACTGGGAGCCGTTAACTGGGCCAGACAACCCATTTCTAAATAAGGAAGTAAACGATTGGGATCTTCCCTGAATTTAGCATTACGTTCCGGATGCACAATCACGGGAACCTTACCTTGTGTTCTTAGCTCAAAAAAAAGTTCTTCTGTATAAGCCGGAATATCCATCGTAGGTAACTCGATTAACACGTAGGTATTGGCCAAATCGGTAAAAAGAATACGGTCATCCTTGATTTCTTGTAACAAATCCCCTGTAATGCGTACTTCTTGTCCTTCAAATAAGGTCAAATCAATCTGTTGCTTGTCTAACTCTGTTTGCAACAAAGCGACGGCTGGTATCACCGTCGCTTTTGAATTTTCGTAACGTCCATTATTATGGTGAGGTGTACATAAAATATGAGTAATGCCTTGAGCGACAGCTTCTTTAGCCATCGCTATACTAGTCTCCATATTATCTGCACCATCATCTACATTGGGTAAAATATGACAATGTAAATCAATCATAGCCATTGTTCCCTCCTGCTAATCCGAATAATAATAATAGGCTTTATCTTTTCCTTGTTCGCTACCATTATAAATTACCCCAAGGACGCGGGCTTGCACTAAATCTAATAGCTCTTTCGCTTTACTTAAAGCATCTTTACGTGTCCAGTTTTCCCGCACAACAAGTAACGTCCCATCTGCTTTAGAAGACATAATTTGCGCGTCCGTTACCGCAACAACCGGAGGCATATCAAAAATCACTATATCAAAGATATTACGCGCTTCTTCCATAATTTGGTTCATTTTTGCAGAGCCTAATAGCTCTGACGGATTCGGTGGCTTAGGACCGCTTGTTAGTATAGACAGATTTTCCACTGCAGTCTTTTGTGCTGTTTCTCCCGCTTTTACGCCGGTACTTAACACCGTACTCAATCCAGCTTCATTATTTAACTGAAAGGTTTTGTGGATCGTTGGTTTTCGCAAATCGGCATCAACAAGTAACACCCTTTGTCCAGTTTGAGCAAATACAGCAGCTAAATTTGCCGAGGACAATGATTTTCCTTCACTAGGTCCAGAAGAGGTAACTACGATCGTTTTTACCTGTTGGTCCGCTGAAGAAGCAAACTGTATATTGGTACGAATGGTGCGATACTGCTCAGCCACAGGAGAAGAAGGATCAATCAATGAGACTAAGCTAACGGCATGTGTTTGAGTGCCTTTGCGTTCATTTTTTCTTTTCATCTCATTTCCCTCCTATACTCGCGTCCGGCTGCGACGTTCCGCACCGTTTCCGTTATTGTCTTGATCGTTATTATTATTTTGTCTAGCCGTTGTTAGCTTTTTAGTGGTTGCGTCAATTTCTTTTTGACTCATTTTCGGCACTGTACCAAGCACTGTCATGCCTAAAGCATCCGCAATATAGCGACTATCTTTCACCGTCCGGTCGAATACTTCCATCAAGAAGGACAACCCAATGCCCACTAAGAGCCCTAAGATTAGGCCAATCGCTAAATTCAGCATATTGTTCGGTGACGCCGGTCTGGTACTTGCAGACGCCTGGGAAACAATCGTGATTTTGTCGACATTCGTTAACACATCTTGAACCGTATCTTGAAAGACTTCTGCTGCCGTATTGGCAATATGTTCGGCATCTGCCGCACTTTCCCCTGTAGCTACGATGGAAAACATTTGGGATTCTTCGGATTGTTCCACTTCCATACTGTCTTTAATCTCTTGAATCGTCATATTTAAATCGTAGTCAGAAGCCAGACGCTCTTGCACATTGGCCGCTAGTGCATCGCCTTCTTCAATAATATCTTTATAAGTATTTAACATCTGTAAATTGTAGTTTACTGTATTCAGACTCTCATCCGAATTTTCTTCTTGGGGTAAAGCGACAATCATTTGCGCTCTTGAGTTATACTGTGGTGTCATGATAAAAAATGTGACCACAGCAGCTAATGCTAAACCAGCAAACAAGCTAGTTAAAATGGTGGTCCAATGTTTTTTTAATACGTCGAAAATTTCACTTAAACTAATCGTCTCTTCCATTTTTTCTCCACTTTCTATTGATCTAGTTGTTCTTGCAAATTGTCCTGTACTTCTTTTAATTCATTTTCATCCACTCGTTGGTAAGATACACCATCTTGGCTGAAGCCTTCTCCTTGTAATTGCAATTGGTCAATATTTGAAAAGGCTCCGCGGTAATCAAGGGCAATACTTCTCATATCGCCAAAACTTAAGTCAGTTTTCATATTGTCTTCCATCGCATCTAAAATACTGCGGTATTGCGTCGCTCCGGAAAGCGAAAGAGATTTATCAATAACAGCTTCAACTATTTTACGTTGCCGTTTTTGTCGTCCGTAGTCACCTTCAGGATCTTCATGTCGCATTCTTAGATATCCTAAGGCTTCTTCACCATTCATATGAATTTTTCCGAAATTATACGTATGGCCATCTTGCTCAAATTCTAAATCATTATTGACGTCAACGCCATCGACTGCATCCACCAATTCTTTAATTCCTTCCATATTGATGGAAACATAATGATCAATAGGAATATCTAAGAAATTGCTGACAGTATCCATGGACATGGAAGCTCCACCAAAGGCGTAAGCATGATTGATTTTATCTTGGGTATCATGACCAATAATATCCACATAAGTATCTCGTGGGATACTGACTAAAGTCGATTTATTTTCTTGTGGGTTGACGGTTGCGACCATCATGGTGTCCGAACGACCCTGCTCAGTACGACCTAAATCACCTGTATCGATCCCTAACAACAACACACTGAATGGTTCTTCATCGCTGAAATCTATCTCTCGACTACCGTCTCGGTCTACTGAGTTATAAGTTTGACCTACTGAACTTGAAACATCAAAATACAGCTTTGTTACAGCTCCAACAATTGCTAAAACTAAAATAAGTAACACAATGAGTACTATGCGGAGAACTTTTTTTCCGCCGCTTGTTTTTTTGTGGCTTCTTCTTGCCATATTCTTTTCCTCCGTTTAAGTGAAACATTTTTAATAAGTTTCTGTACTTTCCGCTGCAGCCGCTTCTGTAGATACCCCAAATCGTTGACCTAATTCGTCTGCTGCTTGTTCAAATTCTTCTTGTTGTTCTGGGTTACGAACTTCTTCAATCTGAGCAGCTAAGTTAGCATACTGCTCATAAGTAATTTCTTGCTCTTTAGCATCATTTAGCTTCTTTTGAATTTCTTCTATATTTTGCAGCTGTTCATTTGCACTTTGGGCATAAGACTTAGCTAATTCCAGCCATTGATCTTCTGAAAAGAAACTAAAATTTTCGCTAACCTCATCGATAGTTTCTTGCTGCAAGTCCTCTTTAATGACGACATCTTCTGTAAGTTCTTGCCAATTAGGTGTCTTTTCAGCAAAAAAAGCATCGATTTGCTCTTGCATATGTAACTTATCATTTGCCTCTGTTAAACGATTGCTAAGGTCTTCTTTTTCCGCAGCGACTTCTTCCAAATCTTCAGGCATCGAATCTTCTTCAATTTGAAAATCTTCAGCTGAAACTTGAATTCGATTCACTTCACTTTGTAGAGAAGATACTTCTGACACGCTAGCTTCTTCCTCTAATAACGCTGGCTCCTCTTCTTGATAGAGCGCTTCGGTTTGTTGCGCGAACTCTTGAATTTCATTTTTTGCTTGCGACCCTGCTTCACTCGCATAAGCCACACGTTCTTGATATTGTCTTTGGTTTGTTACATAGTAACCTCCCACACAAATCCCCAGTGCAAGAATTGCTGTTACGTATACACCGGCATGTTTAAACAATGGCTTTTCCATTAAGAAATAAACACTCCTTTTTCACAGAAATTTCAAATTTCAGTTACAAACATTATTAGTATATCTAAAACAAGAACAAATAAAAAGGATTATTAAAGAAAATTTCTTTTATACCAACTTTGTAAATAATAAAAAAACACTACCTTATTTTAAAAAGATTAGAAATTTTTATTTAATAACGCTTACAAACAAATCTTATTATTGTTTTATATTTTTATTTTTCTGAGAAGTATATATAAGATTATGACTAATGTTTTTTTATCATAGAAACTATCATACTTCTTTTTAGTAATTTTTTTTGTATTAGTTGTAATTAAGATTTTTAGTTCAATTAGAAAGTTTAAACATTCGAGCTTGCTGTTGTGTTTCTCTAAAAAAATAACATCAAAAAAGGTCAATTTTTTTTTATAAAAAAACAAGCAGCAAGAACTTTTTTCACCTGTTCCTACTGCTTGTTTCATTTTGCTAGTTAAGTAAATTGAAATTTATACAACAATTTGTTTTTCTTCACTTAAAGACATAAGCACAGCTTACAAAGTCACTTTTTCATCATTTTTAGTTTTAAACTCAATAGAAGTTTGTATACTATTTAAAAGCTGCGTTACCAACGCGAAAGATGGATTCATATCAGCATTTTCTATTTTTGAGATCGTTACACGATTAATGCCTGATAACTCTGCCAATTCACTCTGTGTTAATCCATTTCTTTTACGAACTTGTCGAACAGTTTGTGCCAACTGGTATATTGTATCTTCAACTTGTATTGCTTGCTTAAAATCTGGATCATTTTGCGAATAATCAGCAATATATTGATCAACTTTACTCAACTTTCTCATCCCCTTTTTGGTTTATTTGCAAAAAATGAACGTTTTCTATTTTTGGCTAGCATCCCTTATTTCTCTCGTTATTGTAGCCTATAAGCTACAAATCGTCAATTTTGCATTTTATACCATTAATAAACTCATTATAACAACCATTTCATTTATAAAATAATTGAGGCAGCGTATGAAAAATATTCATCAATTCAAAAACAGCTTTTGAAAGTTCCCTTCCTCAATTGCTGATTTCTCTAGAAAAACATGAAATCATATTTCTTTATAAAATCATTCAAAGGCTTCCTCTCCCAACACTTCCACCGGATCCAGCAGCTGCTCTTTTTCTAAATTTTGCGAACGATTGACTTCAAAATGTAAATGTGGCCCTGTGCTATGCCCAGTGGAACCAACGCTAGCGATTTTTTCTCCTTGTTCAATTAGTTGTCCTACTTCGACATTTATTTTCTCGCAATGTGCATAAAGCGTCATTAAGCCGTCAGAATGCTGAACTGTAACGTAATTTCCCCAGGATGGATGAAATGCAGCACGTGTCACTTTTCCTTCTCTGCTTGCTTTGATTTTTGTTCCCTGGGGTGCAGCTAGGTCAACACCTCTGTGAAAACTATCATTACGTTTGCCGTATTTTGAAGTCAATTTAAAAGCATCGAGTGGTCGGATATAGTCAGCTTTTTCAGAAACTAAAGTCTGTTTATGGTCATAACGTGTGAGCTCATAGTCTTCGATCAGCTGATTTAACTTCTCATGATATTTATGGTCAGTCGCATAGCGACCGGTTAAAAATCGTGTTGCCACATGGTAATTTTCTGCGTTTGTCTTCCAACTTCCTTGGTAAAAATTTTTATCGCCAATAATGCCATTTTTGATGAGTTTTACATAATCACCTAAAGAATCTTCGTAGTTATTATACTTTTTAAATGTTGTCTGTGTTGTATACATTTTTCCTTGGCTATCTTCTTCTAAAGTTTTGAAAGAAGCGCCTTGTCCTTTGACCCCAAATAAATTATAATAAGGTGCTTGACTCAGCTGACTTTGCCCACTATTTGATTCTAGAATGGCTTGAGCTAGCATAACTGAAGCGTATAAATCTTCTTCTTGCGCAATTTCTCTGGCCTCCTCTCCTAAAGAAGTGATCAGTTGCCAAGTCGTTTGATCTCCTTTTTCTTTTTGATTTTTTGTTGCTGGTTGGCTCATTTTTTCTACGCTAGTTTCTTTAAACGAATCAGCCATAACCCTAGTTGTGCCTGTTGAAAATTGCAATAATGCCAATAAACAACAACTCCATTTGATTGTTTTTTTCATAAATTCATCCTCCATCATTTTTTGCTTTCTTAAATAAAGTACGCAAAAGATGCGATTTGCTTTTTTGCGGCAAATTTTTGATGAAGTAAGGATGTTTATATTAAAAAACATGGAGAAAGAATCCGCTTTTCATTCTCTGTGTTAGACTATTTGATAAACTATTCTCGATTTTAAATGGCTATTGTTTGAGAATTTCTTTGTTTTTTCCTATAATGATAATGTTTAACTACTTTAAGGAGGCGCTTGGTAAATGGAACAGAAAAAAACGAATCGTTTAATCCAGTTTTTAGGGGGCAAAACTTCCTATTATGTCCTTGGATTAATTATCTTAAGTGCTATCGCTATTTTTCTTATAAATAAGGTTTCATTTATTTTTGTACCTTTTATTACGATTTTACTAACCTTTCTACCCCCAATCATTTTTGCTATTGTTATTTATTATATATTTAAACCTTTTGTCAATTGGGTAGAAAAGAAGATGTCGCGTACCTGGGCGGTTACTTTAATTTATGTCCTGGCTATTTTGTTAATTGGGGTGTTAGGATTTTTCGGGGTTCGTTCGCTGGTACGTGAAGGTCAAGAGTTGGTGCAGCAATTTCCTTCCATGTTAGACAGCGTGCAAGAAAATTTCCGATCCATTGTCGGACAGTTACCTTTCCAAGATCAATTAGATGATTTAGCCAACTCTGCTAATGATTTAATTAAAAACACGCTATCTGCTTTGGAAGATAATTGGCAAGAAGGTTTATCTGGTTTAGGTAGTGTCTTTTCAGCCGTTTCCGCAACTGCTATGACCTTATTTATCGGTCCAGTGTTGGCTTTCTTTCTATTAAAAGATACGGAAAGATTTTCCCAATCCGTCCTAAAAATTGTGCCACCCAACTTCCGGGATGATTTCACCATGTTAGTCAAAAAAAGTGATGAACAACTCAGTGCTTACTTAAAAGGACAGCTTGTTTCCAGTGCTGTTTTAGGGATAATGTATTGGGTAACATTCTTATTAATCGGCTTAAATTACGCTACTGTAATGGCCTTTTTAGTAGGGATTTTAAGTATTGTTCCATATGTCGGCTCAGTTATTTCCTTCTTCCCTGGTTTGATTATCGCTTTTCAACAATCACTTTTAGAAGCCGTCATCTTTGTGATCGCCTGGTTTGTGATTCAAGCACTCCATGGCAATCTTGTGATGCCGCGCGTGATGGGCGATAAATTGCAACTACATTTCCTTACAATTTTGTTAGTTGTACTGGTTATGGGAGACTTGCTCGGTTTTGTCGGCGTCTTGTTCGGGATTCCGATTTACAGTCTACTTAAAATCGGTGTACAATATCTTTTTGATCGCTTTAAGAAAAGATATAATCGTTTCTTTAGTGAAGATAACGGGAGATATGAAACGCAAAAAGATAGACAAAGTGAGTAATCTTTTAGAAAGTCAATTGGTTTTTTCTGTCACTTTTAATGCCTGAAAATAACGAAAAAGCTCTATGAAGATGCTAATTCAGTGCATCTTTATGGAGCTTTAGTTATATAAAACGAGAATGAGTTGTCATATTTTCTAAAAATTTATGCATTCATTAGATTTATAACAAATTCTTTTAATACTTCTTTGTCTTTTTCATCCGCTTTATTGTCAATTTTTACTACATCAGTTCCTTTTTTCGCCCCTGTTTGCTTGAAATCTTCATCGAATGTATCAGCGGCAAAACAATAGGTAGCAAAATGATATTCCTTATCTCCGCTGCCCACTACACCATAAACTTTTCCTTGCAAATCTTGTTTTCTTAAATTTTCTTCGAAGTAAACAAAGTTATCCGGGACTTTACCATTATTGTAAGTATAGGTCGCGATAACACAAATATCGGCGTCGGTAAAAGCTTCTTCATCTGCGTCATCCGCATCATCAGCCTCCATTCGTATGACTTCTACCCCCTGTTGCTGAAATTCTTCTTCTAAAATTTCCGATATTTCTTCTGTATTCCCTGTCATGGTAGCGTATACAATTTTAGCTAACACGTTAATCTCTTCCTTTCTAAAGTTAATTTTAACAAGTTTATTATATCACAATATAAAAGAAACTTTTAGAAAATCAAGTTGTCTTTTTTTAAATAGCTTGCTAAAGTAAATTTTTTATTTCACAATAGATATAGAGATAAATTGAAGGAGGAAAAATAAATGGCAGATGTAAAAAAAGAAGCGCTGAAAATTAGCCAAGAAAAAGGTGGGAAGCTTGAAATAAAATCTAAAGTTCCGGTACAAAGCCGAGAAGATTTAGCGATTGCTTACACACCAGGAGTTGCTGAAGTCAGTAGTACGATTGCCAAAAATGAAAATGCAGTTTATGACTATACTTCCAAGAAAAATATGGTCGCAGTGGTTACAGATGGTTCTGCAGTGTTGGGTTTAGGCAATATTGGTCCGGAAGCTGCTTTGCCGGTTATGGAAGGTAAAGCGATTTTGTTTAAGGAATTTGCGGGTATTGATGCGATTCCTATTTGTTTAGACACTCAGGATACCGAAGCAATTATTTCTCATATCAAAGCAATAGCGCCTACTTTTGGTGGCATTAATTTAGAAGATATCGCGGCGCCACGTTGTTTTGAAATTGAAAGTCGCTTGAAAGAGGAATTGGATATCCCTGTTTTTCATGACGATCAACATGGAACCGCTATTGTTGTTTTAGCTGCTTTATTTAATGCGCTAAAACTAACGAAAAAAGATCTTAGTGAAGTAGAAATTGTGGTTAATGGCGGTGGTGCGGCTGGTATTGCGATTACGAAAAAATTGTTAGCTGCTGGTGCTAAAGATGTTTTATTAGTAGATAAAACGGGAATCATTTCATCCGACGCTTCTGATTTAGCAGAGCGTCATCGAGAAATTGCTCAGGTCACTAATTTATCTCATAAAAAAGGAGATTTGCACGAAGCGTTGAAGGGTGCGGATGTTTTCATTGGTGTTTCGGCGCCTAATGTTTTAGATCCAGAATGGATTCAAGATATGAATGAAAAACCGATTCTTTTTCCTATGGCTAATCCAACACCTGAAGTGATGCCAGATGCCGCTAAAGAACATGGGGCATTTATTACCGGAACTGGGCGGTCTGATTTTTCTAACCAAATCAACAACGTTCTAGCTTTTCCTGGAATTTTCCGTGGTGCTTTAGATTCCCGTTCTAGTGACATTACTGATGAGATGCAAATCGCCGCTGCTAAAGGAATAGCAGCTGTGATTCCTGAAGATGAATTGAGTACTGATTACATTATACCTGATGTTTTTCATCCCGATGTTGTAGATATTGTTGCCAAAAGTGTTTCGGATAGCGCAACAAAATAAAAAAGGATCGCCGTTGATTTAGCGGCAATCTCCTTAACTTCCCCAATCATTGGGGGACCAAAGCGTACCGTCCAATTGTCCTTGAATTTGTTCGGTACGTTTTTCTTGTTCTAAGAGTAAATCTTTTATCCCCATTAATAAGGCTTTTTGTTTATAGTCGTGGCTATCTTTTATTAATTGGTCCAGCTGGTCTAATGACCATTGAATATTTTCTTCCATCATAAAGACCCTCCTGCTTGTTCCAAATACATCTGGATTTCATCCAATTCCATGCGATTATCTTCGATCAATTCTTTGATATGATCTAAAATGAATTGGCTGCCATCGGGTAAAAATTTCTCATCCATATCATCAAGTTGTTGTAAGAACCAACTTTCTTTTGCTCGTAGGGTATCAAAGTTTTCAATCATCAGATACTGTTGATAGGCGATTAACATCCGCATTTTTTCGCTTTCTTCCATATAGTGGAATTGAAAAATGAGAAAAGGTTTTAAAAAGTTCATCTGTGTTTTTTTAGCCATCGCTTGATAAGGGGTGGTTAAAGCACTAAGTGTATAACCTTCATTACCACTGACCTGGTATTCTTTTTCGGGCATACCAATGACCAAAACTAATCCTAGTTCTTTATCTTTTAATTTGTTTCCGCCAAAGCCGTATGCAAAATTTTCAGTTAAGACTTCATCTTGCCAATGCTTTAGCATAGGCGGCGAAGAATACCAGTACAATGGAAATTGGAAAATAATCCGATCGTGTTGTTGTAAGAGTTGCTGTTCTTGTTCGATATCAATCTTACCCTCTGGATAAGTTGATTCCAGATGATGAAAAGTAATGTCTGAAGAATTTGGCAAAGCTTCTTTTAAATATTGCTGGCTGCCAGATTCATCAATTTCCGGATGAGATACGATAATAAGCGTCTTCATAACGTCCAAACGCCTCCTTGTCGTAAACATTATAACAGCTCACCCATCTTCCGTCAGTTGAACAGCTTGTTTATTTTCTAAAAGCTGAACGAATAGCTCCTATCATCGTACCTTTTCTTCTAGCTTGTTTTTTGCGTTGTTGTTTTGTCAGTTTTTTCTTCGATTGTGATTTTTGTCCGGTGCGCAGTCTCTTTGAAGCTTGCGCCCAGTTTTTAGTGGCTCGTCTTCTTCCTATCATTTCTGTCACCTCTTTTATTGTAAGCTAACAAGTCTAGCTAGAGCTGTCAATTTTTTGATTTTTGCTTATTGAGTAGTGAAACACAGATCGTTTACTCAACATTTTCTTATTAAGTAACGCTTTAGCTTTTCTTTACTCGTTTTGTAAATATTGAGTAAGCTTTTCCATCTCCCTTACTCAACTTTCTCCGTTTCGCTTCGTTTTATCTACTTTCTTAAATTTTTTGAGCTTTTTTGAGTAATGAAACGCAAATCGTTTACTCAACATTTTTTTATTGAGTAACGCTTTAGCCTTTCTTTACTCGTTTTGTAAATATTGAGTAAGCTTTTCCTTTTCCCTTATTCAATTTTTTAAAATTGGAGTGCTCCAGTCTATTCTTTTCTCTAGTTTTTTAAAGTATCTTATTTTGTCTTCAAACCAATAATCAAATATTATTCCTTTGTTCTGATGGCCAAACTTCTTCTTAGGCGTACTTTTAATTGAAACAAAATGTCTTTTAAGTATATACTTCAAATAATGTTCATCCACCTGCTCGCCAAAAAATTCCTTTAGCTTTTTTAGCTTTAAATCTTGATCATGGAAAATAACGCCGAATTCGCAGATTGTGCGAGTATAAGCTGTTTCTTTGGGTTCAACATAACCGCAATCGCATCTAACTGTATGTCTTTTATCCACCACTTTAAGCTGATGGCAGCGAGAGCAACGAATTCCTTTTTGTAATTGCTTTTCTTCTTCGATCGATAAAGTACGTTGGCTACGATAGTTGTCTATCCGATACTGAAATAATACTGATTGACAATCATAGTAATATTCGTTGGCTGTTTGTTGATTTAACCCTAATAGCCAGGCAGGAATTTCATTAAATGATAATACAGTTTCTGGGATTTGATCTTTTATTTGGATACTTGATTTTGGGTTCAAAAAAGCTAGTACGCCTTTTACCTCCAAATCGATTTGCTGTTCTCTAAAAATATTGACGATTACCCGCATAGCTTTTCTTAATTGTTCCAAGATATTTGTAGTTAAAAACTTTCCGCCACATATCCAGCTATTATTTTGTAAGATATAGTTGCCTTGATAAAATTTCACGTCAATGACATAGATAGTGTTTCCAATAATCAACAATTTATCAATTTGGACAACTGTATTTTGGTATCGTAGTGTAATGTCATCTATGACAAGTACCTTCCCTGATAAAAACATTTCGGCAAGTTGGTCCATTTGCTGTTCTCCTAGAAATCCTTTTTGCGACCTTTGTAAAGCTCGTCGCTGTTCTTCAGTCAATTGTTTTCGTTGACTGACCGTTTCTAGCCATTGTAATTCGTGTGACTCTTTTCTCATTTTGCGCCTCCTATTAAAACTCATTTATTAATAAGTACGCAAAAATAGCGTGAGAAATTTTTTTACATAAAAAAATCGTCTTGGCAAAAAACTGCTCAAGACGATTTTACTATCTATCTTCTACCTAAGAAAAATGATACGACAGCGACCACAATGATCGCGCCAATAATCGAAGGAATGACTGCCATTCCACCAATCGCAGGTCCCCAACTTCCAAAAAGTGCCTGTCCAAGTGAGGAACCAACAAGGCCTGCAATCACATTAAAGATAATGCCCATTGATTCACCTTTGTTAGCAATAGCGCCAGCGATCGCGCCGATCACACCACCAACAATAATTGTCCATAACCAACTCATAGTAAATCTCTCCTTTCTGTTTTATTTTTTAATCAAATCGATTAAAGCATCAAAACTATGCGAGAAATCAAGTGTATCTGAATGCTCGTATTTTTTCAAATCATTCCCCTTGGCTGCTAATTTTTTCGGATCTTTTTCTGTCGTGTACTGAATGTAATCCAAATCTTGCAGCCAATCATAGTAAAAAGCACTTGCTTTGCCGTAATTGTTATCAAATACAAGACATGGGGTTTGAGTAATCGCCGAAAAAATCATCCCATGCAAACGATCCGTTACTACCACTTCTTTGGCTTTGATCTGTTCTAATTTAAGTGACAATAACCAATGACGTTCGGATATTCTTACAATATCAAGCGAAGGATTATTTTTCGATTTTACATCATAAGCTTTATAGGAAAGCACGGTATCTGTTGCTTCTACTTTATCCCCAATGCTTTTTAAATTAGCAGTTAACTGCTCTATCAGCTTATCTGATGTAACTTTTTCCGCGTCTTCTCGCATGATAAACAGTACACCATCTCGCTTAGTTCCAGAAAGTTTTTCTTGTAATAATAAAACCATATCTGTCGTAAGAATAGCATCTGCTTTAAAATGATTTTGGAAATAACTTAGCGTTTGCGTATCTCTTGCAACTAGGGTTAAATTCGAATTTTTATTATAAGCTTCCTGACTTTTGCGCAGTTCTGCTTGTCCTTCTTCTGTTTCTTCAAAATAGACAGACTGCGGAAAAGAGATCGTCTTATTGTTAACAAAAGTAGAAAAGACTTTGCGACGAACAATTTCATGCGTAATGTCCAAATTGCCAATATTTCCCCCGCCAACGTAACCAATCATATCATCAGAACGCAGCAGTGGTAATAATTCTTCAATCGCCTGTTCTGTCTGCGGTTCGGTAATCTCAATATAGGTAATTTCTGGAAAGTTTTCAGCAAAGAATCGCTTCTGTGCTTCACTAATCGCTAAATCGCCTAAATTATTGTAAATAGGTGTGCCAAACATATAAAAGCGTTGTCGATCTTCTGGTAATTGTTTAATAAGCTCGGTTAAAGAAAGTTGTTCTATGGTATAAGCAAAATTTAAATTCGTTATTTCTGCTAAGGTGTTTGCTGTCATACTAAGATCTTCCCTTCTTTGAAGGTAACTGTCCGCAGACAAGTCAACATCAACAACTTTTTATTTTTTGATCAAATCGATTAATTCGTCATAACTATGTGTAAAGTCATGATAATTTGAATGTTCATAACCTTTTAATTCTTCAATCATCGGTGCTAATTTATCCGGATCATTTTCAGTTGTGTGCTTTATATAATCCAAATCTTCGAACCAGTTATAATAAGAAGCGCTCGCTTTACCATAACTGTTATCAAATACCAAGCAAGGCGTTTTGGTTAATACACAAAAGATCATGCCATGCAAACGGTCGGTTACTACAGCTTCACTGGCTTTAATTTCTTCTAATTTACGCTCGATCAACCAGCCACGTTCTGAAATGCGTACTTCATCTAAGTCGGGTGCAGTGTCCGCATTACTATCGGAAGCTTTAAAGGGTAAAACGGTGTCAGTTTGTTCTACTTCATCGCCAACGTTATTTAGTTTATAGCTTAATTGTTCTAGCAATTTTTCATTGATCACTTTTTCCGAGTCTTGCCGCATGATAAACAATACCCCATCGCGCTTGCCTTCTGACGGATCTGGTTTAAGTGAAACGACAATATCAGAAGTATAGATAACATCTGCAGCAAAATTCTTTTTAAAGTAATTCAACGATTGTGTTTCTCTAGCAACAATTGTCAAATTAGGATTTTTATTGTAAGCTTCTTGACTCTTCCTTAATTCTTCTTGCCCTTGTTCTGTGTCTTCAAAGTTCACAGATTGCGGGAAAGAAATGGTCTTATTATTTACAAAAGTAGAAAAGACTTTACGACGTGGTTCTTCATGGTCCAAATAGACATTGCCTATATTTCCACCACCGGTATAACCGATCATGTCACTATCACGTAACAATGGTTTTAATTCATTAATTGCTTAGTCTGTTTGTGTTTCTAAAATTTCGATATAAGTGATTTCAGGGAAAACTCTTTTGAAAAAAGCTTTTTCTGCATAAGCGACTGCTTGATCCCCTAAGTTATTATAATTTGGTATTCCGAACATATAAAAACGACGTGGTTCTTCTGGTAATCGTTTAATTAGCTCAGTTAAGGAGACTCGTCCTAACGTATAAGCAAAATTTAAATTATCAATATTCATTGCTCTTTTAATTGCCAATTAGATCTCTCCTTTTTTTACTTGACTACAATTAAAGGATAACTTTTATAAAAATATCTGTCCAACAAAAACCATCACGACAGAAAAGCTTAAAAAAATAGAGCAGGAAGCCTGCTCTATTAAAAGTTATTTTATTCTACCCAGCTGTCTACCTTATCACGATTTTCATCGATCCAATCACTAGCAGCATCTTCTGGGTCCGCACCATCTTCAATATCTAACATGATTGATTCCATGTCTGATGCTTCCCATTCAAAATTATCTAAGATTTGATAAGCTTCAGGCATGTCTTCTTCTAATCCTAAACGCGCTATAGTATCAATACTTTCAGCTTCACCCATGGTTCCTTTAGGGTCATCTAGATATTTCAAATCATAACGTTGGAATATCCAGTAGGGATTCCAACCGGTTACGACGATTTCGTCTTCTGAGCTAATCGCACGTTCTAATTGTGCGTTCATTGCTCCAGTTGATGAAATGGTTTGCTCCCAATCGGATAAATTAGGATAAGCCTCTAACGTTTCATCGGTTGCGGACACAATACCGGCACCTGGTTCAATCCCTGTGATTTTCTGATTCGCTTGGTCATCTAGATCTTCAATAGAATCCACGTCATCCATATAAGAAGGTACAACCAGCCCTAACTTAGCTTCTTTATCAATATGTGGGCCTAAATCATCCAGATCATCTTTAAACTCTTCATATTGTGCTTGGTGGGTGATCGGTAGCCAAGCTCCCGTGTTGGCATCTACTTGACCGTTAGCAACAGCTTGCCAAACCACTGGAATATCTAATGAAGTCATATTCACATTGTAACCTTGCTCTTCTAAAACCTGAGCCATCACATTGGTTGAAACCACTTGGTCATCTTGTTGGGCATAACCTAGAGTGATTGTTCCTCGATTAGAACCGGATGAAGCTTGATAAACGCCATAAACAGCAAAGAAAATAACGCCAATAGCTACAGCTCCGTTAATAGCCATCCTTTTCTTCTTAGAAAGTCTTTGACCTTGCTGAGAAGAAGGACGATTCATTGCTTGTGTGAAACGGTCCATAATAATCGCAAGAATTACAATACCAACACCGTAAACAAAACCATTTCCCACATCAGAACGTTGTACAGCTGCTAGAACTCCGACACCTAAACCTGGTGCTCCGATCATAGAAGCAATAACAACCATTGATAGAGCCAGCATAATTGTTTGGTTGATACCGGCAAAGATACTGCCTTTAGCTAAAGGCAAATCCAACTTAAATAATTTTTGCCAAGGTGTCCCCCCAAAAGAGTCTGAAGCTTCCACTAATTCAGTAGAAATTTGACGAATCCCTAAGTTGGTCATCCGTACAGTAGGCGGCAATGAGAAAATCACTGAAGCAAATACGCCAGGTACCATCCCTACACCAAAGAAAGCTACAGCTGGAATTAAATAAACAAAACCTGGCATGGTCTGCATAACGTCTAAAATTGGCTGAATAATACTTTTGGCTACTTCGCTTTTAGACATTAAAATACCTAATGGCACACCGATAATAATTGCGACTAAACTTGAAATAATTACCAGCGTTACAGTATTGAGTAAATCTTGCCACATTTCTTGGTTGTAAATAAGTAATAACCCTAAAAAGGCAATGATTGGAATCCACCACTTGCGATGAAAAATAAAATAAGCTGTAATCGCTAGTAATACCATCAATAATAACGGTGGAACAGCTGACAATGTATTGGTCATAAAATCCATTACTGCTTGCCCTACTGTTTGAAGGAAGGAAAAAAGCCCTGATAAATGTTGTGTTAACCAGTCTACCCCGGCATCAATCCATTGGGCAAGTGGGATTTGTTGTTGTAAAAAATCAAGCATCTACGTCCACTCCTTCGTCCTCCGTCGTTTCGTTCTCATTCGTTGCTTCTGATTTATTTTCTTCTACTTCACCAGTATCAGCCATTGCTCCGATCACACTACCACGGACCACAACGCCTACAACCCGGTCTTCTTCGTCAACCACCGCTAACGGTGCCGGTGAATTATAAATCATATCGAAAATATCTGTGACTAAGGTATCTTTCTGGATTTTTCGTACATTTTTGTCAACAACATCACTAAGAGGCTTCTCGTTTTTACGAGCGTCTAAAGCTTCTTCAGCAGTTAGGCTTCCTTTTAAATGACGCTTTCTGTCCACAGCCAGCAGCATACTAACTTCTTCTTTACGCATACGTTGTAGAGCTACATTTGGCCCATCGGTTTCGACATTGCTAATAAGCGCAGGTTCCATAATATTTTCTGCTGTTAAAACCCTGGAACGGTCGATATCTTCGGTAAACTCACGAACGAAATCGTTGGCAGGATGGGTTAGAATTTCTTCTCCGGTACCAATTTGCATAATTTTCCCGTCACGCATTAAAGCGATCCGATCACCAATCCGTAAAGCTTCATCCAAGTCGTGGGTAATAAAGATAATCGTTTTTTGTACTCTTTCTTGTAAATCTAACAAATCATCTTGCATATCCCGACGAATCAAAGGGTCCAAAGCAGAGAAGGCTTCGTCCATAAGCAGCACTTCTGGGTCATTCGCTAAAGCACGTGCTAAACCAACCCGTTGCTGCATCCCACCAGATAACTGATTGGGATATTGATCTTTTACCGAAAGTAAACCAGAATTATCTAGCGCTTCTTCTGCTTTTTTCCGACGCTCTTCCTTATCCACGCCTCGTATTTCAAGGCCATATTCGGTATTTTGTTGAATCGTTCGTTGGGGGAAAAGACCAAAGTTTTGGAAAACCATGTTCATTTTACTACGACGAACTTCACGTAAATCTTCTTTTGACATCTTGGATACTTCTTGATCATCGATATAAACTTCACCTGAAGTCGGTTCAATCAAACGGTTAATCAGACGAATCAAAGTCGATTTCCCACTTCCAGATAGCCCCATGATCACAAAGACTTCTCCATTTTCTACATTAAAACTAACGTCATGCACACCAACTGTAGCGCCCGTTTCTTTTAGGATATCTTGTTTTGATTTTCCTTCTTTTACTAGATCAAGTGCTTGTTGGGTTCTTCGACCAAATACTTTAGTCAGATGTTCTACTCGAACTTTACTCAAAGTGATCACTCTTCCTTTCTATATTGAAAAATGGAATATTTGCCATCAATTAATTAAGTTCGAGTTTATCATACCATATTTTAAAATCTAGCCAAATGATAACGTTTGTTGCTCAAAATTATTCAACCCATTCTTCCACTTTTTCTGGATTGTTATCTATCCAATGTTGGGCAGCTTCTTCTGGAGCATCTCCTTCTTCCATTTCTAGCATCACGGATTCAATATCTTCAACTTCCCACTCAAAATTATCTAAAATTTGATAGGCTTCGGGCATGTCATCTTCTAGACCTAATCTTGCCAAGGTTACAATACTTTCAGCACCCCCCATGCCGCCTTCAGGATCTTCTAAAAATTTCACATCGTAACGTGAAAAAATCCAATGAGGGCTCCAAGCAGATACTACAACTTCTTCTTCTTGACTCATCGCTCTTTCAAGCTGAGTTGTCATTGCTCCAGCAGAAGAAGTAGCCAAATCCCAATCTGCCAAGTTAGGATAAGCCTCTAAAGTTGCTTTGGCCGCTGCGGTATTACCGGCACCTGGTTCTACGCCTGTAATAGTTTGATCCGCTTCATCTGTCAAGTCCTCAATAGAATCAACATCCATATACGAAGGAACCACAAGGCCATTTTGCGCTTGTTTATCTAAACTGGGACCTAAATTGTCCAGTTGGTCTCCTAACTGTTCATAATTGGCTTCATGCGTGGTCGGCAACCATGCACCTAACATAGCATCTGCTTGACCATTGGCTACCGCTTCAAAAGTTACTGGAATATCTAAAGCTGTCATGGTCACATTGTAACCTTCTTCTTCTAAAACTTGTGCGGCTACAGTGGTTGATGCGACTTGGTCATCTTGTTCGGCATAAGCTAAGGTAATCGCTCCTTTATTTGAACTTCCCTGCGATACGCCTCCTATAATAGCAAGTGCAATAAAAACAGCAGCAGTTACACTACCAATATATATTTTTCTTTTTTTGGACACAGGCTTAATTTCGTTTTGGCTTTTCCCACGATTTTTATTTAAACTTTGGGTAAAGCGATCCATCATAATCGCTAAGATCACTACACCTATGCCATAAATAAAACCAGAACCAATCTGCGAGCGTTGTACAGCCGCTAATACTCCTTGACCTAAGCCAGGTGTTCCGATCATCGAAGCAATCACGACCATAGATAAAACCATCATCGTGGTCTGATTAATACCAGCAAAAATATTTCCTTTGGCTAGCGGAAGTTCGACTTTGCTTAATTTCTGCATCGCCGTGCCTCCCAAAGAATCAGAAGCTTCTTTTAATTCGGTATCCACTTGACGAATCCCTAAATTAGTCAGTCGCACTGTTGGCGGTAAAGCGAAAATAACCGAAGCCACTGTCCCAGGCACTATACCAATGCCAAAAAATGCAACTGCCGGAATTAAATAAACAAAACTAGGCATGGTCTGCATGACATCTAAGATGGGTTTAATCACCACTTGGGCTTTATCGCTTTTAGCCATTAATATTCCTACAGGAACACCGACTGCAATTGCGATAAAACTAGAAACAATAACTAGCGTCAATGTGTACATGAGATCATCCCACATGCCTTGGTTATAAATAAGAACAAGCCCCAACAAAACAAATACAGGCATTTGCCACTTTTTATTAAAGACAAAATAAGCTGCAAGGGTCACTAGTAAAATTAACAATATCGGAGGGATTGCCGCCAAAGTATTGGATAAGACGTCCATCACGCTCTGACCAATGGTTTGTAAAAGATTAAAAAAACCAGATAAATGTTCAGTCAACCAATCAACGATCGCATCTATTGCTTGAGCAATCGGGATTTTTTGTTGTAAAAAATCAGCCATGTGCAATCACTACTTCTATTCGGTTTTTATTCAATTTAGACACTCCTTATTTTTATAAAACAAAAACTGCCAGAATTTTCATTCCTGCAGTTTTTTTCCGTTACGACTTATTCAGTCCAATGCTCAACTTTTTCTGAATTTTCACTAATCCAGTTTTGCGCTGCCTCTTCAGGTTCAGCGCCATTTTCTATTTCTAACATCACAGATTGAATATCGTCAATTTCCCACTGAAAATTATCTAGTATTTGATAAGCTTCTGGTTCGTCTTCTTCTAACCCTTCTCGTGCCATGGTTTCAATATTTTCAGGTTCTCCCATAGTTTCTTTGGGATCTTCTAACATCGTTAAATCATAGCGTGAAAAAATCCAATGCGGGGCAAAGATTGAAACCACAATGGGTTCTTCTTGTTTAATCGCTTGATCTAATTCAGCAATCATGGCTGCAGTTGAAGAATTAACTTGTTCCCAATCAGATAAATTCGGGTAAGCCTCAATCGTTTCATCAGTAGCGTCTGAAGTCCCTGTACCGGGCTCAACACCCACGATTTCTTGGTCAGCTTGGTCGGTTAAATCCTCAATACTTTCAACATCTTCCATGTAAGCAGGAACAACCAAACCAGTTTGAGCGCTTTTTTCTAAATTTGCACCTAATTTATCCATTTGGTCACTAAACATATCATATTGGATTTGATTGGTTGCCGGCCAGGCACCAACCATGGCATCAGCTTCGCCGTTGGCTACAGCTTCCCACATCACGGGAATATCTAAAGCGATAGTATTCACTTCATAACCTTCGTTTCTTAAGACTTGAGCAATGACATTTGTCGAAGCCAGTTCGGTATCTAAATTGATATAAGATAAGGTAATGGTCCCTTTATTTGAACGACCGGGAACAGTTAAGCCAAGCACTGTAATCAAAGCAACTGCTGCAACAACAAGTCCACCAACCAATTGCTTACGTCGCTTGGTCGTTTTGACAACTAGATTGGCTTGTTTTTTACTTGGCTGGTTCATTCGTTGCGCCACACGATCCATTAGAATCGCTAAAATGACAATACCTACGCCATAAACAAAACCATTCCCAACTTCAGAACGTTGTACTGCTGCTAAAACGCCTTGTCCCAATCCTGGTGCGCCAATCATAGAGCTAATAACTACCATAGATAGACTGAGCATGATGGTTTGGTTAATCCCAGCAAAAATGCTTCCTTTAGCAAGAGGCATTTCTAGTTTATAAAGTTTTTGCCAAAGCGTTCCGCCAAAGGAATCAGAAGCTTCTTTTAACTCCTCATCCACTTGGCGAATTCCCAAGTTGGTTAATCTTACAGTTGGAGGTAAAGCAAAAATAACTGAAGCAAACACACCAGGAACCATACCAATGCCAAAAAAGGCGACTGCTGGTATCAAATAGACAAAACCAGGCATGGTCTGCATGATATCTAAAATCGGTTTTATGACAATTTCTACTTTATTACTTTTAGCCATCAAAATTCCCAATGGTATCCCAATCATTACAGAAATTAAACTTGATAAAATGACTAATGTCAATGTGTACATCAGATCTGACCACATGTCTTGATTGTAAATAAATAATAAACCAATCAAAACGAAGACGGGCATCTGCCACCGTTTTTTAAAAATAAAGTAGGTCGCTACCGTTAATAGCAAAATCATTATCATTGGCGGAATTACGGATAGTCCATTGGATAGAGTATCCATCACAAATTGCCCGATTGTTTGAATCATTGAAAAAAAGAAGGCAAGATGTTCAGTTAACCAATCAACAATACGATCTACCCAGTCAGCTATCGGTATCGAAGTTTCTAAAAAATTAATAATGGGCGGACACCTCGACATATGGATCAGATTTGTCTGCTCTCATAATAAACACTCCTCATTTTTAATTTAGCGTTAATACATGTCATTTAGAGTAACAAACATCCCGGTGACATGCAAATTTATTATGAATATTCTGTCATTTTTTATCGCTATTATCCCCACCATCAAAGAGTTCGAAAGAATTTTCAAAAAAATGAATTTATTTGCTATTTTTATTCTTTCATTAAAAGTAAGCGTTTGTAATTTCATTATAAAAAAAGGCTTTGTTTTATCAACATTTTTAGTAAAACAAAGGTTTTTATCTGTCATATGTTCATTTCTATATCCTGAGCATTGATTTCAGCACATAAGTCTGAAAAAGGACTGCCCCCACTATTATATAAACTTCATATTCATTGGGATTTTGGCCTTCAACGCGGCCTCTTTCGCCTTGGACTAAGTCATCAATTTCATCCATATCTTCTTGAGCTAGTTCAAAGTCTAAATAGCGGAAATTATCGTATTGATGTTTTTGGCTGGTAGACCTTACCACTGGAAAGATATGATGTTGATTGTCCCAGTTAATAATCACCTGTGCAGGACTACGATCGTATTTTTTCCGCAATTTCTTTTATCGTAGATTGGTTAAAGCATCATTGATTTCGTGGGCATAAGGACTCCAAGCTTCAGAAACGATACCACGTTTGTCATTTTCTGCAATTAATTCCTTATTATTAAAATAAGGGTAACGTTCAATTTGATTCGTTGCTGGAGTTACATCCGTTGCCTCAATGATATTATCCAAATGTTCAGGTAAAAAGTTGGAAACACCAATCGTCTTAATCAAGCCATATTTCTGCGCAACCACCATGGCTTAGCAAGCTTTGACAAATAATTCTTCTTTAGGACTGGGCCAATGGATCAAATACATATCGAAATAGTCTAAACCTGTGCGATAAAGTGATTCTTGAATGAGCGCGATCGCTTTATCGTATTTATGCGCTAATCCGGAGAGTTTATCGCTTATATAAAGTTTTTTTCTGGGAATAGAAGAGCTTCGAACAGCTTTATCCACCATACCTTCATTATTAATCTGTGGCGGTATCGAGAATGCGATAACCCAAATGAGCTTGGTAAATACCTTTATCACCTTGAATATGAACTGTACCTAATCCAACATGGGGTAAAGTTGTGCCAACATTTAAATAAAATTTATCCTACAATGTCATGATTACCCTCCTCGTAAATCCAATAAAAAAAGCATGCCTAAACAGACATGCTCTTTCTCATTTATTAGACAAACTCTTCGTATTCATTTGGATTTTGACCTTCAACACGACCTGCTTCGCCTTTGTCTAAAGCATCAATTTTATCCAGATCTTCTTGTGCTAATTCAAAGTCTGTATAATGAAAGTTTTCGTATTGATGCTTAGGATCAGCTGAGCGAACAACTGGAAAGACATGATTTTGATTGTCCCAGTTAATAATCACTTGTGCAGGACTACGATCGTATTTTTCTGCGATTTCTTTAATGGTGTCATTGGTCAATACATCGTTGATTTCACGACCAAACGGACTCCATGCTTCAGATAAAATGCCGCGTTTGTCATTTTCTTGAACCAATTCCTTATTATTAAAATAAGGATGACGTTCAATTTGGTTGGTTGCCGGGGTTACGTCGGTTGCTTCAATAATATTATCCAAATGTTCCGGTAAGAAGTTGGAAACACCAATGGTTTTGATCAAGCCATATTTTTGTGCGTCAACTAAAGCTTTCCAAGCTTCAACATACAAACCTTCTTTAGGGTTAGGCCAATGGATAAGAAATTTATCAAAATAATCTAAACCTGTGCGATAAAGTGATTCTTGAATAAGAGCGATCGCTTTATCGTATTTATGCGCTAATCCAGGGAGTTTTGCACTTACATAAAGTTGCTCTCTAGGAATCGATGAACGGCGAACAACTTCGCCCACCATGCCTTCGTTGTTATAATTGGTTGCTGTATCAAGCACACGATAACCAACATCAAGTGCAGCGAGGGCTTGATGAAATCCTTTGCCACCTTGCAGATCGATTGTTCCAAGTGCAATGTGTGGTAAAGTCGTTCCATCATTCAAAAGAAATTTGTTATTCAATGTCATCATAAATCCTTCCCTTCTTGTTTCTATTTCCATTATAAGAAAGAATCACTCATTTTTTAAATAAAATGCCTAAATCCTCTTTCCAAGCCAACACACGCTCAACTGAAGCCTCCAATTCTTCTTCTGCATAATCGCCGTCTTCCACTGCTTGAATGACTGCAGGAATTTGAGATTGATAACTAGAAGACATTACCATATCATTCCCTGCTTTTAACGCCTCTAGACCAGCATCTTCTTGTGGGATAAAATCAGCTAATCCAGCCATATCCATATCATCAGTCATGACTACGCCATCAAAGTTTAATTCTTCGCGCAAAATTTTATGCACTTCAGGTGAAATAGATGCAGGCGCTTTTGGATCGATACTATTTACAATATTATGAGAGACCAACACACTATCTGCGCCGGCTTTAATGCCTGCTTCAAAGGGTAGAAAATCATTTTCGCGTAATTCATCTAAAGAACGATCATCTTCCACAATTTCTACATGGGAATCACGGTTATCGCCATAACCAGGAAAATGTTTTAAGGTAGAACCGCTTTGTGCTTCATTTAATGTTTCTACCACGTTTTTCACATATTCACTTGTTCCTTTTGCATCCATTCCAATGGTTCGATCATAGATAAAAGACTCTTCATCTGTGGAAACATCAGCATCAGGAAACAGTCCAGCATTAATGCCTAAGTCAGCAAGAATAGCTGCCTTTTGTTTTGTATCTTGAATAATTCCCTGCCAACCGTCTTCTGCATATATTTCTTGCGGTCCTTTAAAAGGCTGGTCCACTAATTCAGGATTATTGCTAATCCGTGTCACTGTCCCGCCCTCTTCATCCGAGCCAATTAAAAGAGGAATATCGCTTGCTTCTTGAAAAGATTGGACTTTCTCTTGTAAGCTTTCTTTTGTCGCATTTTCCGTATCCTCACCAAATAAAACATAGCCGCCTAAATGATAATCTTCTAGATCAGACACTTGATTTTCTTGTGGCGTCCGTGCAAAAAATAACTGACCAACCTTTTCTTCTAATGACATTTTATCGATCATTGTAGTAATATTATCTTCCTCTTCTGAACTACTAGTCATCGTTGTTTGTGAGCTAGAATTGCTTGTAGTACTTGTCGCAGTTTTTGTCTCCTGATTGCGAGTCATCGCCCAAACACTAGCCGCGCAAACCACCAACAAAACACCCACTAAACTAATAATAACGCCTTTTTTCTTCATCTCTACTCTCCTAATTTTTAAGTATATCGTATATTGTCTTTTCTATTTTAACGTACTTATTAACAAAATAACAAAATTTCATCTAATAAAAACACCTTCTTATTATTAGATAAAGAAGGTGTTTTTCACCACAAAAAAATGCGGCAACTTTTGGATGTTTTATTTCATTTAATTAACGAACTGTTTTTAAGTAACTTTTCAATCGTTTCAAAGGTAGGGCACGTCCCACAACATAGTTCAAAATTGATTGAATCGGAAACATAACTAAAGCTTTTATAACTCTTGGGCCCCAAATTACTCCGCTGGTAATAGGTTGATTATACATAATCATTAACCAAATCGGTGTCAAAATCAAGCTGACAATAATAGTAATTGACAATGAGCAAAGAATAGCGTTTTTCCAAGTCACTTCTTTTTGATAAAAGAAATAACCATAAATTAGCCCCCCGATAAATGCATTCAATGTAAATCCAGGAAAAAACGCAGATCTAGCAAATAGCATCATACCAATTGTATCTGCTAACACAGCTCCTATTCCGGTCCACATCGGGCCAAATAAGGCGCCCATAATAATTTTAGGGACAAATTCAAAAGAAATTTTGATAAACTGTGTTTCAAAACCGAAAATACGTGACAGAATAACAGTCAGTGCGATCAATAGCCCTAGCATGGTGATCATATGTGCATTGATCTTTTTTGTCATAACTAGCATCCCCTTTTTGCGACAAAAAATGCCGCCTAGAGCTGCTACATTAAAAATGCAGCGAATGCGAAAACAAAACCGCGAACTTTCGTCCTTCGTCCAAAAGGCAACATCCCATCCTCTCGGCACTTGACGCTTCGTTTTCTACTCTGATTTATTAATGGAAGTTTTATCCACCACACAGACTATAGCACAGCTGTTGGTTAACTACAATGGATTTGTTTTTTAAGAAGTATCTAATAACGAGAACACCAGAAAACATTAAAACTAGAGTTAGTCCGTAAAAGCAGCTAGTTTATTTGAATTCTTAAGTTAGTCTGCTAAACTAGATCTAGTTTTTTTAAAATCTTGAGTTAGTCCACCGAAGTAGATCTAGTTTTTTTGGATTCTTGATCTAGTCCGCCAAAGTAGATCTAGTTTATTTCAACTCTTGAGTACTAAGTCTATTTTGATAAAAAAAGAAACCACCTTTGTAATTATGTCTATCGTCGTCTAATTACAAAAGAGTAGCTTCTTTTTGTTCATATATCTCGGCTCATTTATGCTTCTCTTTTTTCAAATGTTCCCCACTTGACTGCTGTACCTTTTTCAACCATCGTTTCTCCTTTAGCAATGACCGTATCGATAGTTAGGTTATCTTCATCAAGTAAGACAATATCTGCGTCAAACCCTACTTTTAAATGTCCTTTGTTAGAAAACTTCAATAATTTAGCCGGTGCGCTGGTAATTGCACGCAAAGCAGTCTCTAACGGAATATTTTCTTTTTCTACGCTTTCTTTCACGCCTGTCAAAAGTGATTTTGAACTTCCTACGCCCATTTGTACAAAATGGTTATTTTCGTCAAAAATTGGCAAGCTTCCTTGACCATCTGATGTCATCGTGATGCAATCAGGGTCTAGGCCTTCATCAATCACTCGTTTTAAACATTGACGAAATGGAATGGAACCATCTAATTCATAAGTTTGATCTGGGTTTTCACTCCCTGTGATATCAAATACGCCGCCAGCTTTGGCAAAATTAATTGCTTCATCCAACAACGCTTCACTTCTTTCACAATGCGTTGGATAAAAATTAGATACTGGAATATCTGTTTCTTCCAAAGCTTGTCTAATAAAAGACAAACGAGTTTTTCCGGGACCCACATGAATATTGGTTACGCCGGCTTTGCCTGCTAATAAACCACCTACGCGCGCATCAGCTGCCGCGTGAGCAAATTCTGCAAAGGTCGGTGCGCCATTTCTGTGATCAGCAATCGCAATTTCACCAATACCGATCACTTTATCGATAGCCATGGTGTCTTTAATCACCGAGTCCGTAATTGTCTCCACGGGCAAACGGTAGTTACCTACATACATATAAGTTGTAATACCTTCAGTTTCCAAGCCCCGAGCTTTGCTCAATAAAGCCATATCATCACGACCTACGCCGTCTGTACCAAGGACACCCACCACTGTGGTCACACCAGCTGTCGTCAACTGACTGAGTTGTACTTCTGGTGTTCGATTATGAAAACCATTTTCACCCCCACCGCCTAGTAAATGAAAATGGCTGTCAATAAAACCTGGCACGGCAACTTTTCCACTGCCATCTATTTCTTCTATATCTATACCCGTGATCGAAGCCTCAATATGATCTTCAATCGCAATAATTTTATCATTAGCCAATAATATATCTTTTACACCCTGATACTCTGGGGCATAGGTTGCAATTTGTCGAAGTAACTTCATTTCTATCATCTCCTCTTAGTGATACCCAATCAATACTGCACCAATCACAAAGGCGCTGCCTATAACAAACAAGAAAGCCTGCATCTTGACCTGAAATTTTGCCCACTGACTCCAGTCCATCCGAGCAATTCCTAAGACACCGATCAAACTAGCAGAAACCGGCGTAAAGGCATCCACAAAGCCTGCGCCTAATTGGAAACATAGAACTGCAACCTGGCGAGAAACCCCTGCCAAATCCGCTAGCGGGGCCATAATCGGCATGGTCAAGGCCGCTTGTCCAGAGTTTGAAGTGACCACTAAATTAAATAAACTTTGGAAAATATACATCAACCAAGCGGCAATCATTGAAGGTACCCCTGATAAAAGCTCTCCTACACTGTGCAAAATCGTATTCAATGCAGAAAAAGAGCCCGCATCTGAACCTCCTAGGACTAAAAGAATACCTTGGGCCATCCCTACAACAGCTGCAGTAGGTGCTAAATCAGCAACGCCCTCTTGAAAGGCAGAAGCTACATCATTAATTTTCATATTGTTCACCCGCAGAGCCATTGCAATGATACCTGCACCTAATCCGATCACAAAAAATTGTGAAGCCATTTCTGGAATAGTAAATCCTTGGGCCATCACTCCATAAACAATCCAAATTAACCCAACCAATAATTCCAATAAAATAAGCTTATGTCCTAAAGTAAATGTATGGTCCTCATCGCTGCTATTGGCTAAATTCTCACGGAAATAACCATCCGTTTTATAAGTAACTGAGCGTGTGGGATCTGCCTTAATTTTGCGCGCATAACGCACCGTATAGCCACATGAAAGCAATGTTATCACAATCCACATGACAATCCGAAAGCCGGCTCCTGATAAAGCTGGCAGTCCGGCAATTCCTTGAGCAATCGCAATGCTAAATGGACTCATCCAGGAGGCGGCGTTTCCTATTTCGGCCGCCGCAATGGTGATAGTAACCGCCGTAATCGAATCATAACCTAAGGCAATGGTAAAGGGCACAATGATTATCGCAAAAGCAATGACTTCTTCGGATGCACCAAATGTCGCACCCATAAATGAAAATGCAATAAAAATTAATGGAATCGCTAAATCCTGCATTCCTTTTGCATTACGTAAAAAGGCATAGATGCCAGCATCGATGGCACCAGTTTTCATAATAATACCAAACGCGCCGCCAACCACTAAAAGCATAGCGACAATTCCAATGGCAGAACTAAATCGATCTCCTGTGACCAATCCTTCAAACAAATAATTAAATACACCAAACCCATAGTGGTCTTCTGTCCCCCACACTTGAGCGGTCTTATTTAAATTCTCTGAAGTATCATAAATACTATTGCCATAAAGTTCGTAAAGATTATCTTCAGACAAACCAATATTTGCTAATTGTTCTAAGGAAAGCTTTTGATTTTCATCTAGAACTTGAGTTAAATCATTTTTATCTACCTGCAAGTCGCTCAATGTCTTTTCATCCTGTGAGAGCTCTTCTAACTTTGCATGTAAAACATCCTGTTCTAGTGGATGCATATAGCGAAATGAATCTTGCTGTAAAACTTCCTGAGTTTCAGTACCGCCATCTCCAGTCTCATATTCCACCTCTTCAGTACTGAACTTCCCTGCAGGAACAATAAAGGTCAACAGCCATGCTACAATAACGATGCCAAAAATGATCACGTAAGTATGCGGCATCTGAAATCTTTTTTTCTCTTCTAATTCTACCTCTTCTTGCATAATTATTTACTCCATTCTTTTTTTATCAGTTCCATGATACGTTTCTTAACCCTTTTTTTCAATAATTTTTTGTTTTCCTTTACTAAGACTAACAACTCAGTCTTTTATTATTTTGCATAATTATAACGTCATGGTGGCCATAAAAAAATCCCAAAGATTCGATTAAACCAATCTTTGGGAGAACGTCAACTGTTTTAAAAATGTTTGTATCTTTGTGCCGCATTTTTTTAGAGCAATTTAAGAAAGATAGAGGCAATGATAATCGAAGCCACAGATACTGTAGCAAAGCCTCCTACCAACATCTTAGGCATCATGTGATCTGTTAAATAATCGCGTTGTTGTTTATCGTTTGTCAAATGTTGGATCACTTCTGAAGTTAAGATATAATCCGATGGAAAACCACACAAGGCAGTTAAAGAAGTAGCAAAAGCCATTGCTGTACTCATTTTCATCGACTTGGCTAAAATGGATGAAGCGATAAACATTCCTAATACGCCCAATAGGAGTAAAATTAAAATTTGAATAATAATTCCTTGAAGAATCTGAGGCGTTACGGTATTTAGCTGGGAAAAGATATAAGCCATTAAGCCATACATCAACCAATTAAAGACGTTGGCTTGGTTTAACACATTTTTTTCCAGAAATCCGATTTGATGCCCAACAACGCCCAAAATTAAAGCACAAATACTTGAATCGATCGCTTCATTGGTTAATTGCGATAGTCCCATCGCTAATAATCCAACAAATGCGACTTTAGCTAAAACAAAAGCACTTGTCTTGTATTGACTGGAAACTTTTATAAACTTTTTTGGTTGTTTTGTTTCTTCCTGTGTTTTTTCATTTAACCTATTTTGTGACCTTGGTTGGTATTCTTTTAGCAAACGGGTACCCTCTTTTTTTAGCATAAACGAAACAAGTGGGTAACCAACAAAACTTTGTAAGATATACATCGCCACAGGTAAAGCAAGATACATGGTTAAACCTTCCGCCTTCAACCCTTCTGTCATCAAAGCAGTGGAAACCACACCGCCAATTAAAGGAGGGATTGTCGCCGCAACTGTGGACCAATCATACAAAATTGTCCCGATAATCATGGTTAAGATAGAAGCTCCGAAAGCTCCTGTTAAAGCAACGACAACTGCTTTCCATTGACTAGCCAGTTGTTTTATATCCATCATTGGGTTCTGTTGCAAAGTTCCCCATAACACCTGATTTATTGTAAAATGTAATAAAAAAGAATGCGAGGACAACAGATGAATCATTTTAAGGGCAAACAATTCCAAAAAGACGTGATTATTATCTCTGTTGGGTATTATCTTCGCTATAATTTGAGTTATCGTGATGTTCAAGAGATGTTATATGATCGTGGCATTAACGTTTCTCACACAACAATTTACCGTTGGGTTCAAGAATATGGTAAGCTGATCTATCAAATCTGGAAAAAGAAAAATAGACAGTCCTTTTATTCGTGGAAAATGGACGAAACTTATATTAAAATTAAAGGGAAGTGGCATTATCTCTATCGTGCAATCGACTCAGAAGGCATGACACTGGATATTTGGCTAAGACGAAAGAGAAATACTCAGTCTGCTTATGCTTTCTTTAAACGACTATACAAGCAGTTTGGGGAACCGAAAGTTATCGTGACAGATAAAGCACCATCAATTGCTAGTGCTTTTAGGAAGTTACAAAAGCAGGGGCTATACAGCGAAACTGAGCACCGGACAGTCAAGTATCTCAATAACTTAATTGAGCAAGATCATAGACCTGTTAAACGTCGAAATAAACTTTATCAAAGTCTTCGTACTGCATCAACTACGATTAAGGGCATAGAAGCATTGAGAGGCATATACAAAAAGAACCGAAGAAATGGAACGCTCTTCGGCTTTTCGGTATCTACTGAAATTAAAGTTTTGATGGATATACCAGCATAGTCAAAGTATCAGAATGGGACTTTTGTACTCAGTATTGAAACTTTGCAACAGAACCGTATATCCAAATAATTTACTGTTATAAATTGTTTTGAATCGTTTAGAAAAACTTCTCGCAATCCTGGTTTATTGTTTACGACTATCATCTATACCAAAAAAGCCGCAACCTTTGATTACAGGATCAAGGAAGCAGCTTTTTTGTGTAGGCGCATGTATTCATTTTTCAGTCTGCAGGTCTTACGCAAACATCTTCTTCGCCGCACGAGCCAACGTTTTCAAATCTTTGTCATAGCGTGGTGTAGGTACCAACCGTGACATTGGTATGCCGGCAAAGTGGAATGCCGCAATTTCCCCAGAACGGACAGCACTTTGTTCTGTGAAAATCATTTGATAGGGTTGTTCGACGAATTCTCCAGTGAAAGCCAGATTGGTGGAATGAGCTGGAATCACTTTTGGCCGATCACTTTTGGCACGATTGTTGAACAATGCAGAGGCATACGGCATATACACAGGAATATTGTTGATGACACTATCCATGATCAATGCTTCTTTGTCTCGAATATTGCCCGGTCCGGGATCGACTTTAGACAACTGGCCAATCAATTCTTGCACCATTTCTTTCCCAGTCATTTCGATATAGGGTTTAGTCACAAATTCTCCTACTCGACGCGGATATAAGAAGTACCCCCAAATGACGGTTTCATTCGGTTTTTGACTGGTGAAGTGTGGTTGGTGATGGACCACGATCGACATATTGACATCTTTTTGATGTAAAGGCGAAATCGGCGTTGTGGAAATAAATGAATTCAAGGCATTTCCTGGTTCTTGTGTAGTGATACGTGTGATTTCATTCAGTAATAGATGGTCTTTGGTCGTCAAAGTAAAGCTGACCCACTCGCTCGCATCACGATCCGCGAAAAATTTATCCGGGGTACCCAGATTATAAAACTGCTCAGCCGCTTTCTTCCAAAGACTAGAGGCTGCACCGTAATCCATATTTTCTGCAGCTGGTGTATCAAAATCACCTAATGTCGCTGAATCAGTGATTGACCCATTGGTAAAGATAACAGCTGTATCATCATCAACTGCAACATACTCTTCTTGATTGGTCGTCACATTCAACATATGCAACCCAGTCACAGTGATTTTATCTTGCATCGTGGTGTCTTTGAACGACCAATCTGTGACTAACCGATCGAGGACGATGTGGCACCCTTGTTCTTTCAAGTAATTGATCAAAGGCAGCATAATGCTTTCATATTGATTGTAGCGTGTCCGATTGACCCCAACTAAATGCTCGATTTGTGTAAATTCGTAAATCATTTGGTGCATATAGCGCCGTAATTCTTGCGCGGAACTCCGGGTCCGAAAGGCAAACGTTGTTTCCCACATGTACCAAAAATTGGATTCAAAAAAGGCTGGATCTTCTTTGAAGTATTCGGCAATGGTGACATTGTCTAATTTTTCTTCATCACTGTCAGACATCATGATCATTTGTGTCAGCAACATACGGCTTTTATTGTTCAAACCTAAATGACCGCCATCAATGATCCCCTTGCCGCCTTCCAATAGTCTGGCTTTATCAAATGTCCGATGTTTCGCATCAAAATCGCGGGTATCTTCTGCAGCGGTCATGTTTGGTTCCGTCGCAGAAGGAATCCGATCCAACAGATCCATCAAGTCCACGTAGGTTCGATAGTTTAACATTCGGCCGCCTCGCGCCACATACCCTTTTTGATTCTCCATAGGATGATTCTTGTTCCAGTATTCATCTGTGACATCCCCAGTAGGTGCCCCATCATTTGATCCATGATCGTCGAGAGAGTAAAACGTGATTTGGTCGCCTTGCCATTTGCCTTCTTGAATCAGGTAAACTGCGGCTGCCATATTGGATAATCCTGCACCGATCATGATTGCTTTTTTCTTTTGCATTGCGCTTCCTCCTATTTATACATCTTGCTCAACTTCCAGTTAATTCAATGTTGAATCATATTCATCGTATAACCAAGCATCATCTTCAAAGAAACCTGTCTTCTTCGCTAGATATCCTGCACCAGCTGCAGCGATGCCTAAACCGATACTTGATAAGATCATTTTTTTCTTCATGTGATTTCGCTCCTTCGTGATTATTCTATGTCTTATTCAACTTACGGGTTCATTGTAGTCCTTAGGAGGAAATAGTTCAAATGATAACCTATGTGATTTTAGGTTCTGTTGCAAAGTTCCCCATAACACCTGATTTATTGTAAAATGTAATAAAAAAGAATGCGAGGACAACAGATGAATCATTTTAAGGGCAAACAATTCCAAAAAGACGTGATTATTATCTCTGTTGGGTATTATCTTCGCTATAATTTGAGTTATCGTGATGTTCAAGAGATGTTATATGATCGTGGCATTAACGTTTCTCACACAACAATTTACCGTTGGGTTCAAGAATATGGTAAGCTGATCTATCAAATCTGGAAAAAGAAAAATAGACAGTCCTTTTATTCGTGGAAAATGGACGAAACTTATATTAAAATTAAAGGGAAGTGGCATTATCTCTATCGTGCAATCGACTCAGAAGGCATGACACTGGATATTTGGCTAAGACGAAAGAGAAATACTCAGTCTGCTTATGCTTTCTTTAAACGACTATACAAGCAGTTTGGGGAACCGAAAGTTATCGTGACAGATAAAGCACCATCAATTGCTAGTGCTTTTAGGAAGTTACAAAAGCAGGGGCTATACAGCGAAACTGAGCACCGGACAGTCAAGTATCTCAATAACTTAATTGAGCAAGATCATAGACCTGTTAAACGTCGAAATAAACTTTATCAAAGTCTTCGTACTGCATCAACTACGATTAAGGGCATAGAAGCATTGAGAGGCATATACAAAAAGAACCGAAGAAATGGAACGCTCTTCGGCTTTTCGGTATCTACTGAAATTAAAGTTTTGATGGGTATACCAGCATAGTCAAAGTATCAGAATGGGACTTTTGTACTCAGTATTGAAACTTTGCAACAGAACCCATCATTGTTCCCAGATGAACTAATAAGACAGGAACGATAATCGCGATAAACTCATCGCCAAAAGACGCTTGAACCGCAATATCTTTGGGTAAAATCGTCCAGAATCCTATAATAAATAAAATAGCTGTTATAAAAATTGATGGAATATATGCCTTTGAAAAAGTTGATACCCATTCACCAATAAAAATAAATACCATAACTACTAAAAAGGCGATTAAATATTTCATACCATCCCTCCTTGGTCTTTTGATTTGATAAAAACAAATACTAAACCTAATTTATTTGTATGTAAAGTATTTTTTGGAATTTTCTCAAAACTTTTTATTTTCAAATTTTTTATCATATTAACGACGATTGATTTTTTGACAAATAATTTTTCTTTCAACAAAAACCATTCTTCAAATAACTAACAAAAACGCCCAAACGCTAGTTTCTAAAACTAACATTTGGACATTTATAGTCATCGATTATTCTACTTTTTTGCCTTTTTTATAAACTGTTTTTTCTTTTTGCAAGACTTTAATCTCTGTTAATGGGTTCTCATCTAGAACAATAAAATCAGCCATTTTGTCGGGTTCAATCGTTCCTGCTTGTTGATCAATTTGTAATAATTGTGCTGCATTCACCGTTGCTGCCTGAAGGACTTGTAAATTCGTTACACCGGCATCTGCCATGAGTTCAAGCTCGATGGAAGAATTTTTATCAAAATTATTAAAGGCAGTACCTGAATCGGTTCCCATAGCCAATTTTACGCCGGCTTTAGCGGCTTTACCGATGCTTTGTATATGAGCTTGTGCCAGCTCTATCGATTTTTTAACCATGAAATCAGGAAGCGTTTCTGAATTTTGATTAATTGCCCAAGGGGCAGCTAATGTCGGCACAATATAAGTTCCCTTTTGTAAAAACATCTCAATGGTTTTTTCATCTAAATAAACTGCATGCTCGATAGAATCGACACCCGCACGGAGTGCATTTTGGATACCTTCTGTTCCTTGAGCATGAGCATTGGCGGTGCGCCCTTTATGATGCGCTTCTTCTACAGCGGCTTTTAATTCGGCTTCTGTTAATTGAATATCATGAGGCGTTTCGCCATCAAAAGATACACCACCAGTTGCCATCAATTTAATATTATTGACGCCTTTTTTCAATAATACCCGAGCATATTTTCTTACCTCATCAACACCGTCAACCTCATAAGAACCCGCACTGAAATGTCCACCTGTCATAGTTAGCGGAGAACCTGAAGCAACAATACCCGGCGCAAATAATTCTCCTTGTCTTTCAAGTGCAGCTAATTCGATATCAATATCAGCGATCGAGCCAACGTCGCGAATGTAGGTAACTCCGTCTGCTAATAATTTTTGTAAATTGTTTAAGGCCAAAAAAGTAGCCGTTGGCGCTGTCGCATCCGGAGAACCCAATTGCGCAATTTTCCCATAAGGGTCAGCTACAATATGCGTGTGGGCGTTAATCATTCCCGGCATGACATATTTGCCAGCAAGATCCACTGTTTGGTCCCCTTGTTTCTCTTGGACAAATCTGCCATTTTCATCATCCATGACAAAATTTAAGCTTTCAAATTGCTCATTTTTTCCAGTAAATACCTGTGCGTTTTTATATAATGTTTTGGTCATATATCAGACTTCTTTCTTTATATTTAAAAAACATGGTAAATCTAATTCATGAGATTGTAAAGCTTATTTTGGAATTTTCTTACAATTAAGTTTATTCGCCTATTTTTATGAGAAATAGACCTTTGCTATTTTTTCTTGCCAATAATAAATTTGCCATAAGTTTTGCTTGAAGTTTATCGCAAACGTCATTTTATTTTTGGTACGATCGCAAGACTTTTTTCGCTAACTTTTTACTTTACTTTGGGGAAAGCGATTGTTTTAGCTTTTTTAAATACAGGGACTGCATAAACTTTACTAAGAGTTTTCACTACAAAAAAAGCGATATTATAGTCAATCAGACTATGAATAACCCCGCCGATTCCGATAAAACCAAATAATAAAACAAATAAGGAACCCTCATAATGAACTTGCGAACTGCCCCCTAGTAAAAAGGCCGCTACAACGAACGTTTCAATCGCAGCATGAATGATTGCTATAGCAAAATTATATAATTGAAACTTCTTCGGTTGATAAACAATTTGTGGTCGTTTTTGTAAATACCAAGCACCTAGTAGGGCAAAAACCAAGTGAGACAATGCCCGCAAGGCAATAATAAAAGGCGCCGTTAATAAAAAACCAAAAGTCGTACCTAAGGCAACAATAACCGCCATCCGTGGTGAAAAAAACATCGCTACAAATAATGGCACATGACTTGCCAAGGTAAATGAAGCAGGACCAATCACAATCCGTGGCATAACAAGAGGAATTAATACGCCTAAAGCAATTAATAAAGCTGAAATCGTTAACTGTTGCACAGAGTTTCTTTTCATTTAAGTTCTCCTTATCAGGTGTCTTGACACCTTTAGTTGAGCTAAGTTTACTGACAAAAAGGCGAGCTGTCAAGACAGCTCGCTCTTTTTATTCTTTTTCAATTCTATTTTCTTCCATCCGATTACTCAAACGAGCAAATTCCTCTAACGATAAGGTTTCTCCACGACGTGATGGATCGATTTCAGCTTCTGCTAAACTTTTTTTTAGCCTTGTTTTAGTGACAGTTTCTTTGCCGTAAGCGTGCTGTAAGTTATTCCACAAAGTTTTTCGACGTAACTGGAAAGCAGCTTTTGTTAGTTTAAAGAATGCTTTTTCATTCGTTACTTGTACTTTAGGCTGCTTGCGGCGAGTTAATTTCAATAAAGCAGAATCCACCTTGGGTTGAGGAACGAAAACCGTTTTAGGTACAATAAAGGAAATCTCGGTGGCCATATAGTATTGCACGGCAATCGTTAATGAACCATAGTCTTTTGTCCCAGGCTTTGCGTTAATACGCTCTGCCACTTCCTTTTGCAGCATAACAATCATTTGATGGACTGCTAGGTCCGATTCTAAAAAATGCATCATAATAGGTGTCGTGATGTAATAAGGTAAATTTGCGACCACTTTTACTGGCAAATCTTTGGTAAACACTTTTTCCGTTGTTTTAACTAAATCTGTTTGTAAAACATCTTGATTGACAATCGTTACATTCTCAAATGCTTGTAAAGTATCTGCTAAGACGGGTATCAAGCGTTGATCAATTTCAAAAGCCAACACTTGATTCGCCTTTTGTGCTAAGTGCTCGGTTAAAGCACCAATCCCCGGCCCTACTTCAATGACATTATTGTTTTTAGTTATCTCTGCAGCTGCTACAATTTTATGCAAAATGTTGGGGTCTGTTAAAAAATTTTGTCCTAGGCTTTTTTTCAAAGTAAAGCCGTGACGCACTAAGATTTCTTTTGTTTTTGAAGGTACCGCAATTTCTCTGTTGTCTTTCACAAATTTTCCTCCACAATTTTCATGGCTTTTACTAAGTCTTCTTCTGTCACCCGAAACATTGTCAAACGTTTCTCCAGTTGTTTACCATTTGTATAACCAATTCGTAACTCATCTCCTAATAACTCACGTCGTCTTTTCGCTTTTTGTCCGCCTATTAGACCATAATCTAGCAAAATTTGACGCGGAATTTTAGGAATATCTTTTTCCTTAGTGGGTGTTGCTAAATGTTCTAGTGCTGCCAAAATAGCTTCATCACTAGCATGCTCTACACCTAAACTAGCGTATTTTTTCTTCCCTCGAGCTTTATCACGCGGTAAAAACGCATGCTTAGCGTCGGGAACCTCTTCCATAATAATCTTTCGAATCTTTTCTCCTGAATAATCAGGATCGGTAAAAACGATGACTCCCCGCGTTTCTTGCGCATGAATAATACGTTCAATAATCTCTTCATTGATCGCTGAACCAATTGTCTCAATCGCATCTACGGCTAGCACCTCTTGGAGGCGACGAGTATCGTCTTTACCTTCAACGACAATAACTTCTTCAATTTTTTCTTTGCTCATTGTTCAATACCAAATAAGCGATGAGCATTGGCTGTGGTTTGGGCAGCCACTTCTTCTACGCTTAAATCTTTTAATTCAGCAATTTTTTCGACAACATAGCGAGTGTAGCCCGGTTCATTTTGTTTCCCTCGGTAAGGAACGGGTGCTAAATAGGGTGCGTCTGTTTCGACCAACATTCGATCAAATGGCATTTTTTGGGCTGCTTCTTGTACTTCTAATGTCTTTTTAAAAGTAACAACACCGCTGTAAGACAAATGCATTCCTAAATCCAAAAATCGTTGCGCCCATTCGTAATCGCCGTTAAAACTATGCATAATCCCACCGATGTCATGAACTTTCTCGTCTTTTAAGATACGATAAGTGTCTTCCATGGCATCTCGATTATGTACGCTAAAGGGTAAATGCATTTCCCGGGCAATCGCAATTTGGCGACGAAAAACTTTTTCTTGCACCTCTTTAGGATCTTCCATCCAGTGATAATCTAATCCTGTTTCTCCTAAAGCAACGACCTTTTGCTTACTTAGTTCCTCTTGCAAATAATTTTCGACTTCTTTGGTATAACTGCCAGCTTCAGTCGGATGCCAACCCACAATACTATAAATATTGTCATATTCTTGACTTAGTTTTTGCGTTTTTTCAATTGTTGGATAGTCAAAACCGACAACAGCCATTTCACTAACACCCAATTCTTTAGCGTGTTCGACCGTTTCTTTCTCTATCCCTTCGAATTGTTCAGCGTTCAAGTGTGTATGTGTATCAAAAATCACAAAGATTTCCTCCTTTTATTTGAAGATCCGTTTGAATTCCTTATACATCCTAGCATATTTTTCTTAATTTTAGAACTAAGGGCTTTTTTATTAAACACAAACAATATGTAAGTTTTCTGCTTTGTTCGATTGCATTTTTCTCTTATTTCCACTATTATTCTATATATAGTTGTGTTAAAAAAATGGCAAAGGAGACCTATTACATATGTACATGTACATTATTTTGGGAATTTTATTCCTCTTTTTTTGCCTGATCTTTTACATGGTCTTCATTGAGCCGCGTCGTTTAAAAGAAAAACATTATTTTATTAAAAAAAATAAAAAAAAAGTATTGGATATTTCCAATGCCTTCGATCTTTATGAAAATGATTCTAACATCGTTATTTGTCATTTAAGTGATTCCCACTTTTCCCGCTATTTTAAACCGCAACGTATTAATCGTGTTATTCGTTCTATTATGGATATTGCCCCGGATCTAATTGTCTTTACCGGCGATTTGATTGATAACTATGAGAAGTGGCCGCATAAAGAAACGCAGCGTTTGGTTGAAAAACTAAATAGAATGGCTGCTCCTATGGGTAAAATTGCTGTTTTAGGAAATCACGATTATCGAAGTGAAGGCTATTATTTTGTCAAAACAGTCCTAAGCGAGGGCGGTTTTACTGTTTTAGAAAATGAAGAGATCTTTGGTTCAAATGATGAAGTTTCCATTAATATTGCTGGAATGGATGATTGTTTAAGCGGAAATCCAAAGTTCAGTTTTGAACGTACCTTGGCCCAGTGGCATCTTCTTTTAGTTCATGAACCTGACGGTGTATTAGATACTGAAAACATTCAAAACTTTGACTTAATCCTAGCAGGACACAGCCACGGTGGTCAAGTTCGTTTGCCTTTTCTTTTTTATAAAATAAAGGGATCTATTACCTATACTCATGGTTTGTATTTGTTAGGTAAAAAAACATTACTTTCTATTAGCAATGGAATCGGCACCTCACTTTTGCCTCTACGATTTGGCGTGCCGCCCGAACTAATTTATTATCATTTAGCTAAAAAACCAGCAGAAGTAGAACAAGAAAAATAACTCCCATGGCACCGAAAACTGTGCTTGTTTGGGAGTTATTTTTGTCTTGTGGGTACCTTTAGTCCAAAAGACAGGCTAATGGTCTCTTCTTTGTTAAACTTAGGGACAATTACTCTGTTCATGGCCCCTTCCTTTGTCTGACTTAGGGACAAATGCCAGATAATTGGCCCCTACTTCGCCATACTAAAGGACAATAGTCAAAGTTTTGGCCCCTTCTTTATCTGACTTTGGGACAAAAACTACTTATAAGACGTCATTTGTATACAAAAAGCACCGCTGTAAAAACTACAACGGTGTTTTATTGTATTAATCTTGTGTCAATCCTTCGTGAATCTTATCGATATTCCATTTCATCATCGAGTAATAACTATCGCCTTCTTCACCAGGTTCAGCTATTGAATCGGTAAAGATTTCAGAATGAATTGGTATCCCCGAGTCCTGCGAAACGCTTTGCATTGGGCTCTTATTCACACTTGTTTCAACAAATAAAGATTTGACATTGGTCTCATCAAGTTGGTCCACCACTCTTTTTGTTTGTTCTGGTGTGCCTTCTTCTTCAGTATTGATTTCCCAAATATAAGTAGCAGATACATCATAAGCGTCAGAGAAGTATTTAAATGCCCCTTCGCTTGTTACTAGTAATTTTTCATCATCAGGAACATCATCAAATTTATTCTTGGCTTCTTGGTCCAAGTCATCTAATTCGTCTAGATAGTCGTTCAAGTTTTCTTCATAGTAATCCGCATTTTGCGGGTCTTTTTCGCTAAGTTGTTTTTCAATATTTTCAGCATAAGTCATTCCATTTTCTAGACTCATCCAAGCATGAGGATCTTGCTGTCCTTCATCTTGGCCTTCTTCTAGATAAAGCGGCTCAACACCATCACTTACTGCAAAGTAATCTTCGCCTTCTTCTTTATCCGCATTTTCCATCAGGTTATTAAACCAAGCGTTACCGCCTGTCTCTAAGTTTAAACCATTATAAAAAATAACGTCAGCTTCAGTCGATTCTTCAATATCTTCAGGAAGCGGCTCATAATCATGAGGGTCTCTTCCATAAGGAACGATACTGTGTAAATCAATTCGATCTCCTGCAATTTCTTTGGTCATATCGCTGATAATCGAATTCGTTGCAACAACATCTAATTTATCATCATCTTGACTAGCGCTTGAAGACTGTTGATAAGCATAAAAACCGATGCCACCAGCAAATAATGCCGCGATTAATGCAACAATAAAGTAAGCTTTTTTGCCGTGTTGCAGGCGTTGTTTTGGTGATAAGAAGAAACCAATAACAAACATAAATGCTGCTGTTAATACGATACTAGAACCAGCTGCAATATTAAAACTATAACCGATGAAAAGTCCTAGGAATGAGGAAACACCACCTAAAATCGCAGATATTACAATCATCGTTTTAAGCCGTTTAGTGTAAAGATAAGCAGTAGCTGCTGGTGTTACTAGCAGCGCAACAATCAAAATCGTTCCGACACTTTGCATAGCTGTAACAGAAACGAGTGTCAATAGAATCATCAATAAGTAATGATAAAATTGTACGTGCATACCAAAAGCCTTAGCCATATTGGAATCAAAAGATGTGATTAAAAGAGAACGATAAAAGATAATAACTAAAGCAATAACAAATACTGCAATGCCAATCGTCAACCATTTATCTCCATCTTGTACTGCTAGCACATTCCCAAATAAAATATGGAACAAATCCGTCGAACTGTTTGCTATACCAATTAAAATAACACCTAAGGCTAGAAATGAACTGAATGTAATCCCAATCGCTGTATCACTTTTAATGGTACTATTTTGCGAAATATAGGTGATCAATATCGAAGCCAAAACTCCAAATATGACCGCTCCTATAAAATAATGAACACCTATAATAAAGGATAATGCCACCCCGGGCAAAACTGCGTGAGAAATGGCGTCTCCCATTAATGACATTCCTCTTAAAATAATAAAACAACCAATTACACCTGCTACGATACCAATGGCAACCGAGGTCACTAAAGCATTTTGTAAGAAATGATAATCCATCAATCCTTCAATAAAATTACTAATCATTTGACTGACCTCCTCTAACAAATATCGTATCGCCAAAGGCTTGTTTCAAATTCTTTTCCGTAAAAACTTCTTCTGTTGGCCCTTGAGCAATCAGTGTTTTATTTAAGATAACTAATTCATCAAAATATCTTTCAACTTTACTTAAATCATGATGAACAATAAATATTTCTTTTCCTCTTGTTTTAAAATCGTTCAAAAGGTCCATTATAATTTGTTCACTGGTGGCATCAATTCCTACAAATGGCTCATCTAGGAAAATAAAGGTCGCGTCTTGAACAAAAGTACGTGCAATCAGAATTCTTTGAAATTGCCCACCAGATAATTCGCTAATTTGTCGATTCTTAAAGTCTTCCATCTTCACTAAACTCAAAGCACGATCAACTTTTTTCCAATCTTCATTTGTTATCCGTTCAAAAAATCGTTTGTCCGGATATAAACCTAGGGAAACACATTCACGAACTGTTATCGGAAATGTATAATCGATATCACTTTTTTGTTCTACATAAGCAACTTCTTTTTGTCTTTTTTGTAGTGGTTCTCCATCTACTGTTGTTGTACCTGTTCCTTCTATCAATTGCAGGGCAGCTTTGATAAAGGTTGACTTACCAGCGCCGTTAGGGCCAATAATACCGATAATCGCTGGCTGATCAATGGTAAAAGTTACATCTTCCACTGCTTGATGAACACCGTCATAACTAGCAGATATCTTATCAAATGCTATCATCGTCTTCCTCCATATTGTGTATTTTTTAGGTGTACCTAATTTTATCTTTAAGTCCATTATGAAATCTTCTTTTATTTTATGCAACAAAAAATCTTTGTTTTTCTTAATTTGTTAATAATTCGCTTACAAAGTTTCATGGATAGTCTTTTAGTAAATAAATAAAAAACATTACTTATCTTACTTCTAGCATATAAAGACAAGTAATGAATATTAACTGACCAATAAAATA
>NZ_JAKEIT010000010.1 GCF_021474685.1 Tetragenococcus halophilus | reverse complement strand
ACCTTATGTATATCGAACTTTTAAAATTACTTTAAAAGTTCATACATAAGGTCTTATTTTTTAAGTTACTTTCTTAGACTTTTTCTTACCTTCCCAGCCGTTAAATCCTTCTTTTAAGATGTATATATCTTTATAACCCTTTTTACGTAATTTATTCGCAGCTCGTACGCTTAATGTTTTTCCAGTATCATATAGATAAACTGGTTGATCTTTACGAATAGATCCTATTGAATTATTCAACAAAGTATAAGGAATATTTCTAGCGCCCAAGATATGGCTGCCGTCAAATTCTTTTTTCTCACGAACGTCAATGACTTGCGCCTTTCTCATTCCTTGACGAAATGTCTCTTGATCAATAACCTTTGCTGAACGTTTTCCTTGTATATAAAAATATAGCCAATTAATCCCCATAGCAATTAATATAGCAGCTAAAATAAGCGTCAAAGTTTGCAAAAAATTCATGTTCTGTCACCTTTCTAATCTTTAAATTTCAAAGCTAACGAAGCTGCACCAATAATTCCAGCATCGTTGCCTAACTGTGCTAATTTGATTCTTGTACTTTCTCTTACTTGCGGAAATGTAAATTCTTTAAAATAGTTTACCACTTTTTCGCGTAAGAATTCACCAGCTGCAGACACACCTCCGCCTAATATTAAAGATGATGGGTTTAAAAGGTTCCCAATGTTACCGCAAGCTAAAGCTAAATAATAACAAATTTGATCTACAACCATCATTGCTAACCGGTCATCTTCTTCAGCTAATTCAAAAATGTCTTTACTTGTAATTTCTTCGCCATTATCCAACCGCTGTTTTAATACAGAAGTACCTGCATACTCTTCAGCTAATTTACGCGCAATCCGCACAATTCCGGTAGCACTAGCAATAGTTTCAAGACAGCCTTTTTTACCACAAGTGCACTCAAAACCATCAGGATCTACGGTAATATGCCCGATTTCACCAGCGCATCCAGCAATCCCATGTAAAAGTTCGCCTTCCATAACGATACCGCCGCCAACGCCGGTTCCTAGTGTTATAAAAACCACATCAGACTCATTATCACCAGCGCCTTTCCAGCGTTCACCTAGAGCTGCAACATTGGCATCATTATCCAAGGTAAAAGAAATTCCTGTTTCTTTTTCGATTTGTTCTTTGACAGGTTGGGTTGTCTTCCAGTTTAAATTATAGGCGCCAACCACAGTCCCTTTTTTTCGATCAACACTACCCGGTGTGCCCATACCAATACCAATAAAATCTTCGGGCTGCATGTTGTATAAATCCAAACGATGATTAATCGATGCAATAATATCAGGAACAATATGAGATCCTTCATCCAATATATTGGTTTGAATACTCCACTTTTGTTGAATCTCACCTTCAGTTGTCAAAATAGCAAATTTGACAGTCGTTCCACCTAAATCGATTCCCATAATTTTTTCGTCAGCCATTCAATTATCCCCCCAACTTTCTTCAATTCGATGTTCTCTTATTAATATATTTCTAGCTTTTAGGTAAGTTTCTTGATCTATCAATCGTGCTTCAAAGAGCTTTTTGAGTTCAATGTTCATCAATTCGATGTCATAGATTCGCTTGCCTACATATACAAATATGCCAAAACGTTTTAATAATTGTTGCACGTCATATAAACTATCCATATATACACTTCCTAAATATTATACTAGTAATTGATATTTTTTAAAACCATAGAACAAACAAAAGCCTATTAAAAATACTAGCGCAATACCCGAAATTATACGAACATGGATTGAATAATCACGTAAGCGTTGGGGCAAACCAAGTAAGTTACCTAACAATGCTCCGCCAAACAAACCTCCAACGTGTCCCCAAATATCTATCGAACGATCAAATAGACTAAAGAGCAAACTAATCCCGATAAATAAAGTAAATTGCCGTACTAGTACTTGAATGGCATAATTATTTTTGTAATGCACTCCTAAAACAACAAAAGCACCAAATAAACCAAATAGCGCTGTGCTGGAACCAGCCGATTGTACCCCGGGTGAATTAAAAGCAAAGCTTAACAAGTTTCCTGCAGCTCCACTGAGAAGGTAAATGAAAAAGTAACGCATATGTCCATACATAGCTTCTAAGCGCTGACCCATAAAATATAGCACAATTGAATTTACAGCAAAATGCATTAAACCGTAATGAATAAATATAGGCGTGATAAATCGCCAATATTGCGAATAATACACTACAAAGGGACCAAACATCGCCCCTTGTGATTCAACAAGACCGGGAAAAAGATAGGAAATGATAAGTACCAATATCTGTAGTCCTAAAAAGAAGTAAGTAATAATCGGTTGATTAAGCCACCGACGAAGTTGAATATTATTCATAGATATAGCTCCCCTCAATAGAGTCGGTATAAATGCGCATCACTGCTTGGTCAAATGCTTCTGCTTTCCAATCATCATTTAACTGTTCAGAAAAAGCTAAACCACAAGTTTTGCCAGAAAAATCTTCCAAAAAACGATCATAGTATCCTTTACCAAAGCCAATACGATAGCCTTTTTTCGAAAATATCAATCCAGGTACTAATATTAGGTCAATATCATTTTTTGCTGTAACCAAGTTATTCAATGGCTCTTCAATTCCAAAGTCAGATAACTGATAAGTTGTATTTTCATCTACTTCATAAAAATTTAACTGACGTTCAGGTAAGGTTTTAGGTACTACTACTTTTTTCCCCTGGCTTAAAGCTTTTTTCATAATAGGTTCAGTATTTAATTCAAACGATTGCGAACGAACCATCCCAATTGTTTGAGCTTCTTTCCATAATTTAGAATGGAACAAAAGTGTGGTAATTTGTTGCTCCTTTTTTCGTTTCTTATCTTTATGTTTAGCTAACTCTTCTAATTTTTGTTTTCCTTGTTGTCGTAGTAAGCTTTTATCCATTGTTTCCACTCCAATATCTCAAAATTATTCTACTTGTTTAAGACAATATGTATCTATTCTACCATGTTCAAATAGATACAGATATACAAAATTTTGCGTCAAGCAAACTTACTTAACATTTTTGTCTAAAATTCTAGAATTTTACCTACAAACATGATATGATAGTTAAGTCCAAAAAAATGGAGTATCTAGTTATTTATAGGAGGGAAATGTCATGCGTGTAAACATTACATTAGAATGCACTTCATGCAAAGAACGCAATTATTTAACAAGTAAAAACAAACGCAATAATCCAGACCGTTTGGAAAAGAAAAAATATTGCCCACGTGAAAGAAAAGTTACTTTGCATCGCGAAACAAAATAAAAAAATAATTCACCTGCTAAACAATCCTTCTTGGTTATTTAGCAGGTTTTTTGTTTAGTTAGCTAAAATATCGTTTATATGTTTTTGATACCCTAGCTAATTTTTACTAAATTCCCAGTATCTTTTCTCTAATACAACATTAGTTTGCTATTTCTATGTGCTATCGACGCTCATTCAACATTCGTTTATTCAAAAGTAATAAGTTTCCCTGAACATCTACAATTTAACATGAAAAAAAGCCTTACCCGAAGATAAGACTTTAAAATGATTATTTATTCGACTTATTAGTACCAGCCGTTTGCTTGCCAGAAAGTTTTAGCAGCATCCCAGCCACCATAACGGCTGTTAACATATTGATCAGCTACTTTTTCTTGGTTTGCTGGAGAATGGTCACCATTTAAGTAAGCTGAGTCTAATTGATACTTACCAATGTAACGTCCATTTCTAGCAGAGTAAGAATTAGTTGATTCTTTGTTTGCGATCCAAGCTTTTGCAGAAGATGATTCTCCTGAAGATTGTTTTGAACTTGATGTTTGTTTAGGTGCTGATTCTTGTTTAGGAGCTTCTTGCTGTACAGGAGCTGATTCTTGCTTAGGAGCTTTATCGCTAGAAGAACCGTCTGTTGCAATGGTTAATTGAGTACCTGCAAAAATTATATTTGAGTTTTCAATATCATTGTCTTCTGCAATTTTATTAACTAAACTATTGTCACCAACAAACTTCATTGAAATTTTTGATAATGAATCGTTTGGTTTAACAGTGTAAGTTTCGTCTGCATTTGCATCGCTTGCGCCAAATGCTAATGTTGCTCCTGCTGCCAATACTGTACTAAAAACTAAAGCCTTACTAAATTTCATTTTTCATTGTCCTCCAAAATTTTTTAATTAATGTTTTGCTTTGCGCTACAATTGATAATTTACCATTGATTTGTATTTCATGTGTAAAAAAAACGTAACAATTCATTACAATTTGTTAAAAAAGATGACAAAAACTATAAATTAAAAAATAACTATGTTATTTTACAAGAATAATTTCAACAATTATAGTTCAATAAAACATTAATTAATTAATGTTTTTATAAAAAAATCTTAAATGAATTTTATTTTTATTTATATATTTTATATTATATTTCTTGTAACATTAATAATAAAAAAATCTCAAAAAAATGTTTTTTTCCCATTTTTTTGAGATTTTTTTTGCATTACTACGAATCTTTTTTAGAAGTACCTGTTTCATAATTAATTTGGTAACCATCTTGTATGTTATAAATATAAACGTTAAATTGAAGTTGATCATCTTCGATACTTTGTGCTTCCATCTCAACTCCCCTAGGAACCAGATCATTTTCTTTAAATAAAGGTGTTACACGATAACGAACATGATTTTGTGTCCTTTTTAAATAATCTGCCAACTGTTCTTCATATTCTCTCATAGGACCTTGGTTCATTTGTTGGGTGCCGGTAAATAAATTTTTCCAGTTGTCATCTTCTCCTGTTAGCTGAAAACCAATGAGATGCGAGCGATTATACAGCCACTGTCCACCAGTGATTTTCTTTTGCTTCCAACCTGAAGGATAGACTTCTGAAATATCGCCCCGCTCTTGTGTGGGCATCATTTTCTTATGTAACATAGCGTTTGCTGGTCCGACTCGGTTCATCCTATCTAAATTAGAAAAACTTTGCCAAACGCCTTCTTCTAACGATAACTCTTCTTCAGTAAAAAAGGGTTGATCTTTATTTAAAGTAACAACTTCGTCTTCTCCATTATACTCAGGCAAATTATCTAATTGCGGATAATCAGCCGTATTGTTTTGTGTTTCAAATGCTTCAACTACAGAGCCAAAATCATTAAAATCAATCTTTGACAGGTCAACATTGCCAGCAGTTGCTGTAAATAACAGAAGAAGCACTATCGAGCTAAGCAGCGCTTTAACTGTTTTAGGTCTTGTTTTTTTCCGTTTGTATGCCATTTTAGTTCTCTTTCAATTAAAATAATATATTTTACAAAGAAACAGCGAGGATCTATTGATAGATTCTCGCCATTTAAAGTACTTAAACTAAATAATCACTGTAGATATCATCCACTGTATTTTCAGGATCAATAACAACATAAAGATTTTTTGTCGTTTCACTAACTTTTGTTGTTTGATTTACATTGTCTAATCCTTCTTCATCTTTATCCTTATATGGGAAATATACTGTATCAGGTTCGCCGTTTTGATAAAGGATTTCCATATATTCAATATCTTGATATTTTAATGCCCGAGAGAACATTCCCATTTCCAGGCCACCAAGATTAATATCAGAAGTCGCTACATGGTCTCCTTCTTGATAAACTTCCATCTTAAAAGCAGCACAAGGATGAATTTCTACAAAATCACTACCATTGATTCTCCCATAACTGGTTGTTACTTGCTTGATCCATAAATCTCCGATGTGTCGACGATCGATCGTCCAAGTTTCTCCATTACGAAAGAATAATTTTAAAGCTTTCATCTGTCTTGCCATCTCCAAATCCTCCCCTTATCTTGTTTGTTAATAATCTTACAATCTAAGTTTAGCACAAAGCTCAGTCAAGGTAAATACAGTACTTAAGACTAGACACTCACCTAAAACTAATCTTTTATTTAGCTCATTACCGTTTTTCCATTTTTTCTTTAGCTAAATGTAATAATTCTTCTTTTGTATTTGAAACACGACGGTGTAAGACAGCACTTTCTAGATAAGTTAATTGCTCTTTTAACCAACTCCCCGGTTTTTTAGCAAAATAGTTCATCAAATCATTTCCATTAACAGCTAAATCCTTTAAAGAATGAATCGGTAGCATATAATAATCAGCTTGTACCTTTGCAAGATTGGCTGTCAAACCATAAAATGGAAGTAATTCCTCTACCAAAATAGCATAGGTCTCACCTAACTCGTATAACAAATCAACCGAAAAGTCTTCTTCTTTACGAGCTTGTAAGCCATAAAACACCGCTTGAACGGTTTTAATTAATTCATTTGAACATTTCCAGCTTTTCAAAAAAGGACGAATATCCTTTTCTTCCATAGCTAATTGGTCGATCAATAAAACCCAAGCTTGGCTCTCATTTTTTATAACTTTTTCTGGTAAATCGGCAAAAGCCAACAATCTTTCACCCATACCTGCTAGACCAGGACAATATTCAAAACATTGACTTTTGACAAGGGCTTCTAAGCCTTTTTTTCTATAGTCTCCTAGTAAAAACTTTACAAATTCTACATTAATACGTTCAACAGATATTTTTTTTAATAGCTGATGATTTTCTTTAATGGCAGCAAAAGTTTCTTTTTCTAAATCAAATCCTAACTGACTGACAAAACGCAACCCTCGCATCATACGTAGGGCATCTTCAAAAAAACGCTCGTGCGGATCGCCCACTGCTCGTAAAACGTGCTGGTCTAAATCTTTTAGGCCATCAAATAAATCAATGATCTCACCATTTTCTCTGATAGCAAAAGCATTAATAGTAAAATCACGACGTTTCAAATCTTCTTTTAAGGAACGAACAAATTCAACATGGTCTGGACGGCGAAAATCTTGATAAGCTGATTCTGTTCTAAAAGTTGTAATTTCATACTGTCCTGCCTTTTCTAAAACCAAAACTGTCCCGTGTTCGATTCCTACGTCAATTGTCCTAGGAAAAATTTGTTTTATTTCAGCTGGAAAAGCACTTGTCGCGATATCAACGTCATGAATGGGCTGATTTAATAAAACATCACGCACACTACCGCCCACAAAATAAGCTTCATGACCTGCTTTTTCGATTTTTTTTAGAATCGGCAATGCTTGTTGATACTCAGTTGGGATTTCTTTTAGTTTCATTTCTTAGCCCTTTCCTACATACTTTCATTCTTATTCTTCATCTTTTCGTTCAAAACGATTATGATCTCGTTGGTTGAATTTTGCCATATTTTTTTCAAACACTTCAGTCAAATCAATATCTAGTGAATTTGCCATAATTATTGTAACAAATAATATATCGCCTAATTCTTCCTCGACAGTATTCGGTGCTTCCGAGAGCTTTTTTTGCTTTTGGCCATAATAGTGATTTACTTCTCTAGCCAGTTCACCGACCTCTTCAGTAAGACGCGCCATTTGCGCTAAAGGGGTAAAATAACCTGACTTGAATTGTTGGATATATTGATCTACTTCTTTTTGCATAGCTGTTAAAGTATAATTATCAGACAATGGAAAGCCTCCTTTTAATGTTTACTTTTCTATTTTAGCAAAAGTATTTTAAAATTCCTAGAAAAGGAAAGTCTATAAAAATACAAAAAAAGCTCATTCTCACCTTTTTCAGCATGACAAAGAGCTTTATTTACTATGAATGGTTATTTACTTCCTTTTGCTTTTGTGTAATTAAATGATTTACTTTTTCCGAAAGTTCCATAAAAGTCGCTTGATCGTCACTTTCTAGTGCTAGATCAATTTGCTGGTACAACTCTGTTATTTCGGCTTGGATGGTTTCTTCTCTAAAATAATGTTTTATTCTAGCTAAGGTTTTATCATCCATATTGTCATTCCAACGATAATATGGATTGTCTTCCAGCACACCTAAGTAAAGTTCATTGTTCCAGGCATTATCAAACTGTATTTCAAGATAGAGGGGATCTTGCCAATTCAAACGTATTTCATGAAATATCTGATCGCTATCTTTAAACATTTCTCCATCAATAAATAAAGCGATAGGCTCGCCATAAAAATGACGAGAACAAATTGTAATCCCCCTAGGCGTCCGTCTAGCTTTTTCAACAAAGTGAACGTGTTTTAAGATAGGTTCATGATTTGCTAAGTAGTTTAATATCCAAGGGACTTCTCTTTTTGCAAAAAACTCATGAGAAACCAGCCAATTTAAAAAACGTCTTTTATCTAGTGTAGGAATTTCCATACTTTCACCATCTTTCCGATAGATCATCCAAAATCGATTCAGCTTCCATATCTCCAGGTTCATGTTCCAGATAATGTGAAAGATAAGATTTTGCTTCTTCTAAGCGTCCTTCTTCACGTAGGAAAATGCCGTATTCTTTCATAAAATCAGGTTCATGTTTTAATTCAACACTGGCTTGTTCATAATACTGGCTAGCTTGCTCAAAATCTTCTAATTCATTATAAGCATGAGCTAAGTTCCATAAAGCGTACGGATTTTGCGTGTCTTCCATCTGTTTCACTGTTTTTATCGCTTCTTCGAAACGTTCTTCATTGATATACAAATTACTAAGCGTTAAAAGTGTTTCTTCCGTTTTTTCTCCTAGTTCTAAAGCCTGTAATAAATAGTCTTCTGCTTTTTTAGCATCATGTAACCTATAACTATTCTCTGAAGCAAAATGGTATAGATCTACTTGATAAGGATTTTCTTGAATCCCTTCTTCAATGACTGTTTGTGCTTCTTCAACCAATTCTTCTTCTTGTAAGCTTTCAGCTAATGGGAGGTATAAAGCTCGATATTGTGGATTTAATCCACGCAATTCTTGCAAATAACGTATCGATTTGTCGTTATCTTTTAACTGTCGATAAACAAAAGCTGTTTGAAAAAGACGTTCGTCAGTTTCTCCTTCTTCTAGAGAAGCTTCCAAATACTCAACAGCATTTTCAAAATCTCCCTCTAAACTAAGCGTTGTTCCCAAACGTTCTCTAATTGACACATTATTGATTTCTTCTTCACCAAGTTCTAATAAATGTTGATAAATAAATGCTGCTTCGTTAAAACGATCCATAGATAGATACAGCTCTGCTAAAGCAAATTGAATCAGTGCTTCATCAGGAAGAATACGCGAAGCTTCTTTTAACTTGCTTTCACTGACTTCCGGAATGCCCAAAACTTGGTATAAATCAGCTGTAACCAACAAAGCTTGCGGATATAATTCACTATCAGGACCAATTGCTTCTAATAGTTCCAATGCTGCATCTGTTTCATTATTTTCAACAGCAATTTCAGCTAGGGGCAGATTGTTTTCTTTTTGCTCAGGATGACGTGATTTTAAATTTTCAAAGACCTGTTTTGCTTCTTCTAAAAAGCCAATTGAAAGTAACGACTCTCCTAATTCTTCTAAAATATCCTCATTATCTTCTTTGATTGCTTGATTTAATTGTAGCTGTGCCTCAGCGAAGTCCTCTTGATCTAAAGCATCTAGCATTTTTTCACTATATGTCATATATTCTCCTCAAATCTTTGAAATAATTTTCTGATAACGTTCCATTGCTCTTATCATTGTCTTTTCATCAGCAAAACAAGGAGCACCAGTTTCCCCAATGTCCGATAGAACAGTCAACTTCTGATTTTCTTGTAAAGTAAGTACATTTTCTAAATATTCACTAATCAACAGCCGTTCAGGTAACTCAATTGGATACCCAAGTTTTTTTAACCAAATCATAAAATTTTCTATTCGAAAAATCGAGTTATTGATTTCTAAATTCCAAAATAATTGCAAAAGCAAGCCTAAAAAGCGTTTCATATAGGCCGACAGTAGATGTCCATTTTCCGTTAAATAAAAAGCTTTTTCAAATATAGTGCCATAAGAGTTTATGGTTAAAGCCTGTGTTTCATATAGTCCTGCCATATGTTCAACAAAAGCCATAAAAGAGGCAGTATGTAATTGTTTTTGTGACGGAAAATTTTTAAACAATTGATGTAAAAATGTATAATCACTAACTAAGCCAGCTTGAATAAACATTTGTAAATCAACCAGTTTCCCATCCTTTTGTTTTTGAATAATCGTTTGATCTAAAAAAATATGTGTCGGTAAATTTTTTTGTTGTAACAGCTCATTATAAGGCTCTTTACAAATCATTTTATTTTCGACCAGTGCACTGAAAAAAGAGCGAAAAGATGGTGGTATAACCCAGAATTCTCCTGACAACATTACAGTACGTTGTAAAAAGCCAGTTAATTGTACAATGCCTTCATTACCAAAAGCAACGAAAAGGTATCTTTCCGATAAAGGAAACCTAGCTAAAAACTGCAAGAACTCCGTCATTTCTTCTAAATGATTACAATACAGCTGATTACGTGCAATATACCAATCAATATCATTTGCAGGAAATGCCTGCTGAATCTTTTGAAAGAATTGGTCATAATAACGTTGATTGGTTAAAATAATCACATGTCTATTATCTGGCAATATATCTTCGATACTTCTTGCAAGAGGCTTGCCGTAAGTGATCTGTGTGGTTAAATCTTGTCTTTGGTAGGTTAATTGCATAGGTCTTCCCCGCCTTTGTTTACGTATGTTTATTATATCATGAATATAGTTATTTTGAGAAATTACATAATTTTAACGAAAAGAAAGGAAAATTTAGGCAAAAAGAGTGTGTCGTCATTTTTCTTAATCTATGGACAAAAGGTCAAAGTTCTGTCCTTTTCTTGACTGAACTTAGGTTCGGCAGTTTTATTTGCTGACCCTTCTTCTCCTAATTTGAATTTGCACGTATAAAAAGACCCTTGATTTCTCAAGGGTCTTTTAAGATACAAATTTTATTTTACAGCGTCTTTTAACGCTTTACCAGGTTTGAATGCTGGTACTTTGCTTGCTGGGATTTTAATTTCTTCACCAGTTTGTGGGTTACGTCCTTTGCGTTCTGCGCGAGAACGTACTTCGAAGTTACCAAAACCGATCAATTGAACTTTTTCGCCGCTAGCTAGAGAATCTTGAATCGTTGTGAACACAGCATCAACTGCTGCAGTTGCGTCCTTTTTAGTCAAATCAGTCGCTTCTGCAACTTTTTCGATTAATTCTGCTTTATTTGCCATGGATGGAATCACCTCCTGAAAATATAATGATGTTTCGGTATAAATCACATTCATTTGAATCACTCAAAATCCCGTGACAAATATTGATATATTCGATCAATATTCTGTTATAACGTTATCACAAGAACCTTTTAATATCAAGGATTTTCGCCATTTTGAGGCTATTTTTTTCTTTTTTTGCTATTTAAAGATATTCTTTTGCCAAAAGCCAAAAACTATGGTAAAATCTTTATTTTCTCTTACGCGGAATAAGCCGTATAGGCGTCCCTTCAAATTCGAATGCTCGACGAATTTGATTTTCTAAAAAGCGGGCATAAGAAAAATGCATCAGGTTTTCATCGTTCACAAAAACAACAAAAGATGGCGGCTTCACTGCCACTTGTGTTGCATAAAAGATTTTCAACCGCCTGCCTTTATCAGTAGGCGTTGGGTTAATCGCTACGGCATCCATAATGACGTCATTTAAAATAGACGACGGGACACGAAGGTTCTGGTTCATCCCGACGCGTTCGATTAAATCAGAAAGCTGGTTTAATCGTTGCTTTGTTTCTGCTGAGACAAAGATAATTGGCGCATAATCTAGATATAAAAATTCGTTTCGAATTTTTTCTTCAAATTTCTGCATGGTATCCGTTTTTTTCTTTAATAAATCCCATTTATTTACGACAATTATAATCGCACAGCCTGCTTCGTGTGCGTAGCCAGCGACTTTTTTGTCCTGTTCTCGTATCCCTTCTTCAGCATTTAAGACCATTAAAACCACATCTGAACGATCGATAGCTGTCATCGCACGCATTACACTGTATTTTTCTGTTTTTTCATAAACTTTTCCACGTTTACGCATGCCAGCAGTATCTATCATAGTGAATTCTTGACCACTTTCGCTGACAAAGCGAGTATCAACCGCATCGCGCGTTGTCCCTTCGATCTCTGAAACAATAACGCGGTTTTCTCCTAATAAGGCATTGATCAAAGAAGATTTTCCTACATTTGGTCGACCAATTAAACTAAAATAAATCATTGATTCATCTTTGTTACTTTCTTCTTCAGGAAAATACTTGACGACTTCATCTAAAACATCACCCAGACCGATGCCATGACTTCCTGAAATTGGATAAGGGTCTCCTAGTCCTAAGGTATAAAAATCAAAAACATCGTTACGCAGTTCAGGATTGTCTGCTTTGTTAACTGCTAATACTACAGGTGTATTACTTTGATATAAAATACGTGCTACTGTTTCATCTGCATCTGTTACCCCTTCACGAACGCTCGTGACAAAAAGGATAACGTCGGCTTCTTCAATAGCAATCTCTGCTTGGTGCTTAATTTGATCTTTGAACGGTTCATCGCTTAAATCAATGCCACCTGTATCGATAATGTTGAACTCCTGGTTTAGCCACTCACCTTTTGTATAAATACGATCACGAGTTACGCCTGGCGTATCTTCTACTATCGAAATACGTTCTCCAGCAATTCGGTTAAAAATCGTTGACTTTCCAACATTTGGTCGGCCAACAATCGCTATCGTTGGATTTGCCATTTTCTTCCCTCCATCTTGAACTGCACAACGAATTTTGTATACGAAAATAGCTAGCACTTATAGCCGAAACAATAAAAATACGCAACTTCCTTTTTCGTTATGCGATAACTTTTTTAACTTAACCAGTGTACCCAATGAAACTTAAACTTGCAAGCATTCTTAAGTATTTCATTTTTTCATAAAAAAAAGACTGTTTAAAACAGCCTTTTTTTATAAAAGCGTGATAACTACTCTTCTTCGTCATCCTTTAACGTTTCACCTAAAATATCTCCCATAGTAAATCCTGATCCATCTTCAGAGTCTTGGTAATCTTCAGGTTCTGGTTCAGGTTCATATGATTCTTCTGTTTCTTCAGGTTTTTCTTCCAGTGCTTTAATGCTTAAAGCAATACGGTGTTCTTCAGGGTTAACATCTAAGACTTTCACTTGGATTTGATCGCCTTCTGATAACACTTCATGTGGTGTTGCAATATGTTTATGCGAAATTTGCGAAATATGAACTAAGCCTTCTACGCCTGGGAATACTTCGACAAAAGCACCAAAACTTGTTAAACGTTTTACAGTACCTTCTAAAACAGCTCCCTTAGGTGCTTTTTCTTCAATATCAGTCCAAGGACCAGGTAATGTATCTTTAATGGATAAAGAAACACGTTCAGTTGTTGGATCAACCGATAGAACTGCTACATTTACTTTATCGCCAACACTTAACACATCACTAGGTTTACCCACATGTGAATGTGAAATTTCAGAAACATGAACTAAGCCATCAATGCCACCTAGATCGATAAAGGCACCAAAATCAGTTAAGCGAGCAACTGTTCCTTCGATGACATCACCTTCTGAAATAGAAGCAAGTAGTTCTGCTTTCTTCTGTTCTTTTTCTTCTTCAACAATCGCTTTATGAGATAAAATCAAGCGATTTTCTGAAGGTTCAATTTCGATAATTTTGAATTCTAATGTTTTTCCTTTATATTCATTAAAATCATCAACAAAGTAATCTTCAACCATAGAAGCTGGCACAAAACCACGTACACCCACGTCAACAACAAGACCGCCTTTAACAACGTTTGTTACTGGGGCTTCAATCGTTTCACCGTTTTGGTATTTTTCTTCAATTTCTTCCCAAACCTTTTTCGCATCAAGACGACGTTTGGAAAGTAAATAACTACCATTTTCCTTGTCTTTTCCAATGGATGAAATAACGACAAGGTCAAGCACGTCTCCAACTTTTACTACCTCATTGATGTCTTCTACAGGTAAAGTTGATAATTCCTTAGCAGGAACTACACCTTCAACGCCTGTACCTTCGATTCCGATGATTGCTTGTCTATCTTCTAAAGCAAGCACTTCACCTTTTACAATGTCCCCAACTTTTACATCGTGAACAGCATTTAACGCATCTTCCATAGTTTCACCGTTTTCTTCAAAGTTATTATTTTCAAATTCTGTCATAACTTATGTCCTCCTAACCAACGATTTAAAAAACACTTCACTCTTTAGTCTATGCTATAATAATAAAAAAATAAAGCGATTTCTGTATATTTTTATTGAAAAGTCTGAATTTACATTTGACAGACGACTTATAAATTAATCACACCATTTATGTGAAATGATTTTATAACTGATAACTACTCCATTTTATCGTAAGTAAAGACAACTTGATCGTTATCTTCTAGCGTGGTTTCATCAGCGCCAGTATTGACCATTTCATCATTGATAGTGTATGTCCAATACATATTGTCGTCTTCGTCTTGTTCGATGCCTTCAATTGTTGTAATCATACCACTATCTTCTTCAATATCAAAATTATCTTGCATAACTTCCATGAGTGTTTCATCTGTTGTTGTCTCTATTTCTTTTTCATCGACCGTTTGATCTTCATCTTCTATCTCGACTGTCGCGGTAATTTCTTCTTGTGCTTGGCTCGTTTGGCTTGTAGCTTCACTTGTGTCAGCTGCATCTTGTTCGTTTGAACAACCAACGATAAACAAAGCACTAAAAAAAGCAATACCTGCGACGAACTTTTTCTTCATCCAAATTCCCCCTTACACTTTTTCTTTTACCACGTTTTTGATCGCCGTCACCACTTCATCGATAGACATCCCAGTTGTATCAACTAAAACGGCATCTTCAGCTTGTCTCAGTGGAGAAGCGCTGCGGTGTGAATCAGTATAATCACGTTGTTCAATCTCTTTTTTTAAGGTTTCAAAATCACTTTCTATTCCTTTGGATTGGTTCTCCTTATAACGCCTTTTTGCTCGCTCACTAGCTGAAGCAACTAAAAAAATTTTTACCTCAGCCTCTGGAAGGACTGTTGTACCAATATCTCTTCCATCCATCACCACACCGCCTGATTTAGCAATTTCTTGCTGTGCTTTAACTAAATGAGCGCGGACGCTAGGAAAAGCTGAAACCTCAGAAACATTATTGGTTACTTCAGTTTCACGAATCGCTTTTGTAATATCTTGACCATCCGCAAACACTAATTGTCCGTGTTCTGTTTGCTTAAAAGTGATTGGATAATTTTTAATCAATTCAACCAGAGCCATTTCATCTGTAAAAGATACTTGATATTTTAAAGCCAAATAAGTAACACTGCGATACATCGCCCCTGTATCCGTATAAATAAATCCAAAATCTCGCGCGATAATTTTAGCAACTGTACTTTTTCCAGAAGATGCTGGGCCGTCAATAGCTATATTGATTTCATGCATGTCGTTTCTCCTTAGCTAAACTTGAAAATTTTAAAGTTTATAGATAGATAGATAAAAAAACCGCATGAGCGGCTTTTTTATCTAGTTCTTAACTCTTGTCCAGGATTTACATGGAAATTATTTGGATCCATCCCGTTTAATTCGGCAAGTTCTTCTACGCTCATGCCATTTCTTTCAGCTACTTGTTGTAGTCCATCACCAGATTGAACTGTTGCATAACCTTCGCCGCCTTCTTGATCGTCTTGATTATCTTGTTGACCTTGACTTTGTTGGCCTTGTTGATCTTGGCCCTCTTGTCCTTGATCTTGTTCTCCTTGGCCTTGATTTTGTTGACCTTGTCCTTGATTTTGATCTTGTTGCTCTTGACCTTCTTGCCCTTGGCCTTGTTGGTCTTGACCTTGCTGACCTTGGTCTTGCGCAGCTTGTTGGTCATCTTCTGCAGCTTGTTGTTGATCTTGATCACCAGCTGCTTGTTGGTCGTCTTCAGCAACTTGCTCATCTTCGTTTTCCTCTGGCTCTTCAGAAGAACTTTCCTCAGTAGAACTACTTTCTGTCGAAGACTCTTCTGTAGTTGTTGATGTCGTTGACTCAGTGGAACTTGTCGAAGTCTGTTCGGTGTTAGCAACGGTTTCAGTATCATTATTACGATTCATCACCCATAAACCGGCAACAGTTGGTACAGCAATAATTAAAACCAATAAAACGACAACAATCGTTAAAAAGCCGCTACTTCCTTTCTTTTGTTGACGTTGTTGAGAACGTGATGAATTTTCATCCTCATTTTCGGTATCATAGATGGGTTGTTCCCATGGTTCTTGCCCTTGTGATTCTTTATTTCTTCTATCTCTTCTGCTCACTTTAAATGACCTCCCACTCACTATCTTTCCGCTGTATTATACCATATGTTGTCTCTTTATGTCTTCCCAAATTGTTGTGAATTTTCTTCTTTAAACATTTTTAGTAAAATTTCTTGCCAATGTGTTTTATTTACCGAAGAATGGTATTCCTTTTTATCTTCAGTTACTTCTTTTATTCCATGAAAATCACAACACCTTTCAGGAATTTTTGTTAATGTTTCTCCAAAGTAATTCAATAAAAATTCTCGTCTACAGCCATTAAAATAAATATAATCAAGCATTTGTTTAAGTTTTTCCTGCTTTTTTGTTTCGTTTTGTCTCAATTGTGCAAGAAAACTATCTTGCCCTGAAGCTTTCATTTGCTGTAACCATTTCTCTTGAAGCTCTGTTAGTTTGCTCAATAATCGCTGGTCTAAATAAAATTCAAAAAATTGACGCTCTTGTTGTGCTTGTTGCTGCATAAAATGATGAATTTTTTCATCTTTTTCTTGATATAAGAGAACTGCACTACTAGGTTTTTGGTCGCGACCACTTCTACCAATCTCTTGCATATAATTTTCTAAACTATCAGGTAGTTCATAATGAATCACTAACCGAATATCTGATTTATCAACACCCATACCAAACGCATTTGTACAAACTAATATTTGTAGTTGATCATTAATAAATTGTTCCTGCAAAAGCCTTCTTTGACTGCTATCCAGTCCACCATGATAGTAGCCGACAATATAATCATTTTTTAACCGATCATAGACTTCCTCTACTTTTTTTCTTGTTGCACAATAAATAAGTACTGAACCATAAGCTTTATTTAGCAGTTTTTTCAAATCCGTTAATTTTTCCCGTGTATGTATGACAGACAAGGAAACATTAGGACGATCGACAGAATAACAGTGTTCCACAGCATTTTTACTTAACAATAAGTCTTTTATTTCTGCTTTTACTTCATCAGTAGCTGTTGCTGTCAAAGCCAAAGTCACAGGATCATGTAGACGTTTTTTAGCTTGCTTTAAATTTCTATATTCAGGTCGAAAATCAATTCCCCACTGCGAAATACAATGGGCCTCGTCAACAACAAATAAAGCAATAGGATAAAGTTGTAATCTTGATAATATTTTTTCCTGCATAAGCATTTCCGGACTTAAAAAAACAAATTTATAATTAGAAAAATGGTCCAATACATACATTTTCTCTTGTTCACTCAGGTTACCATTTAAAAGCACTCCTCGTTTTTCACCATTTTTTTGTAAAGAAGCCAGTTGATCTTCCATCAAAGAAATCAAAGGAGTAACGATCAGTACTGTACCCTCTCTTAAATAGGCAGGCAGCTGGTAACAAAGGCTCTTTCCTGTACCCGTCGGAAGTACAGCTAAACTGTCTTTTCCTTCTAGTAATGAATTTATCGTTTCTTTTTGACCAGGACGAAAATTTTTATAGCGAAAGTAACGATATAATGCCTCTTCTAACATAGTGATTCTTTTTTCCTCCATATTTGATAGAGTCGAATTTCCAAAAAACTTGCATTAAAGTCCTTTTTTATTTCTTTAAAAGGATAAGCAAAAGAATTTATGGGCAATTTTTCTAACTCGTTTTTGGTTTTTTGTGAGAAAAAGCTAGAAAAAGGAAAGGCTGGATCTGCTAACGCCCATTCTATCAGATGATCTTGAATCGTACCTTTTTTTAATTTTCGCTCTTGCATCACCTTATCAAGAGAATATCCTTGTTGAATTAACTTGCGCGTTTGCAGCATACTTTGATTATAATTTTGTAAAAGAAAAGGACGTAAAAACTTATATAATAAATACTCGGGATGCTTAATCACTTGAGCTAAGAAATGATGGATCGCTGCCGATTTATATAGATCCAACCATGGATACTGTGTGTATTGATCCGCCACTAGTTGAAAAAAGGCTGCACCTTCTTGCTGGTAACCTGAAAGTGTCTGTGCTAGTAAATCCGCATGTTCTTCTGATAAAGCTTCTAGTATTTCTGCTGTTTCCTGATACAAAGTATCAACTAAATTACCATTATACTGGTGAATGACTGTCCGAACTCTTTGCGTATAAACGGGCGCGTTTTCTAAAGGAATATAGTTTGTTTCTTTTCCCAAAAATGATACCGCCTGTAATAAAAAACGTACAGAACGCCAACATACTTCTTCTCTTCTTCCAAATTTAAAAAAATTCAATGATTGAAAAGCGGGCGTTTGCAACAAATTAGACGAATGCAAATTTTTTACTAAACTTATTTGCTGTTGCTCTTCTTTTATGTAGCCTTGCTTACTTAATTTTGTTAACGTTTGATAAAATTCTTTTTCATCTAAACGGGGAAAAGCTGAGAAAAAGGGCAAAAGGTCGTGAAAATAAGCATAGCATAAGACAGAAGTCGTGTGTTTTCCCACTAGCAGCTGGTAAAGGGTCGTTTTTTTCAACTTGTTATCTGCTATAAACAACGATAAAATAAATTCATCCATATAATCCTCCAGAAAGAATGTGAGCAAATGTCACGATTATGTAAAATTGTCCCAGAACGCTGCATCGCTTGCGGCTTATGCGCGCTGTACGCGCCAGAAATTTTTGATTATGATGATAACGGCGTTGTCTTGTTTTCACAAGCTCCCAAAGCCTGTCAACAGTTTATCGCTGTTAAAGATCAAGAAAATGTCATTAAAGCTTACAAGCAATGCCCAGTAAGAGCGATTTTGTTAGAAAAATAAATCTATATCTATTATACACAAAATTTTCTTCCCTTAAATAAGGTCAAAGTAAATTTTCCTTTAGTTGTTTATTTTTTAAAGGAATACACCCCCCTTTGAGTAATATCTTCTTTCTCTACTCATTATTAAACAAGTTGATAATAGATAAAAATAACCAGCTAAACATTATTTTTGTTTAACTGGCTAGCTAGTCTTATAAGTTTTTTTCTATTTAATGGTTGAGGAATGAGGCGTTGAATGATTTTGTTTTCTACTGATCCACGGGAGTAACTTAGCGTGCAGAACTAAGAATACAGCACTTACCAGTCCACCTTTTACTAAATTAAATGGCAAGATTCCTAAAACTACATAATTTGCCAATGGCATACCCAGCATTTCATCTACTGATAGTTGGAAAAACCTCAAGTACAAAGGTGTAATAACAAAGTAGTTAGCAACACTCATAAACAATGTCATTGAAATTATGCCTAGAAGGGTACCTGAAATTTTGTTTCGCAAGTTTGCCCCTTTATTGAAGAAATAATAAACGGGTAGGCAATAAAGCGTGGTTGCTAAAAAGCTTGCAACATCACCTACAATATTTTGCGGTGCAAGACCCGTTGTGATAAGATGTAGAAACGAACGCAGAAAAGCAGTTAAGATCCCACTTACCGGACCAAATAAAAACATACTCAAAATCACTGGAATATCACTAAAATCTATCTTTAAAAATCCAAAAGCTGGCATAACTGGAAAAGCAATATATTGTAACACCAAACCCATTGCTGCAAACATCGCTACTGCCACCATTTTTCGAGCGTTACTGTGCATATAAATCCTCCTATTTCAAGGACTCATCTTCAATCGAACCTATTGGCTTTTTCATATTGTTAATAAAAAAATACTCTATTTTCCCAAGGGAGAATAGAGTATTTGTACTAACAAAAGTCAGCTAAACCAAATATGCTCTATCTTCTTTATCCAGACTGTACTGTCGGTATCGGATTTGCACCGATTCAACCACTTGTAATAAGCAGTTCGTGGACTTTTACCACCGGTCGGGAATTGCACCCTGCCCCTGAAGACGAACCTTTATTATTTTTTTCAACTTCATTATACATGAACGAACAATAATTTCAACTATTTTATTTTTGTTTCTTCAATTAATCGATTAACATCATTTTTATTCAATTCACGGTATTTGCCAACTTGTAAATTTTCTAGTGTCAGATGCCCATAACGTTCACGTTTTAATTTTTCAACTGGAAAACCACAAGCTTTTAACATATTTTTCACTTGGTGATTGCGACCTTCATGAATGGTCAATTGAACAATACTCGTTTGTGCTTTTTTATCCGTTGATAAAATTTCAAATTTTGCTGGAGCTAACGTTTTCCCTTCAATATGCATTTTTTTGGTAAGAGGTGATAATTTTTTGTTTGTTGCAACGCCACTTACTTTAGCAACATAGACTTTATCTATCTCATATTTGGGATGCATTAACTTTTGGGAAAAATCACCGTCATTTGTCAAAAGCAACAATCCAGAAGTATTATAATCCAAGCGGCCGATCGGATAAATCCGTTCTTTTACTTCTGTAAAGTAATCTGTGACAACCGTACGATTTTTATCATCTGAAGCCGCAGAAATAACGCCCCGTGGTTTATAAAACATAAAGTAAACAGGTTCTTCTTGGTAGATAGGTACTTGGTCAACTTCAACTTGGTCTTTTTTAGCTACCTGAACGCCTAATTCTTTGACCACTTCTCCGTTAACTTTCACACGTCCTTGTGTAATATACTCCTCTGCTTTTCTTCTAGAAGCAATACCAGCATGAGCAATCACTTTTTGTAATCGTTGCATTTAATTATCTCCTTTTTCTTCGGTTGGTTCTTCGTAACGATCGGCATATAAATCCAGTGGTATATCAGCTGATAACTCTTCTTCCATCGCTTGAATATCCGGTAATTCCTCCATGGATTTTAATCCGAAATAATCCATAAAATATTCCGTGGTCCCATACAAAATAGCTCTACCTGGACCTTCCACCCGTCCTTTTTCTTCAACTAGACGATTAGTTGCTAATTTTTGTACAGATCCAGAAGATTGCACACCTCTTATATCATCTACTTCCATACGAGTGATAGGTTGTTTATAAGCAATAATCGACAAAGTTTCAAGTGCTGCCTGGGAAAGACGATTAGCTATCGGAGATTTAGCGTATTCTTTTAAAATTGGCGCATACTCTTTTTTAGCCGTTAAAACAAAATGATTGCCTAACTCAAGAACATTTAAAGAAGAACTGTGGTCATCTTGATATTTTTCGTTTAATGTCTGAATTAACTGATAAACTTTAGACGCCGGCTGATTAATCAGAAAACTTAATTCTTCTAAACGAACCCCTTCATCACCTGCTGCAAAAAGCAAAGCTTCTAATTTCCCCATATTATCCATTTAAACGCCCTCCTTCATCTTCATACACTGGATAAAGCAGGATGTCTTTGTAATTAACATTTTGCGTCACATTGACTTTTCGGCTCTTAACTAATTCTAACAATGCAATAAATGTCACTACAATTTCACTTGTTTCAAAATTATCCATAAAGCTATCCAATAAACAACCGCCACGCGCATTTTTTCGTTGATACAATTGTGTCTCGATTGTACGTATTTTTTCATCAATACTCGTTTCATCCGCAGCGATCGTTGTTTTAAGCACTTTTCTTTTCTTCTTTTTTTCTAGCATAGATTGAAAAGCTAGGTATAAATCGATCGTATTAAATTGATTTGCCTCAAGCGATGTATCCTCGTCTTTGTATTCATCCATATCCATAGGTTCTTTGGTAAAGTAATGACTTCGTTCTTCAGCTTTTTCTGAAAGTTGCCCAGCTGCATATTTGTATTTTCGATATTCCAGTAATTGCGCAACTAAGCTTTCTCGAGGATCTTCTTTATAAGTATCCTCATCGTCCTCCAATTCTTGTTTAGGCAAAAGCATCTGACTTTTGATAGACATTAATGTAGCTGCCATCACAAGATAGTCTCCTGCCACTTCCAGTTGCGAACTTTCCATTGCATGAATATAATTCATATACTGATCAGTAACTTGTGCAATCGGGATATCGTAAATATCTATTTCTAATGTTTTAATCAAATGTAATAATAAATCCAAAGGTCCTTCAAATACATCCAATTTCACTTTAATCTCTTCCATGATTGCTCCTCATCCATTATCTTTATACATTTAACTATTCAAGCACGGGGGAAATATTGTTTGTACACCTCAGCCATTCGTTTTTTGGTGATGTGTGTATAGATTTGAGTTGTAGAAATATCCGCATGACCTAAAAGTTCTTGAACAGTCCGAAGATCTGCGCCATTTTCCAATAAATGAGTAGCAAAACTATGGCGCAAAGTATGAGGCGTAACGTTTTTCATAATTCCTGCCTTTAAGACCAAGGCTTTTAAGTTTTTCCAAACCCCTTGACGAGAAAGACTTGTTCCATGCCCATTCACAAATAAATACTCCTCTTCAGGATGTTTTTGGCACAATATTGGCCGTGCTTCTTCCAAGTAAGTTTCTAACCAATGAATCGCCATATCACCTAACGGTACAATTCGCTCTTTATCGCCCTTTCCTGTAGTCTGCATTAATCCCATGGCCAAGTGCAAATCATTTAATTTTAAACCAATTAGTTCACTTACACGTAGTCCTGTTGCATACATCACTTCTAAAATTGTACGATCTCTTATACCTAATACTTTTTTGGTGTCCGGTGCCTCAATTAAGCGTTCCACTTCGCTAAGACTTAGTGTATCAGGTAGTTTCTGCGTTTTTTTAGGTGAATCAATATGCTGCATAGGATCATGATCAGTATAGCGCTCTTGTCTAAGAAATTGATGAAAGCGCCGTAAACTGGTTACCATACGAGTTAGGGTAGCTGCAGATTTTTTTTCATTTTGTAAAAACTGCAAAAAAGAAACAATCGTATAGCGATCCACATTTTGCCAATCCGTAATCTTTTTTTCATGTAGAAATGCAAGATACTGCTCTAAATCTCGCTGGTAACTCTTCCTAGTATTACTAGAAAGACCTCGTTCGATCAAAAGGTAGTGTAAATAATCTGTTACTTGTTCATCCATTGATTTCCCACCTTCTCAGTTTGCTTTTGAATTATCTCACAAAACAAAGCGAAACTGCAATCAATTTAGCAAAAAATTATCACTTTGTATGTTTCATCTTCAAATAAAATTACATTAGACGTAAACCTTATTCAGAGAGTAAGGTTAGTACGCCTCGCTTTCGCTCGCCCTAGTACTGTTCATCACTTCGCTTACGCTTCGATCTCATCAAGGTCTAAGCGACAAGTCGCTAAGTCCTTGAAGGATCTACTTTCAGCTTCCTTCGGTCGCTGAATCGCTGTGATTCGGGAAGTACGGTTACTACGCCTCGCTTTCGCTCGCCCTAGTACTGTTCATCAGCTACTCTCAGCTCCCTTCGGACGCTGAATCATAGTGATTCACAGCAAAAAAGAAAGAAAGCTGAATATCAGCTTTCTTTAGCTTTATTTTGACAATTTTGACATATTCCATGAAAAGTAAGGCGATGATCTTTTACAACAAAATGAAAATTCTTTTCAACAATTTCTTCCACATTTCCTAATAGATCTTCATTAATTTCTTCAATATTTCCACATTCAAGGCAGAGCAAGTGATGATGAAAATGTTTAGCTCCTTCTTTTCTAAGGTCATAACGCGCAACACCATCGTCAAAACTAATTTTATCTACGATCTTTAGATCAACTAAGATATCTAGTGTTCGGTATACCGTAGCTAAACCGATATCTGGATTTTTTTGTTTAACAAAGAAAAAAATTTCTTCTGCTGATAAATGATCTTTTTCGTTTTCTAACAAAACAAGTAAAGTCGCTTCTCTTTGCGGCGTCAGTTTAAATCCTGATTCATGAAGTTGTTTTTTGGTCTTTTTCAATGTTTCTACGGTACTCATAATAACCTCCACTATTTATAATTATTATAATCTAAAAACAAATTAGCTAGTGAAACTTTAAAATAAGTATAAAATAGAAAGAGAAAATAAACAAGCGTTCTCAATTAGAATTTTGTGTCATTTTTGTTAGACCTTCTTCTTGTACAATTAAACCTTGTTTCATCAAATGTCCTAACGCACGTTTAAATTGTGCTTTACTAATACCAAATAATTGCTTAATATCTTCTGGAGGCGTTTTGTTTGTATAAGGCATTTCTTGTCCAGGTCTTTGTTTTAAATAAGCATAGATCATTGCTGCATCATCAGGGATCGCTTCATAAGCTCTAGGTTTTAGCGAGATATTTAATACGCCATCTGGTCGCACACCAATGACCCGACCTGAAACATGTTCTCCTAAGCGGGGTTCCATATATCTTTCAGAAGGGTGAACAAAACCTATATAATAATCATCTGTTAGCAAGTAAGTACCAACGATTTTGGGACGATAAACTGTACCTGAAATATCTTTGTTATGCATATTTTCATTCGCTGCTTTTTTCAATGATTGAAAGTTCTTATCCTCTGCTAAAGACGCCCAAATACGATCTTTTTTATCAACACTTAAAGCAATCATCAAGCGATCACCTTTTTTTGGCCATAGCTCGTGCATTGTAGGAAGTTCATCTAAAGAAACAGCAATCTCCTTATCGGGTAAGCCAATATCAACAAATACCCCTAAATTACGGCGCACATCAGTCACTGGCGCAAAAGCATAATGTCCCTTTCTAATTTTAGGGATCTCAGTAGTAAAAGAGGCTTCCTTTTTTTGATTCAAATAACCAAAGCCTTCAACTGCTTCTCCTAAAGTATGATTTCCTTCTTCTTTATTTAACTTAAAAGTTTGACCGTTTTTTTGGACAAAGTAATGATCTTCATTTTCATCAGTAACGATACCAGTAAAAACAGTTGCAAGTAATTCATTCATAAAATTTTTTCTCCTTTAAACAAAAAAACGAATAAGTGCTATTGCTATAATACCTGTGACAACGATTTTCATCAAATCTTTTGTATAAATCCCCACGATTAAAGCAGGAATACATGCAATTGCTTCTTGAATATTTAATATAGGCGCTTTACCTGAGGGGACACTTAATAAGTTTTGAACGAGTAAAGCCGTCAAAATACACAATGGCAGATAATCAAGAAACAAACGGAACTTTTCTGGAAAGTGCATTTTTTTGGCAAAAGCAAATGGTAAAATTCGAGGTATCCAGGTAACGACAAAACAACCTAGCATCAAATACAAATATTCAGTACTTATCATGTGTTATCACCCCCACCAAGCAGCCTACAAGAGCCGAAACAATCACTGCAATTTCAGGAGTTGTCAACCACATCAATATATATAATACTAGAATGACACTCAATAGAACAAGCAAAGTTTGTTTAGTTTTAGTCTTTAGTGGTAGTTCCACTTGAAATAAAAAAAGGCCTAAAAACATTGCCACTAAGGCAAAATCTAACCCAAAAATCTCTGGTTCTGGGATAAAGTTTCCTAATAAGCCTCCCAGTACAGTTGCGACAATCCACGTCAAATAAGCACAAATATTTAATCCATTTGTCCAAGCAACGCTTACTTTTCCCATTCTTTTTAATGCCATTGTCAAAACGCCGTAAGACTCATCTGTTAGTAATGTACCGATGCCGACATTTTCCAATAACGAAGCTTGGCGAAAATACGGAGCCACCGAAAGGCTCATCAAAAAATGCCTAAGATTTACTAAAAAGACCGTAGCAATAATGGAAGTAATAGGCGCCTGAATTGCTATTAAACCACAAATGATAAATTGCGCACTGCCAGCATAAACAATGACAGACATTAAAAAAATAGCAAAAACAGATAAACCAACACCTTTGCCTACAACACCTAAAGCAAAGCCGATTCCCAGATAACCTAAAATCGTAGGTACACAAGCTTTCATCCCATCTACAAAAGTTTCATATTTCACTTCTTCCATAAAAATGCCCTTTCTAGTTTTAGCCTTTATTTTCTTAACATCATATCGAAACTAAAGAGGATAAACAAGAGGATTTCTGCTTATTTTCATTTTCTACGAGCTATTGCTATTCTTTCATCATTGATTTCACTTTTTTTGAGCTATCGTTACTCGTTCAACATTAGTTTTCTTTTTTATCATAAAAAAAAGACTTTTAAAAGCCTAACAAGCTTTTAAAAGTCTTTACTTATTATTCTAGAAAATCTTTCAATTGTTTTGAACGAGATGGGTGACGTAATTTACGTAAAGCTTTTGCTTCGATTTGACGGATTCTTTCGCGTGTCACGCCAAATACTCTGCCTACTTCTTCTAATGTACGTGTACGTCCATCATCAATCCCAAAACGCAAACGCAAAACATTTTCCTCTCGGTCAGTTAACGTATCTAAAACGTCTTCCAACTGTTCTTTTAACAACTCATATGCCGCATGATCAGAAGGGCTTGTTGCTTCTTGGTCTTCGATAAAATCTCCCAAGTGAGAGTCATCTTCTTCACCGATTGGTGTTTCCAAGGAAACTGGTTCTTGTGCGATTTTTAGTATTTCTCGAACTTTTTCCGTTGGCAAATCCATTTCCGCACCAATTTCTTCTGGCATTGGTTCGCGACCTAAGTCTTGTAATAATTGACGTTGAATACGAATCAATTTATTGATCGTTTCTACCATATGAACTGGGATACGAATTGTTCTTGCTTGGTCCGCGATTGCCCGCGTAATAGCTTGACGAATCCACCAAGTTGCATAGGTTGAAAATTTAAATCCTTTACGATAATCAAATTTTTCTACAGCTTTCATCAAGCCCATGTTACCTTCTTGAATCAAATCAAGAAATTGCATGCCACGTCCTACATAACGTTTTGCAATACTAACAACTAAACGAAGGTTGGCTTCTGCTAAACGTTGTTTTGCTTCTTGATCGCCTTCTTCGATTTTTAGGGCTAGATCAACTTCTTCTTCAGCTGTTAATAATGAAACACGGCCAATTTCTTTCAAGTACATACGAACAGGGTCATTAATTTTTACACCTGTGGGAGCTGATAAATCATCTCTAGGTTTTTCTTTTTCCACTTTTTCAGTAGTTTTTAAGCTTCGTAATGAAGGTTCACCGTTTTCGTCTACCACACTGATCCCTGCATCTTCTACTTGTTGAATCAGTTTATCCATACCTTCAGCGCCCAATGAATAAGGGGTAGCTAAGGCATTAGATAATTCATCATAAACGACTTGTCCCTTTGTTTTGTTTTGCTTAATAAAATCCTTAACCGCTGTTTCGTATTTAACTTTTGTTTCTTCTGCCATAAAAGAAGTCCTCCTTCGATGCTGCTACTTGGCTTGCTTTAACTTTTTAGTAAGATTGATAATTTCAACCGCTAAATCTAATTCTAATTGTTGATTACCTTTTTGACTAGCTTCTTGCTGTCTAATTCTTTTGTCTTTAATTTCTTCTACCAGACTTGACGACTGTATGACTGTCAGTAAGTCTTCAAATTCTTGTTGACTTCCTTCTTCTGGCACATCTAAACTAGCAATTGTACTAACAACATTGCGCATTCGCTTGTCATCTTTTAGAAAATCCAAAAACTTTGCTATAACAAATTCACCTTCGCTTTCTATATAAGCATCAAAAAGCATATATAGCTCTTGATAAATTTCATGAACAAATGTGACTTGCGCCTGTTTAAAACGCTGATTGAGTGTTTCATCATTAAACAAACGATATAGTAATAATTCCTCTGCTTTTTGTACTTGCGTCTTTTTTTGTAAACTTTGAGACACCTCTTGAACAGGGAGAGCTTCTGTTTGCTTAGATGACTGTTTTTTATTTCTTTGTTGTTGTCTTAAATCACGTAACTGCTGTTGTAAAGTTTCTCTAGAAATCTGAAATTCCGTAGACAACTGTGTTAAATATCGGTCCTGCTCAATCAAAGAATCCACATTTAATAAGTCATGAAGTAACTCTTGTACATAGTCAACTTGTTCTTTTTCGTTTGACATATTTTTATTCATACGTCGATAACGCATTTTAAAAGAAAACACAGTTTCTTTCCCGTGCTCAAGTAACTTCATAAAGGCCTCTTGCCCATATTTTTTAACATATTCATCTGGGTCGAGTTTTTCTGGAACGCTTATCACTGATAGATCAATGTGACTTGATTCTTGTAAATGACCGATCGCTCGATCTGTTGCAGCAACACCGGCTTCATCACCGTCATAGCAAAGAACTAACTCTTGTGCGAGACGGGTCACTGCAGCAATTTGCTCGTTTGTTAAACTAGTTCCCATTGAAGCAATACCGTTTGTTGCTCCTGAACGATAAGCTGCGAGTACATCCATAAATCCTTCAAATAAGTAAACTGTACCGTTTTTACGTATACTACTACGTGCCTTATCAAAGTTAAATAAAATTTCACGTTTGTTAAACAGCGTTGTTTCAGGTGAATTTAAATACTTTGGCTGTTCTTTATCATCAAAATCTTCAGTTGCAAAAAAACGACCCGAAAATCCAACAGTCTTTCCTTGATAATTACGAATAGGAAACATGATTCGCTGATAAAAACGATCGGCTAAATCTCCATTTTCACGTTCTACAAATAACCCAGTTTCAGGGAAAGCTTCTGTATTTAATGACTCATTTTGAAAAACACGAGACAAAAAATCACGTTGATTAGGAGCAAAACCGATATTAAATTCTTCTATTAACTGATCATCCAAGCCTCTTTTATGCAAATAATCGAGGGCTGCTTCACCTGCAGCAGTATTCACCAACATATGATGATAAACTTCAGCTGCTTTTTCATGCATTTGAATCAATTGTTGTTGCTTGGAATTTACCTCATTTTCACCTGAAACATCTTGATACTTTTCCGCAACTTCAATACCTTCTAATTCAGCCACTTTTATGACGGACTCAACAAAAGAAAGTCCTTCAATCTCTTGAATAAAAGAAAAAACATTGCCACCACGACCGCAACCAAAACAATAATAAAACTGCTTATCTTCAGCAACAGAAAACGATGGTGTTTTTTCATTATGAAATGGACAAAGGCCCGAATAATTTTTACTGCCAGACTTTTTCAGTTGCACATATTGACCAATAACATCAACGACATTCGTTTTCTCACGAACGTCATCAATCACTTGTTGCGGAATTCTCGCCACGTTTACTCACCCCCTATAGAAATGCTCGATGAGCTGTTCTATCGGTAAAAAATCGCACCAACATGATATCAGTGCGATTAAAAAATAGACAGTTTTCTACATGTACTATTATATCATATCCTCCACATTTTACAAATCTTTTGCTCACAGTCGCTGGCCTTATTTCAACTATTTATATCGCTCTTCCAAACGACTCATCCAAGCACCTAAAGCTGTCCCCAAAACTAGCATTAATACACAAGCGCCATAGCCTAAAACACCAAAGCCATTATAATTTGTGGGTATAATCATAATCGTGGAAGCAAAAACGACGCCCATGATAAAGTGAAACAACTGTGGGGAAGCTTTACTAAAGATATAATCGATCACCTTAGATAAACTCAAAACAGTGATAATACCGCCAATTCCAATAGGAATAATGACGCTAAGGTCTAAAGTTTTAAAACCATCTGCCATTGCTTTATACATTCCCATATAAATAAGAAAGTTGGACGGACTTAAACCAGGAACAATGACGCCTAAAGCGATCAAAAACCCTGCCAGCATCCAGGTCCATATATTTTGCGGAACTTCTGTAAAGAAACTGGCGCCTTTCCATAAAAAGATCGTTGCCATTATAAAACTAATGGTTAAGATAATAATTTCTCGCTTAGAACGTCCCTTTTTTCCTGCTTCTTTCCACAAAGCCGGTACCGTTCCTACAATACAACCAACAAAAAACCATAAAATAATACTTGCATAACTACCTAATAAAAAACTAACGGCAAAAGATAAGAGAAATATTCCCGTAAGACCACCTAAACCAACGGGAAGAAAAAATAAAACATTCTCTTTAAAACTTCTTGTGATATGAGCTAAAAAACTGATAATTCGTTCATAAATGCCAAATATCGCGGCTAAAGCACCGCCAGAAACACCTGGTAAAATAAAACCAGAGCCAATAAACATTCCTTTAACGAAACGTAAAATCCAGTCTTTAGAGCCGAATCGCGCTGGCTTAGTTTCATTTTTCATTAACTTTTTCTCCTGTCCCTGATTGATTTTAAAATAAAAAGTCCGTTTGTTTTATTTTTTTCTCATTGGCTTTCACCAGTTCTGAGTAAAAGAAGTTTCCTCCATTATGATACAAGTAACCACCATTATAAAATACTGAATGTAAGCTTAAATAGCGATATCTGGTTTGCGCAGTGTTACCCAGTTGAGGTGATAGCGTATCTTTTGAATATTGTTCTGCAAGTTTTAGACTGTGATTTTTCCCGTGTTCTGCCACATAATCAATATAATCCAAACCAAAATTATAGGCTTGTACAGCAGTCCACAAATCACAACCTTTAGCATCCGCCTTTTTTATGGCCTCTGCTAAAAAAGCCACGCCTTGTTCAATACTTTCTTGTGATTCATCAATTTGATTAGGATAGCCGCTTTTACTTTCAGAACTTTGCATAGGATCATCATGTTCACCTTTGGTTTCTGTAAAAATAATTCCCAGTACTAAATCCTTATGCTGTGGAATATTTTCTTTTTGTACCGCTTTTGCGACTTGGTCTTCATATTGATGTACCTGTTTTAAAATTTGGTAATTTCTATAGAAATAATAACCACCTAGGGTAAGTATTATTATCGAAATCAACAATAGTACTTTTTTCAATATAGACTTCTGCTTTTTTTTCATGAATTTGTCATCCAACCCTTTTTAAGATCAAAACTTAGCCTACTATTTCTTGAAAAAACTGTCTATAAAACAAGCGTAAAAAATATAATCTTTAATAAAAAGTAAGCTTTCTTTGAATTCCTTTAACATTTGTTTGGTTGGACTTTCTCTGCTATTAATTTATAACACTTTGTTATAATAAAATCCTGATTTCAGTATATTAACGATTCTCAATTGGTGTATTAGCAAATGTTTCAATAATTGGAATAAGCGCTAGTTTTAATTTATATTTTCTTTTTAAAGCAGTTTCGATTGTATACTCATCTTCATTTTGCGTTGAAATTGTTGCTAAAAGGCGAGATTCAGTTTTCGTTCGTTCTTTAACTTCATAGCGATCATCAATTGTTTCTACATAGAAGTTAGGGTAATTTGCCACTTCATCTTTAAAAGCACTTAAGGTCATTTGATCTTTTGCTTCTGTTTCATTTTCAGTTACAACACTATCATTTTGCGTAGTTGTGTCGTTGACAGAAGTCCAGTGGCTAGCAACTTCTTGCGCTAAATTATCACTAAAAAGTTCTCCTAAACCTTTTTCTCCGCTTTGGATCCGTTTAATCATATTCGTAAAATTTTCATCTAAAGATAAATTTATTTCTTTATTTCGCGCGTCATCATCTAAATCTAAACGTCGAACAACCAGTACATCCGGACGATCTGTTTGCGTAAATGCTTTTACTTTGAAACCGTACTTAGCAGTAACCTTTTCTTGCATTTTATGAAATAGCTTAGACTGTATAGATTTAAAAGACGGTTGAAATTGTTGTTGTAATTTGGCTAATTGTTTCTTCTTCATAATGTTCCCCTTTCAAAAATACTATTTGATTATAAGAAAAAAAGACTACGTTGAACAGAGATTTTTGCGAAAAAGTTTTGAAAATATTCAATTAAAGCCATTTCATAACTAAGAAATAAATTTGCCTTAACTATTTGTCTTTCTTTACAAGTGATTTTTTTGTACACTATAGGATGGAAAATGAAAGGAAGACATCACTTATGGATATTTATTTAAAACAAGCGATCATGCATATTATTGACAGAAAGTCAGGTGATCCTGTCTTTTCTCAAGTAGAATTGGATTTGAGCACGGAATACATTCGAGACTATTTAATCAAAAAAATACAAAAATTAACCAGTTCTCAAACAAAAACAGGAACTTTAGCAGAAGATTCAGAAATTGCGCAATTAAGTCAACAAGCTGAGGAAAATTTCATCAATTTTAGCCAATCTTTTGTAACTCGCTGGTATGAAAGCTATCAACAAAGTGAAGACGCGCCTGACAGTGATGTCTTTGTCGTGTTATATGAACTTGATACTACAATGTACGTTGCTTTTTTGAAAGTTAAATATACTGAAGGTTATACCCATTATGTTGATACAAACGAACACGGTATTCACAATGATCTCATTATTAATCGAGCCATATTAGCAGGTAAAGCGCAAAAAGCAGACGAAGGGATCACGATCAATCTAACAGATTTAACTTATGAACTCATTGAGAAAAAATATACTTTTTCCGGTGAAAAAATGAATTATTTTTCTAATAAAGTCATTGAATCCCAACCTGCCCCTTCTTTAGAAGATAATGTCAAAGTTATCAAAAAAACGGCCGAAGAAATTGGTGAAAAATTCAATACGCCTAGCTATGATCTAGTAGCAGACGTTAAAGAAGCTGTTTATGATACGATCGAAGAACATGGTCAAATCGATACAAAACAAGTAGCCGAACAAGTTTTTAAAGACAATGTTACAGCAAGAATGTCTTTTGAAGAAGAAGTTGAAGAACAAGGCCTTAGCAGTCAAACACCAATGATGCGTGAAGTACGTGAAGTCTCTGAGAAAAAGTATGGTAAACAAAAACTAAAACTCTCCAATGGAATTGAACTGGTTGTTCCACTTGATGTATATCGAGATCCTGAACTGATTGAATTTATCAACAGTCCCGATGGAACGATTTCTGTTACGATCAAAAACGTAGAAGAAATTATTAACCGTATGTAATTTAATAAAGAACTTGATATGTAAACAAAAATACTAGCTGATATTAAAAAGATAGAGAGTGGAAAAGAGATTCTTTATTCATCTTTTAGTAATTGAACCAAATTTCATCTTCATTCTTCAATTTTTTTTAAAAACGACCAGAAGCATTGCTCCTGGTCGTTTTTTCAATCATTCTTATTTCTAAGCTCTTGTAAAATCTTTCGAGCATTTTCTTCATTCATCTGTGTTCTTTTTAATTTGGTGGCGACTTTTTGTACTTCAAAGTCTTTGGCACCAACATTTAATGCTAATGCACGTGCTTGTAAAGCCATATGCCCTTTTTGAATGCCTTCAGTAACCAAGGCTTTAAGAGCAGCTAAATTTTGGGCTAATCCAACAGAAGCAATAACTTCAGCCAACTCTTTTGCGTCATTTACATCCAATATTTGCAGTGCTGCTTGGGCTTTAGGTAAAACTTTCGTTGCACCTCCAGCAGTAGCAAGCGCAAGTGGCAATTCAATGCTACCTTTGAGTTGGTTATCTTCAACCTTCCACTGGCTTAATCCCTGATATTTTCCATTTTTTGCCGCATAAGCATGAACAGCGCTATTTACACTTCGAGTGTCATTTCCAGTCGCTAGAACTACAGCGTCGATACCATTCATGATCCCTTTGTTATGTGTAGCTGCGCGAAAAGGATCAATTTGTGCAAAGTTGGAAGCAGCAGCAATCTTTTCAGCTGTCTTTTCTCCTTTTTCAGCATCGCCTTTTCCTAAGCTAGCAAATGAAATATAACATTCAGCACTTACTAAAGCATCCGTAGCGTAGTTACTTAAAATACTAAATAAAATTTCTTCAGAAAACCATTGGCGAAAAAGTGAAGCCACAGCTTCTAACATAGTATTTAGCATGTTTGCGCCCATTGCGTCTTGAGTATCTACAATTAAATCAACACTTAAAAAACTGGGGTCTTCCGCAAAATCACGAACTGCAACTCTTTTCACTCCACCCCCGCGTTTCACGATAGAAGGATAAGATTGCTCCGCAGTAGAAATAATCTCTGCTTCATTTTTTTTGATTTGTTCAATAATAGTTCCCTTGTCTGCAACATTCATTAAAACAATTTGTCCACGGACTTCTTTTTTCTTCATTTCAGCGGTAAAACCACCTGAACTTTTAGCCATTTGTACACCATTGTTACAAGCCGCTACTACTGAAGGTTCTTCGGTTGCCATAGGAACAAAATATTCTTTTTGATTAACAGACATATTGAAAACCAGACCCATAGGAAGCGAAATTTCACTAATTTGATTTTCCGTTAAATTACCCGCAATACTTTCTGGCAACACGGTTCTTTCTAGTTCATCAGCGGTCTTACTAGTCATTTTATTCTGAGAGGCTAAGAAATCTAATCTTTCTTTTCTAGTTAGTTTATAAAACTTATGAGAACTATTAGATTTTGGCCGTTCAATTAAAGCCGCCAGTCCCAGACCTCCACCTACACATAATGACGCCACAGCGTAACGTCCATCCACACGTTCTAACTGGTGACAAGCTGTTGTAATGATACGAGCGCCGCTAGCTCCAATCGCATGACCTATAGAAATCCCACTGCCACAAATATTGACTTTTTCTTCAGGTATCTCTAATTCTTCTTCCACAGCAATAGAAGAGGATGCAAAAGCTTCATTGATCTCAAAAAAATCGATATCTTCTATCGCTAATGCATTTCTTTCTAACAACTGACGAATAGCTTTGATAGGAGAAACTCCCATAACTTTAGGGTCGACTCCTACTTCCACCACATCTTTAAGAATCGCTAAATAGGAAAGATCATTTGCTAAAGCAAAATTTTTTGAAGCAAGAAGTACAGCTGACGCGCCATCATTGATCGTAGAAGCATTCCCCGCTGTCACTGTTCCTTCTTTTTTAAATACCGTTTTTAATTTTGCTAGTTTTTCTAAGGAAGTATCTTTTCTCACACCTTCATCTTTATTTACTTTTTTTCCAGCGATATCAAGAGGCAGTATTTCATTAGAAAAATACCCTTTTTCCTGAGCATTAGCCGCTCTTTCTTGTGAACGTAGTGCAAATGCGTCCTGCATTTTTCTTGTTATATTATATTTTTCTGCTACATTTTCAGCAGTAAGGCCCATATGTTGGCCACTAAAAACATCAGTTAAACCATCAGAAAGCATAACTGGTTTAGGTTGTGAATATGTATCTTCTTCTTGGTTATAATAACTTAAATAAGGCGCCTGGCTCATACTTTCAGTACCACCAGCTAATACCACTTCTGCTTCATCTAAGAAAATAGCTTGTGAAGCTAGCGAAATGGCCTTCATTCCCGAGCCACAAACTTCATTGATCGTAGAAGCATACACACTTTCAGATAACCCGCTCTTTAAAGTAATTTGTCTAGCTGGATTTTGCCCACTTCCTGCTTGTAACACATTGCCAAAAATAACTTGATTGATTGAAGCGGCCGCTTTTTTATTATTATTTATAAGTTTTTTAGACACAGCTGTCCCCAGATCTACAGCTGATAATTGACTTAAAGATCCTTGATATTTACCAACAGGTGTTCTCAAAGCATCAATAATTACAACATCTTTCACATCGTCACCTCCAAAATGAACTATAGCATTCTTTCTTAAAAAAACAAATAGTTCTTTTAATGTCTTATAACCTACTGAGCATTCTTTAACAAACTTTAAATTATCCATCGAAACTATCTAAATTTATCCAAAGTGTGTTAAATTATTATATAAATAACACAAAGGAGAAGCAAAGATGAACGTTGGTATAGATAAGATCAGTTTTTATAGTTCAGCATATTATATCGATATGACAGAACTTGCTGATATACGCAAGGTAGATCCTGCTAAATTTCACATGGGTATCGGCCAAGATCAAATGGCCCTTGCGCCTAAAACTCAAGATATTGTTACTTTTGCAGCTAATGCTGCCCAGAATATTTTAGAAGATGCTGATTTAACCCAAATTGATATGATTATCGTAGCCACCGAATCAGGTATTGATGAATCCAAGGCTTCGGCAGTCATATTGCACCGTTTATTAGGTATTCAACCTTTTGCACGCGCCTTTGAAATCAAAGAAGCTTGTTATGGCGCTACTGCAGGCTTACAATTCGCTAAAGAACATGTTACTTTGCATCCAGATAAAAAAGTTTTAGTTATCGCAAGTGACATCGCAAAATATGGATTGAAATCAGGCGGCGAACCGACTCAAGGGGCTGGCGCGGTAGCAATGCTTGTTAGTACTGAACCAAAAATTTTAACTTTTGAGGATGACAATGTGATGTTAACTCAAGATATTTACGACTTTTGGCGACCTGTCGGTTACACTTTCCCTTTAGTTGATGGTCCCCTATCTAATGAGACCTATATTCAATCTTTCCAAAAAATCTGGAAAGAAAATAAAAGAAAAAATCATACCACTTTTTCCGACTATGCTGCTCTTACTTTTCATATTCCTTATACAAAAATGGGAAAAAAAGCTCTCACATCAGTTTTGACCGATGTTTCCGAAGACGAAAAAGAACGTTTACTCACTCGCTATGAAGAAAGTATCAATTATAGTAGAAAAATAGGAAATATGTATACTGGTTCTTTATATCTAGGATTGATCTCTCTATTAGAAAATAGTACAAGCTTACAAGAAAATGATCGAATCGGGTTGTTTAGTTATGGTTCAGGTTCGGTGGCTGAATTTTTCAGCATGAAATTAGTTAAAGACTATCAAAAATATTTAAAGAAAGATTTGCACGAAAAACAATTAGTACAAAGAACAAAATTATCAATCGATCAGTACGAAGAGATGTTTTCTGATACTTTGGATACAAGTGAAGATAAGATATTTCATGACAAAACTCCCTATAGTATCAGTGAAATCAGGAACACGATCCGTTACTACAATGAATAAACTTTTATTTAAAAAAACAGCTTCTTATCAGTTAGATTGATAGAAAGCTGTTTTTAGTAATATAAAATCGGAAATTAATCCCTCGGGATCAAACGAACTGTTGCTTGCCGAGCTTGTTCACTGATCATGGGTTCTAGATAAGGACTACCGGCAAATTTCTGACGGTAGCCTTCATCCAATTGGTCATTCGTTTTCTTATCATCAACAAATTCAAAACGGACATCTTTTTCTATTCCACCAGAAGAGATATGTCCCTTTCCTTCTCTTTTAGCAGACTGATACCAGCGTGCAGCTGTTCCCGCATATCCTCGACAATATAGTTCGTCACCTGCTTGTGCTGCCCATATACGAGTGGGACTATGCATTGAACCATCTGCATTAGGAATAGATATATACAAACTACTATCTTTGGCAATAGCTGCAAGTTCCTCTTTTTTCCATTGGCTCATAAGAAAAACTCCTTTCGTTTTTCACTGACCAAAAATATTTATATCCCTTTTTCAAATACTGGGAAGACATTAGAACTTCCATAGTCCTTAATACGTTCCATTTGTTTCATTTTATTCAAATCTTCTGCAGAAATTTCAAAATCTAGTTCAGCATTACTTCGAATATGATCTGGGTTTTCAGATTTTGGTAATGGTAACAAGCCTAATTGTAAGCAGTAACGAATACTTAATTGCGCTGGACTTACATTATATTTTTCTGCTAATTCTTTTATTTCTTTATTGTCTAATATTTCACCGTGAGCAACAGGTGAGTAAGCTTCAACTAAAATATCATGTTTTTGGCAAAATTCAATTAAATCAAATGGCGTATTACTTACATGTGCAAGAACTTGGTTAACCATTGGTTCTACAGTCCCATTTTCTAAAATGTTTTCCAAATCTTTTTGTTCAAAGTTAGATACACCGATGGCACGAATCTTTCCATCGTTATAAGCCTCTTCCATTGCACGCCAAGCTTCTAGATTACCTTCATAAAAATGTTCTCCATTGCGGAAATCACTCCAAGGTTGTGGGCTATGAATAATCATCAGATCAAAATAATCAAGGCCAGCTTTTTCAAGTGATTCATTAATCGCTTTTACTGCTTCATCATAAGATTTAATTTCAGCAGCTAATTTTGTCGTAACAAAAATATCTTCACGCGCAATACCAGAATCACGGATCCCTTGACCTACGCCACGCTCATTTTCATAAGCTTGTGCTGTATCAATATGACGATAACCCATCTCGATTGCATTTTTTACCGGTTCTACTACTTTATCATCCTCAACAAGCCAAGTTCCAAAACCAATTTTAGGAATCTTTACTCCGTTAGATAAAGTATACTCTTCAGTTAAAATACTCATAATTTTACCCCATTTCTGTATTTTTTATCTACTAAATAAATTGATGCTTAATAGCAATTATTACCTTACTTTGAGTGCTTGCTTGAAACGCAAACCTCCTTCCAATTTCAACTGTATCATTAAGTCATTTATTTGTCAGTTGATTTAATTCTACTTGGTGTTACAAGTTTATAATAAAACTTAAGCTGGACTTTAAGTCAAGAGGAATATTTAAAGCTAAGTTTTTATTATAATTACTGCATAGATACATAAATAGGCCAGAAATATTTTTACATATCTCTGACCTAGTTTTACTAAGGTAATTCTGCAATAATTTTTTTACATTTTTTTGCCATATCATGAGCCAACTCTGCTGAGAGGCCAGTATAATTTTCAGGTTTTAACATTTCTAATAATTCTTCTTCTGTAAAGGATTTTCTAACGACTTGGTTTTTTAATAAAACATCTCTATAATTTTCTCCTGTGGTTTCTGCCTCAATTGCCAGTTCATAGATTAATTCATGCGCTTTATCTTTACCAATTCGTTTAGCAAAATACATCATGATAGATTCACTGTTATCTATGCCCTGATTAATATTTGCATTTTGTAGCATATGCTTCCTATTAACTGTCAAAGTACGTGTAAGTTCCTCTGCACGCATCAATATTTCTGTCATCAACTCTAGTGCTTCAGTTATTATCCCATCAAATAACATATTACTAGTACTATCTGCTTCAAAAGGTCGAGCAGAAGAAGCATAACCTGCTGAAGTCAAACTATATAATTTTTGTGCGTTAGCAATAATCCCTTTAGCCAACTTAGGGTTAATTTTATGAGGCATTGTACTGCTTCCCACAGTCCCTTTACTAAAGCCTTCGGATACTTCTGCAAATTCTTCAATAGATGTTTGAAATACTTCTTCAGCGATTTTGTGAAGATTATTAGCTACTAAGGCTAAGCAATTGATATATTCAATCTTTTGCGAACTGATATTTCTAGAAGGGATATCCATCTCTGGCATATCCAATAATTCTGCGACTCTTTTTTGCACTTTAATACCAATTTCACCTGTCGAGTTAAATGCGCCAACAGCGCCACCCATCATTGTAGTAAACATTCTTTTTTCAACTTCTTGCATACGTTGTAAAGACATTAACAACTCAGAAATCCAAACAGCTACTTTATAACCATAAGTGATCGGAATGGCATGTTTTCCATGGGTTCTTCCTGCCATTACCGTATCTGCTTCATTTTCAGCTAAATCAGACAGATTTGTTAAAATATCTTTTAAAAAAGTGAAAAATTTGCGGTGAACTTTTTTAGCATTTAAATTTTGCGCTGTTTGTTGAATATTTTGAGTAGTAGCACCAAAGTGTATATATTTTCCAGTTTCCTCACCACATGCTAAAACAAAAACTTTTAAAAAAGGAACGAAGCCATGCCCTACTTGCTGATAAATCTCGTCCATTTTTTTAAAGTCTAAATTTTCTACCTCGGCTTGTTGCACGATTTCTTCAGCCGCCTTCATAGGTATAACTTCCAGTTCTCCTTGTGCTTGCGCTAAAGCTGCTTCTACATCTAACCAAGATTGATATTTAGAACGGCTATCTAGCAGTTCCTTAATTCCTCTATCATCAAGTGTTTTACTCTTTGAATCATAAAGTGCTCTCATCTACTCAACTACCCTTTCTTCATTTCTTCATCAATAGCATTCCGAATAAATTCCACATAAGGACCAAACACAATATGAATATGGTTGTCTTGTGGGAAAAATACTCTTGAAGAACCCGAGTCTTTCACTGCTTCTACATTCACTTGTGATTGATCTTTTAAATCAATTCTCAAACGAGAAACGCAATTATCTATGTTTGCAATATTCTCTTTTCCGCCAAGGCCTTGAATAACTATGTCGGCAATTTTATCATATTGTTTTTCCTGAAGTAATGTACTATTTTTTAGGCCTTTTTCTCGACCTAGTGTTTCTAAATTAAAATATCTAATCGCAAATTTAAAAACATAATAGAAAACAACAAAGTTAACTAAACCTAGTAATACTAAATTTAACCAATTCGTATTTTCATACATGAGGCCAAAAATTCCAAAGTCGAAAATGGTGCCTCGTATATAGCCAATCCCAACATTTAGAAAGTTTAACGGTATAGTTAAAACACCACATAAAACAGCGTATATAATAAATAACTGTGGCGCAATAAATAGGAATGAAAATTCTAATGGTTCGGTAATATTTCCTAAAAATGCCGTCAGTACAACCGTTAAAATTGCCCCTTTAGCCATCTTTTTATTGTCGGCAAAAGAAGTATGATACATAGCCAAGCCAATCGCTGGAACTCGGAATAATGTAGTAAGCATTTGTCCACTCGCTAGATATTTAAATAAATCTGGTGCTAAACTCCAAGATGGACTGTCAGGGCCTAAATCAAATAAGACCTTATTTGTAGCATTCAAAATACCAATGTATTGTTGTCCATCGATCATATATACGCCGCCAGCTTCTGTGAATCGTACAACAGAAGCTAAAACGTGGTGTAATCCAAAAGGAATTAAAGCTCGATGAGCAAACCAGTACGCACCAACACCAAAAACATCATTTAAAAATACTGGTGAAATAAACAATAAGAAACGAGTAAACAAGCCCCAAACAACCGGAATAATAAATCCGATCGGGATCATAAAGAAAAATGTAGCCATTGGTGGAAATTTCTTACCACCAAAAAAGGCAAAAGCTAAAGGTAACTCTACCTTATAGAATTTATCCGTACAATAGGCCGCAACTAATCCTGCAATAATACCTCCAGCCGCATCCAACCTAAGTGTTTGAATCCCCAAAACTACGCCTTGTCCTACTTCGGTCATTGTTTCTTCGTCTGCCAAGGATCCGGTTAATGTTAAGTAAACATTGACTACAACTAACAAAGTAACATAGCCTAAAACAGCTGAGAATACCGATATCCCTTTATCTACCTTAGACATCCCGTAAGCTACACCCATTGCAAACAGTAAAGGAATATTATCAAATATTTCTCCTGTAATGGTTTGTAAACTATTTAAAACTGCTTGAACTGTCGAATTTCCTAACCAAGACACATTTTCAATCATATAACTTTGCGTTAAGGCGCCTGTTAATCCCATAATCATACCAATAGGTGCCATCACACCAATTGGTAACAATAAAGAACGCCCAAATTTTTGTATCCCCTTTTTCGCCCTCTCCATCATTTTTACTTCCTCCTAAAATTTGTTAATTTCAGTTTAATTAGAAATCGCTTTCTGTACAAGGTTCAATGTTGATTAGTATTTATTTCAATAATTAACCATCTGATTTACCCATTGTTTAATGTTATACTGACAAAAAGGAGATGAGGATATGAGTGTTAGTTCTTTTTCATTATATTTGGCAAACCGTATTCAGGAAGCACAACAAATCTCGCTTGAACAATTATCATATAAAGTTGGGCGTTCAGTTGCAACGATCCGAAGAACGATTCATACCTTAAATGAATTTTTGCCTTCTTCCTTACGTTTTGTCATAACCGAATCAAAGATCATTAGTCAAATAAGTTATAATCAATTGGTTCACTTTATTCAAAATCTAACGATTAATGATTTTTCGACCACTTGGAAAGAGCGTCTAGAGTTATTCATTTGTGTTAACGTCTGCAAAAATGCAACAAACTTAACAAAACTCTATCAAACACTTGAAATCAGTCAATCTACAAAAAAGAAAGATCGTCCTAGCTTTGTAAAAAAATTAGAAAAAGATCACTTAGAATTACTTTCACTACGCGGTAAAGGTGTGATCATTACCGGCGATGAACTTATTCTGCGTATAAGGGCTGCACAAATTTTGAGTCAAATCATTGAAATAAACGAAAGCAAGCAGGTCGTTTGTCGTCAAGCAAACAATCCGATCCAACGGTTAAATTATCAATGGATGCAAGAACTCTTTGAAAAGTCTAAAGAACATCAACAGCTAATCTCTATGTTGGACAACTATCATTTAAATTTTAATTATACTTCAACAAAGTTTTTATATGCCTATTATTTTATCAGCCTACATAGAATAAAAAATAATTTTTTCATTGAAAAAGAACGGACAAGCCCAGTAAAAATTAAGTTATTTAACTTATTTGAACAAGCAGAAGAAGACTTTTCCTTTAGTATCGTTTTAGCAAGTCTAGATAACAATGGGCCGAATTTTTATCCCAAAGATTCATTTATCACTGATAATAGTGAACAGTTAGTAAAATACGTCGAAGAACGTATTATTACTAACTTTTATTCACGATCAGAACTCAAGCAAGAAGTTGAGCAATATTTATATAAATGTATTATTCGCAGCTTTCTAAATTATGATTTTTACGATAATAAACTTGATGACGTAAAAAAAGAGTTCTCTTTTTTATACCAGCTAGTCGAATATTGTTATAAAAAATATCTTAATTCAAGTATAAACTTGGATAGCTATCAACTGAGTACATTAACATTGCTGTTTAGAAATCATGTTCTTAAAAATAAAATCGCTGGTAGGAATTTAAAAAGAATTGTAATCATTACAAACTCTGCCAAAGAAAAAAGTAATTTCTTCTCTCAACAACTAGTTTATTTTTTTGATACTAAAGTAATTGCCATTTTAAATATCAATGAAATTCATCAGTTGAAAACATTAAAGTACGATAATCTAATGACTTTTTCCAATCGGATTTCCACTATACTGAATGAAAATAATTTTCCTAATATTAAAGTAAATTATTACTTCCATTCATCTGATATTGAATATTTAGCAAAATTAAACTTTTCCTATAATTTTCAGCGAAAAATAATCGCTGAACAATTTATAAACGAGCTCAAGGAAGTGCCTGCTGATCACCTAACTAATTATTTAAAAGAATATTATGCTAATTTTTTTGTTTAACGAGCTAAAAAACAAGACTAAAATGACCAAATAAAAAGCAAGTTGTACTTCAAATTATCTTGATGTACAACTTGCTTTTACTATAACTTAAGTTCAACTTACCAAACAGGAATACTTGAACCTTGTGTCATATCATCAATAACTTCTTTGACTTCATCTGTTTGATAATAGTCTACGACTGTTTGATATATTTCATTATCTTTTTCATCTTCTCGCGCCGCGATAACGTTATAATATGGTTTCGAAGATTCTGCCACTGGTTCTAAGAAGATCGCATCTTCAGTTGGTATATAGCCAGCATCTACAGCTACATTATTATTGACACAAGCAATATCAACATCATCCAATGAACGAATCGTCTGATTTGCGTCTAATTCTTCAAATTGCAAATTCTTTGGGTTAGCCGTGATATCATTTGTAGTCGGCATATTCCCTTTATCTTCATCTAGTTCGATTAAATCTGCTTGTTGTAATAGCAATAAAGCACGGCTTTCATTGGAAACATCATTAGGTAGCGCGACTTCTGCTCCATCTTCCACATCTTCTACATCTTCAATTTTATCGGAAAAAATCCCCAATGGATTTAAGTTGGTATAGGCAATTGTTGTATTGCTAAATCCACCTTCTTCGTTGATTTCATCCATAAAAATTTCGGTCAAAGAGGTATGTAGATCGATTGACCCATCTTCTAAGGCCGTGATCGGCGTACGATAGTCAGTAAATGTGACGATTTCTAAATCAATATTTTCTTTTTCTTTCAGCTCTTCTTGTACATACTCCCAATCTTCATTATTTTCACCTACAACACCAAGTCTAACTGTTTTATCTTCACTATCTTCTGCATTACTATCTCCTGCACCACAAGCACCTAATAAAATAATTGCAGTTATTGCTAAAAACCCTGTGATTAATTTTTTCCACCCTTTTTTCATACTAAACTCCTCCTCCTTTAATTTTTAAAACAAAAAAAGCCCTTTTACCAGCAATTGAATGCTGATAAAAGGACGAATAATCGCGGTACCACCTTTGTTCAGAAGTTTCCTTCTCTCATCCCGACAGAACTACTACTATCGGTGTCCTTTATTAACGGGTAGACTTAACCCGAAATTGTTTACCTATCAACAATTTTTCTCAGAGACCATTTTCAACTCTTCCAACAGACCTTTTTCACCAAACAAGACCTCTCTAAATGTTTTCCAAATCTACTTTTCTCATCACAGAATTTTTATATTTTTCTGAATACTACAGGAAAAGAAATAGATTGTCAACTGTTTCTTGAAAATCCATTTTTATCATGTAAACTAGTTTTTTATTTTCTTACAACATTTGTTTTATCTAACGAATCGTAAAGTATAAAAAGAAACTTGCAAAATGAGGTGCCCTATTTTGCAAGTTTCTTAAATTTTTACCCTATTACAGTTGCGGTTCTGTTAAGTAACCTAATCACTTCAATACTACTTTTTACACCTATAAAATTAGCGCATATGGATTTTCTAAGTAGTTGATTATTTGTCCTAAGAAACTAGCTGCAGGTGCTCCATCAATCACTTGATGATCAAAAGTTAAACTCAAAGGTAGTTTTCTCTTCCGATTAACTTTACCATTTTGGTCAAGCGCCAATTCTTCAAGCATAGAACCCACACCTAAAATCCCTGTTTCAGGTGGGTTCAAAATAGGCGTAAAGAATTCTGCACCACCTTTTCCTAGATTAGTAATGGTAAATGTGGAACCACTATAATTTTCATTTTCCAAAGTTCCTTCTCGCGTTTTTTCAATTCGATCATTCAAAGTCTTTCCCAAATCAGTCAGTGTCATTTTATCAGCATTTTGTACTACTGGAACGATTAATCCTTCATCTAACGCCACAGCGATACCTAAGTGAACTTCAGTAAATTCCTCCAACTTTCCATCATGATAGAGAGAGTTCATTTTAGGTGTTTCCTGCAAAGCTAAAATTGTGGCCTTGGATAGCAGAGTTGTAATACTCATTTGACCATCCATTAACGGCATTCCAGCGTTTTCTTTAATTTCTTTTCTAAAAGCCATCAGCTGAGATACATCAGCTTTTTGTTGAACTGTTACTTGAGCGGTATTTTGTAAGCTTGATGTCATACGTTGTGCGATGGTTTTTCTCATTCCAGTCAAACCAACCCCGGCTGATGATTCTGATTTAGCTATAATACTTTTTTCTTCCGGTTGGAACATTTCAACATCTCGACGAGTGATTCGTCCATTTCCACCAGTACCATTGATTTGAGAATAATCGATTCCTTGTTCTTTAGCAACTTTTCTAGCTAAAGGAGTAATGAAAATCCGATTGCCTTGTGCTTTTTCCTCTTTCGGTTTTACTGACTCATCTTTTTTAGGTGATGATTCTTCTTTTAAGTTTTCTTCTTCCATATCTTCTTTTTCAGTTTCTGAAGCAACCTCTTCATTCGGTTCCCCAATTAAGCCGATTGCGTCTTTGCAGGGGGCTACTTCGCCTGTTGGAACTAATATTTTTATAAGCGTTCCTTCTTCGGGCGCTTCAACATCTTGGCTAAGTTTTTCTGAGCTAATTGTACATACTACTTCTCCTTTTTCGACCTGCTCCCCTTCATCTTTAAACCAGGTATCTACCGTACCTTCTGTCATCGTTAAACCTAACGTTGGCATGATAATTTCTGTTGCCATACTCTTTCGCCTCCTTTATTGTTTTAAATCCTCAATAATTTCAGAAGCTGTATCCATTACACGGTCTGTATTGGGAAGATATAGCTGCTCTAAATTCGAGGCAAATGGTACAGGAGTATCTGGTGAACAGATACATTTGATAGGACCATCAAGGTAATCAAATGCTTTATCTCCGACAACTGAAGCAATATCAGTTGCTGTATTATTATGTGGATTTGCTTCGTCAATTATAGCTAAGCGACCTGTTTTTTTAATTGATTCAATCACTGTATCTTGATCCCAAGGTGAAACTGTCATAAGGTCAATTACTTCAACAGAAACACCATCTTTTTCTAATTTTCCGGCAACATCTAAGGCTACGTAAAGCATTTTGCCGATTGTAACAATGGTTAAGTCTGTACCTTCACGTTTTACTTTAGCTTTGCCGATTTCTACTTTATAGTAGTCTTCGGGTACATCTTCTTTAGTTCCTAAAAGTGTTTTATCTTCTGAAAAAACAACCATATTATCTTCTTCAATCGCTGAAAGCATTAAACCTTTAGCATCATAGGCGTTCGACGGAACAACAACTTTGACGCCTGGGATGGCACCAAATAAGCCATAATATGAACCGGAGTGTTGAGCTGCGGCACCCGCACCGGCTCCATGAGTCGTACGAATGGTTAAGGGTATCTTAGCTTTACCACCAAACATATAACGCATTTTTGAGCCTTGCGTTAAAATGGTATCAAGGCAATAACCAATAAAGTCATTAAACATTAATTCCACTACAGGACGTAACCCAGTAGCTGCAGCGCCAACAGCCGCTCCCATATAACCGTTCTCAGCAATTGGTGTATCCATCACTCGCTCGCGACCAAATTTACCCATTAGTCCACTAGTTACTCCAAAAACACCGCCAAAAGCATCTTCATCTTCTTCTAGATGTTCAACCGTCGCGCCGCCAGATTGGTCTTCACCAATCAAAAATACATCTTCATCCTTATCCATTGCTTGCTCTAAAGCTTCGTTTATTGCTTTCATCATAGTAATTTGTCTAGCCATATTACTCTCTCCTTTATTAATTATTCAGCAAAAACATCTTCATACAATGATTCTGGCTCAGGGATTGGACTATTTTCAGCAAAATCAATTGCTTCTTGTACGTCTTCTTCCGATTGTTTATCAATTTTTTCAATATCTTTTTTGCTTAATAATTTTTCTTTAAGAGCATATTCTTTAAACTCTTCAACAGAATTACGATCAGCTAATTCTTTTTCTTTTCCTTCAGGTGCTTTGTATTTTTGCTCGTCTCCTTCAAAGTGTCCATGGTCTCGATAAGTTAAACACTCAATCAAAGTAGGTCCATCGCCTTTACGAGCGCGATCAATAGCTTTCCCGGCTGCTTCATATACTGCGACCACATTTTTACCGTCTATGGTTTCACCTGGGATATCATAGGCAACTGCTCGTTCAGAAATCGTCTCGGTACTTGACGCATATTTATGAGGCGTTCCTTCTCCATACATGTTATTTTCGTTGACAAAAACCACTGGTAATTTCCAAATAGAAGCAAGGTTCAAACCTTCGTGAAAACTCCCTTCGTTTGATGCTCCATCACCAAAAAAACACACAGCAACGTCTTTTGTTTTTAAATATTTATTGCGTAAACCTGCACCAGTTGCTAAAGTTATGCCGCCACCAACAATACCATTGGCACCAAGCATTCCCTTATCGATATCGGCAATGTGCATGGAACCACCCTTACCTTTACATAAACCATCTTTTCGGCCTAGGACCTCCGCCATCATCCCTTTTAAATCACAACCTTTAGCAATACAGTGTCCGTGACCACGATGCGTACTCGTAATTGAATCATCTTCTGATAGATGAGCACAAACACCTGTTGCAATAGCTTCTTCTCCTGCATACAAATGGACAAAACCCGGAATATCGCCACCTGCGAAAAGTTTTTTAGCTGCAGCTTCAAAATGTCGAATGTCTTCCATCTTTTGCAGAATCCATTTTGCACGTTCCTTATTTATTTTTTTCATGTAAAATTCCTCCTCTTATCCATGAATAGCTTGGTCAATGATACTATTTGCATCTTCTCCAATAACTTCAGATAATGACGGGTGAGCAAAAATTATGTCAGCTAATTCATCAACGGTCCCTTCAGATTCTTTCACTGCTAAAATCGTGTGAATCATCTCTGTTGCATGACTGCCAACTACTACTGTGCCTAATATTTCCTGGTACTTTTGTTCACTAATAATTTTGACAAAACCTTCTGTCTCTGCAGAAGCTAATGCTTTTGCGTTTCCAATAAATGAAAAGCTTTTGACTGTCACATCGTAGTTTTCTTTTGCCTCTTCTTCACTTAAACCAAAACTGGCAACTTCTGGGTCAGTGTATAAGCAACGTGGGATTGTATTTTGATCAACTGGGTAGGTTGGCTCTCCACAAATCGCTTCTATTGCATGTAAACCTTCAGCGCTTGCAGCATGAGCCAATTGAAGCCCACCTATCATATCACCAATAGCATAAATCCCTTTTTCACTAGTTTGATAGTGCTGATCTACTTTGACGAAGTGGTCAGTTTCGTCCAACTCCAAACCTAATTGCTGCGGAACTACCAAATTTGCTTTCCTACCAGTAGCAATTAATAACTGATCAAATTGTTTTTTTGTTCCGTCTGACAATACAACAGCATCTTTTTCCACTTGCTCGATTTTTGCTTGGATGGTCACATCAATACCCATTTGCTGTAATTTTTCTTTTATTGTTTGTCTAGCCGCATTATCCTCTGTTAATAAGATGTCTGGAGCAACTTCAACTAAATTTACTTTCACGCCTAAAGGTTTCATGGCAAATGCTAGTTCAACAGCAACTACGCCACCACCTATTATCGTTACTTCTTTTGGCAATTCTTCTAAGTTAAAAAAAGTATCAGTTGTTAAATAATCAATTTTGTCAACTCCACTAATTGGAGGGACAAACGGATGACTACCACAAGCTAGAAGTATATTTGTACAGCTAAGTTTTTCTCCGTTTACAAATAATTGTTTCTCGGGTCCAAATGAAGCTGTCCCTTCTATATAATCAATTTTATTCTTTTGAAATAAGTATTTAATTCCTCCTTGTAAAGTTTCTACAACTTGATCTTTACGCTGCACCATTTTAGCAAAATCAAGTGATTCCTTATTAATCTGCAGACCATGTTGGCTGGCTTGTTCTGCAGACAAAAGCCACTGTGCATGTGTCAAATAACTTTTTGATGGGATACACCCTACATTCAAGCACGCTCCTCCAATATCTTTTTGCTCGATCACTGCAGTTTTTTTTCCTTTTTGTGCTGCTTTGATCGCTGCCACATAACCGCCTGGACCCGAGCCCACAACAACCAGGTCAAAATTTTTCATCCTTACTATGCCTCCTTTTGCTAAATTTCTTAAAAGACAAATACTCACTTACCAACTTTCACTTATATAGAAGCAACTTTCATACCATATAAAAAGCGCTTACAAAATAAATGAATTAAATCACAAAATAACCTTGGTTTTCTTTTATATAAATAAAATAAACTGCATTATAAATGTTTATTATAATAGATTTTTTTCACAATAGTTTTTAATTTAAATTGGCTAAATTTCAACTAAATTAAAAGTGAAACATTTTGTTTCATTTTGTTTCATCTTTAATGGCCGCAAACGAATAAATATTTATTCGTTTGCGGCCACATTTAACTCATATTATATGTTTTCATTTTTCGATACAATGTCGCTCGTGAAAATCCTAGTCGTTTAGCTGTATTTGTCATATGAAACTTTTCGCTTACCAAAGCCTCTTCGATTTCTTGTCGCTCAGTTTTTGTTTTTGTATTGGCTATTTGTAAGCTTCCACTTTCAATTAATCCGCGAATATCTTGTTTGGAAGGTTGCTCTGATGAATAAAAAATATAGAGTCTTTCTAAAAAATTATTGAATTCACGTATATTTCCGTACCAAGGGTAATTTTTTGCTAATTGAAAAATATCTTCTTGCCAGCTAATTACCCAATTTTTCCGTGCGCAAAAGTCTTGAATCAACGGCTGAAGGTCCATCAAGCGCTCCCGTAACGGCGGGATTGTTAATTGCTCGACGTAGATTCGATAAAATAAATCTTCTCGAAAACGTTGTTCAATAACAGCTTGTTTTAAGTTTTGATTGCTAGCAGTAATTAAACGAAAATCAACTTTCTTCGGTAAACCATTAATTGGCGTTACCTGTCTTTCTTCTAATACACGCAATAAAGCTGTCTGCATTTTTTGCGACATATTATCAATCTCATCTAAAAATAGTGAACCTCCATTCGCCTGTTCAATTTTTCCTACATAACCATTAGCATCGGCACCAGTAAAAGCCCCTGAAGCATATCCAAATAGTTGGCTTTCCATCAAACTTTCACTCAGTGCACCACAGTTAATTGCTATAAACGGTCCTCTTTTTTTCGAGTTGTTATAATGGATAGTTTCAGCAATAATTTCTTTTCCACTACCTGTTTCTCCGTAAATATGAACTGGTAAATCACTAGCAGCAAACAATACTGTTTTCTTCAAAAAGCGTTTGTAATTTTCATCTTGGCTTTTTGTTCCCGCGTAATAAAAACTGTCTTGTTCTGAGAACGGTCTAGAAAACAAAAAACGAAATCCAACCAATATACCTTTTACACGGATTTCTTCTTGTTTATAATTCGTTCTATTGTTTAGATACTTTCGAATATCATCATTTGTAGAAAAACGATCTGCACATTTACTAGGAACATGAACAATTCGAAAATGTTCATCACATAAAAGCTCATCTTCTGAGTGTTTAACTACGTAAGAAAGTAAACTCTTCTTACGTTCTAAATAGTTATAAATCATTGCGTTAGTTATTTTTTGTGTGACAGCTTCTAATAGTAACTGGGCATCTTTAGAAGAATTGTTTTGGTAGGTAGAAATGTCAAGTACAGCAACCAGCTGATTTTCTTCATCAAAAATCGGTGCTGCTGCGCAGCTCCAACTCCGGGAAGAAACTGAATAATGCTCGCCAAGAGTAAGCCATTCTTGTGATTTAGTTTTTAGTACTAATCCTATCGCATTTGTACCTACATCTAATTCTGACCAACCACTCCCTTCTCTGAAGAAGATATCATTAGCATAGTCTTTTGAACGATAATTCCCATCACGCCATAGTATATTCCCAGCTTCGTCCGTTAAAACAAACAGGGGCAATGTAACTTTTAAGTGGCTTTGTAAGTTAGCAACTTCATTTTTAACAATACGAATCAATTCTTGGTGTTTTTCCTGTTGATTTTTCAGTTCTTGCGAAGTCATCATTTTACTCGGTTTATAAAGGTAAGGATTGATTTGATTTGCATAACATATCTGCCAAGAATCAGCAATTTTTCTAGGCAACCTATTTAATATCTTCTTGTCTCCGTTTATAAATTTTTTCCAATCTTCTTGCTTCACGTTGGTCACCTCATTATATCTTTCTACTGTTAGTCTATCATTTTTACCCACGAATAAAAGCGCTTTCTAAAAAGCTTTTAAATAAGAAAGCGAATTGTCTTTTTATATTCTCATCCTATATTTTTACACAAAGCAAAAGAGTGTTCACCGCATTTTCTCGCATTAAAAAATGTATTTTGTCATTTTAAAAAATCCTCATCTACTAGCGGTTTTCCATCTTTATCAAACAAAACCGTTATTCCAACCCCGTAGCCTTCTTCGTAAACCAAGTATAAAACGCCCGTTTTATTATCACGAACTATTTTTTCTGCCTTTAATTTTCCTTGCGTATAAATTTCCTCGAAGCGCTTTTCTGCCATAGTATATCCCTCCTGTTCTCATGTATTTAAAAATTACATTCTTAAAGTTATAATTCAAAAAAGATACAATGCTAATTTTTCTAAACTCACTATTTACCTTCAACTTCATTTTACCATTTTTAAACTTTATTGAAAGCGATATCAATTGTTCAACAAAAATAAAGAGACTGGATAAATTTTAGCCAGCCTCCTCTAGTCTCTTATACCGCATGTTCAGTCCGCTCAATGATATCGTCTTGTGTAGCTTTTGATAATACATTAAAAAATGCTGAATAACCAGCAACACGTACAATTAAATCACGGTGTTTTTCTGGATGTTTTTGTGCGTCAACCAATGTTTTTCTAGATACGACATTGTATTGGATATGATAGCCGTTTAGTTTATTGAAAAAGGTTCGTATTAACATAATCAGCTTCTGCTTATCCTCTTCTTTAGCCAATGTTTGTGGGTTTACTTTTTGGTTAAGTAAAACACCACCTACAATGTCTTCAGTAGGCAATTTCGATACTGATTTTAACACTGCAGTTGGTCCGTTTTGATCCATATTATGTGAAGGTGAACATCCTTCAGCTAGTGGTGTCCAAGCTTGTCGCCCATCTGGCGTAGCCATTGTAGTGCGACCTTGTCCCACATTCGCCGAAATAGATGACGTACCTGAATAACGAATCCCTCCAATAGGACCACGTCCGTAGCGTGTATTCGGATATTTTTTGATCTCGTCAATATAGCTATCATAAGCTTTAGTGGCTAATTGGTCAGTATAATCATCATCATTTCCATATTTAGGTGCTTCATGAAGAATCATTTGTTGGATTTCTTGACTTCTTTGACTTGCCCAATTCGTCATTAGCGCTTCCCAAAGCTCTTCTTGTGTTACTTTTTCTTCTTCGAAAACTAATTTTTTAATAGCCGCCAATGAATCCGCAAGGTTTGCGATGCCCACTTGTAATCCAGAAATGAAGTCATAAATGGCACCGCCTCCTTTGATTGTTTGTCCACGACCAATACAATCTTCTGTTAAAGCTGAACATAAAATATCAGGAACTTCTTTTTCAATTCCTAGATCAATCGCATTTTCCACAATCACACTCATACGTGTTAACTCTCGAACCGTCTTATCCCATGCTTTTTCCAAATCAGCAAAGCTCTGCATATCCTTAAAATACCCGTACCCCTGAGTAAAACGATAACCTGATACAGGATCAATGCCGTTATTCATCACGATCATTAAAATCTTAGGAAAGTTCATATAACTCATACCCGTACAACGATAGCCCCATTTACCTGGAACTGCTGTTTCTACACAACCAATAGCACTATAATCATAGGCATCTTCTTCTGCTACACCATATTTAATGAATGATGGAATGATCACTTCATCGCTATTAAAAGCAGGCATACCAAAACCTAGCTTCATCACTTCAATAGCTTCGTTCATAAAGTCTTTATTCAAAGCTGCATGATAACGTACAGTCAAATTAGGTTGTGGCAATTTGGTTTGCGCTACACTACGTAAAACTAAAAATGAAAGTTTATTCACCGCGTCTTTCTTATCTCTTGTTTGTCCACCAACTGTAACATTCTGGTACAAAGGACTTCCTGCACTACTATAAGTATGTGATTGACTACGTACTTTGTTGATCGTTAGTGTTTTTATCCATAAATTAGTCAAGAGCTCAAGTGCTTCATTTTCTGTTATATTTTCTCTTTCTAAATCGGCTTGTAAATAGGGGTAGATATATTGATCAAAACGACCATAGGAAAGTGAGTGCCCATTTGATTCAATTTGCAAAATTAATTGAATGAACCAAGTCGCTTGTAGTGCTTCTCTAAAAGTTTCAGCTGGCTCATAAGGCACTTTGTTACAAATACGACTTATTTCAAGTAATTCTGTACGTCGTTTTGTATCCGCTGTTTCTGCCATTGCTTCTGCCAATTTTGCATAACGATTTGCGAAATTTTTCACAGCATCTATTACAATTAATACTGCGTCATAAAAATGATATTTCTCAATACTTTCTGGTTTAGTTAGATCCAGACTTTCTTTTGCTTTTAATGTACGTTTTTTATAACCTTTTAATCCAATTCTCAATAATTCGGGGTAATTAACAGCTAAGTGAGCATCTCCAGAATTCATTTTTCCTTCCATGCCAAAAAATCCAGTTTCCATAAATACGCGAACTTCATCAGGTAGCAATGCACCCGCTTTGGCACGTAAATTATTATTTTCCCAGAATGGCGCGATAGAACGGATTTGTTCCTTGGTTTCTTCCGTAATATAGAATACGTCACCATCTCTTTTTTCAAATGTATCTAATTCATTCATAACAAAATCTAAGGTATATTCCGGAAAAATCGGCGCATCTCTGTTTGAACTTGCCTGGTTACCGACAATTAACGTTTGATCTTCAATATAAATCGACATTTTATCTAAAATATTTTGCAGCATTAAAGCACGTTTTAAAACATTGGGCTGATTTTGATTTTTCTTATAGGCTTCAGTTGCTAATAAAGCTCTTTCTGCACAAATATACGGCTTTTTATCTAACACAGTTTCGCGATATTCATTCATACGATCCGTCAAAAGTCCAAAATGCGGCGGCTCTCCAGTTATTGTTTCTGTTTTTTGGGTCTTCATATCGATTCTCCTTTTTTCATTTGAAACCGTTTAACTTTCTTTCGTAATAAATATAGCACATTTTTTCACAAAACTCAAAAATAACTACAAAAAAAGAGCTGAATTCAGCTCTTTTAACTTAACTAAACAGTAATAACTTTGATTTTCTGCTTTTCTAAAAATTTTATTTTTTCTTTTTCTATACGCTTATCTGTATATACCAGCGAAATTTTATCAAATGCAAATTCCGAGACAACCCCTACTTGTAAGAACTTGCTAGAGTCAGTTAAGACGATCGTATGGTTAGCAGAATTCATCAAAGTATTGGCTGTATCAGAACGGGTTACATCGCTACCTGTGAATCCCCTTTTTTCATCAAAGCCGTCGATTCCCACAAATAACTTATCAACGTGAAATTCACTGATTACTTTTTTTACCAGTGGTCCTACGTTCACTTGCGAATCTTTTTGATATTCCCCGCCGATCAATAATACTTTAACTGCTTCAGCTTTTCTAATATAAGAAGCAATAAAATTAGAATTAGTAATAATTGTCACATCGTTTTTGCGATAAGCAAGTTCTTCTGCTAATAACGTACAAGTTGAACCAGATTCAATCATCACAGTTTCGCCATCTTTCACCAATTTTGCTGCTTCTTTAGCAATTTTTCTTTTTAAATCATAGTTAATCGCTAAACGATAGTTGATATCATCTTGACTATTTAATACAGCAAAACCGTGTTGTCGATGAAGAATCCCTCTTTCTTCTAATTTATCCAAATCTTTACGGATCGTAACCCGTGATACCTCTAATTGATCAGCCAATTCGTTAACTTCTATTTTTTTATTTTCACTTACAATAGCAATAATTTCTTCTTCTCGAGACATCTCTATCCCTCACTTTTATTTTATTAAGAATACCATATTTATAAATACCTAACAATTTTTCTATACAGGTCTTTCATTCGTAACTTATTAATTTTACGTATGTTAATTTTTGTGATACTATAAACTTGATTAAAAAAGAAGGGGATTTATATGACGACAAAAACACCACTGCAGGCCTGTATTTTTAATATTCAAAAGTTCAGTATCCATGATGGTCCTGGCATTCGTACAGTAGTTTTTTTCAAGGGCTGTCCTTTACGTTGTTACTGGTGTGCTAACCCTGAATCACAAAGTGGTAAAGTAGAAAAAATGTGGGACGATCAACAAAAAACATATACCACTGTTGGTGAATATAAAACAATTGATGAAATCATAGAAGAAGTCATGAAAGACCTTCCTTTTTATGAAGAATCCGGTGGTGGCGTTACTCTTTCAGGAGGGGAAGTATTGTATCAGGCCGAATTTGCAACTGAACTATTAAAACAGTTAAAAGCTAAGGGAATCCATACAGCTGCAGAAACCACGGGGCAAGCTAATCCTCACATCTTTGAAAAATTTATTGCACAAGTGGATACCTTGTATTTTGATGTAAAACATTACGATCCTAATAAGCATCGCCAAGGAATTGGTACGACCAACAAGTTGATCTTAAAAAATCTAGCTTTAGCTTTAGAAAAACAAAAGAATCTAACCGTCCGTATCCCTGTCATCCCTCACTTTAATGATAGTTGCGAAGATGCCCGACAATTTGCCCGTTTATTTAAGCAAATGGGTGTTGAAAATATAGAACTATTACCCTTTCACCAATTTGGGCAGAAAAAATATGAAAACTTAAATCGTAAATATGAACTGCAAGGTATTCCACAACTCCATACTGAGGACTTGGATTATTTTGGAAAAATTATGGAAGAATACAATATTTCCTATCTTACAAGATAGAAAAAAGCTCTAATTCAGTTGAATTAGAGCTTTTTTTAAAATACAAGTTTAATGGCTTTATCTTACTGGACTTGCTTGATTCTTTTCTGCTTGTTTTCCTTCTTCAATAAACTCTTCTCTATAATTTGTCGGAACCATTGAACCGCCTGTTGCCCATGCAATATGGGTAGCATTGTCTAATTTGTCTTGCAGATCGTGTGTCTTAATATAATTTTGTCCTTCTTTTGTTAACATTAAAGCATAAGGACCTGCAACTCCTGCAACAGCCGCTGGTTCTAAGAAAATGGATTCTGTATTGTATAGATTCCACAATAAACGTTTAAATGTTTCATCTTGAAGCGTGTAACCAGCACTAAAGTAATAACGAATCAATTGAGAAACAAGGGCAGAAGTTCTTGGAACAGCCAAACCATCAGCTACTGTAGTTCCGCCTAAACCGATATCTTCCACAGAAACGTTATTAAATTGATGAGAAGCCAAACCAATCAACATACTTGGCATTTTAGTAGGTTCTGCAAAGATGCAATGAACATTATCACCAAAAGCTTGTTTTAGACCAAATGTAACCCCACTAGGAGCACCGCCGATACCACAAGGCAGATAAACAAATAGTGGATGCTCTTTATCTACTGTAATTCCATTTTGATTAAGTTGATTTTTCATACGATAGCCACCAACTGTATAGCCCAAAAACAAGGTTTCAGAATTTTCATCATCCACAAAATAGCTTTTAGGATCGGCTTCTGAAAGCGCACGTCCTTTATTAACAGCTAGGGAAAAATTCGATTCATGTTCAATAACGTTCACGCCTAAATCACGTAAATATTGTTTTTTCCATTCTTTTGCTTCTATAGACATATGAACAGTTACATCAAAACCTAACTTTCTTCCCATTGTACCGACACTAATCCCTAAATTTCCTGTGGTTCCTACAGTTAAATTATAATTAGAGAAAAAGTCTTGAAACTCAGGGGTAGCAAATACAGCATAATCTTCTTTCGTGCTAGTCAACATTCCGTGTTCTAAGGCTAACTTTTCAGCGTGTTTCAAAACCTCATAAATCGCCCCTCTGGCTTTAACAGTCCCAGAAATCGGCAATTGATCATCCCGTTTTAAATAAAAAGAGCCTTTAAGATTTTTTTGATACTTTTCATCTAAGAATTGTTGCATGTTGGGGATTTCGGTTATTGTTGACTCAATAATGCCAGATGCCTCTTCAGTTTCAGGATATGCTTTTCTTATAAAGCTGGAAAAACGTTGTAAACGTGCTTCTGCATCTTGAATATCATCAAAAGAATATTTTGTTTTTCGATTTGCATCTTTTATTGGTAATAATTCCTCATTTAGCCAAAATAATTCTGTCTCATTTTTAATTTCAGATAAAATATCCTCTTTCTCTAGTGCCATCTAATATTATCTCCTTATAGTAAATTGTATTCTACTATAATATGATAATCATAATTAGGGTAGTTTTGCAAATCAAGCCTATCTAAATAATGAAACTATATAATATTTTTTACCCCATATTAAAAATACAAATTTAAAGATACTTTCTGCCCATTTATTCGTAGGAAATTTCATATTTTAAATGAGTGACACTCTTTCCATCAATCACTTGCTTACTTTTTAATTTGATATTATCTTTTTCTAGTCCTTCAAATAAACGGCTACCACTTCTAAGCAAAACAGGTGCTACATGAAGATTTAATTCATCCATTAATTGTAAATTAATACATTGTTGTGCAATACTAGCTGTTCCAATACTAACGTTTTTACCTGCTGCTGCTTTTTTCGCCTGTTGTATAGCTGAATCAACACCCTCTGTTACAAATGTAAATGTGGATTTCCCATTAGTGAAGCTTCGCGGTTTTTTATGAGTAACAACAAAAATAGGTAACCCTTCGATTGGGTGACTACCTTCCCAACCGTTTACATTATTAAATGTGTTTCGTCCCACCACCATCGCTCCTGTTTCTCGAATCATTCCATCAAATACCTTTTTATTGATCTCTGTAAGCTTAAAAAAATCATTATAAAAACTAGATAGATTGCCTTCGAACAACCAACTTTGTATAGCATCTCCACCAATACCAAGCGGTAGCTTCTGATTATCACCAGGACCTGCAATAAAACCATCAAGTGAAATTGAAATATCTAGAATTACTTTTCCCATATAAACTCTTCCTTTTCTAATATAAACAATTTTCAATCGTCTGAAGTTTCCATAAGGTAAGCTGTAAGTTTTTTTATCTTCCAATCATTTGATGGATCGAAAGTATAGATATCACAAAATGCAAAGGTGGCCTTCTGCCCATCTTCTTTAGGCATTTTCATTACCCCTTCAATTACACCTGTATCTCCATCTACAATAATATCATTTGTTTTATGATTTTCTGCTACAACACCTCGCATAGGTTCAATTAGTTTCTGAACGGAACTTTTGTCATAAAGAATTTTCTCGCCGACCAAATGCCACTCTACATCATTATTTACATGATCAATAATAAAATCCACATCCCCAGTGATAAATGCTTGATTGAATTTTTCTAGCTGATTTCTAATAGAGAAGCTAATTTTTTTATCACTTCCAAAGTAAACAACGATATCTTTTATTTTATTATCGATAAAATAAAAGTATTCAGTATTTTGAAAAGTAACACCTGATCGTAATTCACAATCATAACGGATCATTGCTTCATTTTCATTTGTCAAAAGATTCTGGATATGGTAGCCCTTAATATTTTCACTATTTGGCCAACAACTAGCAAAGTAAGTAGTACGATCAATGTTATCATCTACAGGTGAACTGAAAGTAAAATCTTCTCTCAGTAAATCTTCCAATAACGATTTTTCCTTTGTTTCATATGCTTCAAAGTAATTTCTTACAAGCTTAGCAATGTCAATCATTTCGTCCACTCTTCCTTTCATTAAAAGTTTTCCTACATTTCTTTCTTATAGAATAACATCTTAGAAAAGAAGGAGTTCTTATAATTTGCTATGTTTCGCGATTTAAGTAATTTTTCATTAAAAGTGGAAGAGAAATCAGAATTGGCGGATCATCAAGTTTTGCCTTTCGGAGAGTCAAATGTTGTTTTAGAGGAGGTGTTGTCATTTGTACAATAATGGGAGTATCTATTTTTGCGCGTAGTGTTTGAGAAGGAATAAGGATTTCACGGTGGTCCATTTCCCAAGAGATAGCTGTGGCCATTAAGTAATAGGATCCCGGACGAACATTAGTGAAGTAAAAAGAGCCTACTGAAGAAAGAATAGTTCCATAAAGTGGTAAGCCAGCAGGAATAGGAAGCGCAAATAATCCAATAAAGACAAGCCCATGAAAAGGAAAAGACGCTTTGACAGTACCTGCAACAGTTTGATTTGATGTTTGTAATAAAGCCTGCGATAATAACTTACCACGACTTTTCAATGTCTGAAGATAGTCCGTGACTTGCTCCGGTGATTGTCTAAATTGTGCTGGTGTCACACCTACACTTTCTCTAAATCTTGTTGTAAAAGTCCCTAAGCTTTGTTGCCCAATTTCCATACCAACATCGCGAATTCTTAAATCTGTCGTTAATAATAATTCCTTTGCTTTTTGTATTTTGAAAGAAGTAACATAGTGGTTAGGAGAAAGACCTGTCTGCTTTTTAAAAATACGCGAAAAATGATAGGGACTATAAGCTGCAATTTGCGCTAATTGAAAAAGAGACAACGATTCTTCAATATTTTCATGGACATACGCAATGACTTCATCGATTTCAGAATAATTTGATTTCATTATTTCCACTCCTTGCAATCGTTGTTCATGTAGTAAATAGATTTATTTATTCGTCTTTTAATATCTCTCTAATACATGTTTCAGTAAAATCATCGATAACAAAATCGACTAACCCTGTCCCTTCTAGTTTTTTGTGATTATTGGCTGTAGCTACCGCAATAATTTTACTAGCCTGTGCATTATAAGCGCCTTGTAAACCGATAGGTGAGTCTTCAAAGATCACCATCTGTTTTGGATCAGCGCCTACATTCAAGGCTGCTTGAACGTAAAAATCAGGTGCGGGTTTACTAGTTAACGTTCCATCATTGTAAACCACTCGATGATAGTCAAACCATCGATCTAATTGAAATAATTCAAAGTAAAAATCTAAATTTACTTTAGGAGAAACTGTCGCGATATTCATTAATTGCTGCTTATTCTTTAAAAAATCAAGATAGTCAGTGACACCTTTAATTAGCTGGGTTTGTTGCTCTTTTAAAACTAAATCGCGATAAATCGCTTCCTTTTTTTCTGAGAGTTGATTCGCTTTTTCATTCGAAAGTTTTTCTCCTAAAATTGCTTCCATGTTCAAATGATTGGTACGCCCATGAATTTGATCAAATTCTTCTTTAGAAAATTTACGCCCTATAAGTTCTAAGATAAATTCTTGCCAAGCCCGTTCATGTAAGGCCGAATCACTAAACAATGTACCATTAAAGTCAAAAATAAATGACCGCATTTACCCACCTCATTTTCATTTAATCCTTTATTTAAAACCATTGTATCACAAATTTCGTTTAAAATTATTTTATGCTATTTTATAAAGCAACTTTCTATTTTTAAAAGAACCATTTTTTACTTTCATACGAAACTAATTATTTTACGTTAGAAAATATTTATGCTAAATTATAATAAAGGTGATAAGTAAACGACTTGATTAAAATTTATGAGAAAGGTGAGTTAGTATGAAAGACAATCGTTTCCCTCAGACTAGGACAGCAACTATTTCACACATCAACCAGTTAAAGTATAGTATTGCTTTTATTTTATCTAGTTATTTACTAGGTCTACAACTTTCTTGGGAAGTAATAGAAAAGAATCATAAAAGTTTATTCTCTGTTGTCTTTGTAGGAGTAATTTTGTCTATTTTGTTTTATCTCATCTTTTATCATATCAATAAAAAATTAGCATTTAATAAGCTAGAATCTAATGTTTCAATGAGTATTGCTGGATTATTCGAAAAGAATAGAAGTCCTATAAACTTAATTTTCAAAAGTATTATCCAAAAAGAAACAAATGATAATAAAACAAAAAATACTACGATTCCTCTTTATCCTTTAGCAAAAGGAAAATTAAAAGATATCGAGGAAGTAGATGATAGTGTTTATTCTCATAAAACTTTAGGAGATGGCTTTGCGGTCACGCCTTTTGAAGGTAATGTTTACTCGCCAGTTGATGGTAAAATTGTAAGTTTATTTCCGACCAAACATGCTATTGGTATTCAAGATGAAAATAATATCGACTATTTAATTCATATAGGAATTGATACTGTTGATTTAAATGGACACGGTTTTCATAGCACGGTCAAATTAAATCAAAACGTCAAAGCCGGCGATCTTCTTACAAAGATTGACTTAGACTACATTCTTACTAAGAAGAAAACAACAGATATTCTCTTTATTACACTCTCACCGAATTTAATTGAATCCCTAGATTTGGTCGATGATAAAAAAGTCAGTTTAAACGATTCTATTGGAAAAATCACTTTAAAATAAATTTGGCACAAAAAAGCGCTAAACATTGATTTAACAATGTTTAGCGCTTTTATTAGATACCGGCGGTCGGGGTCGAACCGACACGCCCTTAACGGGCACTGGATTTTGAGCAGTCCTAAACTAACAAGTTTAGGCTGACTTTTCCCACTTTAAAAGGGTTTTAACACTCTTTGAAAACTTTGAACTAGTTTGAATTTGAGATTTTTGGTATACTTTTGGCATACTATAAAATAACATTTGCCAACCGCTGTCAATCTCAAATTCTTTTTTATTTCCCATTTAATAACATAAACTATAAAAAAGTATACATCTAGACTAATTTATTTAAGAAGTTATTCATCTTATCCAACTAAATTACAAAATCTTTATTAATATAAAGTTAAATCTGACTTTCACATAACTTTAATTAATTTTTTCTACCATTATATACATTCATTTATGACATTCACTTATGTTCTATCAAGAAATACTTCAGCCAATTATCCGTTAGTCCTAATGATTCTTCAGATAAAACATCATAAGATTCTATATATTCAGCAATTCCACACATTTTTTCATTCCAAAATTTCTGTTTTGATTTAGACATACACATTACTATTCTACGCATTACTAAAAGTACATTTACAAGATAGTTTTGCTTTGTCTCAGGAATTGCACTCAAATATTCTTTGTCTTTTTCATGAACCTTTCCTTGTACTGTAAAGGGTTCTCCATATACTTTCATTCCATGAGATACTTTATTCCTCAGTGCTCTAATTGCATTTACCCAACTACTCAATAATTTATCCGTAATTCTTTCATTAAAACAATTCATTTCATTTAAGGAATTAACAACAACTTTTTTATATTCTGGAACTAATTTACTAAAGAAGAAAGACATTTGTCCAAAAGTAATTAAGTCAAATAAAACCCACGCACTCACTGCACCATAACTATCAAGTTCCTTTTTTACTGGGGGGTATTCTCTGTTATTATCACAAGTTTTAAAAAAACCGTACTGAATATGTTTAATTTCTTTTTCTCGCTGAGGTCTTCTTTTCTGCTTCCCTGTTTTTGAGAAATATAAACAATCGTCTAAATAAAATTGAGCAGAATCATATATTCTTTCTTGGGAATTGTAATACCAGGACAAAGAATCTACAGTTACGGTTCTAAGAAATTTTTCAATCATCGAAGTTAACTCTTGTAGGTTGCTTTGTAAAAACATATCAAAATCATATACAACCTTAGTTGCCGAAAAACTTTTCACACGTTCTTTTTTAGCATAGTATTTAAAAGTATAAAAATTGACTTCTTGTAACAAAGAACGACAAGCCATCTCTTCATCCTCAGAAAAAATCCAGCCATCCTCTTTAAATTTAATAAGCATCTGTTCAATTGAAATTGGAACCTTCATAGGCTTTCTAGCCTTACTTAACTGCGGCGGTTGATAGCTTACTAAATCATAATCTTTTACATCTATTTCAAATGATTTTGCAGGATCTACTTGATCATGGTTTAAATACAACGTTTTATTTTGTTCCATAATTTCTCCTAAAATAAAAAAAGGCCAACTATGTTTCGCTTGGATTCCAGAGGCGTTAGTTGACTACTGATATACTATTTATATCATCCCTACTTAAATCTGTCAACAGATACTACTTAAAATTGTTAAATAACCTGAATTTAAATATTCATTAATCATCGATCTTTATTAATGATCATCTTAATCAAGATAAAATATAGTATGATTAATCATCTGTCAACAAATCGATTTGATCTGCGATCGTTTTTTGTTTACTCGGGTAAAGATGACCATAAATATCGTAAGTCGTTTGGATGGATTCATGACCTAATCTTTCTTTTATTAAATAAGGTTCAGCACCAAAGTTAATCAGCATTGCTACATGAGAATGTCGAAAATCATGTATTCGAATTGAATCAAGCTGTGAGTTACGCTTTAATAGTTGCTCATACTTTTTCCTTAAATTTCCGGAATCTAAAAAATGAAAAGGAGTAACTTCAAAAACTCTCATTGATTCAGGGCTAATTTCTGGGTGATAAGGTTGCAACTTCGTTAACTGTCTCTTTCTCCATTTATCTAAAAAAGAAGCTAATTTTTGATTGATTGAAATACGTCTCATCCCTGCTTTTGTTTTGGTCTCAGAAAAATATTCTATTCCGTTAATTTTTATTACAGTTTTATTTACGTAAATCATATTTTGTTTAAAATCAACATCCTCCCAATTAAGTGCTAAAATTTCGCCTTTCCGCATTCCTGTGTAAAATGCTAGTCTGAAAAATACTTTAAAAATTTTTTCATGATCTAATATTGATCTTTCAAATGCCAAGTATTCCTCTAGTGTCCAGTAACTCATTTGTATTTTTTTTAACGGTAGTTTTTTCATTAACCGACAAGGATTATCACTAAGAACTTGATATCTAATGGCTACGTCAAGTATCTTCTTCAAAAGTACCATAATCTTATTAACAGTATTATTATTTAGACCTTTACCTAATAAATTTTCCCTAAAGACGTTTATCGATTGATAATCCAGTTTTGAAACGATAGAATCACGGAAATATTCTTCTATATGTGCATAATAATTATATTTCTGGGAAGTAAGGTAACTTATCTTTTTATCCTTATAATCTTCAGTCATTAGTAATTCAAATAAAAGCTGAACAGTATATATTTCTTTAGGCATTTTTTGATTTAGCAGAACAATCCTTAATTCTTGTTCTTTTCTCTCTGCTTCACTTTTACTAAAAAAATTCTTTCTAACAATTCTTTTTCGTTTTCCAGTAACTGGATTAGTAGTTGAAATATCTAACAGCCAATAACGTTTTTTCTTATCTTTTCTGACTGACAACATCCCTTCTCCTATTCTATAATAACTTTGTTCCAATTATCTTCTCAATAGTTTGTGTAGGTACTTTTCCAATTTTCCGGTTCTTGTAATAATCAAAGCCTTCTTTAATTAGAAGTTTTTTTGCCTTTGTAATAATCTTTTTCGCCATATATTCTGAATAACCTAATTGAATTAAATCTATTTTGGTCATAATTTTTTGCAAAAGTAATACCTCCTTCAAAAATTTCCAAAATTTCAATGATCGTAATAATTCTTACGTTCAAATAAAAATTACTATTAACTGTGTTCGTCAAACACCATAGGTTTTTACCTCTCTCCAGTCTGTGGACAGCCTTGCGGAAGTATCATTATCCTCTAGTAAATTATTGCGTTTAAGTTTGACTCAACTTAAATTGATTAAACATGTTTATTCACTCGCTCCGCAAAATTTTTGCATCGTGGCGTCATGTTAATCTTGCTCCTACTAGATTAAAGTAGTTAATAGTTTGCTATTCAATTGTCAAAGAACAGATAATAGAATAAAAATGAACATTCATTTCTTTTTCCAAGCTCCTTTCACAAGAAACTTGGAAAAGGAAACCAATATTTTACTTTCAAAGTTCCTAATTTATTAAACGATACTGCCAATACCCTCTCTTAACTTTCTCAACATTGAAGGTCGAATCCTTATTCATACGAGCTAAAATGTTACTACAAAAATTCCCGTAAGAAAGACTAAGACTGTTATTCTCCATTAATTGAGTGTAAATTTCTTTTGTCGAAAGTGGAACATCACTTTCTTTTAATAATGAAGAAATTTTAGGGGCAAGGTCTTGGTAGGAATTTTTATTGCTTCTGATAGTTTTGTATTTTTGATCCATATACTGTTGATAGATAGATTCTATTTTTAAGAAGTTCTTTTCTAATGAATGAGAAGTTTCTTCATTTTGGATATCTTTGCTGTTTCGTTTCATCATATTTAACAATTGTATTAATTGATCTAACTCATACAAAGTTCTATCTATCTGATTAAAAAAACGTAAAGATATATTTTCCTTCATTAACTCTTCTCCTCCTCTCAGATAATGATAAAGCTTTCGCATTTCTAGAGGACTTATTCGTTCAAACTTACCAAAAAATACCGAAAAGTATCTGGTGTTCTCAAAACCCAATTTTTCTGCGATATTTGCTATTGAGAAGTCACTTTCTATCACGAGTTGCTTGGCTTTTTGATATTTCAGTTGATTAAAAAAATTTATCGGGCTAATATCTACAGCATCTTGGAACATTTTTTGTAATTTTGTTTGGCTAATATTAAACATTTCACAAAAATCACTAAGTGTAAGATCTTTATCAAGATTTTCCATCATAAAACTTATTAAGTTTAAAACTTGGTGATCCCCTTCTAACAGAAGTTTATTCCATTCCAAAATTTGAGCGACAAAACATTCAGTAAACCCTCTCAAGTCATATTGAACATTCTTTTTGTTAAAACAATAAAATAAATAAAGTCCCCTCTGCTTTAATTCATTACTTGCTTTTAGTGGAAGGATAAATTTTTTATTTGTATGATGCCTTAATTTAATATCTAGTAATTCTGTAGTTGAATAATTATATAGTAAATTCTTTATTCCAGTGTTGCCTAATATTATTTTTGGTTTTAAAAATTGACTAATACTTTCTCGATGTTCCAGCGAAATAAGCAAAGAAGTTCTTGTTTTGTTTTGAAGCGGAGTTAAATCTGAAAGAGTATCATAATGTGTAATATTCTCGATTAATTTGTTGTTTAAAAGCTCCATAATTTTCACCCCTAAACCTATATTTTCTCCTTAACTACTTTTTACCATTTTTTATAAATAAAAAATAGAAGTTATAGCAAAGTGTGATAGTTAATGGAAAAAAATAGATATTTTTGTGTAATCTTGTATAAAATTTGTCAAAGTTTTATTTATTTTGGTTAATACTAGGCTGTAGTTAAGGTGATTAAAATAATTAAAACATCTAAAAATTTTTGATAATTAGACTTGAATGTAAAAATGTCTATATATCTATCGTCATTTATAACCTCATTATATTGTTCATCTAATTTTTCGTAATTATCAAATATGAATATATATGTACCTGTACCACTATTTAATTTTTCATAATGTTTCATATAGATTGGTATTGCTTGATTAAGAATCTTATCTTGATATTTAAAGTTTGTTTCGTTAATTAATTGTTTCTTTTTGAAAGAGTAGTTAAAAAGAATATTTAAATACTCTTTTAATAAATAAAGTATGAAAATTACTATTAAAGCTATCCACGATTCTTTGAAAAGTGAAATTATTAAATTTTCCATTTTGTACTCCTTTAGGCAAATAATTAGTTACGTAATAGGTGTTTCCCAGAAGTAAACAAACATTTTCTTCTAACTTATTTTCAATTCGCTATCTCAAAATAATTAATGTACTCTATTATTTTTTTATATAATTAAATAATAACATATACAACAATTTGTATAACTTTCACAATTCTAAACATAAGTCTTATTAAAAGAATTAATGGTTATCATGCAGGTTGGAGAGAATCTGGGCTTGGTGGTGCAGATGGTATTCATGGTTTTGAAGAATATTATAATACAACCGTAAGTTATATTAGATGGTAAACTAAGAATAAAAAAAGTCTGTGATATATTTCCTAGAAAAACAGTCAGTAAACGAGTTTATTATAAATTCATTTACTGACTGTTTTTCTAGGAAATATATCACAGACTCACCTATCTATATTATAAAATTACTTAATTTCTTTAGATTCAGCTAATGCTTTATACCAATATGCACTTTTTTTCGGATAACGTTCTTGTGTGTCAAAATCAACGTAGAATAGACCATAACGTTTTTCATAACCATTAGACCATGAGAACACATCCATAAGTGACCATAAGAAATAGCCTTTTACATTGGCACCATCACGTATCGCATCAGCAATGACTTCAAGATGTTTTTTAACATAGTCGATACGTGCATCATCATCAACTGTCTTACGTTCTTCATCGAATTCATCTTTATACCCAAGCCCATTTTCAGTAACATAAATTTTGTGATAGTTAGGATAATCTTTTATAACACGCATAATTTGATCATAAAGACCTTGTGGATAAATCATCCAATCCCAATCAGTACGAGGAACATCTATGTCAAATTCACGTTGTCCTACACCTTTAAGTTGATATTTAGAGCCACCTTTATCTCCAGTAGCATTGTGTGTAATTTCTGATTCTCCCTCATATCCTCTCATCCAATCACTCATATAGTAATTAATACCTAGGAAGTCATTTAAATCTTTTGCAGCATCTAATGTAGCATAATCTTCATCGGTAATATCTAATTTACCGCCATTGACAGAAAGAATATGTTGTACACCTTCCATAGTTTCACGAGAATATTTTCCTAAATACGTTGCATCTAAGATAAATTTGTTATGAATAATATCTTCAAGTTCTGCTGCTCTTACATCTTCCGGATTTGAAGGATCGTATGGATACTTAGTTGGTAATGCATGAACTACTCCAATTTCCCCATTATATCCATTGTCTTTAAATAGTTTAACTGCTTTCGCATGTGCGACCATCATATTATGATGAGATTGGAATACTTTTGCAAAATCATATTTAATACCTGGTGGGAATTTACCGACTAAATACTGGCCATCACCAATAGGACCAATTTCATTAAAAGTAGTCCAATAGTTGACTTCAGTAAATTCTTCAAAGCAGAATTTTGCATAATCTACAAAATAATCAATCGTTTTACGGTTTAAGAAATCTCCATCACTGTGAAGTGTTTCTGGAGTATCAAAATGATGTAATGTAACAAACGGTTCAACGTGACGTTTATGACATTCTTTAAATAAATTGTGATAGAATTCTACACCTTTTTGATTAACTTCTCCATAACCTGTTGGAAAAATTCTTGACCACGCGATAGATATACGGATACCATTAACCCCAAATTTCTCACTTAATTCTAAATCAACTGGATATTTATGATAAAAGTCACTTGCAGGTTCAGCTGTATACCAATAGTTTTCTTCTAGATAAGTGTCCCAGGCTACACGACCTTTTCCGTCTGTTTGAGTCGCACCTTCTGCTTGATAAGCTGCTGTTGCACCACCGAAAATAAAATCTTCTGGTAATTTTTTCATTATACTTTCATCTCCTAATTATTTTTCAAATTGTTGTTGAACGAAGTCTAATGCTGCTTTGCCATCACGAGTTAAGTTAATGTATTCAGCACCTTGAGTTTTTGCTAATTTAATACCTAATCGATCTGTATCTTGTTTTATATCTTCATAGTTAGAAGCAACTTGAGGCGCTAAAATAATTAATTGATAGTCTTTCATAATATCCATATGTGCACCATAACCACCAGCTGCCGCTTTTACAGGTGCCTGATATTCTTCAGCTGCTTTGTTTAACGCATTTGCAAGTAATCCACTTGTACCACCACCAGCACATAAGACTAAAACGTTAGTTTGTTCGTTAATTGAATTCGGTGACTCTTTAGCCGATACTTCCTCATCGGAAGGTGCTGGTTCAGTTGTTGTCGCTTCATTTGCACCAGCAGTTGCTAAAATTGTATCTGCTTTTTTCGTATCAAAGTTTGCTGATACTTTTTCTTTTAATTCATTATTTACTTCTTTATTGCCTCGTTCTTCTTCAAGAACTTGTTCATCATATACTTTTAAAAATGGATAATAAATCATAACGTCAACTACGATTAATACAATTGCCAACACAAATGACCAAAATGCAAGTCCTGTACCCATCACAATACCAAGAGGTCCTGGTGTCGTCCATGGTAAGAAGATGCTAAAACTATTCATTTTAAGTACATCAACAAAGAATTTAAAGATCCATACGTTTACTATTGGTGCAAAAATAAATGGTATGAAAAATACTGGGTTTAATACGAGTGGTGCACCAAATAAAATTGGTTCATTTACTCCAAAGAATGTTGGTACAACTGATGCTCTACCAATTGCTTTGTTTCTTTTTGATTTAGTTAACCACATAAACATAAATGGCACGACTAATGTAGCACCGGTACCCCCCATAGTTGCAACGAACATTTGCGTACCAGGTGTAATAATTTTATCTGCATGTTCTCCTGCTTGAATCAAATTTAAGTTTGTTTCAAGATTTGCATAAGTAATTGCAGCAATTGCTGGTTCAACAATAGATGGACCATGGATACCTACAAACCAGAAGAATGCGAAAGCACCGAAAATAAGTGTGACGCCAATCCAGCCATCTGCCGCAGTAAATAATGGTTCAAAGATTTTTAATACAGCATTCGCTACATTTGTATGAATAAATGCTCGTGATAATAAATCTAATGCATAAATAATGATAATAACCGCTGACAACGGGAAGATATCTTTAAATACCTGAGAAATATTTGGTGGTACTTCTTTAGGCATTTTGATTGTAATATTTCTTTTAATAAAGAAATTATAAACAATTACGGTAATAAAGGCTGAAATAAAGGCTATTAATAATCCTTTTGTGCCCATAAATGCACTTGAAAATCCACCCTCTTTAATAGGATCTGCTGCTAAGAATAAAAATCCACTCATCGCAGCCATCATTGTAGAAATAAAGTTAATTTGATTGGTTTTATCTAATTTCCTGTTGTAGGAATCGGTTAAAGACTTAGCTGTTGTTCCAGCTACAATCAAACCAACAATTCCCATGGTATAGTTATATGGTTTCATCAATATACCTTCCATCGTTTTACTCCAAGTAAAGCCAAACACGTTAGGTACATATGTGATTAAAATAAATATACTTGAGAACAAGATAATTGGAATTGCTGCAATAAATCCATCACGAATCGCTCTTAAATAAATATTACGAGATATTTTTTCAAAGAACGGCTTTCCTTTTTCTATCCATGCTATTAACTTATTCATAGGGGTCAGCTCCCTTTTTTGTATAATTCAATTAAATGCTTCATTAAATCTTTTAATAATAACGTTGTCATTAAATGGTCTTGACCGTGAATCATTGTAATACTAAATGCAATGTCATCACCTTGTGCTTCTTGAGCTAATAAGTTTGTTTGAGCTTTATGTGCATTTGCGATATCTTCATTTGCTTTCTCCGTAAGTTGTTCAGCTTTATCAAAATCGCCTTCTTTAGCAGCGTTTAATGCCTCTAATAATTTTGAACGCGCATCTCCTGCATATGCGACAATTTCAAAACCAAGTAATTGTCCTTCTTCTCTATTCATATGAATAACCTCCCCTAAGTCATTTTGCTTTCCAAGATGTTGCAGTTGTTTTTAGTACGTTATTTAAATCATCAATGTTTTTATATCCAGTTGTACGTAACCATTTTCTTGCAGCTTGTTCTCCTTGTTCAATATAAACTTTAACTGCACCAGACCATGTCGCACGTCCACATAACACACCATTGAAATGTGCACCCGCATCGTGTGCGAATGTTAATGTTTCTTGGAATAATTCAGCTGATACACCAGCACTTAAATAAATATAAGGTAAATGTGTTGCTGCATCTTGATCACGGAAATGTTGTGCTGCTTCTTCTTTTGTGTATACAACTTCACCCTCTGTAAATCCTTCGACAAAATTCATGTTTACGGGCACTTCAACTTTAAGCACATCAACATTGAATCGATCTTCAGAGAATAACTTCATTGCTTCATTTACTTTACGAGGTTTTACTTTTGCAAATTCAGCACTTTTATTATCTGGAATGTTATCATCATAAGTTAACACTTCTAAGAAAAATGGAATGTCTTCAGCAACACATTCTGAACCAATTCGCTCAATATAAGCTTTCTTTTGAATGTTAATCTCTTCTGAATCATCTACATCATAATAAAGTAAGAATTTAACTGCATTGGCACCCTGTTCTTTTAAACGTTTAGCAGACCATTCTACTAAGCAATCTGGTAAACGACCTTTTGCATTCACGTCATATCCAGTTTTTTCATATGCAAGTAATAAACCACACTCTTTATTACGTGCATCAGAAGCTGGTAAGCCATATTCAGGATCTAAAAGAATAGAAGATGCATATTGTGTTAACTCTTCTGATACAAGTACTTTTAATTGTTCGATTTGTTCAACTGTAGGAGGTTCTGTTTGATGTTCAGCCATCATTCTTTTTAATGCCCCACGTTGATCAAATGCTAAAGCTGAAATAATCCCATCTTGATTACTTAATTGTTCGATTGATGCTAATTTTTGTTGTGATTTTGTCATGAATTACACCTCTATAACTTCAATTTGTTTGAATAGTTCTTTAAATTTATCTACATTGATATGACCTGTTTGATGCTCCATTGCATTTAACATTCCAAATGCATTAGCTTTTTTCAGTAAGTCTTCATCGGATTGTTGATGAACAAGACCTGATGCAATACCTGCCACTGTAGAATCACCAGACCCTACAGGATTAACGACTTCTATTTTTGGAATGTTTACTTTATAAAATGTTTGATGATGTTTAGCGAAAGCGCCCTCGCCACCTAAAGAAACAATAATCCTTTCAATACCTTTGAAGATGGGTTGAGTGACTGCTTCTTTTAAACTATCGATATCTGTAGTGACAGTAGTGTGTAATAATTGAGATAATTCATCAATATTAGGTTTTATCACTGAAGGCTTATTTTCACTCAACAATACATCCATTAATGATTGACCAGAACTATCTAAAATCGTAGGTAGACCTTGTTCATTTGCTAATTTCACAATATCCGCGTAGTAATTTGTATTAAGACCTTTAGGTAAACTTCCAGACATCGCTATAACATTAGCTCTTTTAAATAGTTCTAAAAGATGTGCTTTATAGCTTTCTGCTTCTTCCTTATCAATAGTTGGTCCTTGTTCGAGTATTTCAGTTTGTTGTCCTTCATGTAGAATAGCGATACAATTTCGTGTTTCTCCTTTTATTTTGAAGAAAGACTGTTCAATTTGAGCATCCGTTAATTGTTCTTCAATAAATTGACCCAATGCGCCACCTAAAAAACCACTTGCTAACACATTTTCGCCAAATTCTGATAATACACGTGTTACATTTAATCCTTTTCCTCCAGCAGTTTTACTCGTCTTTTTAACTCTATTCACAGTATCTAGATAAAACTGTTCTAATGGGTAAGAGATATCAACTGAAGGATTTAAAGTTAATGTTAGAATCATTTCACATCTTCCTTAATCGTGATATTCACCTTTGTCCCATTTTTCTAAGAATTCATCAAAGAAGTGAGGATTAGCTTGATTATCTTTATGTGTTTCTAAATGATTAATTTTAGCAATTAATTTTTTATTTTCTTCAGTAGGTTTGTATTCTGCTTTGATAAAGGCATCCACGATATCGAAAATAAATAATTCGCCTACTACTTTACCGCCGAAACTAACAACATTAGCATTTAATTCTTCTTTTGAATAAAGTGCTGATGTCATATCACGTACTAATGCTGTTCTTACACCTGGGACTTTGTTTGCTGCATTACTAATACCAACGCCAGTACCACAGACACATACGCCTAAATCTGCTTCTCCACTAGCAACTTTTTCTCCTACTTTTTTACCGAAGATAGGATAATGTGTACGTGTAAAATCATACGTACCTACATCAATAACTTCGTGTCCTTGAGCTTTTAAATGTTGTGAAACTTCCATTTTTGTATCAGTTACAATGTGATCGCAACCTATAGCAATTTTCATTATTTATTCCTCCAATTAGCACATTTTATTTAACATATCTACACGGATTTGGTGACGTCCGCCCTCATAGTGTCCATTTACAAATTCTTTAGCAATATTTTTAGCTAATGTATCGCCTACAATTTCAGCACCCATTGTAATCATGCGTGCATTATTGTGACTACGTGTCATATATGCTGAACGTTCATCTGATACTTCAGCAGCAATCATTCCTTTTACTTTTGTAGCAACAATAAAACTACCTGCACCATAAGCATCCACTGCAATGCCTAAATTATCATCGTTCTTTTGTACTTCGTGTACAACTGCTAATGTTGAATCAATAAAGTCTAATTCTTTTCCTTCTGTTACATCTACTACATCATGGTTATTTTCTTTTAAAAATGTTTTTACAACATCTTTAAGACGTTGACCAGCGACATCTGAACCAATAAAAATTGTCATAATGATTCTCCTTTGAAAATAAGATAATTAAACACATGTGTTTGAAAAAGCGCTTTTAAATCTTTACACTTAAATTATAAACATAAACAAACAAATAATCAACACTAAATGTTCGAATATTGTTTGAAAATTAGTTTTTTAACGAAATGTTTTATTTTTTGTATTTAATTGCGTTCAATTATCTAAAAAATACCAAGATTGTTTATTTAAACAATCTTGGTATTATATCACTTCTGTGTAAGCTTTTAATTTTTGTACATCTTCCTCATCGTTTTTATCTACAACTACTGCTGTTAAATCTTCTAAATGACATAATTGGGTAAAATCTTCTTTTCCAATTTTTGAAGTATCAATTAATAAATATTTTTCAAGTGAACGATGAAGTGCAAGTTGTTGTGTATATGCTTCGTCAATTGTAGAAGTGAGCACATCTGCATCTTTTATTCCATTACAACTAAAAAACATTTTAATAAATCGTTTTGTTTGAAGAAGCGTATTCGTCATTTCACCTACAAATGATTCAGTAAGTTCTCTCATTTCTCCACCTAATAAGTAAACTTTAAAATTTAGCGAACGCTTTTCAAATAATATTTGAAATACTGGAAAACAATTCGTAATCACTGTTAATGACTTTTGCTCTATTAATTGAGCCAGTAACTCGATTGTTGTTCCAGGTCCTAAAAAAATCGTATCGTTTTCTTCAATTAAGTTAACAGCTTTCCTTGCGACCGCACGTTTTTCTTCAATATTCTCTGTGTGCTTTTCTTGATGAGACTTTTCTTTAATTTGAAAAGCAGAATTACTACGTGCACCGCCATGTATTTTAGTTAGTAATCCTTTTTCTTCTAATTCAGCTAAATCACGACGTACTGTCATATCAGATACATTAAGTTCCTCAACAATTTCATTTGTCCTAACCATTCTTTTTTGATTTACGAGTTTAGTAATTTCTTCTAAACGATCGTATTTATGCATTCAAATTCTCACATCCCACTTATTCTATTAAATATGTCCATATAGTATGAACACATATATTTTATAAAGATTTTAAGCACAATTTCATTCTATACTATTACTTGTTTTAACACTATTATTTATGGTCAATCTTAAATTTTACATAATAGGTCGTTATCAGAACTACACAAACATCTTCTGTAAAAATCCTTGTTTACGTTTTTTCAATAGCTCAAGTTTATTTGATTGTTTTTCAATTAAAGATATATTTAAGTTTTTAGCATTATTAACAATAGTTTGTTTAGTTACATTCAATTCATCTGCAACCATTTTAATAGTTTTCATAGCATCCACCCTTAGGTACCTAATTTAGCACCTAAATTTTACCACCTAACAAAAATTTTTTCACCTCTTACCCCCTAAAATTACCACCTATTTTACTACCTAAATACCTAATTATCTACCCACCTAAGGTTTTTAGTACCTAATTAGGCACTAAATTAGTAAATTTTACTATTTTGAAGCTGTAATGTGATTTTAACTACACTAAAAACGCTTTATATACGATCTTAAAAGTGTTA
>NZ_JAKEIT010000009.1 GCF_021474685.1 Tetragenococcus halophilus | reverse complement strand
TCATCTTAAATCTGTATGACTTTATCCACTACACAATATCTTTTCACCACAAATTGATTTTTATTGTTGTAATTGCCAGCAATAACTATATTATTACCTTCTCTAACTTCGTATAAAAAATTCAACGAATGACTAGCGATAAGACAACTAATATTATTGACCTTAAAATGTAGAAGAGGATGAGTGCTAAGTTTAATTACTTTAATTTTTGTTACTTTACCTTTTAAAGTTATCATCTCTATTCACTCCTTGGTTAACCCAATTTTTATGTTATTACTTTATATTTATTATACGAACAAACGTTCGAAAAGTAAAGCGTATGAGCTTTCTAATCTTAGTAGTTGGTAAGTCGTTTTATGAAAATTGCTTACAAACTATTTGCATGAGAGTTGTTCATTTTTTTAGTTATTGGTACACTAGAATCATGGGATAAAAGAAAATAGGTGAAAATATGCAAGATTATCAATATCCATTAGATACGGAATGGACAACAGAAGAAATGGTTTTAGTTATGAATTTATGGCAAGCCTTAGAAGATAGTTATGAAAAGGGGATTTCTGCTGAGAAATTCCTCGAAGCTTATAATGGTTTTAAAACAGTTGTTAAAAGTCTAGGCGAAGAAAGAAGTCTAGGTCGAGAGTTTGAAAAACTATCGGGATACTCATTATATAAAACAGTACAAGAAGCCAAAGCACATCCTGACAAGAAATTAAAAATGAAAGGATGAATTAGATGCAGATTATGATCAATGAAATAAAAAATTGGATAAAAGAAGCAGCAGATTTGGTAAGAAAAGAAATAGCCCAAAATGATATGACAATCGATACAAAAGAAGGTCGCAAAGACTTAGTTACTAGTGTTGATAAAAAAGTGCAAGATTTTTTAATCGAACAAATCAATAATTTTGATCCAGAAGCTAAAATTTTGGCAGAAGAAGACGGCCGTGATCATCTTAATGATTTTTCTGGGCGTGTTTTTGTTATTGATCCGATTGATGGTACGTTAAATTTTGTATTAGAAAAAGAAAATTTTTGTATTATGATCGGTGTTTATGAAGAAGGTCGAGGAAAGTTGGGCTTTATTTATAATGTCATGCAAGATCATCTTTTATGGGGCGGCAGAGAAATTGGCGTTTTCATCAATGAAGAAAATCTAACAGAACCAAAAGATTTGTCTTTACAAGATGGTTTGGTAGGAATGAATTCGAGTATGTATCGTAAAAATGCTTATAATGCGCAAATTATGGCTGAACGGTCCATGGGTGTTCGTATGTCCGGATGTGCCGGTTTAGAATTAATCGGTTTAATCAAAGGAGAACGAAATGCTTATGTTTCAAGTTTAGCGCCTTGGGATTATGCAGCAGGCAGTATCATGTTAGAAGCATTAGGAATGGAGTTTTCCGATATTAATGGTAAGCCCTTAAAATTTGATGGCAGAGAACTTTTTATGGCGGGAACTCCTTCGGCTTATAAAGAAATGAGAGCTCTGGTTGAACAGAGTGAAACTGAAAATAGCTAGTTATTAAGAAAATTTCATATTTGAAATGTTTTCACTAGTTTTCAGAAAGATTTTTTGATATAATGACTTGTCGGAAGAAATATACGCACTAAAAGTAGACATAAGTTTTATTATCATTTAATTTTATCGATAATCTGGTTAGTTTTTAAAGGAGCAAATGAATATTGAAATATAGAGATACAATCCGTAACGTAGCAATCATTGCCCACGTTGACCACGGAAAAACAACATTGGTTGATGAACTATTAAAACAATCTGAAACATTAGAAGGAAGAACAGACCTGCAAGAAAGAGCTATGGATACCAACGACATTGAAAAAGAACGTGGTATTACTATCTTATCTAAAAACACTGCTGTACAATATCGCAATACACGTATAAATATTTTAGATACGCCTGGCCACGCAGACTTCGGTGGTGAAGTCGAACGTATTATGAAAATGGTTGATGGTGTGGTTTTGCTAGTTGATGCTTATGAAGGGACGATGCCACAAACACGTTTCGTATTGAAAAAAGCATTAGACCAAAATGTAACGCCAATTGTAGTTGTTAATAAAATTGATAAACCGGCAGCTCGACCACAATTTGTTGTGGACCAAGTGTTAGAACTGTTTATCGAATTAGGTGCTGATGACGATCAACTAGATTTTCCAGTAATCTATTCTTCAGCTATCAACGGTACTTCAAGTCTTTCAGAAGACCCTAGCGAACAAAAACCAACAATGGCGCCGATATTTGATACGATTATTGACCATATTCCAGCACCTGTCGATAATAGCGATGAACCTTTACAATTCCAAGTTTCCTTGCTAGATTATAATGACTATGTAGGCCGTATTGGGATCGGTCGTGTCTTTCGCGGGAAAATCAAAGTTGGCGATCAGGTAGCTTTGATCAAACTGGATGGAACTGTTAAAAAATTCCGTGTAAGTCAGTTGTTCGGTTATTTTGGTCTACAAAGACAAGAAATTCAAGAAGCTAAGGCAGGAGATCTAATAGCAGTTGCTGGTATGGGAGATATTTTCGTTGGTGAAACAGTAACACCTTTTGATCATCAAGATGCGCTACCGATTTTGCGTATTGACGAGCCTACTTTACAAATGACATTTTTAGTCAATAATTCACCATTTGCGGGTAAAGAAGGTAAGCATATCACAGCACGTAAACTTGAAGAGCGTTTAATGTTAGAATTGCAGACTGACGTTTCATTACGAGTAGAGCCCTTAACACCAGAATCTTGGACGGTTTCTGGACGTGGTGAACTTCATTTATCTATCTTGATAGAAAACTTGCGTAGAGAAGGTTATGAACTTCAAGTTTCTCGTCCGGAAGTTATTGAACAAGAAATTAACGGTGTGAAATGCGAACCATTTGAAAGTGTGCAAATTGATACCCCAGAAGAATACATGGGATCTGTTATTGAATCATTGGGCTTGCGTAAAGGTGAAATGCAGGATATGATCAACAACGGAAATGGACAAGTACGGTTGATCTTTCAAGTGCCATCACGTGGTCTGATTGGTTATAACAATGAGTTCTTATCCATGACACGTGGTTATGGAATTATGCATCATACTTTTGACCAATACTTGCCGATGCTTAACGTTCAACTTGCTGGTAGAAGTCATGGAACATTAGTTTCTATCGATGCGGGTAAGGCTACTGCTTATTCTATTATGAATCTTGAAGAACGTGGCGAGATTTTTGTAGAACCTAATACTGAAGTCTATGAAGGAATGATCGTAGGTCAAAACTCACGGGAAAATGATTTGTCTGTGAATATTACCAAGGGTAAGCAAATGACCAACGTTCGTTCAGCTAACAAGGACCAAACTGCTACCATTAAGAAACCACGTATTTTGACTTTAGAAGAATCTATCGAGTTCATTAATGAAGATGAATATTGCGAAATAACGCCAGAAAACATTCGTTTACGTAAACAAATCTTAAATACAAATGAACGAGCAAAAGCTTCTAAAAAACAAAAGAAAGCTTAAAAGCCAAAAACCAGAGTCTTTCATCGAGACTCTGGTTTTTTTATGAAGAATTCATAAAAAAACGATGTATTTAAACTGTAATAAGAACGTTTTATTGTATAAATAGCGTTCTTATTCAGTACTACTCAAAGATTAGTGTGAAATAAATATATAAAATCTCACTAATTCTCTATTTCTTTGTAATGCTTCTTCTGATAAACTTTTAATAAATTGTTTAATTTATTATGAATTGCTAGGACCAACTACCCAATTTAGATAAAGTTTGTGCTATAATGGTAAAACGTAAGAATAGGAGGGAATATAATGGAATCTATTTCTCCGGAATTAGCATTAGATTTGCTTTATCAAGAGGCTGATCGTATCAAAATGTTAATTAAAAATCAGCAAAACCAGTTTTGTATTTCTCAGTGCAAAGCATTTGAAGAAGTTGTTGATACGAAAATGTATGGTTTATCTAGGCAAGTCTTCTTTTCAGTACGTTTAGGAGTTATTTCAGATGAAAAAGGACAACAGTTGCTTAGTAATCTCGAACATGATTTGAATCAATTATACAATGAAATATATGAAAAAAACAAAGCTATTGAAAATGGCAAGGAGGTATAGCACTTGCCTGAAAAAATAAAAAAAAGACGTTTTTTAGATTGGGGAATTCTGATCCCTTATTTAATTTTGAACGTTATTGGATTGATGATGGTCTATAGTACGACTTCTTATGTATTATTAGAAAATGGTCAAAACCCTGGACGTCAAGCACTTTTTCAGTTAACATTTTGGCTTGTTAGTTTATTTCTGATCGCTTTGATTTATAAACTGAAAACAAATGTTTTAAAAAATAAAAAGACAGTTGCACTCGCCTTAATCTCTGTTATTATTTTGTTACTAGTCGCTTTTTTATTTAGTCCAGTAAATGGTGCGTACGGCTGGATACAGATTCCTGGAATGGGAACGATTCAACCGGCGGAATTTTTAAAGATTGTTATTATATGGTTTTTAGCTACAGTTTTAGCACAACAACAAAGCCAAGTTCAAGATCATTTTTTATATAGTATCAGGGGTTCATTAATTGCTGCGTTCATTCCCACCTTGATCTTGATGTTTTACCCAGACTTCGGAAACGCAGCTATTATTGTTTTACTTATTATTGTCATGCTGCTGGCAAGCGGTGTTAACTACGTTTACACACTTTATACAGGCTTGATCGGTATTTTTGGAAGTATTTTGGCGATATTTGGCGTAAATACGATTGGTAAGTATTTTTTACCTGACTATGTACTTTCCAGATTTGCTGTATTCCGCAATCCTTTTATTGATGAGTATGGCGATGGTCATCAAATGATTCATGGTTACTATGCTTTGTTTAATGGTGGATTGTTTGGTAGAGGCTTGGGAAATAGTATTCAAAAAAAGGGCTTTTTACAATTTGCTCATACTGACTATGCTTTTGCTATAGTGGTAGAAGAATTGGGTCTAATTGTAGCAATCCTTATTTTAGGTATTTTATTTTATATGATCGCACGTATTTTATTAATCGGTATTCGTTCAAAAGATCCATTTAATTCTATTATGTGTATCGGCATCGGCGCTTTATTTTTAATTTCTATTTTTATTAATTTAGGGGGCATTACAGGCATCATTCCATTAAGTGGGATTACTTTTCCTTTTATTAGTCAAGGCGGATCAAGTTTAATTATGTTTTCGGTTTGTGTTGGCTTTGCTTTAAATATTAGCGCTGATGAGAAGAAAAAAGCAATGTTGAATGAAATAGAACAAAAAGAGGCTGAAAAATAAGTATGGACTTATTTTTCAGCTTTTCCATAAAAAATTTTAAGGAGTGGTTGGATGGATAAAATTCTTGTAGCTAATAGAGGAGAAATCGCAACACGTGTCTTTCGTGCGTGTGTGGAATTAAATATACAAACAGTAGCGATTTATGCAAAAGAAGATGAATATTCGGTTCATCGTTTTAAAGCGGATGAAGCTTACTTAGTAGGAGAAGGTAAAAAGCCTATAGATGCTTATCTAGACATTGAAGACATTATTCGTATTGCTAAAGAATCAGGCGCTCAGGCGATCCATCCTGGCTACGGATTTTTATCTGAGAACTTAGAGTTTGTTACTCGTTGTGAAGAAGAGGGTATCACTTTTATCGGTCCGTCCTCTCATCATTTAGATATCTTCGGTGATAAAATTAAAGCCAAACAAGCAGCAGTTGCTGCAGGAATTCAAGCGATACCAGGATCTGATGGTCCGGTTTCTGATGAAAAAGAAGTTGTCACTTTTGCTAAAGAAAATGGCTACCCTATTATGATCAAAGCTGCTTTAGGTGGCGGTGGTCGTGGTATGCGTGTAGCTCATGATGAAAAAGAAGCCCGTGAAGGTTTTGAGCGCGCGAAAAGCGAAGCTAAAGCCGCTTTTGGAAGTGATGAGATCTATGTAGAAAAATATATCGCTGATCCCAAGCATATTGAGGTGCAAATCCTAGGTGATAAACATGGGCATGTTATTCATCTATTTGAAAGGGATTGCTCGGTTCAAAGAAGACATCAAAAAGTTGTTGAAGTAGCGCCTTGTGTTTCACTTGATGAAAAATTACGCGAGAAGATCTGTACAGCAGCAGTTGATCTAATGCAACATGTAGGCTATATAAATGCCGGAACCGTTGAGTTTTTAGTTGAAGATGGGAAATTTTACTTTATTGAAGTCAATCCACGTGTTCAAGTAGAACATACAATTACTGAAATGATCACTGACGTAGATATTGTAACTACACAAATTTTAATTGCACAAGGTAAAGACCTTCATCAAGATATTGGCTTAGCTAAGCAAGAAAATATAACATTTAAAGGCGCCGCTATTCAGTGTCGTATTACAACAGAAGACCCACTGAATGGTTTTATGCCTGATACTGGAAAAATCGATACCTATCGTTCTCCTGGTGGCTTTGGCGTAAGACTAGATGTAGGAAACGCTTATGCTGGAGCTGTTGTCACGCCTTATTTTGATTCTTTGCTGGTCAAAGTATGTACTCACGCTGCAAGTTTTGAACAAGCAATTGCCAAAATGGCTCGTTGTATTCAAGAATTTCGTATTCGTGGTGTAAAAACAAATATGGCCTTTTTAAAAAACGTTATTTCCCATCCAGAGTTTCGCTCAGGAGAAATGACTACTACTTTTATCGATCAGACGCCTGAATTATTCGAGTTTTCATTTACGCGGGATCGAGGAAATAAAACCATGAAATACATTGGAGAAATTACGATCAATGGTTTTCCTGGTATTGAAAAACAAGAAAAGCCTTTCTATGAAGCACCACGTTTGCCGGAAGATCTTATAGATACAAAAAATGGACAAACAGCTAAAAATATTTTAGATAACAAAGGAGCAGACCAACTGAGCCAATGGGTACGTCGACAAAATAATGTTTTGTTGACAGATACAACTTTCCGTGATGCTCATCAAAGTTTACTAGCTACTCGCGTACGTACACACGATCTGTCAAGGATTGCTGAACAAACAGAAAAAGGAATTCCGCAGCTATTTTCTAGTGAAATGTGGGGCGGTGCTACTTTTGATGTTAGTTATCGTTTCTTGACTGAAGATCCATGGGAAAGGTTACGTCTTTTACGCAAAAAGATGCCGAATACTTTGCTGCAGATGTTATTCCGCGGCTCAAATGCAGTAGGCTATTCTAATTACCCTGATAATGTGATCGTTGAATTTATCAATGAAGCCGCAAAACAAGGAATGGATGTTTTCCGTATTTTTGACAGTTTGAACTGGTTGCCGCAAATGGAAAAAAGTATTCAAGCGGTAAGAGATACTGGTAAAATCGCTGAAGCTGCGATTTGTTATACGGGAGATATCAATGATCCAAACCGCCAAAAATATTCTGTACAGTATTATAAAGATATGGCACAAAACTTAGAGCAATTAGGTGCACATACTATTGCGATTAAAGATATGGCAGGCTTGTTGAAACCACAAGCAGCTTATCGTTTGATTAGTGAATTAAAAGATACCGTTGATCTACCGATTCATCTGCACACGCATGATACAAGCGGTAATGGTATCATGACTTACTCTGAAGCAGTCAGAGCAGGTGTAGATATTGTCGATGTCGCTGTTAGTGCTATGAGCAGTGGTACGAGTCAGCCAAGTATGAGTAGTTTATACTATGCTTTAGAAGATAGTGAGCGTGTGCCGCATGTTCAAATCGAAAATGTACAAAAATTAAACCATTATTGGGAAGACGTACGTCAATATTATCAACCTTTTGAAAGTGGGATGAATGCGCCACAAACTGAAGTTTATATGCATGAAATGCCGGGCGGTCAATATTCCAACTTGCAACAACAAGCAAAAGCGGTTGGTTTATACGATCGCTGGGATGAGATTAAAGAAGTCTATCATAATGTAAATATGATGTTTGGAGATATTGTGAAAGTAACGCCATCTTCTAAAGTTGTAGGGGACATGGCTTTATTTATGGTACAAAATGATTTAACAGAAGAAGACATTTATGACAAAGGAGCATCCATCAGTTTCCCTGAATCGGTCATCTCACTTTTCCAAGGGGATTTAGGGCAACCTGTCGGTGGTTTTCCTAAAAAGTTACAAGAAATTATCTTAAAAAGCAGAAAACCTTATACGGATCGTCCAGGTGCTTTTGCAAAACCGGTAGATTTCGATGAAGTAAGTGCCGAACTAGCAGAATTGATCGGTTATACGCCTAAACAAGATGAAGTGTTAAGTTATTTAATGTATCCTGATGTTTTCATCGCTTATCGCAAAGCCTATGAACAATATGCAGATATTAAAGTTTTAGATACACCCACCTTTTTCAAGGGAATGCGTCAAGGCGAAAAAATTACCGTAACAATAGAAAAAGGGAAAGATTTAATTATTCGCTTAGATGATATCGGCGAACCAGATATTGAGGGAAATCGAACGCTCTTTTTCAATTTAAACGGTCAACGGCGGGAAATTGTCGTAAAAGACGCCTCTATAAAAACAAGTGTAGCTGTCAAAAAGAAAGCTGAACCAACGAATAAAGAACATATTGGCGCTACAATGTCAGGCACCGTTTTAGACGTTTTGGTCCAACGTGGCGATCGCGTAAAACGTGGAGACACACTTATGGTAACTGAAGCAATGAAAATGGAAACTTATATTGAAGCAGGATTTGATGGTGAAGTAAAACATGTTTATGTAACAGCGGATGAACCGATTGCTTCAGGCGATTTATTGATCGAAATCGAAGAAAAATAGTGGAAAGGTTGTATTCTCATGAAAAAAAGAAGTCTCCTATTTACAGGTTTGTTTCTTATTTTTCTTGTTGTATTATATATGCAACCTATTTGGTTTCCGCAAGAGCCAGCAGAAGATGAGACGGCTAAGCAGCTTCCTAGAACGCCTCCTGCTACTAATTTGAACTATGAAACGATTGAAACCGAAGGATTTGCGCATTGGATCGGAAAAGACTTAGATGAATTTGAAGAAGACTTTGGGCAACCAGAAGAAAGTATGGCTTCTGGTTTCTCCTTTACTATCAATCGTTATTTAATAGACGATGAACTGTTAGAAGTCAACACTGAAGACAAAGTTATTAAAAGTATTAAGTATTTAGGAGCAGAAGATGATGCAATCAAACCTTTCCAGTTCGGCATGACTATGGATGAGTTGTCAAAAATTGCTATGATTTATCCCAACTTTACGATTGACTATCAAGATGAAACGATCGATTTAGAACTTGAAGAAGACGATATGAACTATCGCCCTTTGATTGCTTTTGATAATGGCACTTTTGCTATTTTATTTTTTGAGCAGACTCAAGAAGAAAGTCAGTTATATGCTGTTGATTATTTAGATAGTGAAACTTTATTAAAACTTGCGCCTTATACTGTTGCTGATGATCAAGGCCCTCGTTACGAGCAAGAAAAAGATAGTGACTGGGAAGAAATCCATCAGTTTAAAAGACAGCAGACAAGTGATTTATTGCAGTTATTACGCAAAAGAAATGAGCAACCTGCTTTTTCACTCGATAGTAAGCTTCAAATAACGAGTGAACAAACATTAAGTACTTTTATCAACGATAAAGAAGATATTTTAACCACAGAAAGGTTACAAGAACTGCAAAGATTTGAAGAGGAAGAACCTGGTACTTTTACGTTAAATGATAGCGAAATGACCGATTTATTAGATGGTCCTTCAATCTCTGGGCACTTTGAGATGCCAGTTTATGACCCCAGTTTTTCTGTTTTATCTTGGTATAGTACACCAAGGCTAAACGAGCGTTTGTTAGCCTCGAATGAAGCCTCCTTAGCCGTTGCCTTTTCAAAAGAAAATGTGTTAATCTTATGGAAAGAATTAGAATATCAAACAGAGGAAAGTGAAAGTAATTGATTTATAATGAGCAATTATTTGCTATTGAGGATCAAATGGATAAATTATGCGAAGTGTTGATAAAAAGTGCTACTTTCCAAAATTATTTAAGGCAAAAACGATTAATGTATGAAGATAAAAAAGTACGAGCATTACGTGGTGATTTTATAGCTAAAAAAGAGGATTTTGAAACAGTTGCTGCTTATGGAAAATACGCGCCTGATTACAGAGAAAAACAACTCGGATTACGTAAAGCTAAACGTGCTTTAGATCTTCATCCCAAAGTTGCTGAATTTCGCTTAGCTGAAACCGACCTTCAGTCAGTATTAGACACTATTGGAAGTAAGGTTGCTAGTACGGTTTCTGAAGGAGTTAAGGTGGATGCAGCTACTCCTTTTTTTGAAAACAATTTAGGTAAAGGAGGGAGCTGCGATGGCAGATAGTTCAAAAGCATTCGAGATCCAAAAACGGCGTGGTCTCATTGTTTGGGTATATAGTCTAAAACAATTGAAAAACTTGCGTCGCTATGGTTTTGTTCACTACGTTTCGAATAAAATGAAATATGTTGTTTTATATATTAATGAAGAAAATATTCAAAAAACCATCGACAAACTACATCGTCTTCATTTTGTAAGAGACGTTGATATTTCATATCGTCCAGATATTGATATGAGTTTTGGTGAAAAAGTAGGTACTGAAGCTGCTTTTCCAGTCTCAGAAAACAATGAAGAAAAAACTACTGAATGATTTTTTGTATAACCAATGGAAGGAAGTACGATTTTGCGCGTAATATCTGGAAATTATCGGAAAATGGCATTAAAAAGTTTATCAAAAGATACCACCCGGCCAACAACAGATAAAATTAAAGAGTCATTATTCAATATGATCGGTCCATACTTTGATGGGGAAAATGTATTAGATCTTTATTCTGGTAGCGGGGCTTTAGCTATCGAAGCTGTTTCTAGAGGAGCAAGGAGAGCTGTTTGTGTAGAAAAATATTTTCCAGCATTAAAAGTAATCCAGGAAAACATCCGCTTAACAAAAGAAGAGCAAAAATTTGTGACTTTAAAGCAAACTGCAGAAAAAGCTCTTTTACAACTTGCTCAGGATGAAGAGTCATTTGATATCGTTTTTTTAGATCCGCCTTACGCCAAACAAACGATCGTACAGGATATTGAACAGCTTTTACATTTAAATTTATTAGGACAAGATTGTTTAGTTATTTGTGAAACGGATAAAAATGTTGATTTACCTGAAGAGATAAAGTCTCTACAGCAAGTACGTAAACAAAATTATGGTTTAACAAAAATAACGATTTATAGAAACGAGGCGTAAGTATGAAAAAGATTGCATTATTTCCTGGAAGTTTTGACCCTTTAACGATGGGACATCTATCTACTATTGAAAGAGGTGCAGAGATATTTGATGAAGTAATCGTTGGTATTTTTATCAACACGAATAAAAAATCTCTGTTTTCAACGGAGGAAAAGGTCCAATTAGCCAAGGAAGCTTTAGCGCACTTGTCCAATGTTAAAGTCATTTCACAAGAAACTGAGCTAACTGTACAAACGGCAAGACGGCTAGGTGCAAAATTTTTATTACGTGGGATTCGAAATTTTAATGATTACGAGTATGAAAAAGAAATCATGACGATGAACCGTCACTTAGCTCCTGACATCGAAACGGTCTTTTTGATGGCGGAAACAGAGTATAGTCATATTAGTTCTAGTTTATTAAAAGAAACTATGCTATTTCATGGGGACGTGAAAAAGTATTTGCCAGAAAATGTTTATCAGGCCATAAAAAAGAAGCGTGACCAAGATGAAGCGTGATTCTTTAAAAAAAATATTAATACTTTTGATCATTGCACTCGCCATCTGCGCGAGTGTCTTTTTACCTTTACCCTATTATGTTGAAAAGCCTGGTTCTACAATTGAACTTAAAGATTTAATCACTGTTAATGATAAAAAAGATCAAAAAGATGGCTCTTTTTCGTTAACTTCGGTAGGTGTTCAGCAGGCTTCAGTTGTTACAGCAATAAAAGCAAAGATTTCTCCTTTTGAAGAATTAGTTTCAGAAGAAGACCTTTTCGGCGGGGCGAGCGGTGAAGAATATGACCAGATGCAAAACTATTATATGGAATCTTCTCAAAATGCAGCGATTCAACAAGCATTAAAGTTAGCGAACCGACCTTATAACTTTGAGTATAAGGGCGTTTATGTGATGAATGTTATGGAAAATTCGAGTTTTAAAGGAAAAATAGATGTTGGCGATACAGTAACGAAAGTCGATGGCAAAAGCTTTGACAACCATCAGGATTTTATGGATTATGTTCAACAAAAGTCAGTTGGCGATAAAGTTAAAGTAACTTATGAGCATAATGATAAAACAAAGAAAGCTAGCGGTAAGCTGGTAGAATTACCAAGTAACCAAAAAGCAGGAATCGGCATTACCTTAGTGGATCATACGGATATTACTTCAAAAGACGATATTGATTTTGATGTAGAAGATATTGGCGGACCTTCTGCTGGTTTAATGTTTACACTAGAAATTTATGAACAACTGACTGAACAAGATTTGAGAAAAGGAAAAGACATCGCAGGGACAGGTACAATTGATGAAAAAGGCAAGGTTGGGCGAATCAGCGGCATTGATAAAAAGATAGCCAGCGCGGATGAAGCGGGTGCACAAATCTTTTTTGCACCCAATGATACAATAAGTAAAAAAGCGTTGAAGAAAAACTCCAATTTAAAATCTAACTATCAGGAAGCTAAAGAAGCAGCTGGTAATTTAGATACGGACATGAAAATCGTTCCAGTAAAGACCTTACAAGACGCTATTGATTATTTAAAACAGATGGATTAAATAAAGAGTAAAAGCTGGAAAATAAGCTATAACACTTATTTTCCAGCTTTTTATCGTGCACTGTTATTTTTTAAGTAATGTTGAATCAGCGGCGACAAAACTATGTTATATTTTCAGATTATAGAATCTTTAGTATGAAGGGGAAATAAAGCTTTTCTCTTTTTTTGTTTCGTATATATTTATGCTATACTATTTTTGAGAGGTGAAGCATTTGGAAATCAAACGACAACAGCCTTTAGTGGAGGCTTACCATTTTGACCAGCGAAAAAAAGAAGAAGCAGACCTGCAAACGGGTATAAATATCGGGCTAACGCCGCTTAAAGCTCCTGATGAAAGCTATCCTAAGGAAAATAGTATTATTGGCACACGTTTGCGTTTTGAGATCGTCTTTTCGCAGTTTATTATTCGTGGAGCTATGGGGCAAATCAATCATATTGTAAATCAAAATATTCAAAGTCAAGAGGATTTGACTAGAGAAGAAATTGATGAATTGATGGCACCTTTATTTGATATTTTACAACGGTTAACTTATGAAGTAACTGAAATTATTACTGATAAACCAGGCGTTAATTTAGATTTTGAACGCAAAGAGTAGAAAAGAGGAAAAGATGTTTTCAAATAAAGTACAGATAAGTCTTTTTGTAGATGATGTAAAAAAGGCAGTTGACTTTTGGCAATCTTTGGATTTTGCAGTTATAGATAGTCAAGAAACAGACGGCACTTTAGTAGTGGAAATTGCACCAAGTAAAAAAGCAGAGATGAGTTTTGTATTATACGATAGGGATTTTATTGAAAAGCAATCTCCAGGTGTAGCTACAAATCCACCACAAGTGATGTTTTTTGCAGAAGATATTACTGATTTATATAAAAAAATGGAAAAATTGCCAATTGAAATTGGTGAGTTAATTCAAATGGAAGAAACATTGGTGTTTAATTTCGTTGATCCAGATGGTAATTATTTTGCAGTGTCTGAAGCCTAAAGACTTTAGGATAAGGGAGTTTTTTTATCATGAAACCTTATGTTTATGTGATTAGCGATATTCATGGAGAATTGGAGCTATTTGAAAAACTTTTAAAAGATTTTGATCCAGAGGTTCATCAACTCGTTTTAATCGGTGATTTAAACGATCGTGGCAAAAAAAGCAAAGAATGTTTTTTACTAGGCAAAAAGTTAGTTGAAAAATATAATGCTATATATTTACGTGGAAACCACGAAGAATACTTTTTACAATTTTTAAATGCTCCTGAGGATTGGTATCAAGCTTATGTACAAAATGGCGGTAAAGAAACGATGGAGAGTTTGTTATTTAAGGGATGCTGTGAGGAATACTCGCCAACAGAAATCGCGATGACCATTCGTTCTTACTATAAACAATTGCTTCAATTTTTAGTTGAAAGACCTTTGTATTTTGAGTGGGAACAATATATTTTTGTCCATGCGGGTGTTGATCTGAATAAAAAAGATTGGAAGAAGACCAATCCACCGGACTTTATTTGGATCAGGGAACCTTTCCATCAAGGAAAAAATAATACAGGAAAAACAATTGTCTTTGGACATACGATCACTCCCTTATTATATGGGGATATGCAGACGACTGCTTTGTGGATTTCCGATCGCAAAATTGGTATTGATGGTGGAGCAGTATTTGGCGGCTCAGTTCATGGTGTCATTTTTGATAAAGATGGCATTGTACAAGATATTGAATACCACAAACTGACAGCAGGTTGGCAGCCTGATTTTTAAAGGAAGGAGGACTTTTTAAACGAAGTTCTCTCTTTTTTATGTTATAATAAAAGTTATGTGAAATGAAAGGTGTGTCAAAATGGCGCAAGAAATTAATGAAAAACTTCTTCCTTTATTACAGGAAGAATTAACACAATATCGCACAAAACAAATACATACTGTATTAACTTTATTAAATGATGGTAACACGGTACCCTTTATTGCCCGTTACCGAAAAGAGATGACTTCTGATTTAGATGAAGTTCAAATTCGAGAAATTGAAGAACGTTATCATTACTTGGAAAATTTGGAAAATCGTAAAGAAGAAGTCTTGCGATTGATCGATGAACAAGGAAAGTTAACTTCAGATTTAAAAAGTAAGATTTTAAAATCTTCTAAAATGCAACAAGTAGAAGATCTTTATCGCCCGTATAAGCAAAAACGCAGGACAAAGGCAACTATCGCCAAAGAAAATGGATTAGAGCCTCTTAGTCAATGGTTATTAACTTTTCCGCAAGAAGATGTTTATGATAAAGCGGAGCAATTTGTCAATGAAAAGATAGCCACGACAGAAGATGCGCTAGCTGGAGCGCATGAAATTATGGCTGAACAGTTCGGCGATACAGCCAAATTCAGAAGCTGGATCCGTAATGAAACTTTTCAAAATGGTCGTTTTGAAAGCCAGGCAAAAGATAAAGAAAAAGATGAAAAAGGCGTTTATGAAATGTATTACGATTTTTCAGAACCTATTAAAAAAATGGTTTCACATCGGATTTTGGCTTGTAATCGCGGTGAAAAAGAAGGAATATTAACGGTTTCGCTCGAAAGTGATGAAACAAAAATATTTAATTATCTAAATCGGCAATTAATAAAAGATTCATCCTCCCCAGCTGCTTCATTAGTGGTTGCAGCTTATCAAGATGCTTATAAACGTTTTATTGCTCCTGCCATTGAACGTGAAATTCGTAATGAATTAAAAGAGAAGGCGGACGAACAAGCGATTGCGATTTTCGGCGAAAACTTACGAAACTTGTTATTGCAGCCTCCTTTAAAGGGGAAAACAGTTCTAGGTTTTGATCCTGCCTATAGAACGGGATGTAAACTGGCTGTTTGTGATGAAACAGGGAAAGTACTTGCTATTGAAGTGATATACCCACATAAACCTGCTTCTGCTGAAAAAAGAAAAGCAGCGGATGAACAGTTCAACCAACTTGTGGAAAACTATCAAGTAGATATGGTTGCTATTGGCAATGGTACGGCAAGCCGTGAATCAGAACAATTTGTTGCTAGAAATTTACAATCGATCCCGCGTGATGTTTATTATGTGATGGTCAACGAAGCTGGGGCTTCAGTTTATTCAGCCAGCACGATTGCGCGTGAAGAATTTCCAAATTTACAAGTAGAAGAGCGTAGTGCTATCAGTATTGGTCGTCGCTTGCAAGATCCTTTAGCAGAATTAGTGAAAATTGATCCTAAAGCTGTAGGTGTAGGTCAATATCAACACGACGTTTCACAAAAAAGATTGATTGAGCAGTTGGATTTTGTCGTAGAAACAGCTGTCAACCAAATTGGTGTTGATGTAAATACAGCTAGTCCGCAACTTTTACAACATATTTCAGGTTTGAATAAAACAACGGCAGGAAATATTGTTAGCTATCGGGAGGAAAATGGCGCTTTTACGAAGAGAACACAGTTGAAAAAAGTAGCGCGTTTAGGTCCTAAAGCTTATGAACAAGCAATAGGCTTTTTACGGATCCCCGGGGCTAAAAACATTTTAGATAATACTGCCATTCACCCGGAAAGTTATACTGCAACAAAAAGTTTACTAGAAAACCTACAGTTAGATTTATCAGATGTTGGTACTTCTTATGCTAAAGAAGTACTGGAAAATTTATCTTCTGAAATTTTGGCTGCTAAATTAGATATTGGTGTGGAAACACTTAAAGATATCATCCACGCGCTTATCCAACCTGGACGTGACATGCGAGATAGTATGCCCGCGCCGCTTTTACGCAAAGACGTTTTATCGATGGAAGATTTGAAAGCAGGCATGCAATTAACAGGAACAGTCCGCAATGTGATTGATTTTGGTGCCTTTGTAGATATAGGTGTTAAACAAGATGGACTTGTGCATATTTCAAAATTGAGTCAAAAATTTGTTAAACAGCCTAACGATGTTGTTTCAGTTGGTGATATCGTTACTGTTTGGATTGAACAGGTTGATTTGAAAAAAGGACGAATAAGTTTAACGATGATCGATCCAGGAGAAGCAAAATGACTGAAGATGAATTACAATTATTAGTGGAAAAAATTTCCCTACAATTTTTCAATAAGCCTTTTTTACATCAGGCATTTTTTAATAAACGTTTACAAACAACCGGTGGCAGATATCATGCAAGTGACCACCACTTAGATTTTAATCCTAAGATGGCTAAACTTGATCAAAAGGTCTTTATTGGAATTATTAAACATGAATTATGCCACTATCATCTGCATATTGAAAATAAAGGTTTTCAACATAAAGACGCAGATTTCAAAGAATTGTTGACAAAAACGGGTGGTTTACGCTATGCTCCAGATATTCGAACGAAGCAAAGCTTTCATGTGTATAAGTGTCAAAATTGTCAGTTGACGATTACTAGGCAAAAAAGGATTAATACACGGCGCTTTGTTTGTGGTAAATGCAGTGGTAAACTGCTATATCAATATACCTATACAAAAAAAATCGGAAAATAAAAATCTTTTGCTATTTTTCATTTTTTATTAGATAATGTATTCCAGTTTGGTAATGACGCTTTGGTTGTTATCAATTTTTCCGAGAAAAGAGGATTCTAATAATGACAAATCAAGATAAAAAAATCTACCATTTTGTAGGGATTAAAGGCTCAGGAATGAGTTCTTTGGCATTAATTTTGCATGAACAAGGTGAACAAGTTCAAGGATCTGATGTAGAAAAATATTTTTTCACTCAGGTTGGCTTAGAAAAAGCTGGAATTCCTATTTACCCATTTGATGCGGATAATATTACGGAAGGCTTGACTGTAATAGCTGGCAATGCTTTTCCTGATACTCATGAAGAATTAGTTCGAGCTCGCCAGTTAGGGTTAGAAGTCATTCGTTACCATGACTTTATTGGACACTTTATTCAAAATTTTACAAGTATTGCTGTTACTGGTTCGCATGGGAAAACGAGTACCACCGGTTTATTAGCTCACGTACTAAGTGGCATTGAATCAACTAGCTTTTTAATCGGTGATGGTACAGGCCATGGAAGACCTGATGCTGAATTTTTTGCTTTTGAAGCTTGTGAATACCAACGTCACTTCTTAGCTTATAGTCCAGATTATGTAATTATGACTAATATCGATTTTGACCACCCAGACTATTTCAAGAGTATCGATGATGTATTTTCTGCTTTTCAAACTATGGCTAAACAGGTGAAAAAGGGTATCTTAGCTTTTGGCGATGATCCTTATTTACGAAAATTAGACGCAGATGTTCCTATTTACTATTATGGCACTAATTCAGATGATGATATCCGGGCTGAAAATATCGCACGTACCACGACTGGTTCAGCTTTTGATGTTTATTTCCATAATGATTTCATCGGACACTTTGATTTGCCCGCTTTTGGTCAACATAATATCAATAATGCCTTAGGTGTTATCGCTACGGCTCATTTGGAAGGTTTTGATATGAAAGAAGTTGCCGAAGAAATGGCGTCATTTTCTGGCGTGAAACGCCGTTTTAGCGAAAAGAAGGTTTCTGATATGGTGATTGTCGATGACTACGCCCATCATCCAGCAGAAATTAAGGCTACAATTGACGGTGCTCGGCAAAAATATCCGGATAAAGAAATCGTGGCGGTTTTTCAACCCCATACTTTTTCGCGTACCATTGCTTTAATGGATGATTTTGTCGAAGCACTTAACTTAGCAGATAGTGTTTATTTATGTGATATATTTAGTTCTGCGCGTGAACAAGCTGGTGATGTAAAAATAGAAGACTTAGCTAATAAGATTAATAAAGGCGGCGAAGTTATTCAAGAAGACAATGTTTCTCCACTTCTAGATCATAAAGATGGCGTGATTATTTTTATGGGTGCTGGAGATGTACAAAAATTTGAACGCAGCTATGAAAATCTTTTAAGTAATACGACACGAAGCGTATTATAAAAGAATTAGCTATACAGTTGATACAATAATAAAATAAAAATCATAGACATAGGAGGCTAGTTGATTGGATATAGGTAAGTTAAATAAACTAGGAAAGGCAATTGATGAAATCGAGGAAGGACAGACAATGTCTGTGACTGAAGCGATTGAAGATGACCAGCTATTATTATATTTAGGTTTGACCAATGATGCGAATCCTTTGTATATCCAGCATGATTATGCCCGCAAAACGATTTATAAGCAACCGATCGTGCCTTCAGTATTATTGATTGGTATTGTAACCAGTACGATCTCAAAACATTTTCCAGGACCAGGTTCACATGTGGTGAATTTATCGGTTAATTTTGTGGAAGCTGTTTATCATTATGAAATGTTGACTTTTTTACTAGAAGTTATTAAAGTGGACAAACATAAAGACGTCGTGACTATTTCTGTAGAAGCTGTCAATACTGAAGAAAAGCGGGTTTTAGATGCAGTCGTTATGGTCCAACCACCTATGATTTATGAAGAAGAAAGCGAGGAAAATAATGAATAATAATCCAGCAATTGAAGCAAAAGGTGTGAACCACTTTTATGCTAAGGTATATGGCATCTTTGCTTTAGGGCTTGGCATCAGTGCTATTTCAGCTTATTTAGCAATGACGATGTTTTTTGAACAAACCATTTCTTTTATCGACAGCTTTCCTTTAGGATTAACCGGGATATGGTTGGCTGAAATCATTTTAGTGGTTTTGCTTAGCGCTAAAGCACAAAAAAATCCTTCGTTAACCATCGCAGGCTTTATTGTTTATTCACTGTTAAACGGGCTTGTTTTATCGATTACTTTATCGATGTATACGCAAGCTTTGGTCGGAAAAGCTTTTGCTACAGCGACAGCTACCTTTTTAGCTATGGCTTTATATGGAGCGATGACAAAACGTGATTTAAGCGGAATTGGTCGTGCAGCGATTGGACTTTTAATCGGTGTGATTGTGGCAACACTCATCAATTTCTTTTTACAAAGTCCAGCTGTTGATTATCTTTTGTCCTATTTAACAGTAGCCATCTTTTTAGGTTTAACTGCTTATGATAATCAACAAATCAGAAATTTGTATTTTGCTACGGCAGGTCAAGATAATACCGGTTTTGCTGCCTTTATGGCATTACAGCTTTACCTAGACTTTATTAATCTATTCTTGTCCTTCTTGCGCATTTTTTCTAGAAATTAAAAGAAGTTTAACGTTCCGATGGTCTGAGAAAATTTCTCTTTTCATTCGGAACGTTTTTTAATAATAGTTAGTTTGCTTAAGGATAACAAATTATAAATGATCGCTTTCGTTCTTATTGTTTGTTAAAATAGGTAAAGAGAATTTGAGTGAGGAGATAAAAAAATGGCAAAAAATAAATTACTACTGGTAGACGGCAATAGTGTTGCATTTCGCGCATTCTATGCCTTACACAGTTCATTAGAACGCTTTAAAAATCCAAGTGGTCTTCACACCAATGCAATTTATGCTTTTAATTTAATGTTTGAAAATGTAATGGAAAAAGAAAAGCCTAGCCATGTGCTAGTAGCTTTTGATGCAGGCAAAACTACTTTTCGTAATGAAATGTATGAAGATTATAAAGGTGGACGGGCCAAAACACCAGGGGAATTAAATGAACAGCTTCCTTATATAAAAGAGTTGATTAACGGCCTCGGAATCTCTTATTATGAGTTAAAAAATTATGAAGCAGACGATATTATTGGTACTTTAGCTGAGCAAGTGGATAAAGATAAGTTTGATGTTACTATTCTCACAGGTGATCGGGATTTAACGCAGTTAGCAACAGGTGATGTAAAAGTTGCTATTACCAAAAAAGGTGTCAGCGATACAGAAGATTATACGCCAGCCCATATTGCTGAAAAATATGATGGGTTAAAGCCTGAACAAATCATCGATATGAAAGGCTTAGCTGGAGATTCATCAGATAATATTCCAGGTGTGACAAAAATTGGTGATAAAACTGCAATCAAATTATTAAATCAATATGATTCTGTTGAAGGGGTCTATGAACATATTGAAGATATGAAACAAAGTAAGATGAAAGAAAACCTGATCAATGATAAAGAAACTGCTTTACTTTCGAAAAAATTAGCCACGATAAACGTCTCTGCTCCTATTGATGTTTCTATTGATTCTTTAAAATATGAAGGCAGCGATTTGGATAAACTTGTTCCTTTTTATAAAGAAATGAATTTCCGTTCCTTTTTGGATAATTTGGATGTGGGAGAAGAAGAAAATAAGATGGACGACATTTTATTTGAAGTGGTTGATGAACCGACTAAAGAAATGTTTACCGACGAAATGGCTTTATATGTCGAAATGTTAGGAGAAAATTATCATGTAGAAGATATTGTAGGTGTCGCCTGGGGTAATGATAAGAAAATTTATGTGACAAAAAGTGATAAGATCTTTGAAAATAAAGCTTTTAAAAATTGGTTGACCGATAAAAACAGAGGAAAAAGAGTTTACAACGCAAAAAGCACCCAAGTAGCATTGAATCGTTATGTTGCTTTGCCTGAAGGTTTTTCTTTTGATGTTTTGGTTGCTGCTTATTTATTAGACAATACAGATAACACGGATGATATTGCAGGCATTTGTGCGCATTATGATTATCAAGACATCCAATCAGATGTAGCTGTTTATGGTAAGGGTGCAAAAAAAGGTCTACCCGAAGATGATGAGGCATTTTTTGCTCACTTGGCAAGAAAAATTAAAGCTATTCAATGGCTTACACCTAGATTAGAAGGTGAGCTTAAAGATAAAAATCAACTTGATCTATACAAAAATTTGGAAGCTCCAATTTCTTCTATTTTAGCTGAAATGGAAATAACAGGTATTACAGTAGATGCCCAACGATTGAATCAAATGAAGGATGAATTTGCCCAAATCTTACAAAAAATTGAGGAAAAAATCTTTGAACAAGCTGGAGAAAAATTCAATATCAATTCGCCTAAACAACTGGGTCATATTTTGTTTGAAAAGATGGGTTTGCCAGTGATTAAAAAAACGAAAACAGGTTACTCGACGGCTGTTGATGTTTTAGAGCAGTTAAAAGATAAATCACCGATCGTTGAAAATATCTTAAAATATCGGCAAATTGCTAAGATCCAGTCCACTTATGTTGAAGGTCTTTTAAAAGTCATTTTAGAAGATGGCAAGGTTCACACACGTTATCTGCAAACTTTAACGCAAACAGGGCGTCTAAGTTCGGTCGATCCAAACTTACAAAATATACCTATTCGCTTAGAAGAAGGACGAAAAATTCGCCAAGCTTTTGTTCCGCAAAAACAAGATTGGGTCATTTATTCTTCTGACTATTCACAAATTGAATTGCGCGTGCTCGCGCATGTTTCAAAAGATGAGCATTTACAAGAGGCATTTAATGAAAACCAAGATATCCACGCCAGCACTGCTATGCGTGTGTTTGATATTGAAAAGCCTGAAGATGTAACACCTAATATCAGACGCCAAGCTAAGGCAGTAAACTTTGGAATTGTTTATGGTATATCAGATTATGGTTTATCACAAAACCTAGGTATTTCTCGTAAAGAAGCAAAAAATTATATTGATACTTATTTTGAACGCTATCCTGGTGTGAAAAAGTATATGAACGATTCTGTTGAACAAGCAAAGGAAAAAGGTTTCGCTGAGACGCTTTATCATCGTCGTCGTTATCTTGACGATATTAATTCTAGAAACTTTAATTTGCGTTCCTTTGCCGAAAGAACGGCGATTAATTCACCGATTCAAGGTAGTGCCGCTGATATCTTAAAAATTGCTATGATCGAATTAGATAAACAATTAAAGGAAAAACAACTAGAAACGAACATGCTTTTACAAGTACATGACGAATTAGTTTTTGAAGTTCCAGAAAATGAACTAGAAACATTAGACAAATTGGTAAAAGAAGTTATGGAAAATGCTGTAAGTTTAGATGTTCCGCTGATTACAGAAAGTAGTTGGGGAAAGACTTGGTATGATGCAAAATAAAGAGGTGTGTACAGTTGCCGGAATTGCCAGAAGTAGAAACAGTCAGAAAAGGGCTGCTTACCCTTGTCCAAAATAAAACCGTTGCAGAAGTTATCGTTAGATGGCCTAAAATCATTGAATCACCGGCAGTTGATACATTTTGCCATGAAATAATCGGACAAACTATCAATGATATTGAGCGTAGAGGGAAATTTCTAATTTTTGAATTTACTGATTTTGATTTGATTTCTCATTTACGTATGGAAGGTAAGTACGAATATACACCAAAGAATACAGAAGTCTCGATTGATAAACATACCCATGTGATATTTAAATTTACAGATGGGAGTCAGCTGTCTTATCATGATGTAAGAAAATTTGGGCGCATGACTTTAGTGGAAAAAGGACTATATCCGTTTTATAAAGGGATTAAGCAATTGGGACCAGAACCAGTAGAAGAAGAATTTTCGCTGCAAGAATTTGAGAAAAAATTACAACAATCTTCTTCTTTAATCAAACCGCTATTGCTTAATCAAAAAGTTGTAGCAGGCCTAGGAAATATTTATGCGGATGAAGTATTATGGCTGGCTAAAATTCATCCTCAACAGCCAGCTCGCACTTTAACAAAAAAAGAAACAGAAAGTTTAAACCAGGCAATTATTGCCATTTTAGCTAAAGCGGTAAAAGCAGGTGGGACAACCATTCGTTCATATAAAAATGCTTTGGGTGAGGCAGGATTTTTTCAAGTGAGTTTAAATGTTTATGGTAAAACAGGTGAACCCTGTCCTAGGTGTGAAACGCCTATTGAAAAAATCAAAGTCGCGCAAAGAGGCACACATTTTTGTCCGCATTGTCAGAAGTTAAAGAGGAGGAAGCTGTCATGAGTTTTATCCTCGGTATCACAGGAAGCATAGCTACAGGAAAGAGCACAGTTGTTAATATTTTTAAACAGTACGGTTTTCCGGTAGTTGATGCTGACATTATTGCAAGAGAGGTCGTTGAGCCAAATACTGCAGGCTTAAAAAAGATTGTTGAAACTTTCGGAAATAGTGTGCTTTGTTCAGATGGCTCGTTAAATCGCAAACAACTAGGTCAAATTATTTTTAATGATTCCAAAAAAAGACAAACACTTAACGCGCTACTTGCTCCTTTTTTACAAGAGGCAATTATTGAACAAATCAAGCGAGCAAGTGATACTGCTTCTTTAGTTATTGCAGATATTCCTTTACTTTATGAAGCGGGCTATGATAAGTATATGGACCAAGTGGCGGTAGTTTATATCCCGCAAGACTTACAAGTACAGCGTTTAATGAAAAGAGATCGTATAACAGAAAAACAAGCACAAAAAAAAGTTGCCAGTCAACTTCCCATTGAAGAAAAAAAGAAACGTGCGGATATTATTTTTGATAACCAAGAAAGCCTGTCATCTATCCGCCAACAAATTTTTTCTTGGCTAAAAGAAAGACAATTTCTATAAACCTTTAAAACTCTAGGCATTTCTAGAGTTTTTTTGTCCTTAAACTGTTAGTATAGGAAGGTTTCATGTTATAATAATGGTAAGAATTTTTATAAAAACAATTGAAATTTTAACGAAATAATCATAAATGAGGTGAACAACATGCATTGTCCAAAATGTCATCACAACAATTCGCGTGTTATTGATAGTCGGCAGACAGATGATGGCCGCGCTATTAGAAGAAGAAGAGAATGTGAAAATTGCGGCTACCGCTTTACAACCTTTGAAAGACTCGAAGAAACGCCGCTTTTGGTGATTAAGAAAAACGGAGCACGAGAAGAGTTCAATCGGGAAAAAATATTGCGTGGCTTGATCCGTTCGGCGGAAAAACGACCGGTAGCCATGGAACAGATGGAACAAATCGTAGACCATGTGGAAAGTCGAATCCGTGAATTGGGAGAAAACGAAATTTCTTCTAATTTGATCGGCGAATATGTTATGGAAGATTTAAAAGACGTAGATGAAATTGCTTATATCCGCTTTGCCAGTGTCTATCGACAATTTAAAGATATGTCGGTATTTTTAAAGGAATTAGAAGACATCGTAGGTCAAGCAAACGATTCAAATTAAAAATAAGGAGGGACTCTTTTGCATAGCGCTTGGGATGAAGTACAACCTAATAATATTTATCAAGTGACCAAAAGCTTTCCTCTAACAGAAGAAGGAAATAACGGCTTGGTTTATCTTTACCAACCGATTATTGGCCAAAATGCACTGGCTTTATATTATGGTTTTATAGGAGATAAAGAAGATCAGTATGAAAATGAGTTTGCACATATTGATATGTTAGATGCCTTAAATGTTGGACTGCCGGACTTTTTACAAGCACGTAAACGATTAGAAGGTATGGGTTTATTGTCTGTGTTTACCAAAGAGGATCCAGAATTTGGCAAGATGTTTCTTTATCGTTTAGAAGAACCTATTCACCCACAGGATTTTTTTCGCGATGAAACCTATTGTTTTTTATTATTAAATACTATCGGGGAAAGAAAGTTCCGGCAGATGGTCCGCCGTTTTCAACCTGAAAAGCCTGACTTATCGGCTTATCGGGAAGTTACAAGTGGCTTTCGTGAGGTCTATGGCGCCTTGGATGAACGTTTATTTATTCGTAATGCCCAGAGTTTGGAGAAAATTTCTCAGGACTATCAAGTACCTGCAAATAAACAATTACAGTTAGATGAAGGGCAAATTGACTGGGATTTTTTGTATCAGTTAGCGCAACGAAAGTTTATCGCTAAAGAAAATTTTGATGACACCTTTAAACAACAGCTAACTTTATATACCAATTTATTTGGTTTTGATGAAATGAAATTAGTTGATTTAATGACTGAGGCAGTTTCTTTATCTGATGGCAAAGTCGATCGAAAAGCATTGGATAAAGTCATTAGACAGCAAGCGACAGTAAAAAAAGAAAAACAAGCAGATAACTATGACGAACAATCTGATGAACAGACTCGACGCTTCAATACTTTACGACAAACGGGTTTTTCCGAAAATGATATTCAGTTAGTTAAAATCGCACAAACTTCAGCGCCCATGGATTTTTTACAAGCGATAAAAAATGAAAAGCATAATTTTGTTACAGATCCTGAAACTTGGCTATTAAAGACGCTAGTCGAACGTAGTCCATTACCTAATAGTGTGATCAATGTTTTGATCCATTATATTCTGGTTGTTAAGAAAAATAGTTTTTTACAGTCTAACTTTGTCAATCAGATTGCTACTGATTGGTCAGAATTAGAAATTAATAGCCCAGAACAGGCGATTAAACACGTACGTGATTTAGTAAAAGAAGCTAAAAATAAGCCAAGTAAAAAGAAAAATTATGCAAATAATAAGCAACAGCCTATTCGTAAGGAAAGTTTGCCCGACTGGGTGGACAAACCTAATGAAGAAGTAGAAGATCCAGCAGTACAAGAAGAAATTAATAAAAAACTTCAGGATTATCTGAAACGCAAAGAAGGTGAAAGCTAATGGAAGATGTGGGAAAAAATCTAAATAAGTTAATGAATCAAAAAGATTATCGAACGCGTTTTTCTGAAATGATGACTGAGGTATTAAAAGATCAAGATGTACAAAATTTTTTGGATGAGCATAAAAATGAGTTATCAGAAGATGATATTGAACGTAGTTATGCGAAATTATATGAATTTGTGCAGGAAAAAAGAAAATTTGATTTAAACGATCCAACAATGATTGCACCTGGTTATGAACCCCAATTAACATTGAACTATCATTCGGTGGATGTCACTTATATTCCGACGGAAGAATTAGTAGCTAAACAAGAGCAAGAAGAGATCCGCAGCCGTATTCAAGCGCTGAATATGCCTAAAGATATTCAAGAAGCCCGTATGGCAAATTATGAAGGAACAACAGGACGAGGCAAAGCCTTTATGAGTGCTATTGATTTTATCAACGCTTATAAAGATAATCCACAAGTTTTTCACAAAGGTCTTTATCTAGTTGGTAGTTTTGGTGTGGGAAAAACGTATTTATTAGGTGCCATTGCCAGAGACTTAGCTGAAGCGGGTTATACATCGACACTGCTGCATTTTCCTTCATTTGCGGTAGATATGAAACAGTCAATCAAAAAAGATGAAGTTGGTGAAAAACTTGATGCGGTCAAAAGTGCTTCTATCTTAATGTTAGATGATATCGGTGCAGACGCGATGAGTAGCTGGATCCGCGATGATATCTTCGGTGTCATCTTGCAATATCGTATGCAAGAACAGCTTCCTACCTTTTTTAGTTCCAATTTTACCATGGAAGAATTAGAGCAGCATCTATCAGTGACACAGCGTGGAGAAGAAGAGCCATTAAAAGCTAAGCGTTTGATGGAACGTATACGTTATCTAACACAAGAAATTGAGCTGACTGGAAGAAATCGAAGAAATACCTAAAATAAATGGTGGTTTATAGCATCTTTTCTTTGATGATAAAATAGCCGAACTATAGAGAGCTTGTGTCTGCGATTACTAGTCGCAAATTTATGACAACCAACAAATCTCAGCAAGTATAGTTCGGTTATTTTTATTTTCTTACAGCTCCTTTTCTAATTTAAGAGAAAGGAAGAAAGGTTTTTGAATAGCCATATATTATCTCAGCGCTTAGCTGCAGTTGCTGAATTTGTTCCGCAAAAGGCTCGCTTAGCAGATATTGGTTCTGATCATGCGTATTTGCCTATATTTTTAGTAAGGGAAGGTAAAATAGATTACGCTATTGCTGGAGAAGTTGCCCACGGCCCTTTAAAAGCTGCTAGTGCACAAATAAAAAAATATGATCTTGAAGAAAAGATCACTTCTAGATTAGCTGATGGTCTGACAGCTATCTATCCGAAAGATCAAATTGACACGATCGTGATTGCGGGCATGGGCGGGATATTGATCGAGAGTATATTAACCGATGGTCAGAAAGATGGTTTTTTAAAAGGGCAACGACTGATTTTACAACCCAACAATCATGAATCGGATGTACGGCATTGGTTAGCAGTTAATCATTATAAAATTTACGACGAACAGATCATTGAAGATCATGGCAAATTTTACGAAATTATTGCTGCGTACTCTCAAGAAAATAGTAATTATACAAGCAAAGAATTATATTTTGGACCCGTTTTAATGCAAAAAAAGACGGCTACTTTTAAAAAGAAGTGGCAGAAAAAGTTAGAAACAAAACAAAAAGTTTTAAGGAATCTAAAAAACGCCTATCGTCCGCCTAAAGATAAAATTGAAGAGGAAAAAAGACAGATGGCGTGGATCGAGGAGGTATTATTTTGAGTCTTGATGCAAAAGAGTTTATTAGCAAATTTGAAGCATTTTGTCCTCTTTGGTTGGCTGAAGAAGGGGACCCTTGCGGACTTCATCTAGGAACATTAGATAAAAAAATCGAGCGTGTCATGATGACACTAGATGTGCGTCCAGAAGTTGTTAAAGAAGCAATCGATAAAAATATCGATTTGATCATTGCCAAACATCCGCCAATTTTTCGTCCTGTAAGCCGTTTGACTGCTGATGATCCGCAAACGAAGATGTATATTGATTTACTAAAGCATGACATCGCAGTTTATGCTGCACATACGAATATGGATATTATCTGGGATGGGTTAAACGACTGGTTTTGTGAAATGCTGGGCGTTAATGTCGACAATTATTTGGTGAAAACCCATGAAATAAGTTTAAAAAAATTAGCAGTGTATGTCCCTATAGAAGACAGCAAGAAAATGCGGCAAGCTTTAGCTGATACTGGGGCTGGTACGCAGGGGAATTATCGCGATACAAGTTACTCACTAGTAGGCACGGGCCGTTTTACTCCTAATGCACAAGCCGATCCAGCCATTGGTAGGAGTGAACAAGAGGAAAAAGTGCAAGAAGCACGAATTGAAGTGATTTTTCCAGAAACGATCCAAGAAAAGGTCCTCCAAGCGATGTTTGCTGCTCATCCCTATGAAGAACCTGCCTATGATATTTTACCTTTAGATAATCCAGGGGAATCGTTTGGGCTTGGACGCATAGGACATTTGGATACTGCGGTTGATATAGAAGATTTTGTGCAAAAGGTAAAAACAACATTTCAACTTGAGGGGCTACGTCTCATTCAACCCGAAAGAGCAAAACAGAAAGTACAGAATATAGCAATCTGTGGCGGCTCTGCTGGGAAATTTTATCCTGAAGCAATTAAAAGTTGTGCGGATGTTTATATTACTGGAGATGTCAATTATCACACAGCCCATGATATGCAGTCTAACAACTTGACGGTCATTGATCCGGGGCATAATATTGAGGTAGTTTGTGTGAATAAATTTATAGAAAAAATGGAAGAATGGAAACAAGAAGAAAATTGGGATATTGATTTTATCCCCTCTTCTACAAATACAAATCCCTTCCAATTTAGATAAAGGAGATAGCATATGTACGAAAATTTACTAGCACGTTTTTTGCGTTATGTTAAAACTGAAACTCGTTCGAATCCAGAAAGTGAAACTATTCCATCCACTCAATCACAAGTTGATTTTGCAGCTAGCTTAAAACAAGAACTGATTGATTTAGGATTAGAAAATGTTCATTATGATAATAATAATGGCTATGTTAGTGGCACGCTGGTAAGTAATATTGATAAAAAGGTGCCTAGTATCGGCTTTATTTCCCATATGGATACTGCTGATTTTAATGCAGAAAATGTGCAACCTCAAGTGATTGAAAATTATGATGGTATTTCAGAAATTCAATTGGATGAAAAAGGTGAATATCGCTTAAATCCTAATGATTTTCCTAGTTTAAATAAATACCAAGGAGAAACCTTGATCACGACCGACGGTTCCACGCTTTTAGGCGCGGACGATAAAGCGGGAATTGCCGAAATTATGACAGCTATGGAAATTTTAAAGGCTAACCCTGATATCTCACACGGTGAAATTAAAGTAGCTTTTGGTCCTGATGAAGAAATCGGGACAGGCGCAGACAAATTTGATATAGATGATTTTGATGTCGATTTTGCTTATACGATGGATGGTGGTCCGCTTGGCGAGTTAGAATATGAAACTTTTAATGCAGCACAAGCAGAAATTACTATTAAAGGAAAAAATGTTCATCCGGGAACAGCGAAAGATATGATGGTGAATGCCTTACAATTAGCTATTGATTTTCAAAACCAACTTCCGCAAGACGAAGTGCCGGAAAAAACTTCAGGAAGAGAAGGGTTTTTCCACTTAATGAATTTAAGTGGCAGTCCAGAAGAGGCAAAAATGTCTTATATCATCCGTGATCATGATCATCAAAAATTTGAAGAGCGTAAACAAAAAATTAGCGCTATTCAAAAGAATTTAAATGAAGCATTTGATCAAAAACGTGTATTTGTTGATATGTATGATCAATATTACAATATGAGAGAAATCATCGAAAAAGATATGAGTATTGTTGAGCTAGCCAAAAATGCCATGCTTGATCTGGCAATTGAACCGATTATTGAACCAGTACGTGGAGGAACAGATGGTTCTAAAATCTCTTATATGGGTCTGCCAACTCCTAACATTTTTGCAGGTGCTGAAAACATGCACGGTCGTTTTGAATATGTATCTTTACAAACAATGGAAAAAGCAACAGCATTAATCGTAAAAATCGCTGAATTAAACGCTGGATAATTATAAAAGAGGAAGTAAAATTAATATCTTCCTCTTCTTTGCTGTGAATCACAGCGATTCAGCGACCAGAGGGAGCTGAGAGCTGATGATGAACAGTACTAGGGGAGCAAAGCACCCGTAGTGTCCTTGCTTTTCGAATCACTACGATTCAGCGACCCAAGGGAGCTGAGAGCTGATGATGAACAGTACTAGGGGGGCAAAGCACCCGTAGTGTCCGAAATATTCGAATCACTACGATTCAGCGACCAAAAGGGAGCTGAGAGTAGATCCTTCAAGGCCTTAGCAACTTGTTGCTTAGACCTTGATGAGATCGAAGCGTAAGCGAAGTGATGAACAGTACTAGGGCGAGCGCAAGCGAGGCGTAGTGACCGAATTTCTATCCATCTTATTGATTTTCTGGTTAAAGGAGAAGTAGATGAAGAAAAATCCAAAGTGGAAAATCGTGTTAAATTTGATTTTACTTCTAGTTATTTTGGGTATTATGTTTTATTTTATCCAAAATTCAATGCGTGAAATTTTTACCGAATTAAAAGAAACGAATCTTGTGATTTTATTGGGTGTCATTTTCTTAGGATTGTTACATCAGTTTTTTGAAGGCTATGGTATCAAAGAGACCGTACGTGGTTTTGCCACTAATTTTTCAGTGTTTGACGGTATGATGACATCTTTTTACACTGCATTTTATCGAGTCGTTACTTTTGGAGCCGGCACTTTACTGGCTGAAATCGGCTTTTATAAGAAAAAAGGTATTAAAATTAGTCAAGGGGTAGGGGCTTCAGCGCTACATATGATCAGCTATAAAGGTGCTATCGTGACTTATGCTGTACTAAATTTGGTCTTTTATTTCAATGCGATATTAGACCAACGACCAAAGATGATCGCAGTGATCATAACAGGTATTGTTTTAACTGTTTTGCTTATTGTGACCTTGGTTGTACTGTCTTTGAGTTTGAATTTACAAGTGCTTGTATTGCTATTTTGTAATCGATTTGTACGTAACCAAAAATTACGAAGCTATATCGATCAGTTCAATTTACAAATCAATGCATTACACCAAGCGATGCAATCTGTATTAAGTGATAGGGCTTCTCTTTTAAAAATTTATTTGTTTAATTTATTAAAAGTAGGATCCTGGTATGTTATTCCATTTGTTTGTTTACAAGAAGAAGCCAGCGATGTTGATTTCTTTTTAACCTTTGCGCTCATTAGCTTTACTTTAGTTGTATCAGGTGTTATTCCCTCGCCAGCGGGTATTGGGTCATTTGATTTTGTTTATTTATTGATGTTTCGTCCGCTAAGTGGCACAGTAGATGCTGTCTCTTCCTTATTTTTATATCGTTTTGCTAGTTATGTTTTACCGTTTTTGTTAGGATTTTTAGTATTTCTGAAAGAACGAAGAACGGCTATTACAACTGAAATTGAAGATTCTTCTCAAATCTAGACGTTAATATTTGACCAATTTTGACCAATGAGGTATACTAGTTAGTGGAGATGAATTCTCTACCTTAACTGATTGGGGGAAAACAAATGAATATTGAAAAAATGACAACCACGTTACAAAGTGCGATTGCTGAAGCACAACAGGTTGCTGTGACAAGAAAACAACAAGAAATAGATATTGCTCATTTATGGAAAATATTTTTACAACCAAAACAATTTGCTAGAAATTTTTATAAAGACTTAGGTGTTGACCTTAACGCTTTTGAACATGAAATTGATCAAACTATCGATAGTTTACCAAGTGTCGAAGGTGGTAATGTACAATATGGTCAAAATATTAGCCAAAATTTATACCATTTATTAAATGAGGCAGATAAATTGGCGAAAGATTTTAAAGATGAGTTTTTGTCTACCGAAATTGTTTTACTTGCATTGATGAAGTTAAAGAATCATCGTTTGACGAAATTTTTAAAAACTCAAGGTGTTAATGAAAAGCAAATAAAACAAAGCATTGAAAATATTAGGCAAGGGGATCATGTTACTTCACAAAACCAAGAAGAACAGTATGAAGCCTTAGAAAAGTATGGAACCGATCTTGTGCAAGAAGTAAAAAATGGTGAAATGGATCCTATCATCGGACGTGATGAAGAGATTCGAGATGTTATTCGAATTTTATCACGTAAGACTAAAAACAACCCCGTTTTGATCGGTGAAGCTGGTGTAGGTAAGACGGCAATTGTTGAAGGACTTGCACAACGTATCGTAAAAAAAGATGTACCTGAAAACTTGAAAGATAAGACTGTATTTTCTTTGGATATGGGTGCTTTGATTGCTGGAGCTAAGTACCGAGGTGAATTTGAAGAAAGATTAAAAGCCGTTTTGAAAGAAGTCAAAAAAGCGGATGGTCGTATTATTCTATTTATCGACGAAATCCATAATATCGTAGGTGCTGGAAAGACTGAAGGTAGTATGGATGCCGGCAACTTATTAAAGCCCATGCTAGCTCGTGGTGAATTGCATACCATCGGTGCGACAACCTTAGATGAATATCGGGAAAATATTGAAACAGATAAAGCACTGGAACGACGCTTTCAAAGAGTCAGTGTTCAAGAACCATCAGTAGAAGATACGATTTCTATTTTACGTGGATTAAAAGAACGATTTGAAATTCACCATGGCGTAAACATTCACGATAATGCTTTAGTAGCTGCGGCTACCTTGTCTGACCGTTACATTACTGATCGTTATTTACCGGATAAAGCAATTGATCTAGTCGATGAAGCTTGTGCCAATATTCGTGTGGAAATGAATTCAATGCCAACCGAACTGGATCAAGTAACAAGACGCTTAATGCAATTAGAAATTGAAGAAGCGGCCTTGAAAAAAGAAACAGATGACGCTTCCATGAAACGTTTAGCCTCTTTACAAGAAGAATTGGCCGAATTACGTGAAGAAGTCAACTCAATGAAGTTACAATGGGAGACAGAAAAAGAAGAAGTCAATGCTGTTTCGAATAAACGAGCTGAAATTGATAAAGCTAAACATGAATTAGAAGATGCCGAAAATAACTACGATTTGGAAAGAGCTGCTGTTTTAAGACATGGTACTGTACCACAATTAGAAAAGGAACTTAAAGAATTAGAAGATAAAGATGATCAAACTGTTCTAAAAATGGTACAAGAATCAGTGACTGCTAATGAAATCGCGGTAGTTGTAGGGCGCTTGACAGGCATACCTGTAACGAAATTAGTTGAAGGCGAAAGAGAAAAATTACTTAACTTGAACGAAACTTTGCACAAGCGAGTGATCGGACAAGATGAAGCAGTCAACGCGGTAAGTGATGCGGTAATTCGCTCACGTGCTGGATTACAAAACCCGGATCGGCCTTTAGGTTCTTTCCTATTTTTGGGACCAACAGGTGTAGGTAAAACTGAACTTGCTAAAGCTTTAGCAGAAAACTTGTTTGATTCAGAAGATCATATGGTGCGAATCGATATGAGTGAATATATGGAAAAACATACTGTTTCTCGTTTAGTAGGCGCACCTCCTGGTTATGTAGGTTATGAAGAGGGTGGACAACTGACTGAAGCCGTACGTCGTAACCCTTACACAATCATTTTGCTTGATGAAATTGAAAAAGCTCATCCGGATGTTTTTAATATTTTACTACAAGTATTAGATGATGGACGTCTAACAGATTCAAAAGGTCGCGTTGTTAATTTTAAAAATACCGTTTTGATTATGACTAGTAATATTGGTTCGCAAATATTATTGGAAGGTGTTTCGGGCCAAGGAGAGATTTCTGCAGAAGCAAGATCTCAAGTGATGAATATGTTACAAGCAGAGTTTAAACCAGAATTTCTCAACCGAATTGACGATACCATCGTTTTCACTCCATTGAATATAGAGGATATGAAAGGCATCGTTGAAAAAATTATTGAGGAATTATCACAAAGATTAATGCAACAAGAGATCTTCCTTGAAATATCAGATGAAGCAAAAGCTTGGATTGCTCAAAATGCTTATGAACCAGCATATGGTGCTCGACCGTTGCGGCGTTACATTACAAGAGAAGTAGAAACACCATTGGCCAAAGAAGTTATCTCAGGACGTGTCATGCCAAAAACAAAGGTAATCATCGAATTACTCGATAACCATTTAGTATTTCAAAATGAGCCAATAGAAGAAGAATAAAAAAAGAATTCGGAAGTTGAGTATTCAACTCTCGAATTCTTTTTTTATGGAATATATCATTTTGTTACTTCAGTATCATCTAGCCAATTTATTGTGATAATTTTTAAAATAGCTGCGATCGGAACGGCTAAAAACATCCCTAAAACGCCAAAGTAGGCACCACCGACTGTAATTGATATGATAATGATGATCGGGTTAAGATTTAAGGCGCCACTCATAATACGCGGACCGATAACATTTCCGTCAAGTTGCTGTAAAATAAGTAATGAAATCAATGCTGTGATAGCTAGTTGAAGGTCTGCACTGAAAAAAGTGATGACTGTCGTTACAATCGAAGCAAAGATAGAACCAAAATAAGGGATCATATTACATATACCTAATAAAATTCCTAAGGTTAATGCGAAAGGTACGTCTAAAAAGTAAAGTATGATCGTGGCAGAAACGCCAATGATACAAGCATCTAAAAACTGCGAACTGATAAACTTATAAAAAATCGTATGGGTTGCTGCTAGCCATTTTTTACTACTTAAATGAACTTTTTCAGATAGTATTTTTCTTCCTAACTTATCGAAAAATGACAAGATGGAGTCTTTAAACAATAGCGCATAAATGGAAATAATCAAAGCTAAAAACCCATTAAAAACAAAGGAAGAAAGACTTCTTGTGATGGCACCTAAAGAAGTAAGGGCCTGTGTCCATTGTTGTAACAAGTTTTCTGGCGAAAAATCTGTAGTAAAACTTTGTAAAAACTCTTCTAAATCCAGAGATTCAAAGACACCTTCAGATTCCAATCTTGCGATAAGATCCATCAGATAATCATAAAATTGCGGTAATAATCCAAGTAAATCAATCACATTATTGATCATCAAAGGAATGACATAATTTAAAGCTAGAAAGAACACATAGAAAATAAATAAATACAAAATCACAACACTTATACCGCGGCTGTGTTTTTCTATAAAGGGTAATCTGGTTTTTTCAAAAAGTAGTTCTAGACGTTTTACAGCACCGTTTAAAAGATAAGCAAAAATAAAACCAATGATAAAAGGCGATAGGATACCTAATAAATTAGATAAGCTATTCATTATAAATTGGTAATTTGTAATCAATTTATAACCAACGACTAATGCCATCAAAAATAAAAACCGTATAAGCCAATAATTCCAGTCAACTCTCATTTTTTGCACTACATGCACCTCGCTCAATAAATTCTTTTTATTTCTGATGTCTCTTAATATAATAAACGATAGTACAAAAAAAGGGAACAAGCTAGTCAAAATAAAAATAAAAAGTTAGCTTATGTTTTACCTAGGATCTCTTAGACATTTAATCAATGTCAGACCACTTATGATATGATTTCAATTCTATATGTTTTATCGCATCATAAGCGATAAAATTCTCTTCAATGAAGATACCATCTTCATTATAACCTTTTATCTTTCCGATAGTATCAGGTAAGTAGTTATGATCCAAGAGTTCATTGCTTTGTACGGCGACTATTTTATCCTTCAGCAAAGCTTCTTCCATTATTTCTGCGATCTCCTGCTCAGCCATATCACTTTTTTCTTCTATCGTAGTGTATTCTTCAAAAGCGCTTTGATCGATTTGCGCCGTATGTTCTGATAAATAAAATCCCATCCATTTTAATCTTTTACGATCAACATAATCGTGTAATGTACTCAATTTTTTCACCTTCTTAAAAATATCGTCAGCTTCATTATACGAACAAACGTTCCTTTTATAAAGCGAACAATTTATTAAAATTTACTTTTTAATAAAAAAAGAGAGCACTGGTGGTAAAAAAAGTGGAAAAGCTAAAATTAACTTTTCCACGTCTTTTTAATCGTCATCTTCCATTTCAAGTACAGCAAGAAAGGCTTCTTGGGGCACGTCGATGGAACCGATTTGTTTCATTCGTTTTTTTCCTTCTTTTTGTTTTTCTAGTAATTTTCGTTTACGAGAAACATCACCGCCATAACATTTAGCTAATACGTTTTTACGTAGGGCCTTAATATCAGAGCGAGCGACAACTTTTTGTCCGATAGTTGCTTGTACAGGTACTTCATACTGTTGTCTTGGAATCAAGCTTTTTAATTTTTCAACGATGGCTTTACCGCGTTCATAAGCAAATTCACGATGGACGATAAAGCTTAAAGCATCCACTTTGTCACCGTTTAGTAGGATATCCATTTTTACCAGATTACTTGTACGATAACCTGATTCTTCGTAATCTAAAGAAGCATAACCTTTGGTATTAGATTTCAATTTATCAAAGAAATCAAAAACAATTTCGGAAAGAGGGATGTTATAAATAACATTTACCCGATAATCGTCCAAATAATTCATCGTGACAAAATCGCCGCGTTTTCGCTGACACAACTCCATGACCGGTCCTACAAAATCATTAGGGACCATGATTTCTGCTTTAACAAAAGGTTCTTCAACTTTTTCGATAGCAGAGCTTTCAGGAAAGTCAGCAGGATTGTCGATATCAATTTCTGTGCCATCTGTTTTAGTCACATGATAAACCACCGAAGGCGCAGTTGTGATCAATTCTAGATTGGCCTCACGTTCTAAACGTTCTTGGACAACATCCATATGAAGCATGCCTAAAAAGCCACAACGAAAACCAAAGCCTAAAGCTTGTGAAGTTTCTGTTTCAAATTGTAAGGCTGCGTCATTTAATTGTAGTTTTTCCAATGCTTCACGTAGATCATTGTAGCGTGAATTATCTACTGGATACATCCCGCAGAAGACCATCGGATTTTTTTGCTTATAGCCAGGTAATGCTTTTTCTGCCGGGTGATCGGCTAAAGTGATCGTATCACCAACACGGGTATCTTGCACTGTTTTGATAGAAGCTGTTAAGTAACCAACATCGCCGACCATTAGAAAATCACGAGTAATAGCTTTGGGCGAGAAAATACCTAATTCAGTAACTTCAAAAGTTTTTCCATTGTTCATCAATTGGATTTTATCCCCTGGACGGACGATACCGTCAATGACACGTATACTTAAAACAACGCCACGGTAGACATCGTAAACTGAGTCAAAAATCAAAGCCTTCAAAGGTGCTTGAATATCGCCTGTAGGAGCAGGAACACTTTCTACGATTTGTTCTAAAATTTCTTCAATCCCTAGCCCTGACTTGGCGCTAGCAAGTACTGCTTGACTGGCGTCGATACCAATAACATCTTCCACTTCTCGGCGAACACGTTCGGGATCTGCTGCTGGTAGGTCAATTTTATTAATAACTGGCAAAATCTCTAAATCATTATCAACTGCTAGATACACATTAGCCAAGGTTTGTGCTTCAATGCCTTGAGCAGCATCGACAATTAAAATTGAGCCCTCACAAGCCGCTAAACTACGTGAAACTTCATAAGAAAAGTCTACATGTCCAGGAGTGTCGATTAAATGAAATATATAGGTTTGACCATCTTTAGCAGTATAATTTAGTTCAACTGTGTTTAATTTGATCGTAATCCCGCGTTCTCTTTCTAAATCCATCGAATCTAGTAATTGATTTTGCATTTCTCTTGAGGTTACGGTATGTGTCTGTTCTAAAATGCGATCAGCTAAAGTGGATTTTCCGTGATCTATATGAGCGATGATTGAAAAGTTACGAATCATCTTTTGTCTTTGTTTCATTTCTTCTAAATTATCCATGGAATCATTCCTCATTTCTTTTCCTTCAGCTTATTAATTATACCAATCTAAATAGGAGAATAAAAGCTTTTTGTAAGATTTGCTTAAGGGAAGTAATGATTTTTTGCTAGTATTTAAGGAGTGGATTTGATAAAGTAGTTGTGATCGATATGGTCAGGACAATTTTATTGGAGGGACTTACATGAAAGTTTATTTTGCTGCACCGATGTTTGCTAAAAGTGATTTACTATATAATTCTTATTTAGTAGATAAAATTCGAAAAAGATATACAGAACTTACAATTTATCTTCCACAAGAAAATGCTGCGATCAATGACAAAACAGCTTTTGCAGATAGTAAAATGATTGCGCTAGCTGACACTAAACAAGTAGAAGAAAGTCAGCTGATGATTGCTTTATTGGATGGAAATACCATTGATAATGGTGTAGCTTCTGAGATCGGTGTGGCTTACGCTAACAGTATTCCGATCCTTGGCCTATATACAGATTCTAGGCAAGAAGGCGCTGATAACCAAGAAAAATTAGCGGCAATTTCAACAGTAGCTGAAAATCAGTTCCATTATTTGAATTTATATACGGCTGGTTTAATTAAATTAAATGGTCAAATTTTTTCTACAGAAGAAGAGCTTCTAACTGAAATCTATCAATTTTTACAGCAGGGCGTTTCTAAATGAGTAGCTATGTAAAGTGGCAACGTACATTAGTTTTATTTGGTTTTTTAACTTTACTTGTTATTATTTGGGAATATTTTATAGGGCTTGCTGCTATTGATACAACTTTTACTAAAATCGTTGAATGTTCTGCTGGGATTCTTTTAATCTACGCGCCAGAGATTTTAAATCATTTTTTCCGTTTAAAATTTGCCGACTTTATTATCTATTTTTTCTGGTTTTTCATTTTTTTAGCCATTTTCCTAGGTACTTGCTTACATTTTATGACGCTTATTCCTTTGTGGGATAAGCTATTACATTTAGTAAGTCCGATGATTTTAACTGCCATTGGTTATGGCATCTTAAGTGAGTTTTTAAAAGGACAAAATATAACAGAAATATCGCCCTGGTTATTTCTGATCTTCGGCTTTTCTTTTGCGGGAATATGTGGCGTTTTTTGGGAGTTCTGGGAATGGAGCTGGGATATGCTTTTAGATATGAATCTACAACGTTATAGAAGTAGTGATACGGTTTTTGTAGGGCAGCGAGTATTGCAAGATACCATGGGAGATTTATTGATCAATGTTATTGGTTCGTTTTTTCTTAGTTTTTTCGCTTGGTATAAGAGTCGATATAGTAGCAGCTATTTTGAAAAGTTTCGCGTTCAATTTTTAAATAGTTAAAGGAGTCGTAATATGACGCAGGATCGTTCGTTTTTTTCTACTTATGAATTAGCCTATTTAGCCATGACAGTAGCGACTTGTACAGTAGGGCGACTTTTATTTCAATTTTTACCCAATATACAACCGATGACAGCTATTTTTCTAATTATTACCTTACAATTAGGTATCTTCCGTGGACTTTTAATCAGTATTTTATCTGTACTTATAACAAATATCTATTTAGGTATGGGTATTTGGACAATTTCCCAGATTTTTTCCTTTGCGATTATTATTTGTTTGATGGGACTTTTTTGCAAGGTATCGATATTTCGAGAAAGTCGAACGTTACAGACGCTTTTTAGTATCTTTGCAGGGTTTTTATATGGTTTTATTATCGCTTGTATTGATGTAGAAGTCTATGGTATGCCGCAATTTTGGCCTTATTATATTTCAGGGTTTTCCTTTGATTTATTACATGCGATAGGAAATGGTGGTTTTTATTTATTATTGACGCCGATTTTTCAACAGTTATATAAAAAGACAGTAAAAAGAAGGCTTAGCAATTAAGCCTTCTTTTTGCGTTCTTCTAACATCGTTAAGGTTTCTTCCAATTCAGTTAAAACTTCTTCATCTATTTCTTTTTCTTGTAGTTCGTAAAGCAGGTCAATTGCTTGCTCGGGTTGTCTTTTCGTCAATTCTCCGATCGCCCAAACAGCAGTACCGCGAATGACGGGTCGAACGTCTTCAAGACATTGACATATTTTCACTAGGTTTTCTCGTCCACCTAAGTTAGCTAGGGCAATCAGGGCGTTTCTTTGTAAAGGTTTTTTTCCTCGCCAGCTTCCCGCCAAATGTCCAAATTGTTCTTTAAATTCTCGATTTGAAATTGATAGTAAAGGAACTAATTTAGGCCTTACTTCATCGATTGAAGGTTCCATTTCCTTATGAAAGTGAAAATCTTTTCTTTGATTATAAGGGCAAACTAGCTGACAAATATCACAGCCATAGATAACATTATGAATTTGTTTGCGATATTTTTTAGGCATCATCGTTTTGGTCTGAGTTTGATAAGAAAGACATTTTTGTGCATCCATTTTTCCATCGCCCAATAAAGCACCTGTAGGACAGTGGGTAATACAACGTCTACAATCACCACAGCCAAAAGTTCCAGGCTCATCAGGTTCAAATTGAATATTTGTAATGATCTCTCCTAAGTAGACAAAAGAGCCGTACTCTTCTGTAATCAATAAACCGTTTCGACCGATAAAGCCTAAGCCAGCTCGTTGGGCAACAGCAACATCCACCAGTTCTCCGGTATCAACTTGTGGTGAAAAACGCCAATTTTCGGCGTCTTGCGTATTCACAGCTTCTTTTTGAATAAATGCAATAAGTTTTGTTAGACGATCCTTTAAGATATCATGATAATCGATTCCCCAGGAAGCACGGGCCATTTGTCCTCGCTTTTCATCTCTAGGCACTTTTTCATGAATTTTTGTTGGGTAAGCTAGAGCGATCGCGATGATACTTTGTGGGTTTTCAAAAGTTAGTTCCGGATAAAGACGTTCATCAATATTTTTATGTTCAAAGCCAGAAGTATGTCCAGCTGCTTTTTGTGCGACCAAAGACTCTTTTAATTCGTCAAATGGTTCAGCAGTTGTAAAACCGATTTTATCAATACCTAAATTTTTACTTTCTGCAATGATTTTTTCTTTTAGGCTTGGCATGCTTTTCACTTCCTAAGCACTTTTTTTCTACTATACCATAAGTTAAAAAATAAGAATACATATGTTTAATACTCTCGCTTTGTGGTATATTAAAAGGAAATAAAAAATAGAGGAGATAGTCAATGACTTTATTTTATAAAAGCACTAGAGATTCTGAGAATATCGTTTCAGCTTCGCAAGCGATTTTGCAAGGATTGGCTGTAGATGGCGGATTATATGTCCCTACAGAAATCCCTGAAACTGATTTAGATTTTAAACATTTAGCTAATCAAAGCTATCAAGAAATCGCGGCTTTGATCATGCAATTATTTTTACCTGATTTCACTCAAGAGGAATTACACGAATGTATTGATAAGGCCTATGATCAAAAATTTGATGATCAAGAAATCACCCCTTTAGTAAAAGTAGGCGATCAGTATTATTTAGAATTATTTCATGGCCCAACATTAGCCTTTAAAGACATCGCGCTATCCATCTTGCCGCACTTAATGAAAAAAGCAGCACAGAAAAATAATATGGATAAAGAAATTGTTATTCTTACAGCAACTTCTGGCGATACTGGGAAATCAGCTATGGAAGGATTTGCTGATGTCAAAAATACTAGAATCATCGTTTTTTATCCTGAAAATGGCGTCAGTCCCATTCAAAAAAAGCAGATGATTACTCAAAAAGGAGAAAATACCTTTGTTGCTGCAATTGAAGGAAACTTCGATGATGCACAAAGAAAAGTAAAAGAACTTTTTAATGATGAGAACTTACGTAGTAAAATGGCAGAAAATAATAAAGTATTCTCTTCAGCAAATTCTATTAACATTGGCCGTTTGGTCCCGCAGATCGTTTATTATGTTTATGCCTATACGCGGTTAGTAAAATCGGGAAAAATAGAGAGTGGGGAAGAGGTCAATTTTTCGGTTCCTACAGGAAATTTTGGCGATATCTTGGCTGGTTTTTATGCAAAAAAAATAGGTCTTCCGATTCGTCGATTAATTTGTGCGTCTAATCAAAATAATGTGTTAACAGATTTTTTCCAAACTGGCAATTATGATCGAAATCGTCCTTTTTATGTCACGTCTTCTCCATCAATGGATATTTTAGTTTCTAGTAACCTAGAACGTTTATTGTTTTATCTAACAAAAGAAGATACTGTCCAAACAAAACAACTGATGGATGACTTAAATAAGAAAGGAAATTATAAGATAACAGCAGGGATGAAAAGTGGTCTGTCCGACTTTTTTGCTGATTTTGCCTCTGAGAAAGAAACGGCTCAAACAATCCATGAAGTTTATGAAAAAGGAAACTATGTTATCGATCCGCACACAGCTGTGGCAACTTGTGTGGCGAACAAGTATGAAGAAAAAATGTTACCAACTGTTATTCTTTCGACGGCTAGTCCTTACAAGTTTCCCCAAGCGGTACTTCAAGCGATCAGTAAAGAGGGTGAAAAAGCAGCGATCAATAAGCTGGAAACATTTGCTGAAGTTTCGGTTCCTGCGGCGATAAAGGAATTAGAAAATGCAGAAACTAAGCATAATGATAAAATTACTGCTGAAGAAATGATGCATTATGTAGAAAAAGAACTGAATCTAAAATAAGAAGGAGTTTGTCATGGGAAAATGGTTGCAAAATGTCAAAATTGAAACATCTTATACAAAAGAAGGGGAATTTATTTCAGGAACTAATACACAGTTAGTCGACTTATTCATTGAAAGTGGTAAGGTAAGTAAAATTCAAAATCACAAGCAAATAGAAGACGGCTATGAAAAGATTGATGGTCAAAAGTATTTGCTTTTACCTGGTATTCGAGAAATGCATTGTCATTTTGATAAAACTAAGTTAGGTACGAACTGGCAGCCAATTAGCCCTGCTAATTCAATCATCGAGCGATTTACAAAAGAAATTCCTGAACTAAACGCTTTAGAGAGTCCACTGTCTGAGCGCATGAAACATTTAATTGAAAGAGAAAGACAGCATGGCGTCAGTTTTTTTCGTTCACATATAGATGTTCATCCAAAAGTGGGACAGAAGTTCTTACAGCAAACTATGGAGGCTTTAAAAGAGTACCAAGAAAAATTTGCTTATCAATTAGTTGCTTTTCCTCAACACGGTATGCTTTTATCTAATGCCTACCAAGATGTCCAAACAGCCTTAGCAAGCGGCGCGGATTTTATTGGAGGAGTGGATCCGACTGTACTGGATAAAGATACAGAAAAATCCTTATATTATACCTTTGATTTAGCTACAAAGTTTAATGTACCTATCGATATTCACGTACACGAACGGGCAGAAGAAGGAAAGAAAACATTTTATGAACTATTAAAATTGACAAAAGAAAGCAATTGGCAAAATAAAGTAACGGTGAGTCATGCTTTTGGTTTAAATGATTTTAGGGGAGATGAACGTAAAGAATTTTTCCAAGAATTAGCCGATCAACAAATTTCTATTATTTCAAGTGTGCCTCTTGATGGGGTGATTCCACCTTTAGAAGAATTGCGTCGTTATGGGGTGAATGTTTCTTTGGGCTGTGACAATGTTTATGATTCATGGTCACCTTTTGGCAATGGCAATATACTGGAGAAATTAAACCGATACGCTGAAATTTTCGGTATAACAACCCAAGATGGTTTGACGGATTGTATGGAACTAGTCACAGGTAAAAAGACAGTAGGAGAGGATCTATGGCTCAAAGAAGGCGATGAGGCTACATTTATACTGGCTGATAGTTCATGCAGTGCTGAATTTGTTGCACGAAAGTCAGCTGTCTGTACAAGCTATTATAAAGGCAATATTGTATTTTCTTTATAATTTAAATAAAGGCAAAATAAAAACGACTGTTAAAAGACAGCCGTTTTTATTTCTTTTGTTTTGAGAGTGTCAATATGGTTAAGGGGATAATTAAAACAATATAACCAATTACCGCAACCAAAACTATAGCTAGCCAGATATTAGTGATTGAAAATAAGTTAGTAACTAAGATCGCTATAGCAATGGAGATAAAATAACAAATAAATAATTGGACAAAGCGTTTGACTGTCAACTTAGTATTCCTCCAATACCACGCTATTTATTATTTGCTAAATATAAAGAACGTACTTCATTTTGCATGCTAGAAGTAATTCCTAATTCATTTGTTAAATAATTTTTTATGCCACCGAATTCTTCATTAATCATTTGATAGAAGGTATCTAAATAAGAAGAATCAACGGTTAAAGCGATTTTTAATGCTTCGATTGTTTTACTATCTGTACCTTCCTTGATTGCTTTAGCTATGATTTCATCGTTTTCTTGTACGCGCATAGCATTCGTTGCTAGATAGTCTTTATAGATCGTTTCCTTAGGCACATTTAAAATTTCTAATAGCAAAGTGGCTGAAATCCCCGTACGGTCTTTTCCAGCGAAACAATGAAAAAGAAAACTCTTATTAGAATCAACACTTAGGGCTGATTCAATCACTTTTTTAAAACCTTCTTGTGCACTAGGGTTGACTGCCATCGTACGGTAGGTTTCTTTCATATAATTTCTAGCTGTATCAGGTGAAAAAATTTGTTTAAAGTCATCAAGACCTGTTCCTTGTCCTTTAACATTTTTAAAGATATCAATATGTACATAATCCGTGTTTTTAAAATGTTCATCAGGACGTTCTTCGATTTCTTGGGTTGAACGTAAATCGGTGATCTTTCCCAATCGATAGTTATCCAATAATTCGTTTTGATCTTGCTGTGAGACTTTACTTAATTCTCCAGAACGTAGTAACTTTTTTTCAGCTAATACTTGACCTTCACGATTTTTTATACCACCTAAATCTCTAAAATTCGTAATAGTTTCCATAAAATTTCCTTTCTACATCCATCTATTGTTTCTATTCTATCATAAATTTTAACCGTTTAGTATACAACTGTTTTCTTACTTAGAATTTAAAAAAGATACTTGCTAGAGTATAATGAATTTATGAAAGCAATAACAGGAGGGGATTTATGTGAAGAAAATGTATCATACAGAGGTCGTTAACGATCAAGGTTTGAAAGGTTCAGCTTATGCCAGAGGTGAACACGAATTAGCTGTTGTTACATCTAGCCCTACAAGCACAGAAGCAGGAACAAATCCAGAGCAACTGATCGGTCTTTCATGGGCAACTTGCTTTAATTCGACCATTGAAATTCTTTTAAAGAGTAAAGGAATTGAAAAGAAGAGTCGAGTGGAGGTTCATATAGACTATTGTGAAGATGAAAATACCAAAGAACATTTTTTTGAATTAAAAGCCTATGCAGCTATCGACGGATTTGATCTCGATGAAGCTAGAAGTTATGTAGATACAGCAGCTAAACGTTGTCCGGTGTCAAAAATCATTGGAGACTATCCATACGCTTCTTATGAGGTTATTCCTTATTCTGAATGAAATGTAGACAAGACCCGTTCACTTTAAATAATTAAGTGTTTCTGATTGTGAAATCTTGAGGAGCGTTTTGTTAATTCATTCTCCAATATTCCAAAATCAAAGAATGTTTTGCCGATTCATTTCTCAATAAAATTAAGTTATGAAAAAAGCTTGTAACTACCAAATAATGGCGTTACAAGCTTTTTTTGTTATTCTACTGTTACTGATTTAGCTAAGTTTCTTGGCTTATCGACATCATAACCACGTTGCAGACAAGCGTAATAAGCGATCAACTGTGTTGGAATAACAGCAACCAAGCTTGTTAATAGCGGATGTACTGTGGGTAAAATTATTTGGTCTTCTTGTCTTGCCATTTCTTCTGAGGCAATCACAATTGTATTCGCACCACGACTTTCGACTTCTTTTAAGTTTCCGCGTGTATGTGCACCAGTGTTTTGACCAGTAATAATGCCCAATACTGGGGTGCCTTCTTCAATTAAGGCGATCGTTCCATGTTTTAATTCACCAGCAGCAAATCCTTCTGCTTGTACATAGGAAATTTCTTTTAGTTTTAATGCAGCTTCTGAGGATACATAATAGTCATTTCCTCGTCCGATGTAAAAAGCATTGCGAGTAGTACTTAAATACTGATCGACTAAATTTGAGATATAGTCTTTTTCATCTACCATACTTTCCATAGCAGTTGCTACAATAGATAATTCATGAAAAGCATCAAAGGAGGTGCTTGCTTTACTATTTTTATTTTTTCCTACTGCTTGTGCCAAAATTGCCAGCATCGCAATTTGTGCTGTATATGCTTTTGTGGAAGCAACAGCAATTTCAGGACCGGCATGAAGCAACAGAGTATATTTAGCTTCTCTGGATAAGGTTGAACCAGCAACATTAGTAATGGTCAATGACGGAAAACCTAAACGATTGGTTTGTACTAAAACTTGTCGACTATCTGCTGTTTCTCCGCTTTGTGTTAGAAAAATAAAGAATGGTCTTTCTGAAAGTAAAGGCATGTTATAACCAAATTCACTGGAAAGTTGTACTTCAACGGGAATTTGCGTCACTGTTTCAAGTAAGCTTTTAGCAGCCCATCCAGCGTTGTAACTTGTTCCACAAGCTACAATATAAATACGATCACTGGCTGAAACTTCTTCAACCAAGTATTTATCAACATTAACTTTACCTTGCTCATCTCGGTATTCCTGCGTTAACTTACGCATTACCGTAGGTTGTTCGTCAATTTCTTTTAGCATGTAAAAAGGGTAAGTTCCTTTTTCGATATCAGAAGCATCTAATTGGGCTTGGTAAGAATCACGTTGGATTATTTCACCCTTTTGATCTTCAATCACAATACCGTCAGCAGTCACTGTAACCAATTCATTATCCGCGATTTCTACGAATTCATGAGTTTGGTCCAAAACAGCTAAAGCGTCACTTGCAATCACATTGAAACCTTCACCTAAGCCGATCAACAATGGACTTTTATTTTTAGCAACATAGATCGTTTCAGGATCTTCTTTATTCACTAAAGCAAAAGCATATGAACCATGTATAACGGTAAGAGCTTTTTGGAATGCTGCTTTAGTAGATAGACCTTCATTCATAAATGAAGCAATCAAGTTCACGACAATTTCAGTATCTGTTTGACCATAAAAGTTTTCTTCAGCTAAATAATCATTTGCAAGTTCCGCAAAATTTTCAATAACACCATTATGGACTAAAACTAATTGGCCGTTTTGTGAAGTATGCGGGTGTGCATTTTCTTCTGAGGGTTTCCCGTGAGTTGCCCAACGTGTATGGCCGATTCCTATTGTCCCATTAACTTCACTTGTTACTTTTTCCTGTAAATTTTTGATTCGACCTTGAGATTTGATCAAATGTTCCTGTTTTCCATCTGATACAAATAAACCAGCCGAATCATAACCGCGATATTCTAAACGTTGTAAACCATTTATAATAATTTGTTCCGCATGAGTCTTTCCTACAATTCCTACAATTCCACACATAATGAGATTCCTACTTTCTTTTGTCATTACGTATTTCTAACTGCGCGACAAGATTTTTGTTACAAACTTTGCAGCTTGTTTTTGTTCTTGTCTTTAGAGTGCAGACCCTAGAGCCACCCGCCGAATATTTCGATAAGCTCTTTTCCTCGTCATCTGCAAAACAGATCTGGCGCTGTTAAATAATGGTATAGCTATCCTCCTTGTTAGTTGTTATTTAGAAATACATTGGTAATGATATACATAATTTGATTTTAAGTCAAGAAAAAATTGAAAATAAATAAATTGGTCTAGATTGAAATAAAATTTGATTTTTCTTTTTTCCTATACTAAATAGCAAACTTTCGTTAAAATAAAGTGAGCAATATTTTATTTATATAAAATGAAAAGGGGAGGGTATAAATGAATAAAAGACGTTGGGTCGCGGTGATCATTGCTGCAGCATTATTTATCTTTGCAGCTGTTTCATCTTTTATGACAGAAGATACAGACGAAAAAAGTTTAAGCGGGGCAGACGCGCTATTATTCGGTTCCAATGAAATCACAGAAGGTGTTGTGGAAGAAGGAGAAGAGGACCAGCGAATCGCTCAATTAACGATTGATGGAACGATTGCTGATACTGGAGAAAATAGTTTTTTCTCAGGAGAAGGTTATAACCATCAATTTTTCATGGATCAATTAAAAGAGGTACAAGAAGATCCAACAGTAGCAGCTGTTTTACTAGAAATTAATACACCGGGTGGCGGTGTATATGAAAGTGCGGAAATCGCCAAGGAAATCCGAGCAATTCAAGCAGATGATACACCCGTCTATGTTAGCATGAAAAATATGGGCGCAAGCGGAGGCTACTATGTATCTGCTTCAGCTGATAAGATTTTTGCTACTTCTGAAACTTTAACCGGATCGATCGGTGTAATTATGTCTAGTGTAAATTTTTCTGAGTTAATGGATAATTTAGGCATCGAGGATCAAACATATAAAAGCGGGCCTTTAAAAGACATGGGATCGGCTATGAGGGAGCCGACAGAAGAAGATGAAGAAGTTATGCAAAGTTATGTCGATAACTCTTATGATCGCTTTGTGCAAATCGTATCTAAAGGACGTTCTATGTCTGAAGATCAAGTGCGTGAGATTGCTGATGGTAGGATTTATGATGGGCAACAAGCCAAAGATAATGATCTAGTAGATGAGATCGGTTTTCCAGATGTCGCTTTAACTTCTTTAAGAAATGATGAGGGGCTAGAAAAAGCGCAAGTATTTGAATATGACGTTTCCAGTACTGGTTTTGACCAGACTTGGTTAGGATCTAAAATCGCTCAAGCAAAAGGTATGAAGCCAACAGAGACAGATCGTATGCTCAATGTTATCGAACGAATCGGTACACCCGAAGCACCTAAACCAATGTATTATTATGGAGGTGAATAAGATGTCCGAACAAGAAAATGAAACAAAACAAAAGGATTTTTACCAAAAGGTATTAACTTCTTTTAAGTCTAGAGAATACACAGAAGATGAAGTTGCTCAAAAGAAAAGTGAGTGGCAGAAATATGAGGAAAAACCAGAGAAAAGCCGTTATTCAAATGACTTTCCTAATTATTTTTTTGCCGGTTTTTGGATCCGTTTATGGGCTTTTCTGATCGATTTGCTTTGTATTAATGCGATTACTGCAATTCTTTTGGATTCTACTTTTACCTGGTTTGACATCGAACGTTCTACTGAATTTCTAAGTGCATACAGTTTACTTGCTTTGCTGATTTATCTTGTTTATTTTACTTTTTTAACTAAACTAAATAAGGGGCAGACGATCGGAAAAATGATTTTTGGTATCCGCGTCATTTGTTTAACTGAAAAAAACTTAAGCTGGAAAACAGTCTTTATCAGAGAAACAGCAGCAAGATTTGTTTTACAACTTAATCCGCTTTTATACTTAGGATATGTACCTACGCTTTTTACACGGAAAAAACAGCATGTTGGTGACTATTTTGCTGATACTAGCGTTGTAACGATCAATTTGATTCAGGCGTTTAATCAAAGGGCTAATGCGTAAATAAAAGAAAGAGGATAGTATGGCAGATATTATTAATTTTCCTGACGAAAATAAACGGTTGTTAGAGAGTGCTAATGAAAAAATGCAGAGCCAAGACTATTTGGCGGCAAAAAAAGATTTTCAGCAACTTTATCAAAAAAATCCGACATATAGCTATGCCAAAAAATTGGTTACTGTATTGCAGTATTTAGATGACTATACAGCAGCTTTAGCACTGGCTGATGAACATTTCAATGCTTTTATAAATGACGCAGACGGTTTTGTAAGGTATTTTCATTTATTACTTTTAGATACGCAGTTTTTAGCTGCACACAAGTTGTTAATCTATGAGAAAAAACAAGATCAGTTTTTTGCATTAAAAGAAGAACTTACACAATTAGAAAATGCGCAATCTTTATTATCTGATGATCTCAAAATGGCCAAAAGCAGACATCTTGATTCGCTAGATAAAATGCAACAGCCTATTGCTCCTAGAGATTGGCAAGAATTGATCAAAGGAATCTCTTTACCGGATTTTTTAGCGATTTGCCAAAAATATTTAAAAAATGCACAGAACCCCTTTATACCACCTAAATTAGTTGAAGAACTGGTAAAAGATGGTGCTACAGAAGAAGTTGTTATTGATAATAAAAAAGTTGATTTATCCCAACTTCCTTTACCCGAAGACGCAGAGGTATTAGATAAAACAATCGCGGTTATCGAAGAAGAAGTACAAGATAACCCGCAATTAGAGACGCTTATTATTCCGGAAATTAAAGCTCATTTTGCTTTATTATATCCTTTTTTGCCTGATAAAAAATATGCTACGGATTGGGCACAAAGTTATATTTTAGAATATAAAGCGATGTTTGGTGAAGATATTTCAACCAAAGAATTAGATAACTACTCAAAAATTCAAGAAAAAAAGAAAAAAATTCGTCAAATTTATCAAAGTTTAGGATAAAAATGCTAGAAATTAAGGAAGTTTGCTTTTAAAATGTTTACAATTTAAAAGCGTTAGTGTACTATTTATAGGTATGCATGAAACTATTTCATATGTAAATTTATTAATCAATTCGGAGGGAATTACATGACTGCAAAATGGGAAAAAACAGGCACCAATGATGGTGTGTTAACATTCTCTATTCCACAATCAGAGATTCAAGAAGGCTTAACTAAAACATTTAATAAGGTAAAAAAAGACCTTAATATTCCAGGTTTCCGTAAAGGAAAGGTTTCACGTAGTGTTTTTGACCGTATGTATGGTGAAGAAGCTTTATATGAAGACACAGTGAATGATCTTTTACCTAGCAACTACGAAGCTGCAGTACAAGAAGCTGGAATCGAACCTGTTTCTCAACCTAAAGTAGATATTGAAAGTATGGAAAAAGACCAAGACTGGGTTATCAAAGCTGAAGTAACAGTAAAACCAGAAGTGAAATTGGGTCAATACAAAGACTTGAAAGTTGAAAAACAAGAACGTGAAATCACTGATCAAGATGTAGAAGATCGTCTGCAACGTGAACAAGATCAACATGCTGAAATGGTAATCAAAGAAGATGAACCAGCAGCTGAAGGTGATACTGTCGTGATCGATTTTGAAGGATTTGTTGACGGAGAGTCCTTTGAAGGTGGAAAAGCAGAAAACCATTCACTTGAACTAGGATCTAACTCATTTATCCCTGGTTTTGAAGAACAATTAGTTGGGGCTAAAGCAGGCGATAACTTAGATGTGACAGTTACTTTTCCTGAAGACTATCAAGCAGAAGATCTAGCAGGAAAAGAAGCTGTATTTAAGGTTACAGTTCATGAAGTAAAAGAAAAAGAATTACCAGAGTTAGACGACGAACTAGCAAAAGATCTAGACGACGAAGTCGAAACTTTAGATGAACTAAGAGAAAAATATCACAAAGAAATGCAAGAAAGTAAAGAAAAAGCAGCCCAAGATGCTGTTGAAGAATCTGCAATTAAACAAGCAGTTGATAATGCTGAGGTTGTTGAATTGCCAGATGTAATGATTCAAGATGAAGTAAAAAGAGCAAAAGACGAATTCTTGAATAATTTACAACAACAAGGTATTAGTGCTGAAATGTATTATCAAATCACAGGTACTAGTGAAGAAGATTTGGATAAACAATTCGAAGGTGAAGCTGGTACACGCGTGAAAACAAACTTGGTTATTGAAGCTATTGTTGCTAAAGAAGGCTTTGAAGCAACTGAAGATGAAGTTAATTCTGAAATTAAAGACTTAGCTGAAAATTATAATATGCCAGAAGCACAAGTTCGTTCTGTTTTATCAGAAGATATGCTTGAACATGATATCAATATGAAAAAAGCAGTAGACCTTGTAACTTCTACAGCTATCGAAGAATAAAAGTCGGTTAGATAATAGTGATGTACTAAAGACGATCTGCGTTTTATTGCAGGTCGTCTTTTTTAAAAAACCTTAATTAACAAGGTTAAAAAGCTTTTTCTTTTATTTTAGGTGTGCTAAAATGATGGAAGGTTGTTTAATAACAAATAACTGTATTAAGCGATTTTATTATAGAATAGTTAGGTATTCATAAATCGCTAAACAAGGAGTGAACACTATGTATGACAACACAAATACAAATCAACCGGTTCGCTGTTCTTTCTGTGGCAAAACACAAGAAGAAGTAAGAAAAATCGTTGCCGGTCCGGGTGTTTACATTTGTGATGAATGTATTAATTTATGTAAAGATATTATCGATGAAGAATTTTATGAAGATGTTGACCAAGAGCTTACTGAAGTACCAAAACCTCAAGAAATTTTAGATGCGTTAAACGACTACGTTATAGGACAAGATGAAGCTAAAAAAGCATTATCAGTAGCTGTTTATAACCATTATAAAAGAGTGAATGCAGAAGCTTCTTCTGAAGATGAAGACGAAGAAGACGTAGAATTACAAAAAAGTAATATCTGTTTGATTGGTCCTACCGGTTCAGGGAAAACTTTCTTAGCGCAAACATTAGCAAGGACTTTGAATGTACCATTTGCGATTGCAGATGCAACAAGTCTTACTGAAGCTGGCTATGTTGGTGATGATGTAGAAAATATTCTCTTAAAACTTTTACAATCTGCAGATAACAATGTTGAAAAAGCTGAAAAAGGGATCATTTATATTGACGAAATCGATAAGATCGCACGTAAAAGCGAAAATGTTTCGATTACACGAGATGTCTCAGGTGAAGGTGTACAACAAGCATTGTTGAAAATCTTAGAAGGTACTACTGCTAGTGTACCGCCACAAGGTGGACGTAAGCATCCGCAACAAGAAATGATTCAAATTGATACAAGCAATATCTTATTTATTGTTGGTGGAGCTTTTGACGGCATTGACACTATTGTTAAGAATCGTTTAGGTGATAAAACGATTGGTTTTGGCGCAAATAACCAAAACATTTCAGAAGATGATAGCGTAATGCAAAATATTATTCCAGAAGATTTGCTAAACTTTGGCTTGATCCCAGAATTTATCGGACGTTTGCCGGTAACCGCAGCTTTAGAAAAATTAACAGAAGATGATTTGATCCGCATTTTAACTGAACCTAAAAATGCTTTAGTTAAGCAATATAAGAAATTGTTAGCTTTAGATGATACTGAACTTGAATTTGATGAAGATGGTCTATCAGCTATTGCCAATAAAGCTATTGAGCGTGGTACAGGTGCTCGGGGACTACGTTCGATCATTGAAGAAATCATGATGGATACGATGTTTGACGTTCCTTCCAAAGATTCAGTTAAGAAAGTCGATATTACTGAAGGTGCAGTTAATGGCACCAGCGCACCAGAAATTACCTATGAAGAAGAGAAAAAAGCAGGCTAGTTACATTGAACCGGATAGAAATTACTCTATCCGGTTTTGCTGTGAATCACAGCGATTCAGCGACCAAAGGGAGCTGAGAGCTGATGATGAACAGTACTAGGGCGAGCGAAAGCGAGGCGTAGTGTCCATACTTTCCGAATCACAGCGATTCAGCGACCAAGGAGAGCTGAGAGTAGCTCCTTCAAGGCCTTAGCAACTTGTTGCTTAGACCTTGATGAGATCGAAGCGTAAGCGAAGTGATGAACAGTACTAGGAGAGCGAAGCGTCCGTAGTGTCCGAAATATTTTAAAAAGTCAACTAGGAGGAAGTTATGAAAGTTCATGCAGCAGAAATTGTCATCAGTGCTGTTTCCAAGAAACAATATCCTAAATCTGCCTTAGCTGAAATTGCTTTAGCAGGACGTTCAAATGTGGGAAAATCATCATTTATCAATACCTTGATCGATCGTAAAAAATTAGCACGTACCTCTTCTAAACCAGGCAGAACGCAAACCATTAATTTTTATCTGATCGAAAATAAATTTCACTTTGTAGATCTACCAGGTTATGGTTATGCTAAAGTGTCAAAACAAGAACGTGCCAAGTGGGGCGAGATGATTGATGAATATTTTGCCAATCGTAAGCAACTACAAGCGGTTGTATCTTTAATCGATATGCGACATGACCCATCAGAAGGGGACATACAAATGTATGATTTTTTGAAGTATTATAATTTTCCAGTGATCGTAGTCGCAACTAAAGCTGATAAAGTGGCTAAGAATAAAAGAGAACAACAAATCAGTAGAATTAAAGAAATCTTGGACTTTGATGAAAATGATAACTTCGTGGTGTTCTCAACTGTAACCAAAGAAGGTAAAGAAGAAGCTTGGAAAGCGATAGAAAAATTTATATAAAAAAGTTCCGAGAGTAGGCGATAATAGCCATACTTCTCGGAATTTTTTTATTTTTTATTTTTTTCGTCTTTATTTTCGTCTTTATCTTTTTTAGACTCTGGATGTAAGAAGCGCTCTAAGTCTTGCTTTTCATCCTTTTTATTTTTGTCTTCATCTGGTAGAAAGGCGAATTCATCAAATTTTTGATCTAAGATATTATCTTGTTTAAATTTTAATCCCATCATACCACCTCCACTAAAAATAGTTTATCACGAAATTTTTATTATTGCATATAAAACAATAGAATTTTAATAACACTTAAAAAAATTCTTTATAAGCGCATTAAAATGACAAAACAATGAGATTAGCCAGGATTAAGAACAATAAAACAAATAAACGGTGTGAGTAATTACTTATAGTCTCAATAGTTTTATAAATAATAAATATAAAAAAGCTTCGAGTAAGAAAAATTTTCTCTTTACTCGAAGCTTTTTAATGAAAAGATCATATAATTATTTAATTGGCTTTTTCAAAAGACCTAACATAACGCCTGCAATAATTGCGCCAATGATAACAAATAATATATACCATAGCGGTTGGCTAACAAGAGCAATGACAAAGATACCGCCGTGAGGAGCCATCAAACGAATGCCCATAGCACCAACTAAACCACCAGTGATTGCAGAACCAACGACAAAACTTGGAATTGCGCGAAGTGGGTCAGCAGCGGTAAATGGAATGGCACCTTCAGTTACAAAGGAAGCTCCCATAATAACGTTAGTTAAACCAGCTTGATTTTCTTGCTCAGTAAATTTATTTTTAAATAAGCGAGTGGCTACAAAGATTGCCAAAGGTGGAACCATACCACCAGACATAACAGCTGCCATTACAAGACTTCCGCCTTGAGCAATTGTTGCTGCAATCGTACCTGTACCAAAAACGTAAGCTGCTTTATTGAAAGGCCCCCCTAAGTCAATAGCCATCATTCCAGCTAATAGTGCACCTAATAAGGCCGCATTAGCGCCACTTAAGTTCAGTAAGAAACTGTTCAATCCATCATTGATTACTTTCATTGGAACGTTAATTAAAAGCATAAGGAAGCCAGTAATTAAAAGACCAAAGAAAGGGAAGAACAGAATGGTTTTAATTCCATCTAGTGATTGCGGTAGACCTTTTAATATTTTACGTAGAAATTCAACAACATAACCACCAACGAAACCGCCTATTAAAGCACCGATAAATCCAGCGCCGCCTTGTTCAGCAATCGCACCAGCAGCAAAACCAGTAACTAAACCTGGTCGGTCACTAATACTCATTGCAATAAAACCAGCTAATACCGGAAGCATAAAGCCAAAGGCAGCATTACCAATTTGGTTGAACCAATCAGCGACTTGGTTATAATTTCCTAATTGATCTAAAGCATCTTGTGGAACGCCCATCCATTGGTCGATCATAAAGGAAAGAGCCATCATAATTCCACCGGCAACAACAAATGGTAGCATGTGAGATACACCATTCATCAAATCTTTATAAATCTTTTGTCCGACGGATTGTTTTTCGCCTTCAGAACTGCTTTGGCTTTGGCTTGATTGTTCCTCACTACTTTGATAAATTGAAGCATTCCCACTTAAAGCATTGTTGATGAGCTCTTCAGGTCGACGAATACCATCACTAACTGGGCGAGAAACGACAGGCTTACCACCGAAACGATTCATTTCTACGTTCGTGTCAGCAGCAATTACCACGCCACTTGCACGAGCAATATCATCTGAAGTTAAACGGTGCTTGACACCTTCAGAACCATTAGTTTCGACTTTAATGTCAATCCCCATGTCTTTAGCTTGATTTTTCAGAGAGTCTTCTGCCATATAAGTATGGGCAATTCCTGTTGGACAAGCTGTTACAGCCACAATAAATGGACGATCAGCTGAATCAGTTGATTCCGTTTTTTCTGCAGATGATTGATCTGTTTGTTCTTCTTGCTCTTCATCATCATCTTGTTCCACTTGTGCAAAAGCCGCTTGAACGTCATCAGGTGTTTGAGCATTGTTTAATTCTTCTACAAAGTCTTGGTTGACTAATTGACGTGATAAGGCAGCCAAGGCTTGTAAGTGGGTATCATCAGCGCCTTCAGGAGCAGCGATCATAAAAAACAGATAAGTTGGCTGTCCATCAAGCGCTTCATAGTCCACGCCTTGCTTACTTTTAGCAAATAGAACAGTCGCTTCTTTTACAGCGTCATTTTTTGCGTGAGGCATAGCGATGCCATCGCCCAAGCCAGTAGAAGTTTGTTCTTCGCGCGCTAAAATTCCATCTTTAAATTGGTCAATATCAGTAATTCTGCCAACATCGTAAAGCTTTTGTACCATCTCATCGATCGCAGCTTTTTTCTCTGTTGCTTGCAGATCCATAATCATGGCTTCTTTAATCAATAAATCATTGATATTCATTATATAAGCCTCCTATATATTTTTAACTGTTATTTCTGGTAACAAGTCGTTAATAAATTTAGCACTAGCTAGATCATCTGAAAAAGTCGTCGCACTGCCACAAGCAACGCCCCATTTAAAAGCTTCTAGCGCATCGCTGCTTTTAGAAAATTCTCCGATAAAACCAGCAATCATGGAATCACCAGCACCGACTGAATTTTTAACTTCATGTTTTAAAACATTAGAAAGGTAAGTGCCATCTTCTGTAATCAATAAAGCGCCATCGCCAGCCATAGAAATAATCACATTTTTGGCGCCATCAGTTAACAATTTCTTCCCATAAGTAATAATATCATCTAATGATTGCAAGTTTGTATGGTAGAGTTCAGCTAATTCATGGTTGTTTGGTTTTACTAACAATGGTTTTTCTGGCAGAGCAGCGAGTAAATCATCACCCGTTGTATCAATCACAAATTCGGCACCATTTTCTTTTATGATCTTCACTAATTCTTGGTAAAAACCTTCTCGTAGACTACCAGGCGTACTTCCTGATAAAACAACAATATCGCCAGTAGTAATAAGTTCAGAGAGGGTGAACTTCAAACGATTAATTTCATCGTCATTTAAATCAGGGCCTAATCCATTGATTTCTGTTTCTTCTTCAGCTTTTAATTTAACATTGATTCGCGTATCCTGTTCAACTTTAGTAAATTGACTGCGAATGCCTTCTTCAACCAACCATTTTTCAATAAAATCGCCAGTAAAACCACCTAAAAAGCCAAGGGCACAAGAAGATGAACCAATACGTTGTAAAATACGAGAAACATTGATTCCCTTTCCTCCAGGAAGCTTAAAGTCTTCTGTCATACGATTTACATTTCCAGTGTTTAACTGCTTGATGTGAACAATGTAATCGATTGAAGGATTTAGTGTTAAGGTGTATATCATTGCTTGACCTCCTTTAGCATTGTTTGTTCTTGGAAATCCTTTAGAAGTTTTGATGGACAACTATCAGTAATAATTTTAGCCGCTTTTAACGGAGCAACTTGAGCAAAAGCGATTTGCTGAAGTTTCGAATGGTCAATTAATACATAGTTTTGTTGACTCTGTTTTAACGCCCATTTTTTGACAGCTGCTTCTTCTGGATCTGGTGTAGTAAAACCAGCTTCTACTTCAGCACCGTTCATTCCTAAAAAAGCTTTACTGAAACGAAACTTACCTAATTGTTGAAGGGCGGTAGAACCTAAAGTGGCATTTGTTGATAGCTTAATCGTACCCCCTAAGATAATCGTTTCAATTTGCCGATCGATTAAAAGAGAAGCATGTTTTACTGAATTTGTAACGACTTTAATCGATAGATCCTGTGAAATAAACTGAATCATCTCAATTGTAGTTGTTCCTGCATCAAGATAGATAACATCTTCTTTATTTAGTAAATCAGCGCAAAATTTTGCGATCTGAACTTTTTGTTGATGAAACTTCTCTTCTTTTTCATCCATCGAGGCTTCAAAAGTGAGATGTGATGGTTTTTTTGCGCCCCCATGAACACGAGCAAGCATTCCTTGTTCTTCAAGATTTTGTAAATCACGACGAACAGTTGATTCTGATGCTTTGAGCGGTTTCATAAGTTCGCTTACTGTGATTACATTATTTTCAGTCAAAAGATCTAAAATAATTTGATGTCTCTTTTCTGTAAGCATTTCCAATCAATCCTTCCGAACACATTTTATCACGATTTATTTTCAATATCAATCAAAAACAAGCATAATCAGTCAATTATTTTGCTAAATAGCGATATAGTCAAAAAAAGTGTCAGTAAGCAATGATTTTAAGTCCTACTTACTGACACTTTTGCTAGATCATTTTATTTAATCAAAGTCTTTTGTCTCAATTCTTTTTTTACCAAGGCGGCATGCTGGCTGTCTGTTAAGATAATAAGCATATCTCCCATCTGTAAAATTGTATCGCCGTGCGGTATAATATCTTCTTGTTCACGTCTTATAGCCACTAGCAATGTGTCTTTTGGCCAAGAAAAGTCACGGACTGCATAACCATCTAACACACTTTCAGCAGTGACTGGGTACTCGATTGTTGTCTTCTCGCCTGTATTGGCAATTTTTTTATGGGAAACTAAGCGATCAAGCAGAGATTCATAGATTGGATGTCCTCCCAGCAAATCTACTACAATATAAGCGATCAAAGAAACAAAACCTAGTGGCATTAAGTGATTGATCGAGCCGACCATTTCTGTTACAAGAATAATTGCTGTAAGTGGTGCTTTTCCAATAGCTGTAAAATAACCAGCCATTGAAATAATAATAAAGTTTTTTAAATAATATTCTTCAACACCTAAATAGCTAATTGAAAATTCCCCAAAGAGTGCTCCTAAAATAGCACCTAATGACAAAATAGGTAAAAATATCCCTCCTGGAAGATTGGAACCATAAGAGATCATGGAAAAGATGTAACGTAATAAAAATAAGAACAAAAGTAGAAGAAGTGGAAAATGATTTTCTTCCAAACTTAAAATAATTTGATTACCCCCACCTAAAAGTTGTGGAAGATAAAAGCCAATTGGAATCACTAGTACTAAAGGGACAATCCCGTAAAAAGCAGCGGGAATAGGTAATTTGTTAAACCACTTTGGCAGATCGAGTAAATTTTTTTGATAGAGTCTGCCTAAAACACCTAAAATTATTCCTAGTATCATGAGTAAACCATAATATTTTAAAGGTAAATCCTGCATATGTCCCAAATACAAAACAGGCTGTAGCCCGAATATATAAAGAGAAATAAAATTAGCAATAATTGCTGAGACAAGAGAAGTTAACCAGATCAGTGGGGAAAAGGTATGATGAATCTCTTCGACAATAAATAATACCGCTGCGATAGGCGCATTAAAAGCGGCCGCTAAACCGGCGCTAGCGCCGCTAGAAATTAAAATCTTTTGCTCGTATTTAGGAGAGTGGTACATATTACTTAATCCTTGTCCCACAGAAGCGCCTAATTGGATCGAAGGACCTTCACGTCCCAGAAATAAACCAGTCCCTACTGAAAGGATACCACCGACAAATTTACGCCAAAGAACTGGAAACCAACGATAATGAACTTCTTCTTCTAACATGCCTTCAACTTGTGGAATTCCACTGCCGGTAATATGAGGTTGTCCCTTAATCAGATAACCTACAAATAATGCGATAACAACAGATATTACGCCCCAAAGAATAAGCCATAAAGGTTCACTCTGCGAAAAGATATAGAAATTTTGGACATATTCGGTCATTTTTTCAATCGTTAGACGAAAGATACTTACCAAAAATCCAGTAATAAGTCCGACGATCACACCTTTTAAAATAAATATCGATCTTGTTTGTTCCATCTTATTAAATTTATTTAACATTTTTTCACCCTCGCTATAAGTTTACCGCGCTTTTTCTTTAAGGACAAATATTTTTTTATAATAACTAAAAAATAAGCGGTATTATTCGTTTTTTAACGTTGTCAAAAAGCAGGGAGTGAGCACTGTTCGGTTTATTGAAAGAAAAGAACATGCTATAATTGAATGGATTGAAAAAGAAAGGATGTTGATTGGTGCCATCCCAAAAAGAATTATTAAAAAACATGAATCAAAAACAAGAAGAAGCGATCATAACAACTGAAGGTCCATTACTTTTAATGGCAGGTGCAGGTAGTGGAAAAACACGTGTACTCACACATCGTATTGCTTATTTAATTGAAGAAAAAAGTGTAAATCCTTGGAATATCTTGGCGATTACTTTTACAAATAAGGCTGCCAAGGAAATGAAAGAACGGGTGAAAGGATTACTAGATGTTCAAGCAGAAGGTATCTGGGTCTCAACCTTTCACGCGATGTGTGTGCGTATTTTAAGAAAAGATGTAGATCTTATCGGCTATTCACAAAACTTTACAATAGTGGATCCTGCAGAGCAACGTACTTTAATGAAAAATGTGTTAAAGACACTCGACATCGATCCTAAAAAATATGATCCGCGGGGAATTTTAGGAAATATCTCTAACGCAAAAAATGCTTTACTTACACCTGAAGAATATCAGCAAAGGCAAGGAAGCTATTTTGAAGAGGTTGTAGGGCGTTGTTATGAAATGTATCAAAAAGAATTACGCAAAAATCAAAGCATGGATTTTGATGATCTGATCATGAATACTATTACATTACTTAAAAATAATGAAGAAGTTTTACAGTATTATCAAAATAAATTTCAATATATCCATGTAGATGAATATCAAGATACCAACCATGCGCAATATATTTTAGTTAACCTTTTAGCTAAACGATTAAAAAATCTATGTGTGGTAGGAGATGCCGATCAAAGTATCTATGGTTGGCGTGGCGCAGATATGCAAAATATTTTGGACTTTGAAAAAGATTATCCTGAAGCACAAACGATTTACCTAGAACAGAATTATCGTTCGACGAAAAATATTTTACAAGCTGCTAACCAAGTCATCACAAACAATCAAAACCGTAAAGATAAAAATTTATGGACAGATAATACAGCTGGACAAACGATCTCTTACTATCGGGGAGATTCTGAGCGTGATGAAGCGCAATTTGTAGTAAAAAATATACAACAAACAATTGACGCTGAAGAAAAAAAATATGGCGACTTTGCTGTATTATATCGTACAAATGCACAATCTCGTGTCATTGAAGAAATGTTATTAAAGGCTAATATTCCTTACACCATGGTGGGAGGACATAAATTCTACGATCGGAAAGAAATCAAAGATGTCCTAGCTTACTTAAATGCGATTGCTAATCCTGAGGACTCACTGAGTTTAGCGCGTATTATTAATGTACCCAAACGTGGTATTGGACCGGGAACGTTAGAGAAGTTAAATGATTTTGCCGATTTTAACGGCATGCCGCTTTTAGAAGCAACGGAAAATATTGAATTGTCGAATATAAGTGGTAAGGTAATGAAAAAATTAAAAGCATTCGGCGATATGATGGTTAATTTTAATCAAATGATTCCCTATTTGTCCATGACAGAATTAACAGAAGAGGTATTACAAAAAAGCGGGTATTACGATGAGTTAAAATCGCAAAATACACTTGAAGCCCAAGCCCGTCTGGAAAACTTAGATGAATTTCTTACTGTTACACAAGAATTTGATAAGCAGTATGAAAATCAAGCAGAAGAAGACAGAGAATCACCAGAAAATAAGTTGACTGTTTTTCTTAATGACTTATCTTTGCTTTCTGATGTGGATCAATATGAAGAAGAAAGCTCAGAAGTCACTTTAATGACCCTGCATGCGGCAAAAGGTTTAGAATTTCCGGTGGTTTTTCTCATCGGAATGGAAGAAAATATCTTCCCGCTGGCTCGTGCAGCGATAGAAGAAAGCGAATTAGAAGAGGAACGTCGCTTAGCATATGTTGGTATTACACGTGCGGAGGAAAAACTATACTTAACAAATGCTCTTTCTAGAATGTTATATGGAAAACCGCAATACAATCGTCCTTCACGCTTTATAGAAGAAATTGATCCAGAATTATTGTCTTCTGATCAACCAGTGATTTACAAAAATCAACGTATTTCTGCAAGAGAGCCTCAAGGGCACCAAAGCTTTGCTGCTAAAAGAAATGCTGGAAGTAAAGCAGTCTCCACTAAAAATCCAACAGTTGCAGAAAATACAGATTGGCAAATTGGGGATAAAGCTAAACACAAAAAATGGGGCACAGGTACGGTTGTAAAAGTTAGCGGGAATCAAAAAGACGTAGAACTTGATATTGCTTTTCCTGATATGGGAATTAAGCGATTATTGGCAACTTTTGCGCCGATTGAAAAGGTAGAGTAGAGGAGGTCAGCTAAAGTGGTTGAAGACTCAGTTATAAAAAGAGCAAGAGAGTTAAGAGAACAATTGAATCAGTACTCATATGAATATTATGTAAAAGACAGGCCCAGTGTTGAAGACTTTGTCTATGATTCTTTATATCAAGAGCTTGTTGACATTGAAAATAAGCATCCTGAATTAATAACTGAAGACTCGCCTACGCAACGTGTAGGCGGCAGGGTGTTAGAAGGTTTTGAAAAAGTCGTTCATGATGTTCCTTTGTATAGTTTAAATGATGTTTTCAACAAAGAAGATATCACCGCTTTTGATCAACGTGTACAAAAAACTTTAGGCCACCAAGTATCTTATACCTGTGAGTTAAAAATCGATGGTTTGTCTGTTTCTTTACGCTATGAAGATGGAAAATTAGTGCAAGGAGCAACCCGCGGCGATGGGACAGTCGGTGAAGACATTACAGAAAACCTTAAGACAGTGCGCTCTATTCCATTAAAATTAAAAAATTCAGTTACTTTGGAAGCCCGGGGTGAATGTTACATGCCCAAAAAGTCTTTTATGCGTTTGAATGAAAATCGCGAAGAAGAGGGACAAGATGTATTTGCGAATCCAAGAAACGCTGCGGCTGGAAGTTTACGGCAATTAGATACTAAAGTAACCGCTAAACGAAGTCTAAGTACATTCTTATATTCTGTAGCAGATACCGATTCTCTTTCCTCTTCTTCCCAATACGATGCCTTACAAGAATTAGAAGATTTAGGTTTTCAAACTAATCAAGAACGCAAGCTTTGTCGCTCCATTGATGAAGTTTGGGATTATATTGAAGATTTCCAAGAAAAACGCGGCGATTTACCCTATGAAATCGACGGCGTGGTGATTAAAGTGAACGACTTTGAGCAACAAGAGAAACTGGGGTATACCGTCAAAGCTCCACGCTGGGCAATTGCTTATAAATTCCCGCCTGAAGAGGCTCAGACAGTTATCAGAGACATTCAGTGGCCAGTGGGTCGTACAGGCGTTTTAACCCCAACGGCGATCATGGATCCAGTGAAAGTAGCAGGAACGACTGTAAGTCGGGCAAGTCTGCATAATGATGATTATATTCAAGAAAAAGATATTCGAATAAATGATAAAGTCGTCATTTATAAAGCTGGCGATATTATTCCTGAAGTCGCTCACGTAATTTTTGAAGAACGGGACAAAGACAGTGAGGCTTATCAAGCCCCGGAAACTTGTCCAGTTTGTGGCAGTAAAGTGGTCCATTTGGATGAAGAAGTTGCATTACGCTGTATTAATCCAAAATGTCCAGCACAAATCAAAGAAGGGCTCAATCACTTTGTTTCAAGAAATGCGATGAATATCGAAGGCTTAGGTCCACGGATATTAGATCAGATGTATGAAAATGGCTTGATTAAAGATGTTGCTGACCTATATTATCTGGAAAAAGAAGATTTACTAGGACTTGAAAAAATTAAAGATAAATCAGCGAACAATATTTTAAACGCCATTGCAGAAAGTAAAGGTCGTTCAGCTGACCGTTTGATTTTTGGCTTAGGTGTATGGCATGTTGGTGCTAAGGCAGCTAAAATATTACTTGAACATTTTAAAACTGTTCGCGCCTTGCAAAAAGCCTCAAAAGAAGAAATCAATTCTCTTTATACCTTGGGAGAAACAATCGCTGATAGCGTGGTGACCTATTTTTCTAAAAAAGAAATGGATGAACTACTAACTAAATTAGAAAAAGCGGGGGTCAATTTTGAATACTTAGGTAAGACTTCAAGCGAATTGGCAGAAGTAACGTCTGTTTTTAAAGATAAAACAGTTGTATTAACTGGGAAATTAAATCAGTATACTCGCTCAGAAGCTAAAAAACAGATTGAAAATCTGGGAGGCAAAGTCACTGAGAGTGTTTCTAAAAATACAGATATTGTTGTAGCTGGCGAGGATGCAGGGAGTAAATTAACCAAAGCGCAAGATTTAAATGTTACCGTTTGGCAGGAAGATCAGATGGTTGAAGCATTAGAAAATAGTTCGACCTAAAAAAATAATAATGTAAACTTTATTGATAATTATTCAATGATTTTCAATAAAGTGATATAATACAGTGAAAATAATTTGTAAAAATATAATGAAGATACAATTGAGGGGGATATTATGGCGATTCGTGAAGAACAAGCAAAACATGTAGCCACATTAGCAAAACTATCTTTTTCAGAAGATGAATTACATCAGTTTACTGAGCAATTAGGAGAAATTATTGATCTAGTTGAAACGTTAGAAGAAGTAGATACAACTGATGTCGCACTTACTTCTAATGTCAATGATGAAATTAATGTAATAAGAGAAGACCAACCATTGAATGGAACTGATCGTAACACTTTAATGAAGAATGCACCAGAATCCGAAAATGGTTTTATAAAAGTACCTGCGATTCTTGATGAAAGGGAGAGTGAAGCATAATGTCGAAAATTCACGGTAAAACATTAGAAGAATTACATGCTTTACTCGTTTCAAGGGAAATAACAGTAGTGGAATTGATTGAAGAAACTTTTGATCGTATTAAAGAAGTAGAAACAGATATTGATTCTTTTATCACTTTAAATGAAAAAAAAGCTTTAGAAATGGCAAAAGCAATTGATGAAAAAGGCGTTAGTGAAGAAAATATTTTAGCAGGGCTTCCGATTGGAATCAAAGATAATATCGTAACGAAAGATCTTTTGACAACTGCCGCTTCTAAGATCTTATACAATTTTGAACCAATATATGACGCGACTGTCATGGATAAAGTTTATCAATCCGATATGATTCCTGTAGGAAAATTAAATATGGACGAATTTGCTATGGGGGGTAGTACGGAAAATTCTTACTTTAAAAAAACAAAAAATGCATGGGATCAAACAAAAGTTCCAGGCGGTTCTTCAGGTGGTTCTGCTGCAGCAGTAGCTAGCGGTCAAATCCCGCTTTCTTTAGGGACTGATACGGGAGGTTCAATTCGCCAACCAGCAGCATTTAACGGTATTGTCGGTATGAAGCCAACTTATGGACGCGTTTCTCGTTTTGGTCTGATTGCTTTTGGTTCTTCTTTGGACCAAATTGGACCTTTGACACGTACGGTTAGAGATAACGCTTTGGCTTTAAACGCAATCAGCGGTTTTGATGAAAAAGATGGGACTTCTTCTGGGAAAAGCGTACCTGATTTTACAGCCGGACTAGATAGCGGGGTCAAAGGGATGAAAATCGCTTTGCCTAAAGAATACTTAGATGAAGGTGTAGATTCTGATATTAAGGAAGCTGTTTTAAAAGCAGCGGACACTTTCCGTAAACTGGGTGCGACAGTAGAAGAAGTCAGTCTACCTCATTCTAAATATGGTGTAGCTGCCTATTATATTATCGCTTCTTCTGAAGCTAGTTCTAATTTACAGCGTTATGATGGTATCCGTTATGGTTATCGCAGTGAAAATGCAGCAACTTTAGAGGACGTATATGTCAACTCTCGTAGTGAAGGTTTTGGCGATGAAGTGAAGCGTCGTATCATGTTAGGGACCTTTTCTTTGAGTGCTGGTTATTATGACGCTTTCTTTAAAAAGGCGGCACAAGTTCGTACGCTGATTAGAGAAGATTTTAAAAAAGTATTTGCTGACTATGATTTGATTCTGGGCCCAACTACACCAACAGTTGCTTTTGGCTTAGGCGAAAAGATCGATGATCCAGTGACGATGTATACTAACGATGTCTTGACCATTCCAGTGAACCTTGCTGGTTTGCCAGGTATGTCACTTCCTTGCGGCTTTTCTAATGACTTGCCAATCGGACTACAATTAATTGGAAATCATTTCGATGAAGAAACAATCTACAAAGCAGCGTATTCTTTTGAACAAACAACAGATTTCCATAATAAAAAATCTGAAATATTTGAAAGGAGTAAGTAAATGAACTTCGAAACTGTGATCGGACTTGAAGTCCACGTAGAATTAAAAACCAATACGAAGATTTTTTCTCCTGCTCCTGCTCATTTTGGAGCAGAACCCAATAGCAATACTAATGTTATCGACTGGGGATATCCAGGTGTTTTGCCAGTAATGAATAAATCTGCTTTAGAATATGGCATGAAAGCCGCTTTAGCTTTGAACTGTGATATCTCACAAGAAACCCATTTTGACCGGAAAAATTATTTCTATCCAGATAATCCAAAGGCCTACCAAATTTCTCAACTTGATGATCCTATTGGTCATGATGGCTGGATTGAAATTGATGTTGAAGGTCAAAAGAAAAAAATTCGGATTGAACGTGTCCATCTAGAAGAAGACGCGGGGAAAAATATGCATGGTATCGGTGGCTATTCTTATGTTGATTTAAACCGCCAAGGCACACCGCTTATCGAAATTGTTTCTGAAGCGGATATGCGTTCTCCTGAAGAAGCTTATGCTTATCTAGACGCTTTACGCTCAATTATCCAATTTACCGGTGTTTCTGATGTGAAAATGGAAGAAGGGTCACTACGTTGTGATGCGAATATTTCATTACGTCCTTTAGGCCAAGAAGAATTTGGTATTAAGACTGAATTGAAAAACCTAAATTCTCTAAACTTCGTGCGAAAAGGTTTAGCTTTTGAAGAAAAACGTCAAACCAAACTTTTACTATCTGGCGGTTCTTTACAACAAGAAACACGCCGTTTTGATGAAGCAACAGGCGAAACAGTGTTAATGCGGGTAAAAGAAGGTTCGTCTGATTATCGTTACTTCCCGGAACCAGACATCCCGAATTTTGAAATTGATAATGCTTGGGTAGATAAGATCAGAGAATCACTACCAGAAATGCCTAAAGATCGTCGCCAACGCTATATCAATGAACTGGGCATACCAGAATATGACGCCAAAGTGCTTACGTTATCAAAAGAAATGTCGGATTTCTTTGAAGAAACCATTCAACAAGGCGCGGATGCTAAGCAAGCTTCAAACTGGCTGATGGGAGATGTTTCAGCTTACCTTAATAGCGAAAAACTAGATTTAGCCGATACACAATTGACAGCAAGTAATTTAGCTGGCATGATACAGTTGATCAGTGATGGTACGATAAGTTCTAAAATCGCTAAGAAAGTTTTCCAAGAGTTAATTGAAAAAGGCGGCGAACCTAAAGAAATCGTAGAAGCCAATGGTTGGATACAATTATCAGATCCAGCACAGTTACTGCCAATGATCAATGAAGTTTTAGATAATAATCAACAATCGATTGATGACTTTAAAAATGGAAAAGACAAAGCGATTGGCTTTTTGGTAGGTCAAATTATGAAGTCCACTAAAGGTAAAGCCAATCCAGGTGTAGTCAATAAACTGTTAAAAGAAGAACTAGAGAAACGATAAGAGGTAATCATGGAAAGAGCGCGGGTAATTTATAATCCAACTTCAGGAAAAAAGTCTATGAAAAGAAACTTGGCTGACATTTTAGCTGTTTTGGAAAAAGCAGGCTATGAGGCAAGTGCGTTTGCTACGACTTCGATTCCATATTCTGCAACAAATGAAGCAAGAAGAGCAGGGCAAGCTGGCTTTGATCTCATTGTTGCAGCAGGTGGTGATGGCACAATCAACGAAGTAGTCAATGGAATAGCTCCTTTAGAAAGACGTCCAAAAATGGCGATTATTCCTGGAGGTACAACAAATGACTATGCTAGAGCCTTAAAAATTCCAAGAGATAATATAAAAGCTGCTGCTGAAGTTATTTTAAAAAATCAGACAGTAAAAATGGATGTCGGTAAGACGCCTAACAATTATTTTATTAATATTGCAGCGGGTGGACATTTAACAGAATTAACCTATGAAGTTCCTTCAGAGTTAAAAAGAGTGTTTGGTTATCTAGCTTATTTAGCAAAAGGCGCGGAGTTACTGCCGCAAATTAGACCCATCAAAATGCACTTGAAATTTGATGAAGGAGAATATGATGGCAAAGCTTCTATGTTTTTCTTAGGTTTAACAAATTCTGTCGGTGGATTTGAACAAATTGTTCCTGACGCAAAACTTGATGATGGTAAATTTTCTTTAATTATCGTAAAAACCGCGAATATCTTCGAAGTTTTACATTTAGTAGCAATTATGCTCAGAAATGGAAAACACGTGGAAGACCCCCGAGTGATTTATACGAAGACGACTAAATTAGAAGTTTCTGTGCCACAGTCACAAAAACAATTAATGATTAATTTAGATGGAGAATACGGTGGCGATGCGCCTATGACTTTTGAAAATTTGCACCAGCACATTGAAATATTTGCCGATGTAGATGAGATACCAGATAGCGCCGTATCGACTGAAGAAGAACTGGAAGAAATCAGCGAAGGATTCATCAAAGAAGTCGAACGTTTAAATGATGAAGAAATCGATGATGCAAACAAAGAAAATGATAAAAATAGCTAACTTTAAGCTATTAACCAATATTTGTATTGAAAAGGGGAGCACATGAAGTGTTTCCTTTTTCTTCATCTATGGATAATTAGATGCTATAATTTATTTCTGAGCGTTCTAAATGATTTAGAAGAAGGAGAAAACATTTATGGAAATGCCTGTTAAAAAAAATCAGAAGCTAGAAGTAACAGTCGTTGATTTATCTCATTTGGGCATGGGCGTTGCAAAGGTCGATGGCTACCCAATTTTTGTCGAAAATGCTTTACCACAGGAACAGATACTGGTTAGAATTGTGAAAGTAGGTAAAAAGTTTGGCTTTGGAAAGATGCTTTCTATCATTCAAAAAAGTCCCTACCGTCAAGAAGTAGAAAATGAAAATCTATTACGCACAGGGATTGCCCCCCTTAGTCATTTAAAGTATGAACAACAATTGCTATTTAAACAAGAACAAGTGAGAAATGTTTTAAAAAAGACAGCTAAAATGCCTGAGATCCAAGTTCAAAAAACGATAGGGATGCAGCAACCCTTTGGTTATAGAAATAAAGCACAAATTCCCATTCGTAAAATTGACGGTATTTTACAAACAGGTTTTTATCGTAAGAACAGTCATGAATTAATACCTATTGATCATTTTTTTATTCAAGATCCTGCAATTGACGCAGCAATTATCGTTATTCGAGAAATTTTACAACAATTTGAAGTAAAAGCCTATAATGAAAAAAATAATAGCGGATTTTTACGACATATTGTTATTCGTCGTGGCTATCATACACATGAAATGATGGTTGTTTTAGTTACTCGTAAAGAACACTTTTTCCAAGGCGAAAAAATTGCGCAGGCTATTCAAGAAAAACTGCCAGAAGTGGTTTCTATCATACAAAATATTAATCCCAAGCAAACAAATGTTATCTTAGGCGAGCAAGAAAAAGTATTGTTGGGTCGAAGTTATGTCTACGATCAATTATCAGGAAAAACCTATCGTATTTCTGCTAAATCTTTTTATCAAGTCAATACACCACAAGCCGAAGTTTTATATCAAAAAGCCTTTGAATTAGCTGATTTAAAAAAATCAGATGTTGTCATTGACGCTTATTCAGGAATCGGAACCATTGGATTGTCACTAGCCAATCAAGTCAAACATGTTTATGGCATGGAATCAATTGAGCAAGCAGTAATAGATGCACAAGAAAATGCGAAATTAAATAATATAGAAAACGCTGATTATGTAACTGGTAGAGCTGAAAACGTCATGCCAAAATGGCAAAAAGAAGGCATTCAGCCGGAAGTGATTTTTGTCGATCCGCCGCGTAAAGGATTAGATCAATCTTTTATTGAAACTGCCTGTCAGATGAAACCAGAAAAATTTATCTATATTTCATGTAATCCGGCAACGATGGCAAGAGATCTAAAAGTATTTGCAGAACAAGAGTACTTTACAGATAGTATCCAACCCGTTGACTTATTTCCGCAAACGCATCATGTGGAAACAGTGATGATGTTAAAACAGAAATAATTAAAGTAAGAAGAAATGTTTACTTTAGTTTTTAAGTAAACATTTCTTCTTTATAACATAATACTGATATTTAACAAACAATTGCTTAACTTAATCTTTAGTTTCAGCAGTAATATTTAGTTTAAAAATTCGTCTATTCAAATATACGAATGTAGGCATTTTCTCTTTTTAAAAGGCTAACCATATGATATTTACAACAAATGAATTGGAAGGAAAAGTATTTAAAGCAACGACCTTCATGTTTTAATATCAAGCTTACTTAGCTCAGTTCGTGAGTGGATAATGTTTTCACTTTTTATTAGTCCTTCAATGACTCGATAAATGATAAAAACAACTAAGTTCCACTATTTAAATACAAACTTCAAATCAGATCTTGGTAAAAATAATTCACTTGATGTTATGATTAAGTATAGAAGTGAAGAGGAGATGTTTTAATGAAAGTATTAGTTATTGGTGCCCATGGTAGTGTTGGTAAAATCTTGGTAAAAAAACTACAAGAATCCCAAAACCACTTTCCAATTGCCATGGTACGTAAAAAAGATCAGTTAGAAGACTTCAAAGAGCAAGGTGTAGAAGCTGTTTTGGCAGACTTGGAAGGATCTATTAGTGATATCAGTCAAGCAGCTAAAGATGCTGATGCTATTGCATTTACCGCAGGTTCTGGTGGTAGCACTGGTGCAGATAAGACCATGTTTGTCGATCTAGATGGTACGGTAAAAGCCGTAGAAGCAGCTAAGGATGCTGGTATTGATCGTTTTGTTATTGTTAGTGCACTGGGTAGTCAACAATGGTTAGAAGATCCTCATCCAGACTGGTTAGATCAATTAGGTCCTTATTATCCTGCGAAATTTTACGCCGACCAATGGCTTAAAAATAGCGGCTTAGATTATACAATCGTACGTCCAGGCCTTCTTTCCGATGATGAAGCTGCAGGAAAAGTTAAATTAGCCAAAACACTCGTTGAAAGCGGGAAGATTACTCGCAGTGACGTTGCACAAATTATTGTTGATAGTATAGATAATGATGACACTCGTAAAAAAGAATTCGACGTCATAAATGGTGACACTCCGATCAAAGAAGCATTAAAAGAGTTAGAACAATAAATAAGTACTAAATTAATATGAAAAGCAATTGTGTTCTTTTTAAAAGAGCCTAATTGCTTTTTTTGTCATTCTATAGAATAATAGTGGAATAACTAACTGCTAAGGAGGTATTTATGCAATACAAAATTCGCGCAATGGAAGAAAAAGATTGGTCGTCTGTCTATGATATCTATCGCCAAGGAATGGAAACAAATTTAGCAACTTTCACTGTTGAAAATTTAAGTTATGAAGAATTCGATCACGAGCGTCTAAAAGAAGGCCGTTTTGTACTATTAGATGAACAAAAAGTTGCAGGTTGGACAACTTTGAAACAAGCTTATACGATTCCTCAATACCATGGAGTAGCGGAAGTTAGTATCTATATCGATCAAAATTACCAAGGAAAGGGTGTAGGATCAAGATTATTAAATCATCTAGTTGATTATTCAGAAAGAATCGGTTTGTGGACTTTAGAAGCTGATATTTTTGCTAACAACTATGGCAGCCAGCGTCTACATGAAAAATGTGGCTTTCGTAAAGTTGGTTATCGGGAAAAATTAGGAAAAGATCAATACGGTATATGGCGTGATTCTGTATTAATGGAGCGCAGAAGTAAAAAAGTAGGTATTGAATGAAAGGAGCTAATGAATGACAGTTCGTTGTGATTGGGCTAAAACAAGTCCTTTAATGCAAGATTATCACGATTATGAGTGGGGAAAAACTACGCAAGATGATAGGAAACTTTATGAATTGCTTCTATTGGAAAGTATGCAAGCAGGCTTGAGTTGGTCAACTATTTTAGATAAAAGAGAGAATTTTCGCTCAGCTTTTGACCAATTTGATTACACAAAAGTTGCAAATTATAATGACAATAAGATTGCGGAATTGTTAACTAATCCCAAAATCATTCGTAATCATTTAAAAATAAACGCTGCAGTGAATAATGCCCAAATGATTTTAAATATGCAGGAAAAATATGGGAGTTTTTCAACTTATATTTGGTCTTTTGTTGAAAATCCTATCATTAACCACTGGCAAAGCATGGAAGAAATACCAGCAAGTAGTAACTTGTCAAAACACATAAGTAAAGAATTAAAAAAAGTAGGATTTAAATTTGTGGGGCCTACCATTATTTATTCTTTCATGCAGGCAATCGGAATGGTCGATGATCATATAGAGACATGTTCATTTAAATACGAAAATAAATAAATATTGCATTTTTATTCACGGATCTTTTTTGTATAATAAATGAATATATGCATTTTTAATAGGATGTATATAAATTTAATGAACATGTAGTTAGCTACTTTATCCAACATATATATACTTTAATATGGGATATTCAGAAAAATGTATAAAAATAAAATAAAAAATACTTTCTCTTTTGTTCAAATTATGATAAGATAAATTGCAATTAATAAATGAATTTTTATGCAATTATTTTAAATAAGAAGGGTAGATAGCAAATGGGAAAGTTTAAAAGGGTATTTTTAGTTTTATTACCGTTGTTTCTATTGTTTGCACAGCTGTTTCCGATAACACAGGTAGCAGCTGAGGAAGAACAAGATGAACATTATGAGGCTATTCAAGATCGTGGGGAGCTAGTTGTTGGCTTGTCAGCTGACTATGCACCTTATGAATTTCATGCTACAGTAAATGGAGAAGATGAAATCGTAGGTTTTGATATTTCTATCGCACAAAAGATTGCGGATGATATGGGCGTAGATTTACGTGTCGAAGAAATGGGCTTTGATGCTTTACTGGGCGCTTTAGATACAGAAAAAATTGATTTGATTATTTCTGGTATGTCGCCAACACCTGAACGTTTACAGGAAGTGGATTTTTCTGAACCATACATGAATTCACAGCAACGTTTAGTGGTAAGAGAAGAAGACCAAGATAAATACACTAGTGGTGAGCAATTTGAAGATGTTCCGGTTAGTGTTCAAAAGCAAACTACTCAAGAAGAATTAGCAAATGATGAATTAAAAGACGCACAAGTCACTTCCTTGCAAAAAATTCCAGATGTTGTAATGAACCTAAAAAACGAGAAAGTAGATGCTGCTATATTAGAAGGTCCGGTGGCTGAAGCTTATGTAGAAGAAAACGACGATCTGGCTTTATCTGATCTAGAATTTGAAGAAGGAGACAAAGAAACAGCGGTCGCCTTTCCTAAAGACTCGCCAGTGTTAGCTGAAAATATTAATGGTTCTATTCAAACAATCAATGATGAAAACTTAATGGAAGGCTATCAAGAAGAAGCTAATGAATTGATGTTTAGTGAGGAAGACCAAGGTTTTTTTGCTAAATATTATCCTTACTATCTTTCAGGAACTGGCTATACTATTCTTTTAGCGATCATTGGCGTAATTTTTGGTATCATTCTCGGTGTCATTTTTGCTTTGATGAAATTGTCTTCTATAAAAATTTTACGAGTATTAGCTTCCATCTATATTGAGTATGTTCGAGGAACGCCTTTATTAGTACAAATCTTTATTGTTTATTTCGGAACAGGAATCTTAGGTCTTGATTTTTCACGTTTTGTGGCTGGCTGTATTGCATTATCGCTTAATAGCGCCGCTTATGTCGCAGAAATTATTCGCGCAGGGATCAACGGTGTAGATAAAGGGCAAATGGAAGCTGCGCGTTCACTTGGTATGGATCGTACAGAGTCTATGCGTTATATTATTTTCCCGCAAGCAATTAAAAATATCCTTCCAGCTTTAGGGAATGAATTAGTTACCGTCATCAAAGAATCCTCAGTGATTTCTGTAATTGGTGTTTCCGAGCTGATCTTTCAAGCTGGGAATGTACAGGGCGCAAGTTTTAAACCCTTCTTGCCTTATCTAATTGTTTCACTGATTTACTTTGTATTGACGTTTACGCTTTCTCGTTTGTTAGGATTTGTTGAAAGGAGAATGAAGGCAAGTGATTAACATTGAAAATCTGCATAAATCATTTGATAAAAATGAAGTGTTAAAAGGAATTGACTTATCAGTTGAGGCTGGTGAAGTTGTCGTGGTTATCGGTCCATCCGGCAGTGGAAAAAGTACTTTCTTACGTTGTTTAAATTTATTAGAACAACCCACCGAAGGAACGCTTTTATTTGAAGGTAACGATCTTTTAGCAAAAGAAAATGACATTGATAAATTAAGACAAAAAATGGGAATGGTCTTTCAAAATTTTAATTTATTTCCCCATAAAACGGTTTTAGAAAATATTACGATTAGTCCTATTAAAGTAAAGGGACAAAGTGCAGAAGAAGCAAATAAAAAAGCACATGAATTGTTGGACTTAGTAGGTTTAACTGATAAAGATGACAGTTATCCAGCGAGTCTTTCAGGCGGACAGCAACAAAGAGTAGCCATTGCAAGGGCTCTGGCGATGGATCCTGACGTTATGTTGTTTGATGAACCTACTTCTGCTTTGGACCCAGAGATGGTAGGCGAAGTGTTATCTGTTATGAAGACCTTAGCTGAAGGAGGAATGACGATGATCGTTGTCAGTCACGAAATGGGTTTTGCAAAAGAAGTCGCTGATCGAGTGATTTTTATGGATGATGGTATCGTTCAAGAAGAAGGTTTACCCGAAGAGATTTTTGACCATCCAAAAAACGAACGAACACAAAGCTTTTTGAAAAAAGTATTATAAAGTAAGTGGGAGGAAATTACTCATGAATCGCTATAATTTAGCAAAAAAGTATCAAGAACCAGAAGAAAATATTATGATGGACATTGGGGCATTAGCGAAAAGTCAGGAAGAATTGATCGATTTATCGATTGGTGATCCCGATTTAATTACCGATGAACGTATCATTGAACAAGCAGCCCAAGATGCCAAAGCTGGACATACGCGTTATACCGCTTCTGATGGTAGTGCAGCTTTCATTCAAACGGTCATCGACCATTATAAAAGTCGTTATGATCTAGACTTTGCCGCTAAACAAGTACGCGCGACTGTAGGAGCGATGCATGGCATGTATTTAACACTTTTGGCGATTACCGATCCTGGTGATGAAATTATCATTCATGAGCCTTATTTTTCTCCTTATAAAGATCAAATTGAATTAGCTGGGGGCATTCCAGTTGTTATCCCTACTTATGAAAAAGATGGCTTTCAACTAGAAGCAGATATATTAGAAAAAGCAATTAGCAAAAAAACAAAAGCAGTAGTAATTAATTCGCCTAATAACCCGACTGGAGCGGTTTTTTCAGAGGAAACTTTCCAAAAAATTGCGGATATTGCAATTCAACATGATTTATTTATTCTTTCTGATGAAATCTACGAAGAACTGGCTTTTGATCATTCATTTACGCCTATGGCAAAGTTCGCGCCAGAAAATACCATAACATTCAGTGGCTTTTCAAAGTCTTTTGCGATGACAGGTTGGCGTATTGGTTATATGATTGCCCCCGCTTATGTTAGTGAAATAGCCAAACTAATCAACGAAAGCATCACTTATTCCGCGCCATCTATCTCGCAACAAGCGGGTATTTATGCATTACAACACGCCGACGAACTTATCCCAGAGGTCGTCAATGTTTTTAAAGCGCGTCTTGCCTATGTAAAGAAACGGGTCGATGAGATTGATTTTCTCCATTTAGGAAAAGTGCAAGGAACAATGTACGCATTTATAAATATTGCTGATACACACTTAGATTCTGCTGCTTTTACTAAAAAATTATTAGATGAAACGCAAGTCCTTGTGGTACCGGGCAAGGCATTTGGTGTTACTACGGGTGATCAACACGTACGCCTAGCTGTCACACAAGAAATCTCTATGTTAAAAGAAGCCTTTGATCGTATTGAACAAATGAAATTTTAAACTTTCAAACCAACAGTTAAATGAATTTAGCTGTTGGTCT
>NZ_JAKEIT010000008.1 GCF_021474685.1 Tetragenococcus halophilus | reverse complement strand
TGTTGGTAGTATAACAACGGTCTGGGTTGCATGCTTATGATCGTAGACAAGCTACAGGAGGCGATAGCACAATCCCATGTGGATCCTTTCCCACAGACAATTATATCTCAGAAACCACACAATATCGAAACAAAATCCCATGATGAAGGGTGCATTGGTTCCGCCCCTTCTTTGAAACAAGCGAAGGGGAAACACCCATGCTTTGATGTTATTTATTTATTTTTTAAAGAACAAAGCGTAAGACATCAGAAATGATGCTTACAAATATATTTTACGAGTGAGGTTAAAACATGAAAAGAGTTATTACATACGGCACGTTTGACTTATTGCACTATGGACACATTAACTTATTAAGACGTGCTAAAGAGCAAGGCGATTATTTGATCGTTGCTTTATCAACCGATGAATTTAACTGGAAAGAAAAACAAAAGAAATGTTATTTTGATTACGAAAAACGTAAGCAGTTACTTGAAGCGATTCGTTATGTCGACTTGGTTATCCCAGAAGAAGGTTGGGGCCAAAAGGTAAAAGATGTTGCAGAATATCATATTGATACTTTTGTTATGGGAGATGACTGGGTCGGTGAATTTGACTTTGTTGAAGAACAAACGGATGCAACAGTTGTCTACTTGCCACGCACCCCAGAAGTTTCGACCACACAGATAAAAAATGATTTGAAATTATAGTAAGTAAAAAAGTCGAGGTGACTCGGCTTTTTTGCTGTGAATCGAAGCGAAAGCAGACATAGCCTTCGAATTATTCATAGATCTTCATTAAAAAAATACTAAATTGCTTATTAGTTTTTTTGTTTGTATTCTTTTCATAGGAAAAATATGCTATGCTATAAATGTTTTGTTATATAAAGAGTAGTTAAGAATGGATGAATAAATTGAAAAACGATGATGTAAAAGTACGAGCTACTTTAGTTACTAAGGAATACGATCTTTATAAGAAAAAATCAGATAAAATAAAATCGCTTTTTAAATTTTCACGTGGTAATATTCCCAGTTTTTGGGCTTTAAAAGGTGTAAGCTTCGAGGTTAAAGCGGGAGAGTCGATTGGTCTGATTGGAATCAATGGTTCAGGAAAATCAACATTATCCAATATTATTAGTGGTATTATCCCACCAACTTCGGGTACAATGGAGATCAACGGAGAGCCTTCTATTATTTCAATCGGCGCTGGGCTAAAAAAACAATTGACAGGTTTGGAAAATATTCGACTTAAAGCGTTGATGTCAGGGATGACGAATAAACAGATCGATCAACGTCTTGATGACATTATTAACTTCGCCGATTTGGGAGATTTTATCAATCAACCGGTAAAAAATTATTCAAGCGGAATGCGTTCACGTCTAGGTTTTTCGATTGCGGTACATAACGACCCGGATATTTTGATTATAGATGAAGCATTATCTGTTGGTGATGATACTTTTTACCAAAAATGTGTCGATAAAATCTTGGAATTTAAAGCACAAGGTAAGACGATCTTTTTTGTAAGCCATTCTTTAAAACAAGTAGAAAAATTATGTGATAAAACGATTTGGATGCATTATGGCGATATTCGAGAATTTGGTCCTACAGAAGAAATCATGGAACATTACAGAAAGTTTATTCGTTGGTTTAAAAAATTACCTAAGAAGAAACAAAGTAAGTATCAAAAACGACAAAAAGATAAACAAAAATCCTTTACGCTTGAAGAACTAGAAGCGCATGTTTCTGAGGATAAAAGACTAGAAGAACAACATTTAAGCGATAGACAACTCGCTAAAAACTTGGAACGTACGCCATTAGGTGACAAAATGTCGATTCCGACTCGCTTAATTTTGTTTGTGACGCTGCTTGCAACAATTTTTTGTATGATAGTGTCATTTAGTGGAAAATCGTTGACCTATGCCATTGGCAATCCGTCAGATGTGATTATGCGTGTTTTCAAGTAATTATTGTTGTAGAAAAGGAAGAGTTTTGTGAAAGAGATTATTACGGTCATAAAAGAGCAATTTACACATCTCGGCATGATCTTACGAATGTCGAGATATGAAGATAAGGCGGATTATCAGAGCCATTATTTAGGTTTAGCTTGGCAAATTTTAAACCCAGCGATTCAAGTGGGAATTTATTACTTGATTTTTGGTGTAGGGCTTAGACAAGGTCAAGAAGTGGGAGAGGTTCCTTTTATCTTATGGATGCTAATCGGTGTTACTGTTTGGTTTTATGTTAATAAATCGATTTTAGGAGCTTCCAATAGTATTTTTAAGCAAATAAGCTTGGTTTCGAAAATGAAATTTCCAGTCAGTATATTACCTACGATCAATATTGTCAGTAACCTTAGTTCCTACTTTCCTATGGTAGCTATCGTTATTGCGACAGTTTTATCTTTTGGTATTACTCCTACCATATATTGGATTCAATATATTTATTATTTTGTCTGTTTGATTTCATTTTTGTTTGCCTTTGGTTTATTAAATGCCACTATTACGATATTGATTCGCGATTATCATATCTTTTTACAGTCTATTATACGGCTGTTCTTTTACGTTTCTGGTGCTATCGTAAACTTTGAAAACAGCGGCTTACCGGAGTATGCTGTAAATATTTTAAGATTAAATCCAATCTATTATATTATTGATGGCTTTCGCGATACTTTTTTGAGTCAAGAATGGTTTTTTGAAAAAGCTACCTATACCTTAGTCTTTTGGGGAATTGTATTTATTTTATTGATATTAGGTAGTCATTTGCATATGAAATTCCGGGCTAAATTCGTGGATTATATTTAAATATATTTTTCGTTTTTTAAAATTTGGTAATAAAAAAAACGGTATATTGTAAAACTAAAGGAATTATGCCAAGATTATATGTAATATCTTTTTAGGAGAAAAAGAGGTGTGGGATGCGTTTATATCAGAAAATTATCGTGGGTATATTAACAGCACTCGCTTTAGTTGTTGCTGGCATAACTGCTTATGGAATGCAGGCTTTAGATGATGCAAACAGTGCGATAAATAATATTAATGAAGAGATTAACCGAAGATCAGGTAAAAGAGATAAGGAAGTCAGCATTGCTGATCGTGAACCTTTTTCTATTTTGTTATTAGGGATTGATTCAGGCGGCTTAGGTCGTAAAGAAGACGATGAAGATCCAGCTCGTACAGATAGTATGATGGTAGTGACAGTTAATCCTGAAAAAGAAGAGTCCACTATTGTCAGCTTAGAACGTGATATTATGACAGATATGCTGGATGATGGTCAAACCTTTGATAAATTAAATCACGCTTATGCTTATGGTGGTGTGAGTCTTACCATGGATGTTGTGGAAAAACTGCTTGATATCCCTATTGATCATTATGCGACAATTAATTTACAAGGGATGAATGATTTAATTGACGCTATGGGGGGCATCGAAGTCGATAATAAAATTGACTTTACTTTAGAAGGTGTCCATGTTCCAGATGGCAAACATACATTAGACGGTGAAAAAGGTCTTGCTTATGCCCGAATGAGAAAAGATGATCCAGAAGGCGATATTGGTCGACAAAGAAGACAACGTGAAGTTGTTACAAAAATTGTTGATAAATTGGTTAGTATTGATAGCGTGAGCAATTATCGGAGTATCTTAAATGCAGTGGAAGAAAATTCCAAAACAGATCTTTCGTGGAACGACATGCTTGATATTGCAAGTAACTATTATCCAGCTTTTGATAATGTAGAACAAGAACAACTTCAAGGTCAAAATCAAATGATTAATGGTGTTTCTTATCAAATATTAGGGATGAATGAATTGTTGGATCTGCAAAATCAGCTAAAAAGAGAATTAGAATTACCAACCAGTGAAGAACTTGAAATCGATCCACAAAATGAATACTCACAAAATGGTTTTATTGGTAATCAGTTCTATGATGATAGTGACGAGACAGACAACCAAGAGGACGATGAGCAAGAAGCAGAAAACCCTGATGAAGCTGAAGATCCAAATGAAGAAAATCCTGAAACACAAGAGCAAGCACCTGAAGTACCAGCTGAACCAGACGAAACTCAGGAACAAGAACCACAAGCGCCACAGGAAGAAGTGCCACAAGAAGATTACCAACAACCGCAACCGGAAATACCAAGTTATGATCCAGTTTACGAGCAAGAAGCGGATCCTGGTAATAATGGTTTGTTTAATGCTTATCAGTGATAAGACGGAACTCATGGATGCCATGGGTTCTTTTTTATAAGGGATTATATATTCTTAAGAAGTTATCCACACTTAAAAACAAGCTGCAAATGTTTCACGATATATTGCAAAATAATCTCTTGAAAAACAAATCGTTCCTTTGTTTTATAAAAATTGTTTAATACACTGTGAAACAAAATGGGCTTTTATTCTTATTTTTTGTATTTTATATAAATATTTCTTGAAATCTATGTTTTTGCTTTTTTAATTTGAAATTTTTGGTAAAATGGAAAAAGCAGACCGACTATGGAAGGAATGTCATCATGTCTAAGAAAAACAATCATTTGCATAATTCTCAAAACAATGGGGATGAAGAAAAAAATTATACATATAAAAGGTCGCATATTCCTTTTCGCTTAAATGTGTTATTTGTAGTGATCTTTATCTTATTTGTAGCTTTAGTGATACAATTAGGAAATTTACAAATTGTTAATAGCGATAATATGGAAACTAGAATCAAAGCGTCTACAGAACGCACAATTGAGCAAGCTACGCCAAGAGGAACGATTTATGACTCGCAAGGGGAGCCTTTAGTTGACAATAATTCAGAAGCTTCAATCACATTTACTAGAGGTTTAGATATGCAAGCACAAGATTTATTGGATATTGCAGTAAAATTAGATGATTTGATCGACATTGACGTGGACGAAGATAAGTTGACAGAACGGGATTTAAAGGATTTCTGGTTAGCAGATGAAGATCATCTTGAAGCTGCTCGTGATCGTTTATCAAGTAAAGAATCTAATTTATCTGATTCTGAAGAATATTCCGCTTTGGTGGATAAAGTTACCGATGATGAGATTGATTTTGATGAAGATCAATTGAGATTGGCCACGATTTTTCAACGCTTAAACGGTACGCAAGAATTAAGTACTGATTTTGTAAAAAATCAAGATGTCTCTGATGAAGAAATTGCTCGCGTTTCAGAACGCAGTACTGAACTGCCGGGAGTATCTACTGGAATGGATTGGACCCGAAAAACGGTTACTGATGATAGCCCATTGCAAAGTGTTATCGGTCGAGTCTCCACGCAAGAACAAGGTCTGCCTGCCGAAGAGGAAGAAGAATATATTGATAAGGGTTATTCTCGCAATGACCGTGTAGGAACAAGTTATTTAGAAAAACAATACGAAAGTGTATTGCAAGGTACGAAGGCCAAAAGTGAAGTTTCTGTTGATCGTAATGGACAAATTGTCAACCAAAAAACAATTTCTAAAGGTGAAAAAGGCGATAACTTAAAACTTTCTATCGATTCAGAATTTCAACAAAAAGTGGACAAAATCGTTAGAGATAATTATCAAGGCTTGATTGATGATGGAATGGCGAATTATTCTCCTGGGATTTATGCTGTGGCTATGAATCCAAAAACTGGAGAAATCCTTTCAATGAATGGTTATTATCATGAAACTGGTTCTTCTGATATAAGTGAAGATGCTATTGGGACCTACACTAAATCCTTTACGCCGGGTTCTGTTGTCAAGGCGGGGACATTAACTGCTGGTTGGAAAGCAGGCGCTATTAAAGGAAATCAAGTGCTTTATGACCAACCAATTCGTCTAGCTGGCTCAAATAATAAGGCTTCTATTTTCAATAAAAATGGAAATAATAATCAGAATGTTTCTGCCCAAAAAGCTTTAGAATACTCTTCAAACTCCTATATGATCCAGGTAGCTTTAAAAATGATGGGAATCAATTATGATGGTGAAACAATCGCGATTCCTGGTGTTCAGAAACAAAAAGGGGTTTACAAACAATTACGTGATGCCATGGCACAATATGGATTGGGCGTTGAGACCGGGATCGACTTGCCAGAAGAAGCAACAGGGATCCGCACGCCCGTTGATGATTTAAGTGACGCCAAAGGACAAGCAGGAAATGTTTTAGACTTAGCTTTTGGACAGTTTGATACCTATACGCCGATGCAGCTAGTACAATATGTTTCAACTGTAGCTAACGATGGTCAACGAGTTCGGCCGCATTTAGTTACTGGCATTTATGGTAATGATGAAAAAGGCGAACTCGGAGAAGAAAAAGATAAAATTGACACGGAAGTACTCAATGATGTGGATATTTCAGATGGCAATCTTAATACTATTCAAAAAGGGTTCCATGATGTAGCTCATGGAGATGATGCTTGGACTACGGCTAAAGGTTTAGACGATGCAAAAATGGACTTGGCAGCTAAAACCGGGACTGCTGAAATGGTTGTTGTTGTTGATGGCGATGAAATTCAAGTGGATGGTTTAAGCATGGTAAGTTATGGTCCTTATGATGATCCTGAAATTGCTTTTGCTGTAATGATTCCACAAGTTCGACGCAGTGACGATCGAGGTAAACCAAACGAAAAGATTACCAAAGAAGTTATGGATGCTTATTACGATTTGTATAAAGATAATTAATTAAACAAAAAAGCGGGAAAGCTCTGAAGCGGTCCTCAAAAGTTAGATTCTTGTTCTGGCTTTTGAGGGTCGTTATACACTGTGCTTCCTGCTTTTTTGTTATATTATAAGGATGGATGTACTTTAAATGTAGAAAATTTTTTCAACTTGGAATCTTTACAGTAAGCAATTGTTTTGTGATACAATAAGATGGATCGGAGGAAGATATCGTGAAAGAATTAAAGGTTAGCGATCTTTCAAAAACATATGGGGATAAGGTACTTTTTGATCAGATTTCATTTATTGTTCATGAACATGATCGTGTAGGATTGATTGGTGTAAATGGCACCGGAAAAACGAGTTTGTTATCGATCCTAGCTGGTTTGCAAGATGACGACGGAGACCAGCAACATGTTTTTTATCCCAACGATTATCGCATTAGTTATTTACCACAAGAAACGACACTAGCAGCTGATCAAACGGTGTTAGAAGCTGTATTCCAAGGAGAAAACGAACAAGTTGCTGTAGTAAAACAATATGAATCAGCTTTACTTGAACTAGAAAATAATAGTCAATCGACTAAAGCACAAAATAGATACGCTGCAGCTCAAGAAGCAATGAATGAAAAAGATGCCTGGAATACTGATACCAACGCTAAGATCATTTTACAAAAATTAGGGATTTCAACTTTAGATAAAAAGGTAGGCACGCTATCAGGAGGACAGCAAAAGCGAGTAGGGTTGGCGCAAGTTTTGATCGACGAACCTGATTTGCTTTTGCTTGATGAGCCGACCAACCATTTGGATTATGAAGCAATTGAATGGCTGGAAGACTATCTAGCTCATTATAGAGGCGCACTTTTAATGGTTACCCATGATCGTTATTTTTTGGATCATGTTACCAGTCGTATTTTTGAACTTTCCTTTGGTAAACTTTATGAATATCAAGGCAATTACGAAACTTATGTCATGGAAAAAGCGGAACGACAAAGAGTAGCCGCTGAACAAGAAGAAAAGCGCAAGCAATTATATAAGCAAGAATTGGCTTGGATGCGTACAGGACCTAAAGCACGAGGTACGAAACAGCAAGCACGCATTAATCGTTTTGAGAATTTAAAAGATAACCTTCATCAAGTGCATAATGATGAACAGGTTGAGTTAGATTTTGCAACTAAACGTCTAGGTAAAAAAGTATTGGAAATTAAAGATGGTTCTTATCAAATGGGGCAACAAACGATTTTAGATCATTTTAATTTATTGGTGCAGTCAAGAGAACGTCTTGGAATTACAGGTGAAAATGGTGCAGGTAAGTCGACTTTATTAAATATTCTGGCAGAGCGTTTACCGCTTGACTCCGGGGAACTTATTGTTGGTGAAACCGTAAGAATCGCTTATTATACTCAGCAAAATGAAGCAATGGATGAAGATAAGCGTATGATCAGTTATTTGCAAGAAGCAGCTGAAGAAGTTACCCAAAGTGATGGTACTACGACCGATGTAGCCGAAATGCTGGAACAATTTTTATTCCCACGATTTATGCATGGTACTAAGATAGGTAAACTATCTGGAGGAGAAAGACGTCGTTTATATCTATTAAAATTATTGATCGGACAGCCTAATGTTTTACTTTTAGATGAGCCGACTAATGATTTAGATATTGATACATTGACGATTTTGGAAGACTATCTGCAAACATTCCCGGGAGCAGTTATTGCAGTTTCACACGATCGTTATTTCTTAGATAAAGTAGCAGAGAAGTTACTTATTTTTAACGGAAATGGTGTAATCGATTCGTATATGGGCTCTATTGCCGATTATCGGCAAGAAAAATCAGCTAGTCCCAAACCTTCTAAAGCAAAGTCAGTTGCTAAAAAAGTAGACCCTAAAACACAAAAGAAGAAAAAATTAACGTATGCAGAACAAAAAGAGTGGGAAACGATTGAAGATGAGATCGATGCTTTAGAAACGACAATTGCTCAATTAAAAGAAGACATGAATCAGCAGAGCGATAATTATACTAAACTGCAAGAATTACAAGAAGATGTCGATCAAAAAGAAGAAGAATTGACTAATAAAATGGAGCGTTGGGAGTACTTGAGTGAGTATGCATAAATAAGGAGGAATACTGAATGGAGCAAGTTTACCTAGATTTAGGGCGTAAAATTTTAGAAGAAGGAAATCAAAAAGAAGATCGTACAGGCGTGGGGACTAAAAGTATTTTTGGCTACCAAATGCGCTTTGATTTAAGCAAAGGTTTTCCGCTATTGACGACTAAAAGAGTACCCTTTGGTTTAATAAAAAGCGAATTATTGTGGTTCTTAAAAGGGGATACGAATATTCGTTTCTTGCTTGAGCATAATAATCATATTTGGGATGAATGGGCTTTTGCCAATTATGTACAAAGTGAAGACTATAAAGGACCAGATATGACTGATTTTGGCCGGCGTTCTTTGGTGGATGAAGAGTTTAATCAAGCCTATAAAAAAGAACATGACAAGTTTTGTGAGATGATCTTAAACGATCGAGAATTTGCAGAGAAATACGGTGATTTAGGAAAAGTTTACGGCTATCAGTGGCGTCATTGGGAAACAACGGATGGCAGTTTTATTGACCAAATTAAAAATGTAATTGAATTGATAAAAACAAATCCTGATTCACGTCGGATGATTGTTACGGCTTGGAATCCCGAAGATGTTCCAAGTATGGCTTTGCCACCTTGTCATGCCATGTTTCAGTTTTATGTTAATGATAACAAACTAAGCTGTCAGTTGTATCAGCGTAGCGGTGACGTTTTTTTAGGTGTACCCTTTAATATTGCAAGCTATGCTTTGTTAACTCATCTAATTGCGCATGAAACGGGATTAGATGTAGGTGAATTTGTTCATACATTAGGCGATGCTCACTTGTATAATAATCATTTTGAACAGATGAAAGAACAATTGTCTCGTGATATCAAAACAGCGCCAAGTTTGATATTAAATCAGGAAAAAAATTCGGTCTTTGATTTTGATATGGATGACATCCAAGTAGAAGGTTATGCGCCACATCCCGGGATCAAAGCACCGATCGCAGTATAATAGGAGGTAATGTGAATTGTTAATCGCTATTTGGGCACAAGATGAAAATGGTTTAATTGGAAAAGATAACAAGCTTCCTTGGTATTTACCTAATGATTTAAAGTTTTTTAAAAATAATACAGTTAATAATACCTTAGTTATGGGAAGAAAAACATTTGAAGGTATGGGGGGACGTCCTTTACCTGATCGTGAAACGATTATTTTGACCAAAGATCCTAACTACAAAGCAGAAAATGTAAAAATTTTACATTCGACAGATGAAGTTGTTGAATTAGCTAATCAACAATCTACGCCTATTTTTGTTGGAGGAGGAACAGAGATTTTTAAAGAGCTTCTACCATACTTTGATTATTTATATCGTACGGTTATCGACGAAACTTTCACAGGAGACGTCTATATGCCAACAGTTGATTGGTCACAGTGGAAGCTCAAAGAAGAAAAAGAGGGTGTTATTGATGAAAGAAATCATTATCAACACCGCTTTGAGATTTACGAAAGAGTATAAGTCGCTAACATTAGTGTTGAATTGAATTTTGAGTAAAGAAATTCTTTACTCAACAATAAACGTTTCATTTACATATACACCACTTTGAATACTTCGCAAAGACAGGGGATATCTTCTGAAAATGTCTTGCTGGTATCAGCGTACTCTCGTTTGAAAAAGTCTTCATGGACCTTACGCCAATACGAAAGTGTACGATCACCTTCACCTTCGTGATAGGCATGTTCTGCGGATACAAAATTAAAAGGGATTACTTCTACAACTTCGGTTTGGGTAATACAGACTGCTTGATGATTTCCATTAAGAATAATATTGTGTTCTCCGACTTCTGGTATTTTTTCGTCGGTTTCGTATAAGTCATAAGCTGAAGTTGTAGCTGTTTTATCGCCTTTTACGACCAATTCGGCTAGTTCATCAGCCATTTGTTTAGTATCACCAAACGACCAAGCCGAATAATTTGTTGCATCGATTTCTTTTTCTTTGACAAACTGCTGCCAGTAATTTTCAATTTCACTTTGCTTTTTCAAAAAAATCTCCTTTCTCTGATAAAAAAGGCCTCAAGTATTAGTTAAAAAATTAATACTTGAGGTCTCACTTTTAGTTTAAGTAAAAAACAAAACGGAGAAATACATGAACCCAGCACCTAACATGACAAATAAATGCCATACGACATGCATGAAACGGATGCTTTTCAAACTATAAAAAATGGAGCCAATAGTATAAGCTAGACCACCGCTTGCTAAAAGCAATGACCCCCAGATTCCTAATGAATCGATCAACGGACGAAAAGCAATTATACAACCCCAACCCATCAAGACATAAATTAATGTAGAAAGTTTTGATACCGTTTCTTTTTTATGTAGCGTGCAGGATTTATATATGATGCCGATAATCGCCAATAACCAAATGATACTACATAATATCCAACCAAAAGTCCCACCGATACTTAACAAACAAAAAGGGGTGTAACTGCCAGCGATCAATAAAAATATAGAAGCATGGTCAAACACTTGGAATACTTTTTTTGCTTTAGTGAAAATCAAGCTATGAAACAAAGTAGATATTAAAAAAAGTAAGGCTAGCATTGAACCATAGATAGCATAAGACACGATATGAATAGAAGAACCTAAGCGCGCACCATTTACCAACAAAATGACAAGTCCGGCAACACTTAAACCAAAACCAATACCGTGTGTTATCGCATTAAAAACTTCGTTTGTTATTAAGTATTTATTTGTAAATTTTTTTGCCTCCACTAGCTTCCCTCTTTTCAGTAAAATATGTTCAATCTTTAATTCGACTATACACGTAAACGATTTTTTATTCAAGAATGTTTGTAAAAAGTAACAATCGTTTTAATAAATTCTTATGAGTAAAAAAATTAAACGAATATTTAGAAAATTATAATTATAATGCGCTTTCAACGTTGACTTTAGAAAAAATAAGTTGTAAACTTACTCCAATTTCAATGAACAAGGGGTGTAGCCATGAATATTAATGATGAAGTTCGTCCTGGAGGAAATCGTTACGTTAGTGGGACAGATGTTATAAAAGATTTACCCGAATATTTAGCAGCTTTTAAAGATATTGCCATTGTTACAGGAGATGTCTCTTATCAAGTTTTTAATGATTATTACCAAGAAGAATTGCCTTTTCCAATTTATCGCTATGATGGCAGTGCGAGTTATGAGAATGCGCAAGAAATCGCAAATCAAATCGGTAAAGCAGATGTTATTGTTGGTATTGGGGGTGGACGTGTCTGTGATACTGCAAAGTTAACGGCTGAAGATTTAAACTGCGATGTTATTTTAGTTCCAACTTTGATCTCAAATTGTGCGCCGTTTACGCCAATTACAGCTGTTTATTACCCTAACCGTACCTTTAGATGCATGGGATTTCAAAGTCGTGCGCCCTATCTAACTTTAGTCGATTGGCAATTTTTATTGGCGACACCTAGAGAATACTTCGAAGCAGGTATTGGCGATACTTTGGCGAAGTGGTACGAAATTGAAGGGATTACCCGACGTTTAAAAGAAGAGGATAAGTCTGCTTACACACGTTTGGGGATTGCTTGTGCTAAAGAAATTGCAGCGATTTTATTTGAAGATTCACAAAAAGCAATCAACTCTTTGAATCAACAAACCATTACACCAGCTTTTGCTCGTGTAGCGGACACAATTGTTGCACTAGCAGGAGAAACAGGCGGATTTGCGGTGAGTTATGGACGTTCAGCAGGTGCTCATGCGGTCCATGATGGGCTTTCTTATCTGGAAGAAACGCATAAGGCACTGCATGGTAAAAAAGTTGCTTATGGTGTCTTAGTGCAATTAGCTTATACCAATGACTTTGATGAAATAAGCAAGATCCTCCCGTTTTATGAACAAATTGGCTTACCTAATAAATTAGCACAAATGAGTATTGAGAATGTGACAAAAGAAAGTCTAGCGCCAGTAATTCAACAAGCGGCAGCAAAAGATGATACTTTCCCTATGATAGATCCAGAAGTGACGGAAGAGCAAGTTTTTGCCGCAATTCAAGCAGTGGAAGCTTTATAATTTTAAGAATTTATTTTTGATGAAAATTCAAGTTCATTCTGTTATACTATTTAAAGAAATGATTTGGCTTTGACCACTTAAAAAAGGGTGCAGCTAAAAGAAAGAGTGAACAGAAAATTATGGCAAAACTGAAAATAGTAACAGATTCGTCAGCTACGATGAAGCCAAGTTTAAGGGACGAATACGACATTCATATTATCCCTCTTTCTGTTATGATCGACGGAACGGTTTATACTGATGATGAAAATCTTTCTGGCGAAAATTTTATGGAAATGATGGCAAAAGCCAAAAAATTACCCAAAACCAGTCAACCACCTATTGGCGAGTTTGTTAATTTATATGATGAATTAGGAAAAGATGGTAGTGAAGTTCTATCTATTCATATGTCTGAAAAGCTTAGTGGAACTGTTGGTGCTGCAAGACAGGCAAGTAATATCACCCAAAGTAAAGTAACGGTGATTGATACAGAAACAACAGACCAATCCTTAGCTTTTGCGGTGATGCGAGCTGCGCAGCTGGCACAAGAAGGAAAAACTTCAGAAGAAGTATTGCCTGAAATTCAACAAATGTTAAAAAATACAAAATTATATATTGGCGTTTCAACGCTCGAAAATCTTGTTAAAGGTGGGCGTATCAGCCGAGCAAAAGGCCTTTTATCTAGCATATTGAGTATACGTGTCATTATGGAATTTAAAAACGGAGATTTATTTCCTATTGTAAAGGGTCGAGGATCTAAAACCTTCAATAAATGGTTTGAACGTTTAAAAAATGAATTGAAAGAAAATTCGACTGTGAAAAAAATTGGTATTTCTTATGCTGGTGGTAAAGAACAGTGTGAAAAGTACAAAAATGAATTACAGGAATTATTTCCTCAACTAGAAATTTATCTACTGCATACAACACCTATAATTGCGACACATACTGGAAAAGATGCATTTGCAATTATGTATTATGCGGATCAAGTTTAATAAAATAATGAAAGAGGCTGGGAGAGAAGTCATTTTTCAGTAATGATCGTAAAAAATTTTTTCACTTAGAAAGTGATTATTGCTGGAGACATTTGTCCCAGCTTATTTTGATTTTTTAAGTTTTAGTGAACAAATTGAAAATCAGTACGATTTTTTCATTATTTTTGATAAACTGATTGTGTATGAATTTGCAAGAATAAGCTTAAATCTTAGAAAGAGGAAAGAGCCATGAAGAATAAAAAACTTTTTATTCCAATCTTTAGTGTAGCGGCTATCGCTTTAATCATCTTTTTAGTCCTGCAGCTAAGTTTTCCTAAAGCTCAGCCTAAATTAGTCGATAGTGCAAACGCCAACGATAATAAGGTCAAAGATCATATTCACTATACGGCTGTGGGTGACTCTCTAACAGAAGGTGTAGGAGATGCAACGCAAAATGGTGGGTTTGTTTCTCTTGTGGCGGATGATTTGCAAGACGATTATGCTTTAAGCAGTGTTGAAGTAGATAATTATGGCGTTGCGGGTGAACGAAGTGATCAAATTTTAAAACGTATCAAAGAAGATGATAAGACACAAAATGATATTGCTAGCTCTGACCTTATTACAGTGACAGTGGGGGGCAATGACATTATGAAAGTCATAAAAAAGAATATTTTTGGTCTAAGTGTTGATTCATTTGAAGGTCCGTTAGAAAAATATCAGGATAACCTTTCTGAAATACTAGAAGAAACCCGTTCATTAAACGCAGATGCGGGAATTTATGTGTTAGGTGTGTATAATCCTTTTTATGTTAATTTCCCAGAAATTGAGGATATGCAAACAATTATCCAAAATTGGGATGAAGGAACAAAAGAAATCGTTGAAAAGGATGAAAATGCTTATTTTGTTCCCATTAATGAAGTAATTTCACAAGGAACTGGTGATGAAGCAGCACTTAATACTAATAAAGAAAGTTCCTCTTCTGAAAAAGAAGATGATCTAAATACGGTGAAAAATAAGGCACTTTATGAGGAAGACAATTTCCATCCTAATACGACAGGATACCAATTGATCACACGTGAAGTGATGAAAAATATTGATGCAACCAAAGATATTTGGTTAAAAGAGGAGAACGCATCGTGAAAGAGGAAAAGCGTAAGCATAAGAAATCAACAGAGGAAAATGGAAAAAAAGCAGTTAACAAATGGAAAGTTTCATTTATTATATTATTAGGAATCGTTTTAGGATTAGGAGCCTTCTTTTTCTTTCGCGCAACACAACAAAGAGAAGTAATTCAATACGATACGCAAGCTATTGTGCAGCGCGAAGGAGAGCCTGTTCTATCAATCAATAGTAATAAAGAACAGATCAATTCATTGATGGATTTTTATTTGCAAAATTATCAAGCGGACTCTGATGTAGAGTATCATTTTCAATTAGAGAATCAAGCAATGTTAACCGGTGATTTTGAGGTCTTAGGCGCACCTATTACTTTTTATTTATATTTTGACCCTTATGTTACCGATAATGGAAATGTACAACTTAAAGCAGACAGTCTTTCAATCGGTACTTTAGATCTTCCCGTTGGTCAAGTGATGAAAATGATCGAAAAAAGCTTTAAATTTCCAAAATGGATTGAATTTGATCCCGATGAAGAAACAGTACTTCTTCGACTTGATCAATTTCGTATGGAAAATGGTTTATTTATAAAAGCAGAGAAAATCAATTTAGTTGATGATGACATCCAAGTAAGTCTATACTTACCTCAGGACAAAGAAAAATAGGAGTGATTGTATGAAACAAAGAGCAATTTTTGCTGGTGGCTGTTTTTGGTGTATGGTACATCCTTTCGATGAACAGCCTGGAATTTATTCAGTAGTATCAGGATACACCGGTGGGCATGTAGAAAATCCAACTTATGAAGAAGTTGTAACAAAGGCGACAGGTCACACTGAAGCAGTGGAAATCATCTTCGATCCAGAAGTGATCTCTTATAAAGATTTAGTAGAAATTTATTGGCAACAAACGGACCCTACAGACGCTTTCGGTCAATTCCAAGACCGTGGGGATAATTATCGCCCAGTAATTTATTACTTAAATGAAGAGCAAAAAGAAATTGCGGAAAAAAGTCGTCAAGAACTAGAAAATAGCGGTCGCTTTAACAAACCGATCGTTACCCAAATTGAACCTGCGCAAACATTTTATCCTGCGGAAATGTATCACCAAGATTTTTATAAGAAAAATCCCGAAAACTTTGCTAGAAATCATGCAAAGCGCGCTGCCTTTATAAAGGAGAATTGGGGCGAATGAAGCGTAGTTTTTACCATTATTTAATGACCTTACGAGGGCCAAATGCAGCGGATGAAATTCAAGTTTTTGCTAACAATGCGGCTAAAGATATTCAATTTCCTAAGCAAAGTGATAGTTATGAGGAAATTTCTGATTACTTAGAGATGAATGTTGATTATTTAAGTAATATGGATATTTTTGATAGTGTTTGGCAAAAATATTTAGAAGACAATCGGTAAAGTTCTTTATTAGAATTGAGGTGTTACATGAAAAATAAAAAGATATCTTTGAAAAGCTTCATTATTTCTTTAGTTCTTGTAGCTCTTATATCTGGAGGCCTAGTTTATTGGGTCACTTCAAGTGAATTTTTCCAATCTTCTTCTCTTTCGCAGAATGATTTGTATAAAGTTCATGCCTTGTATAATGATATTCAAGAAAACTATTATGAAGATGTTGACGATGAAGATTTGATTGAAGGTGCACTTGAAGGAATGACGGATTCTTTAGATGATCCTTATACTTCTTATTTAGGAAAGCAGGAAGCCGGGGAATTTACCGAGTCATTATCTGGTGATTTTGAAGGAATCGGAGCCACTTTGACGATTGTCGATGATTTTCCAGAAGTTTCTGAAGCACCTGTAAAAGATAGTCCCGCTGAAAAGGCTGGCTTACAGGCAAAAGACAAGATTCTTGAAGTTGATGGAAAAAAGACCAAAGGTAAAGACCTTGATTCAGTGGTACAGACTATTCGAGGCAAGAAAGGGTCTACTGTAAAACTAGCTGTAGAGCGTGAAGATGAAAATTTTGAAGTAGAAATCAAACGCGATACAATTCCGCTTGAGTCTTTGAATTATGAGCTTGATGAAGACCATCAAGAAGTGGGAAGTATTGAAATTGCCAGTTTTAATGAGAACACAGCTGAAGAATTAAGAGATGCAATTAAAGATTTACGCAAACAAGGAGCAGAATCTTTTGTGATCGATCTCCGTCAAAATCCTGGTGGTTATTTAGATCAAGTAGAGGAAATGGCTAGTATGTTTTTAGCTGACGGGAAAACTATTGTTCAATTTGGTACTGATGAAGAGATTACAGGTAAAAGTAAAGCTTCTGAAAAATTGGACGGCGGTTTTAAAGTAAACGAGCCTACCACGGTGTTAGTGGATAAACAAAGTGCTTCTGCTTCAGAAATTTTTGCAGCGGCTTTAAAAGAGTCCGCTGATGCGCCGATTGTTGGAACGAATACTTTCGGTAAAGGAACTGTTCAAAGCGTGAGTGACTTTTCTGATGATAGTGAAGTAAAAATGACCGTGCAAAAATGGTTAACGCCAAAGGGCGAATGGATCAATGAAAAAGGTGTTGAACCAACAATAGAAGCTGATTTACCGGATTATGCTTACTTACCTCCGTTGCCAAAAGATGAAACCTTTGAAAAAGGTGATCAATCAGATACGGTTAAGAACTTGCATAAGTTTTTACAAGCACTAGGTTATGATACAAAAGGCGATGAATTTAACGATAAAACCACACAAGCTGTAAAAGACTTTCAAGGAGAACATGACATTGAACAAAGTGGCAGTGTAGATAAAAAGACTAGTACAGCTATTGAACAAGAGGTTGTTAAAAAGATCCAAGATTCTGATTCGGTGTATAAAAAAGCAGTTGAAGAACTAACAAAATGAAGAACTAGACGAGGTCGATAGCTAGATGAATAAAGAACGATTTTTCGAATGGTTTTGGCTGATAATAAAATATTCATTTGCTGCTGGTCTGCTAGCATTTTTGATTCGGGGATTTTTGTTAATTCCTATGCCAGTACAGGGAAGTTCAATGGAAGATACTGTGTCACAAGGAGATATGGTGTTAGTTGAACGTTTATCAAGCGTTAAACGTTTTGATGTCGTCGTCTTTAACCTCCCGGATGGCAGCACTTATGTTAAAAGAGTCATCGGCTTACCAGGGGAATCGGTTAGTTATAAGGACGATCAACTTTATATCAATGATAAAAAAGTAGCCGAACCTTTCCTAGAAGATAATCTTCATAGTGATGACGAATCAGCTCCTTATACTCATGATTTTGATTTTGAAGAATTAATGGGTGTAAAGAAATTAGGAAAAGATAGTTATTTTGTTATCGGTGACAATCGTCGTCTTTCAAAAGATAGCCGTTCTTTTGGCGCAATTTCAGAAGATGAGATCTTGGGAACAGCTCATTTTGTTTACTATCCTTTGCCACATATGAAATTTATTTAAAGAGAAATCTTGTAAAGTTGGAAATTCAGACTTTGCAAGATTTTTTATGGTAAATATATTGAAAAAATGATAGTCCTTTCTTTGATAAAGTTAGGCCCAAAAGCTAAGCAAATGGTCCTTACTTTAGGGAAGTTGGGACTAAATACTATGGATATGGCTCTTAGTTTTGAACGAACTTTAAATGGTGTGATATTTAAAAGAGAAATTAAAAGAATTGAAACCTTTGACAAAAAAGTTTATGATAAATAATGTTGCTGACAAACAGCATTCTCACAATAAGGAGCGTGGTTACATATGACCATCCAATGGTTTCCTGGCCATATGGCAAAGGCGAAGCGCCAAGTGTCCGAAAAAATAAAACATGTTGATATTGTTTTTGAGTTGGTTGACGGGCGTCTTCCGGTTTCTTCTAGAAATCCGATGCTAGACGAAATTTTACAACAAAAGCCTCGTCTTGTATTAATCAATAAGGCGGATCTAGCTGATCCTGCGCAAACAAAAAACTGGGAAACATATTTTAATAAGCAAGGTTATGCTTCTCTTGCTATTAATTCACAAGATAATACGGGTAGTAAAGCTATCTTACCAAAAACAAAAGAAGCGCTCGCTGAAAAACTGCAGCGTGAACAGGAAAAAGGTTTAAAACCAAGAGCTATACGTGCTATGGTAATCGGTATTCCAAATGTTGGAAAATCAACATTACTCAATCGTCTGGCAGGGAAAAAAATGGCTCAGACGGGAAATAAGCCAGGTGTAACAAAAGGTCAACAATGGATACGTTATAAAAAAGATTTAGAGTTATTAGATACACCGGGAATTTTATGGCCTAAATTTGAAGATCAAGAAATTGGTAAAAAGTTGGCATTAACAGGTGCAATTAAAGATCAATTATTTCATCAGGATGATATTGCTATTTATGCTCTGGATTTTTTCAAGCAATTTTATCCAGAGCAACTTGCCGATCGTTATCAATTGTCTGCAGAAGATTTAGCACTTTCTACAGCTGAACTATTAATGTTGATTACTAAAAAGCAAGGCTTTCAAGATGATTACGATAAAGGAAGCCAGCGTGTAATCCATGATATAAGAGAAGGCAAGTTGGGTAAGTATACTTTAGACCGTTATGAAGAAATGAGTGAGTAGATGGCAAAAGAGGCAATTTCTGAGATAAAAACACGTTTATTAGATATTGAAACAATGGCTGATCCTTATGTTAAGCAGTTACAAATGGACGAACGTAAAGGTGTGCAAAAACTTCTCCTGCAATTAGAAAAACGTTTAGCTCAAAAAGAAACATTAAAAGAACAGTTTTATAGTATGCAAGCTTTCGAACGTTCATGTTACAAACAAGGTCATCATTTGATCGCTGGCATTGACGAAGTGGGGCGGGGGCCTCTGGCTGGGCCGGTGGTTGCAGCAGCGGTTATTCTACCCGAAACTAGTGAAATTTTAGGACTCAATGATTCAAAACAGCTTAATGAAAAGAAGCGTTTAGATTTAGACAATAAAATTAAAGAACAAGCAACGGCCATCGGAATTGGCGAAATCTCTGCTGAAGAAATTGATCAAGTAAATATTTATCAAGCAAGTAAACTGGCTATGAAAAAAGCGGTGGAAAATTTGGCAGTAAAAGCAGATCATCTATTGATTGATGCGATGTCTATAGATATTAATATTCCGCAAGAAAAAATCATAAAAGGCGATGCTAAAAGTGTATCGGTCGCTGCTGCTAGTATTATTGCTAAAGTTTATCGTGACCAGCTAATGAAAGAATATCATAAGATATACCCTTATTATGCTTTTGACAAAAATGCTGGTTATGGCACTAAGGCTCATTTAACTGGACTAAAAGAATATGGTATTACAGCCATTCATCGTAAATCGTATGCACCAATAAAAAAATATTTATAAAAAAGAAATCCCTCTTTTTTGCGTATTTATTAATAAATACTTAAAAAGAGGGGGATTTTTTTGAATTATGAAGAATTGTCGATGATCGAAAAAACGGTATTAAAATTAACTTATTGTAAAGGGATCGGTTTAATTGGAAAATGGAAAATCGTGAAATTTTATGAAAAATTTCAGGCTGAAAACTTTTTTGTGGAAGATGTGATACAGATTGCACAAATCGATCGATACAAGGGAATGTTCCGGCAAAGTTTTCGAGAAATTACTGATGATTGGTTAAAAGAAAAATTACAAGATCAGCAATATGTCACTTGGTTATCATCAGATTATCCAGCAGAATTACTAGAGCTTCCTTATCCTCCATTAGTGATCTTTTATAGAGGAAATTTAGACTTGTTAGATTATCCACGTTTAGCTTTTGTAGGTGCGCGACAAGCGAGTAAATATTCAACACAGGTTATCAGTAAATTACTTCCTTCTATTGTAAAGCGGCAGTTTGTGATTGTAAGTGGCTTAGCAAGAGGTGTTGATCGGATGAGCCATGAGATGACGATCCGCTCGGGCGGTTTAACAATCGGTGTTGTTGGATGTGGTTTGGATATTTGTTATCCCAGAGAGGTTAGTTCGCTTTTTGGTGAAATGAAGAAAAATCATTTAGTTTTAAGTGAATACCCGCAAGGTACACCCATTCGTAAAAATCATTTTCCTATGCGGAATCGAATTATCGCGGGTTTAAGTAAAGCAACTTGCGTTGTCGAAGCAAAGGAACGTAGTGGATCTTTGATTACTGCTCAATTAGCACTAGATTATGGAAAAGAAGTTTTTGCTATACCAGGTGAAATTTTAACTGGGCAATCTGATGGTTGTCATCGCCTTATTCAAGACGGTGCCAAATGCGTGATTTCAGTACAAGATATTTTAGAAGAATTGCCTAATTTTTAAAGCAGTATTTAAGGTCTATGTGTTTCCTTTCTTGACAAACTCATTTCAAATGGCTATGATAGGCTACGATTTGTTATTCGAAAATTAAATGGCACGATATATAGCATAAACCATTTACGAAAGGGGCCTTTTAATGGCTTATAAATATTTGGTGATTGTGGAATCACCAGCAAAAGCTAAAACGATTGAAAAATATCTTGGCCGTAATTATAAAGTTGTAGCCAGTGTTGGACATGTTCGTGATTTACCAAAAAGTAAAATGGGGATCGACGTTGAAAACAACTATGAGCCTTATTATATCACGATTCGTGGTAAAGGCGATGTGATTAAAGATTTAAAAAAACATGCAAAAAAAGCAGAAAAAGTTTACCTTGCTAGTGACCCGGATAGAGAAGGGGAAGCTATTGCTTGGCACTTGTCTTATATTTTAGGTTTAGACCCTCATGATAAAAATCGTGTGGTCTTCAATGAAATTACTAAAGATGCTGTTAAAGCAGCCTTTAAAGAACCCAGAACAATTGACTTAGACTTGATTGATGCGCAACAAGCACGTCGCGTGTTGGATCGTTTGGTTGGTTACTCTATCAGCCCGATTCTTTGGCGCAAGGTAAAAAAAGGTTTGAGTGCAGGTCGTGTGCAATCAGTTGCTCTTAAAATGATCATTGACCGAGAAAAAGAAATTCGTAATTTTACACCAGAAGAGTACTGGAGTATTGATGGTAATTTTAAAAAAGGTCGGAAAAAATTCAAGGCCAATTTCTGGGGTGTTGACGGCAAGAAGAAAAAATTACCTAATGAAGATGCAGTTAAGGAAGTTACTCAACGTCTATCTGGCAAAGATTATAATGTAACTAAGGTTGAAAAAAAAGAACGTAAAAGAAATCCAGCCGCACCTTTTACCACAAGTAGTCTGCAACAAGAAGCCGCTCGTAAATTGAATTTTCGGACAGGCAAAACAATGATGGTTGCGCAACAGTTATATGAAGGAATCTCTTTAGGAAAAGGCGGTACGACTGGTTTAATCACTTATATGCGTACTGATTCTAAAAGAATTTCTGATACTGCTAAACAAGAAGCGACAGATTTTATAGAACAGACCTATGGTAAAAACTATGCTGCTCATAGCAATAAGAAATTAAAAAATGTGCAGGGCGCACAGGATGCTCACGAAGCGATTCGTCCAACAAGTGCGATGCGTAGCCCAGAAGAAATTGAAAAGCATTTAGATAAAGATCAACTGAAGTTATACCGCTTGATTTGGTCGCGCTTTATCGCCAGTCAAATGAAACCAGCCATTCTTGATACAGTCAAAGCTACCTTAGATCAAAATGGCGTTATTTTTGTGGCAAATGGCTCTAAAGTGAAATTTAAAGGTTTTATGGAAGTGTATGTTGAAGGTCGAGATGATGGTAAGAAGGATAAGGAAAATGTTTTGCCAGAACTAGCATCTGGTGATATTGTACAATCAGAAGACATTACGCCTAACCAACACTTTACTCAACCTCCTGCTCGTTTTAGTGAAGCAACGCTCATTCGGACCTTGGAAGAAAATGGTGTTGGACGGCCATCTACTTATGCGCCGACTTTACAAACAATTCAGAAACGTTATTACGTTAAACTTACACAAAAGCGGTTCGAACCTACTGAATTAGGTGAAATCGTCAACAACCTTATTGAAGATTTCTTTCCTGAAATTGTCGATGCATCCTTTACAGCTGGAATGGAAGAGGACTTAGACCATATTGAGGAAGGAAAAGAAGAGTGGGTCAAAGTCATCGATCGTTTCTATCAACCATTTGAAAAAGAATTGGAAACTGCGGAAGAAAAAATGGAAAAGATCGAGATTAAAGATGAACCAGCTGGTTTTGACTGTGATGTTTGCGGGCATCCAATGGTTATTAAATTAGGCAGATACGGTAAATTTTACGCTTGTAGTAATTTCCCCGAATGCCGTAATACCAAACCGATCGTCAAAGAAATCGGAGTAACCTGCCCTAAATGTCAAAAAGGACAAGTCATTGAAAGAAAATCAAAGAAAAACCGTATCTTTTATGGCTGTGAACGTTATCCTGATTGTGACTTTATTTCTTGGAATAAACCAGTCGGTCGCAATTGTCCGAAATGCGATCATTATCTAGTCGAGAAAAAGAAAAAAGCTAGTAAACAAGTTGTTTGTTCCAACTGTGATTATAAAGAAGATGAACAGAAATAATGAAAAAATTTCCATGATGTCATATGGCATTATGGATTTTTTCCGCTTTAAAAAAATGGATAGAAATAAAATTCATAATTTTTTCAATTGTGAGCAGAATTTGAAATATTGGTTAAATTCTGACAGTTTATTTGTATTTTTATCCGTTCTATGCTACATTTTAGAAGAAATAGGAAAAAGAGGAAGTGCAAGATGACAAAAGATTGGCCAAAGGAATATTACCGCTATCTCACCGTTGAGCGTGGTTATTCTGAAAAAACAAAAGAGGCTTATAAAGAAGATATCGACAATTTCTTTGTCTTTTTAAAAGACTCTGGAGATGCTGATTATTTGCAGATTGATCATCGCGATGTGCGCGTTTATTTAAGTGAATTAAATGAACAAAATTATAGTCGTAATACAGTCAGCCGTAAAATTGCCAGCTTACGTTCTTTCTATCATTTTTTATTAAAGCATGAAGTGATAGAAGAAAATCCCTTTTCTTATGTTCACTTGAAAAAAAAGAATGTCAAACTGCCTCGCTTTTTTTATGAAAAAGAAATTGAAGTGTTATTTGACAGTGTTCAAGGAAACAAACCTTTGCAACAAAGAGATCGTGCTTTATTAGAGGTCTTATATGGTTCTGGTTTGCGAGTTAGTGAGTGCGCTTCATTGACGCTTGAGCAAATTGATTGGGAAAACAGTGTATTGTTTATCCATGGAAAAGGAAATAAGGATCGTTACGTGCCCTTTGGCGCCTATGCACAAGAAGCCTTAGATGTGTATTTATCTGAAGGACGTGCTTTTTTGATGGAAAAATACCATAAAGATCATGCATATGTTTTTGTTAACCGTTTAGGTGATGGCATCACTTCAACGGGTATTGAGTATGCCTTAAATCAGGTGATCAAAAAAAGTAGCTTGGACTCACAAATTCATCCGCATATGTTACGACATACTTTTGCTACTCATTTATTAAATAATGGAGCTGATTTGCGGACGGTTCAAGAGCTACTAGGGCATGCTAATTTATCAACAACACAAATTTATACGCATGTAACAAAAGAAAACCTACAAAAAAATTATCGTCAGTTTCATCCAAGAGCATGAAACTAAATGAAAATTAGGAGGAACAAATATAATGGAATCACAATTTCATTCAACAACGATATGCGCGGTTGAAAAAGACGGCAAATTTGCTATGGCTGGAGATGGCCAAGTAACGATGGGAGAACAAGTTGTTATGAAAGGTACGGCCCAAAAAGTACGTCGTATCTATAATGGAGAGGTTGTTGTCGGCTTTGCTGGTAGCGTAGCTGACGCATTTACTCTAGAAGAAAAATTTGAAGAAAAACTAAATGAATATCATGGAAATTTACAAAGAGCGGCTGTTGAATTAGCGCAAGAGTGGCGCACACAACGTTCAATGCAAAAGCTTGAAGCAATGCTGATCGTTATGAATAAAGATGAAATGTTACTTGTTTCAGGTACCGGCGAAGTGATTACTCCAGACGATGGCATTTTGGCGATTGGCTCTGGGGGAAATTTTGCATTAGCTTCTGCTAGAGCGATGCGTAAATATGCCAGTGATAAATTGTCCGCTAAAGAAATTGCAGAAAATGCCTTGAATATCGCAGCAGACATTTGTATTTTTACCAACCATGACATTAATGTGGAGGAATGTTAATTTTATGCCAAATCGAGAAAAAACACCTAAAGAGATAGTAAATGAATTAGACAGTTATATTATTGGCCAAGATCAGGCGAAAAAATCAGTAGCGGTGGCTTTACGCAATCGCTATCGACGTTTACAGTTAGAAGAACAAATGCAACAAGACGTTACCCCTAAAAACATTTTGATGATCGGGCCTACCGGCGTTGGGAAAACAGAAATTGCGCGACGTCTAGCAAAAACCATTTCAGCACCTTTTGTAAAAGTAGAAGCGACGAAATTCACCGAAGTCGGTTATGTAGGTCGTGATGTAGAATCTATGGTGCGTGATTTGGTTGAAAATGCAATTCAAATTGTTAAAAAAGAAAAATATAGTGGTGTTTACAGCCAAGCAGAGAAAAAAGCCAACCGTCGTTTAGCTAAAGCTTTAGCACCAGGGATCAAAAAAGAAAAGAAGAACAATCAAAATCCCTATGAACAAATGATGAATATGTTTAACCCAAATCAACAACAAGAAAATGAAGAACCTGAAGAAGAATTAACTGAAGAAATTAGAAGTAATCGCCAAGCTATTTTTGAACAATTACAAAAAGGGGTTTTGGATAATCGCGAAGTTACCATCCAAGTAGAAGAAGAAAAAAGCCAAAACCCAATGATGAATAATGGCTTAGAACAAATGGGAATTGACTTAAGTGAAGCATTCTCTCAATTAAAACCTAATAAAAAAGTTGATCGTACTTTGCCGGTAAAAGATGCCAGAGAGCTTTTAATCCAAGAAGAATCAGCAAAATTAGTTAATGATGCTGATATTCATAGTGAAGCGATTAAATTAGCTGAATCTAGCGGTATTATCTTTATTGATGAAATTGATAAAGTTACGGCCAAATCAGAACAATCTGGTGATGTTTCCAGAGAAGGTGTTCAAAGAGACATCTTACCGATCGTTGAGGGCTCACAAGTAAATACAAAATATGGTGCTTTACAAACAGATCATATTTTGTTCATTGCTTCTGGTGCTTTCCATGTATCTAAACCAAGTGATCTCATTCCTGAATTACAAGGACGCTTTCCAATTCGCGTTGAATTAAATGATCTAAACGCTGAAGACTTTGTTAAGATTCTAAAAGAACCTAATAACGCCTTAGTTAAGCAATACGTTGCTTTATTAGAAACTGAAAATGTAAGTGTGACATTTACTAAAGAAGCGATTGAAAAAATTGCCAATATTGCTTTTGAAGTTAATCGTGACACCGATAATATCGGCGCTAGACGGTTGCACACCATTTTAGAAAGATTATTAGAAGACCTATTATTTGAAGCTTCTGACATGCAAATGGGAGAAATCCAAATCACAGAAGCATATGTTGAAGATAAATTGTCTGATATTGCTAAAAATAAGGATTTAAGTCGTTACATTCTGTAAAAATTTGTCGAATAGTTGGAAAGTAAGTAAAGGAGAAGATGATGAGTACACTTTTAGAACAAACAAGAAAAATTAATGAGTTATTGCAGCAAAATAACACTTTTAACACAGATTCGGACTTACCTTACGGTGAAATGGCGGATGTATTAGGAGATATTTTAAATAGTAATACCTACATTATTAGTGCTGATGGTAGTGTCTTAGGGTTTACGGAAATACTGGATGTAAATAATGAACGTGTCAAAAATATGTTTTTACAAAAGCAATTTCCTACAAGCTATGCGAATATGGTCGATCAATTGAAATCAACAGAGGCTAATATTACCATTGAAAGTGATATGACTGCTTTTCCGGTGGAATTGCGTGAAAAATACCCTAATGGTTTAACCACTGTGGTTCCGATCTTCGGTGCTGGTGAACGTTTAGGAACAATTATCTTATCACGTATTGAACAGCCCTTTGATGACGATGATTTGGTTTTAGCAGAATACAGTGCAACCGTTGTTGGCATGCAAATCTTATACCAAAAATCACGAAGCATTGAAGAAGATGTGCGTAGTACAACAGCTGTACAAATGGCGGTTGGTACGCTTTCTTATAGTGAATTAAAAGCTGTTCAAGCGATTTTTGAAGCTTTAGATGGTGATGAAGGACGTTTAACGGCTTCAAATATTGCCGATAAGATCGGTATCACTCGTTCTGTTATCGTCAATGCTTTGCGCAAACTTGAATCGGCAGGTATTATTGAATCACGTTCATTAGGTATGAAAGGAACTTATCTGAAAGTTTTAAATCATCGCTTTAAAGATGAATTAGATAAAGCCTAACTTTGGAGAAAAGAGGAATATGCGATGGTACTTACGATTGAAACGGATCATTTAAAAGCAGTTCTCAATGAAAAAGGCGCTGAATTAGCGAGTTTAAAACGTAAAGACGCTGATATTGAATATATTTGGCAAGCTGATCCAAATTATTGGAAAAGACATGCGCCAGTTTTGTTTCCCATCGTCGGTTCATTAAAAGACAATACTTATGTCTATAAGGGTAAAAGTTATCATTTATCACAACACGGATTTGCCAGAGATATGGATTTTGAGGTAATCGAACAAAGAGAAGATGCAGCTAGTTTTCGTTTAAAAAGCACGGAAGAAACAAAAAAAGTATATCCCTTTGAGTTTGAATTAATTATTGGCTATAGCTTGGGCGGTGATGGTTTAACAGTAAACTATCAAGTAAAAAATACCACCGATGAAGAAATGTATTTTTCTATCGGTGGTCACCCAGCTTTTAATGTACCTTTAGAAGAACATTTGTCCTTTACAGATTATTTTGTGGATCCTTCGCCGATGAAGTCAAGAATCAACCTACCGTTAAAAGATGGTTTGATTGACTTACAACAGCGGACTTTAGGTCAAACCAATACTTCGATTGCTTTAAATCATGAATTATTTAAAAATGATGCATTGATTTATGAAACAAAAGGTTTGAACTCTTTTACGATTCGTAGTGAGAAATCATCACATTCTGTTACATTAACTTTTAAAGATTTTTCCTATGTTGGTATTTGGTCTACTTATCCTACACAATCGCCTTTTGTATGCCTTGAACCTTGGGTTGGCATTGCTGATACAACAGAGACAAGTGGTGATTTGACAGAAAAAGTGGGAATCCAAAAATTAGCAGCACATGGTACATTCCATACAAAATATGCTATCGTAGTAAAATAAAAAAACTTTGCGCATTTTTTGCGCAAAGTTTACTTTTTCTTTTCTTGTTTATTTAAGCCAAAAGAAATACGGCTTTCAGTTCCTTGTCGAATTCGTTGAATATTTTGTCTATGTAAATAAAAGATGAATGCAGTAACAATAACAGCAATACAAGATAACAACCAATCTTGTTCAGGCAGTAAAACAGGCAAGATCGACGGTAATATGAAAGTAGATAAGGTGATAGTAACCGCTGCAATCATACTAGATAAACTGACCATGCTGGTAATAAATAATAAAATTAAAAAAAGTGCTAGTGAGCAAAAAAAGAAAAGCGGATTATAACCTAAAAGCATGCCAGCACTGGTAGCCACAGCTTTTCCGCCTTTAAATTTGGCAAAAACAGGAAAAACGTGACCCACAATAGCAGCTAAACCAAACCACAACGGATTGGTATCTACGCCGGGCAAATAGGCTAAAGAAGTTGCTAAAGTACCCTTTAATAAATCGGCCAAAAATACTGCAAAACCGGCTTTAACCCCTAATATACGAAAGGTATTGGTTGTGCCGGAGTTTCCACTGCCAAATTGCCGAATATCTTTTTTATAAAAAGTTTTTCCGATCCATAAACCGGAAGGTATAGAGCCTAGTAAATAGGCAATAACTATTAATATTATTGTTTTCATATGAACCAACCTTTTGTTAGACTAGCAATATTTTAGCATGAAAACGTAAAAGCAACAACTTAAATCGCTTGTTTTAAAGCAAATGAAATAATAAATTTTCAAAGGAGTATGATGATAATGGCTTTTAAAAATCCAGATGAACAAACCATACAACAATATTTAAAAGAAGCAAAAAACATCGCGGTTATCGGTTTAAGCGATAATACCGAACGGACAAGCTATCAAGTTTCAAAAGTTGTACAAGAACATGGCTATCATATTTTTCCTGTCAATCCAAAGTTAGCTGGAGGAAAAATATTAGGTGAAACTGTATACGCTCGTTTGCAAGATATAAAAGAACCGATTGACATCGTAGATATTTTCCGCCGTAGTGAGTTTTTAACTGATGTTGCTGATGACTTTTTAGAAACGGATGCAAAAGTTTTTTGGGCACAGTTAGGCATCGAAAATGAAGAAGCAGCGCAAAAACTACAAGATGCGGGTCGTAATGATATTGTTATGGATCGTTGCATTAAAATTGAGTTAGGAAAAATGGATCAACAATGATGAACGTTTATCTATTATTCAATGATTTTTATAGTCATTGTATAGATAATATTTTACTATAACTTAAAAGGATCTTTTTAAGAAAAACTTCATCTGGGGGTTTTTCTTCTTTTTTTTGTGTGCTTTTTAGCGTATGATATAGTATGTTCATGTATATGATTTAATTAATAAAAATTAAACAAAGAAAATAATGTTAGCAAGGAGCGTTGACTTTGGCAAAAAAAACCAATGAATATAATGATGCTTCTATTCAAGTATTAGAAGGATTAGAAGCAGTAAGAAAACGTCCTGGGATGTATATCGGCTCCACGGATCAGCGCGGCTTACATCATTTGGTGTATGAAATTGTGGACAATGCAGTAGACGAGGCGCTTTCTGGTTATGGTAACACGATCGATGTTACTATTTGTGAAGATAACAGTGTGCAAGTAACTGATTATGGGCGCGGCATGCCAGTAGGAATGCATTCTTCGGGGATACCTACTGTAGAGGTTATTTTTACTGTATTGCATGCTGGAGGAAAATTTGGACAAGCAGGAGGGTATAAAACTTCTGGTGGCTTACATGGTGTAGGTGCCAGTGTGGTGAATGCTCTTTCTAGCTGGTTAGAAGTGTCGATTGTCCGTGATGGCGTTCAATATAAAGAAGTATTTAAAAATGGTGGAAAACCTGAAGGTACGTTGAAAAAAATAGGAAAAACGAAAGAAGCAAATCGTACAACGGTACATTTTCTACCAGATCCTACAATTTTTTCAGGAGCTAAAATTTCTTATGATATGTTGGTTGAACGTTTACGTGAATCAGCTTTCTTATTAAAGGGAGTTGAAATTAACTTAACGGATTTACGTGGGGAAGAAAAAGTAGAAGAATCTTTTCTTTATGAAGAAGGAATCAAAGAATTTGTTGATTATTTAAATGAAGAAAAAGATACTTTGACACCTGTTGCCTATTTTTCAGGAGAAAGAGATGGTATTGAAGTAGAATTTGCCTTTCAGTATAATGATGGTTATTCAGAAAATATCCTTTCTTTTGTTAATAATGTGCGGACTAAAGACGGAGGTACTCATGAAGCAGGAATGAAAGCTTCTTTGACGAAATCATTTAATGAGTATGCGCGTAAAGTCGGTTTATTAAAAGATAAGGATAAAAATTTAGAAGGTAGCGATTTTCGTGAAGGACTGGCTGCTATTTTGTCAGTAAGAATTCCAGAAAACTTACTACAATTTGAAGGACAAACCAAGGAAAAATTAGGTACACCAGCAGCTAGAACAGCAGTTGATAATGTGATCGGTGAACAGCTGATTTTTTATCTACAGGAAAATAGCGATATGAGTCAGATGCTTGTTCGTAAAGCTAGTAAAGCACGCTTGGCGCGTGAAGCTGCTAGAAAAGCGCGCGAAGAAAGTAGAAATGGCAAAAAACGCAAGAAAGGCGAGTCATTGCTTTCCGGCAAACTAACACCAGCGCAATCTAAAAATCCAGAAAAAAACGAATTATACTTAGTCGAAGGAGATTCCGCCGGAGGTTCGGCAAAACAAGGACGGGACCGTAAGTTTCAAGCAATCTTACCTTTACGAGGAAAAGTAATCAATACTGAAAAAGCGAATATGCAAGATATCCTAAAAAACGAAGAGATCAATACCATGATTTATACAATCGGTGCCGGTGTTGGTCCTGAATTTAGCTTAGAAGATTGTAATTACGATAAAATTATCATTATGACAGATGCGGATACCGATGGTGCGCATATTCAAGTACTACTTCTGACCTTTTTCTATCGCTATATGAAGCCTTTAGTAGAACAGGGCAGAGTTTATATTGCTTTACCTCCTTTTTATAAGGTAACTAAGGGTAGTGGAAAAAAACAAGTGGATAAATATGCTTGGACAGATGAAGAACTTGAAGTTATCACCAAAGGTATGGGCAAAGAATATACATTGCAACGTTATAAAGGTCTAGGAGAAATGAATGCTGAGCAATTGTGGGAAACTACAATGGATCCAGAACATAGAACATTAGTCCGGGTTAGAATTGATGATGCTGCCCAAGCTGAACGTCGTGTGACGACTTTGATGGGAGATAAGGTTGCACCTAGAAGAAAATGGATCGAATCAAACGTGCAATTTAGCTTAGAAGAAGATGGTAGTATTTTGGAAACTGCAGAGTCTACAGAAGAAAAAAATACGTCCTTACAAGAAGACTCTCTTTAGACAAAGAAATTATTTGATAAATAGAAGGTGAATTTTTGGAACAAAATAGTCAGATTCAAGAATTGACATTAGAAGAAGTAATGGGCGATCGTTTTGGACGCTATTCGAAATATATCATTCAAGAACGGGCTTTACCTGACATTCGTGACGGGTTAAAACCTGTACAACGTCGTATTTTATTTTCAATGAATAATGATGGTAATACTTACGATAAAAGCTTCCGGAAATCTGCTAAATCTGTCGGAAATGTTATGGGAAATTATCATCCTCATGGTGATAGCAGTATTTATGAAGCTATGGTGCGGATGAGCCAAGATTGGAAACTACGAGAAGTTTTAGTTGAAATGCACGGCAACAACGGGAGCATGGATGGCGATCCACCTGCTGCAATGCGTTATACAGAAGCTCGTTTATCAAAATTAAGCGGGCAGATGTTAAGTGATATTGAAAAAGACACTGTAGATATGGTGTTAAATTTTGATGATACAGAAGAAGAACCTACTGTACTACCTGCAAAATTCCCCAATTTGCTAATCAATGGTTCCACTGGGATATCCGCTGGTTATGCTACTGAAATCCCTACGCATAACCTAGCAGAAGTTATAGATGGAACAATCTATTTAATCGATCATCCCAATGCTTCTTTGGATAAATTAATGGAATTTATCCCGGGACCCGATTTTCCTACAGGGGGAATTCTTCAAGGAAAAGAAGAAATCAAAAAAGCTTATGAAACAGGCAAAGGGAAAGTTATTTTACGTTCCAAAACTGAGATCGAAAATTTGCGTGGCGGCAAGCAACAGATTGTGATTACAGAAATTCCATATGAAGTCAATAAAGCCACTTTGGTTAAAAAAATCGATGAAATACGTTTAGCTAAAAAAATCGAGGGTATTGCTGAAGTACGTGACGAAACCGATCGGACGGGTCTGCGTATGGTGATTGAATTAAAAAAAGATGTCAACGCCCAAGGTGTATTAAATTACTTATTTAAAAATACTGATCTTCAAGTAAATTATAGTTTCAATATGGTAGCCATTGATGGCATGCGACCGCAACAAGTTAACTTAAAACATATTTTAGAAAGTTATGTTAACCATCGACGTGACGTTGTTTTAAAACGGAGCCAATTTGAGTTAAACAAAGCGCAAAAAAGACAACATATAGTGGATGGCTTGATGAAGGCTCTATCAATACTTGATCAAGTAATTGCGGCCATACGTGCTAGTAAGGATAAAAAGGACGCGAAAAATAATTTGGTTATTCAGCATCAATTTACACAAGCACAAGCAGAAGCTATTGTTAATTTACAATTGTATCGTTTAACCAATACTGATATTACTGAGCTAGAAAATGAAGCTGAGGAATTAGCAGCTTATATCGCTGAATTACAAAAAATATTAAGCGATAGTACGGAATTAATGAAGGTCATCAAAAAAGAATTACGTGAAGTGAAAAAACAATTCAGCACCGCTCGTTTGACACAAATTGAAGAAGAGATCGAAGAGATCAAAATTGAAACAGAGGTCCTCGTTCCTTCAGAAGAAGTGATGACAGCTATTACCAAAGAGGGCTACGTAAAAAGAAGTAGTCTACGTTCTTATAATGCGTCGAAACCAGAAGAGCTTGGTATGAAAGATAGCGATGAAGTGGTATTTTGCCAGCAGTTAAACACTTTAGACCATTTGTTGTTAGTGACAAATAAAGGAAATATGATCTATCGACCTGTCTTTGAATTGCCCGATTTGAAATGGAAAGAAACAGGCGAACATCTTTCCCAGAATTTATTGAATTTCAGCTCGGATGAAATGATTTTGGCTGTCTACAGTTATAACGAATTGGATCCAAGCAGAAATTTTGTATTCATGACGCAAAAGGGTATGATCAAACAGACGCGCATGGATGAATTCAGCCCGGGACGTACCTATAAAAGTCGGGCAATGACAGCTATGAAATTTAAAGATGATAGTGATGAACTGGTTAGTGTGTATTTGATTGACAGTAAGGAAGAATTAGATGTCTTTTTAGCAAGCTATAAGGGAATGGGGCTTCGTTATTCATTAGCCGAAGTTCCTGTTGTTGGTTCTAAGGCAAGTGGTGTCAAAGCAATGAATCTTAAGGCAGATGATGAAGTGACAAGCGGTATGCTAGTTTACAGTAACGGTGATAATCCAGTAATTATTGTCTCGCAACGTGGTGCGATAAAACGGATGCTTGCACAGGAACTAACGCAGTTAAGTCGTGCTAAGCGTGGCGTTATGATTTTAAGAGAGCTTAAGAAAAATCCTCATCGCATTATTTATATGGGCGATGGTCAAGAAAAAACTTTGCTTCTGACAAATGAAAAAGGACAGCAAGTAGAAATTGAAAGTAATCAATATCCAATCAGTGATCGCACTTCCAATGGTTCTTTTGCAATAGATGAGAAACAAGGCGGTAAGGTATTAGAAGTTCGAGAAAAGTTTGAATATCCAACTGAATAAAATTATCGTAAAGGATTAAATCTATATTTTTAGGTTTAATCCTTTTTTTGAAGTAACTGTTATACTTTCTATTATAATTTTATACCACTGTAACAATACAGTAGTGAAAAAAAGCTAAAGTTTGTTCAGTGTTATACTTTTCGTTAAAATAAAATTTGATTTGTTAATCACAAGTATAAACCTTGTCAATTCAATTTATTTAAAGATATAACTTCTTTTAACGCAATCTTTTGTTAATATAATTTCATGTAATGGCTTGCAAAAAAATCATTATGTGTTATACTGTTCACAGTAGAGCTGTTACATTTTGGACAGAAATTAAGGAGGAGCAATATATGGCATCTGTAACAAAGGATATTGAAAAAGTAAATGCGGCTGCTTGGCAGGGTTTCAAAGGAGAAACTTGGCGCCACGAAGTAAATACCCGTGATTTTATCCAAGAAAATTATACTGAATATCGTGGAAATGATGAATTTTTAGAACCTATTGCTGAAAGTACTGACAAATTATGGTCGAAGTTACAAGAATTGTTTGATGTAGAACATGACCACAATGGTGTTTATGATATGGATAATGACATTCCATCGACAGTTACTTCTCATGGTCCAGGTTACTTAATCAAAGATGAAGAAAAAATCGTTGGACTACAAACTGATAAACCATTAAAGCAAGCTTTCCAACCATTTGGCGGCATTAAAATGGCAAATAATGCTTTAAAAAGTAATGGTTATGAAGTAGATGAAGACATGAGCAAGATCTTTACTGACTGGAGTAAGACGCATAACCAGGGCGTTTTTGATGCTTATACTCCAGAAATGCGTCGCGCTCGTTCAAACAAAATCATTACAGGTTTACCTGATGCTTATGGACGCGGTCGTATCATCGGTGATTATCGCCGTATCGCTTTGTATGGGATCGATTATTTAATCGAACGTAAACAAGATGACTTAGCAAATACTGGCTATCGTACCATGACAGATGATGTTATTCGTTTAAGAGAAGAAGTTACTGAACAACTACGTGCTTTAAATGATTTGAAAACGATGGCTGCTTCTTATGGTTTTGATATTTCACGCCCTGCAGCTAATGCGCAAGAAGCTATTCAATGGTTATACTTTGGTTACTTAGCTGCTATTAAGTCACAAAACGGGGCTGCTATGTCCTTTGGCCGAGTTTCGGCATTCTTAGATATTTATATCCAACGGGATTTGGACGAGGGCGTAATTACAGAAGCTCAAGCACAAGAATTGATCGACCAATTAGTATTGAAACTTCGGATGGTGAAATTTGCTCGTACACCTGAATATAATGAATTATTCTCCGGATTTCCAATTTGGGCCACATTATCCTTGGCAGGAATGGGCATTGATGGTCGCTCACTTGTAACAAAAAATGATTTCCGTTTGTTGCATACTTTAAGCAATATGGGTCCTGCACCAGAGCCTAATATGACGGTTTTATATTCCTCGCACTTGCCTAAAGGGTTTAGAACTTTTGCAGCAAAAATGGCCAAAGAAAGTTCTTCTATCCAATTTGAAAATGATGATCTGTTGCGCGCAAACTGGGGCTCAGATGATGTTTCGATCGCATGCTGTGTGTCAGCGACAGTAACAGGTAAAGATATGCAGTTCTTTGGAGCGCGTGCTAACTTATGTAAAGCAGTGCTTTATGCGATCAACGGTGGTATCGATGAAAAAACGAAAAAACAAGTAGGTCCTAAATATCGTCCGATCACAGGAGACACCATTGATTATGACGACTTTATGGATAAATATAAAGATATGTTAGATTGGTTAGCTGAACTTTATGTAAACACATTGAATGTTATCCATTATATGCACGATAAATATTCTTATGAAGCAGCGCAACTTGCTTTGATGGATACCGATTTGAAACGCACTTTTGCTACAGGTATTGCGGGCATTTCACATGCCGCTGATAGTATTATGGCAATTAAATACGGTAATGTAAAAGTTATTCGTGATGAAACAGGTTTAGCTGTAGACTATGCACCGCAAAATGAATTTCCAACTTATGGTAATGATAATAAAGAAGCCGACGAAATGGCTAACTGGATTGTAGAATACTTCATTACTCAAATTAAACGTCAACATACTTATCGTAATTCGACACCAACAACATCGTTATTAACGATTACTTCAAATGTTGTTTATGGTAAAGCAACCGGTAATACACCAGATGGACGTCGTGCTGGAAAACCACTAGCTCCAGGTGCAAACCCATCTTATCAAGATGGCCAATACTTGGGTGAAAAGAACGGCTTATTAGCTTCATTAAATTCAACAGCTCGTTTGAACTATGAAAATGCGATGGATGGTATTTCGAATACGCAAACAATTAATCCAACAGGTTTGGGTAAAGATGAAGATACTCGTATTAACAACTTGACAAACGTATTGGATGGTTACTTTGATAAAGGTGCTTATCATATCAATGTTAATGTATTCTCTAACGATCTATTACTTGATGCGCAAGAACATCCAGAAAAATATCCTAACCTAACGATTCGTGTTTCTGGTTATGCTGTTAAATTCCGTGATCTAACACGCGAACAACAAAATGACGTGATTTCAAGAACAGCTCACGATAGAATGTAAAGAAATTTTTTGAGGGTGACAAGGCTCTTGTTGCCCTCTTTTTAAATGATGGTTGAAAAGCTAGCCATGCTTAAATAACCACCGATTTTATAAATTACAGCAAACAAACACTTAATTAGTTATTGTTTTGCTTTTCTAATGAAAGAGGGATTTTTATGACAGATCCAATCATGGGTCGAATCCATTCTACAGAAAATTTTGGTACAGTAGATGGGCCAGGTGTTCGTTTTGTTATCTTTGCGCAAGGTTGTCGCATGCGTTGCCAATTTTGCCATAACCCTGATACTTGGAATATTAATTCTAAAAAAGCACAAATGCGTACTGCCGACGACGTGCTTGATGAAGCATTAAATTATCGTGCTTACTGGGGCGAAAAAGGGGGGATCACTGTAAGTGGTGGCGAACCTTTATTACAAATAGATTTTTTAATTGACTTATTTAAAAAAGCTAAGGATAAGGGAATAAATACTACATTGGATACTTGTGGTAATCCTTTTACCAGAAAAGAGCCTTTTTTTAGTAAGTTTGAGGAGTTAATGAACTATACAGATTTATTATTGTTTGATATCAAACATATTGATACCGTTCAACATAAAAAATTAACCAAACATAGAAATGAAAATATTTTGGAGATGGCGCAATATTTATCTGAAATTGGTCAACCTGTTTGGATTCGTCATGTTTTAGTACCGTTTCGTAGTGACTATGACGAATTTTTGGATCGATTAAATGAATTCATTCTATCTTTAAATAATGTTGATAAAGTTGAAATTTTGCCTTATCATACGATGGGCCGTTATAAGTGGGATGAATTAAACCTAAAATATCCACTGGAAGGAATCGAACCTCCAGGACAAGACCGGGTAGAAAATGCGAAGAAAATTCTTCAAGTGGACCAATACACTGGATATCAAACAAGATAAAGGAAAAACGCTGGAAAAATTATTTTCAGCGTTTTTCTAATTTTAGAAGAGTTACTAGGAGAAAGTTTTTTATGAAATGTTGAACTAGGGAAAATAACACATAGAAACGTGGAAACAATGCTAAATGAGTGTCGGTAGCACATAGAAACGAGAAACCTATGTTGAATGAGAAGCAATAGATCAAAGTTCAGTGGAAAATTTTTACTAACTCAAACAAACAATGGATTAACCTCTCCTTGTTTTACTTCTGTTTGTGAAAATCATGGAAATTTTTTGGAGTTTTTGCTATCATTATTATTGAAGTGAAAGATTGGAGTGAAAGTTATGGCAAAGATTTTAGTTTTTGGTCACCAAAATCCTGACACAGATGCGATTGGGGCGGCCATTGCTTTTTCTGAATTACAAAAACAAAAAGGACAAGATACTGAAGCTGTTGCTTTAGGAGAAGCGGGAGAAGAAACGCAGTTTGCTTTAGATTATTTTAATCTTCAAGCACCTAGAGTGATTGCTAAAGCAGGCGAGGAAACAAATGATGTAATGCTTGTTGATCATAACGAATTTCAACAAAGTGTAGCTGATATTGAAGATGTTAAAATCTTATCAGTGGTCGATCACCATCGTGTATCCAATTTCCAAACAGCTGATCCGCTATACTATCGCGCTGAACCTGTAGGATGTACTAGTACTATTATTCTGAAGTTATATAAAGAAGCTGGTTTAGCACCAACAAAAGCAGTTGCTGGTATTATGCTGTCAGCTATTATCTCTGATACCTTATTGTTTAAATCACCAACATGCACGCAAGAAGATATCGATGCTAGTAAAGAACTAGCAAATATTGCCGAAGTAGACACTGATACTTACGGTTTGGAAATGCTCAAAGCAGGCACGAACCTTGCGAACAAATCAGCCGAAGAGTTAATGGATATGGATGCTAAGAGCTTTCCAATGAGTGATAAAAATGTACGCATTGCACAAGTAAATACCGTAGATTTAGAGGAAGTTTTCAAGCGTCAATCAGAACTTGAACAAGCTATGGAAAAGGCAAATAAAGTAAATAACTACGATTTATTCGTTTTGCTTGTTACTAATATTTTAGATAGTGATTCAGAATTACTTGTTGTGGGTGAACCTACAGAAAAGATTGAAAAAGCATTTAATGTTACTTTAGACAATCATAGAGCGTTTCTAAAAGGTGTAGTATCTCGTAAAAAACAAGTTGTTCCTCCTTTAACAGAAAGCTTTCAATAAAACTTAAATTAAAACGTCTTAAAATAAAAGTATTTATTTATTTTAAGACGTTTTTTAATTACTTTATACCATGCTATTTAATCTTAACTGAAAAAATTTTTTTATTGTATTTTTACAGTTATTTTTCCCATTAGAAAATATTTGTTTTAAAGAAAATACGGAATGATTTCTTTTGTACTTTATGAAAAAATGAAAGAAACCAAATTTGTTAATGATAAAATTTTTCTGCATATAATGAAAATTACTGACTTTATAGTATTTATTTATAAAAATAATGAAAAAGAATCGGAAATAAAGATAAAATCTTATTTCACATATTTTGAAAATGCTTTCGGAAATGCCATTTTTATCGAAGTAATTTAAAAAACTTTTTTAATTTTGTTATTTTTTAGAATAATAAAAAAATTCATTTGAAAAAGTTGTGATTATGATATAATGGACATAGAAACAAAATTTTAAGTTACGCTAAATAAATGTACGTTTTTTTAATAGCTGTTTTTCGTTATTTTTAAAGGAGGGTTGATATGCTTGAATCAAGTAAAGAAGTCTTAGAAGCTGAACAACGTTTTTTAACGGGAGAAAACTTTTATGTTCAACATTTTTTAGGTGTTCACAAAAATGAAAGCGGATACGTTTTTCGAGTATGGGCGCCTCATGCCCAGCAAGTATATTTAGTAGGAGATTTTAATGACTGGGATGAGTCTTTACCCATGGAAAAAAGAGAGAAATCAGGGGTATGGGAGCTTACAACTTCCTTAGCTGAAAAAGGACAATTATATAAATTTTTAGTTCAACAAGCAAATGGCCGAAAAATTATGAAAATTGACCCTTTTGCGGTTCGTTTTGAAGAAAGACCTGGAACAGCAGCAGTCATTTATACGATTCCTGAAAAAAAATGGCATGATAATTTATGGCGCGGGCGACAAAAAAAGACACAAACATTGAAACGCCCTATGAATATTTACGAAGTTCATGCTAGCTCTTGGAAGCACGATGAAAGTGGGCAGCCTTACACTTTTAAAGAATTAGAAGAAGAACTCATTCCTTATGTTAAGGAAATGGATTATACGCATATTGAATTTCTCCCGTTGATGGAACACCCTCTTGGCGCTTCATGGGGTTACCAATTAACAGGTTTTTTTGCATTATCTTCTTATTATGGTACGCCAGTTGAGTTTCGTGATTTTGTAGATTCTTGTCATAAGAATAATATTGGTGTATTTGTGGATTGGGTACCTGCTCATTTTTGCGTTAATGAAGATACATTACCTTATTATGATGGAACACCAACTTTTGAGTACGAAGATCCAGATCGAGCGCATAACATCCGTTGGGGAACTATTTGTTTTGATCTTGGTAAACCGCAGGTACAGAGTTTTTTGATTTCAAGTGCGTTATTTTGGCTTGATGTCTACCATCTTGATGGCATGCGTGTGGATGCTGTTACTAGTATGTTGTATTTAGATTATGATGAAGGTCCATGGCAGCCTAATCACGAAGGAGGCAATCGAAATTTTGAAGGCTTCTATTTTCTACAAAAACTTAATGCAGTCATTAAACTTGCCTTTCCACAAACTGTTATGATGGCCGAAGAAAGTAGTTCGGAAACCCAAATTACCGGGATGATTGAAAGCGGAGCATTGGGCTTTGATTATAAATGGAATATGGGTTGGATGAATGATGTGCTACGTTTTTATGAAATGGATCCTGTTTTCCGCAAAGATAATTTCCATCTATTGACCTTTTCTTTCATGTATATGATGAATGAACATTATATCCTTCCCTTTTCTCATGATGAAGTCGTTCATGGTAAAAAAAGTTTAATGCATAAAATGTGGGGAGATCGTTATAAACAATTTGCCCAATTACGGAATATGTACACTTTTATGATGACACATCCTGGCAAAAAGATACTCTTTATGGGAAGTGAATGGGGCCAATTTCTCGAGTGGAGATATAATGAAGGATTGGAATGGGTAGATCTGGAAGATGAACTGAATAATAAAATGCAACATTTTACTGCTAAGCTAAATTCCTTGTATAAAAATGAGCGCAGTTTATGGGAATTAGAGGATACAGCAGAAACCGTTGAGCTGATTGATGCTGATAATACCGCAGAGAGTGTATTGACCTTTATCCGTAAATCAAAGACCAAAAAAGATTTTGTCATTGTGGCGTTAAATCTAACGCCTGTGGAAAGACAAGATTTTGCGATTGGCGTTCCTTATCCAGGAAGTTATCAAGAAGTATTGAATACAGAAAAAATTGAATTTGGTGGTACTTGGACTAAAAATAATAGTAGCTGTCAAAGTATTGATCAGCCATTTAAAAAATTTAATCAACAGATACAGACGGTTTTACCCGCTTTAGGCGCACTTATTATTAAGCCTGAGAAAATTCAAATAAAATAAGAAAATGAAGTAGGATTTTTGAGAGGAGGAAAGGTGTTTTCACCGTAATCATGAAAACAGAAACAGTAGCTATGATATTAGCAGGTGGACAAGGAACACGGCTAGGGAAACTAACCAAAAATATGGCTAAGCCTGCAGTTCCTTTTGGTGGACGTTATCGGATCATCGATTTTACATTGAGTAATTGCGCTAATTCGGGGATTAACAATGTAGGCGTTGTTACACAGCACCAACCCTTAGAATTAAATGCCCATATTGGAAATGGTGCTAGTTGGGGCTTAGATGGAATTGATTCAGGGGCGACAATTTTGCAACCTTATTCAAGTTCAGAAGGAAGTAAATGGTTTGAAGGAACGGCACATGCTATTTATCAAAATATGGAATATATCGATCAACTAGATCCCCAATATGTTTTGATTTTATCGGGAGATCATATTTATAAAATGGACTATGAAGCGATGCTGGAAAATCATAAAGAAAAAAGGGCGTCCCTTTCAGTAGCTGTTATTGAAGTACCATTTAAAGATGCTTCTAGATTTGGCATTATGAATACAGATGAAAATGGACGAATTATCGAATTTGAAGAAAAACCGGAAAATCCTAAGAGTAATTTAGCTTCAATGGGTATCTATATTTTTAACTGGGGAAGGTTACGCAGTATTTTACGTACTGGTTTTGCCAAAGATAGTACGATGAGTGATTTTGGTAAACATGTTATCCCAGCTTATCTGGATAGTGGAGAAAACGTGATCGCTTATCGTTTTGATGGCTATTGGAAAGATGTGGGAACAATTGAGTCTTTATGGGAAGCGAATATGGAATTTCTAGATCCAGAGATGGAACTGGATATCCGAGATAAAGGATGGCGTGTTTATTCTAAAAATCATATTTCTCCTCCTCACTTTATCACGGAGATGGGATCAGCTAAAGATTCGTTGATTTCAGATGGGTGTTACGTTGCGGGAGATGTAAAACATAGCGTCTTATCTGACGATGTGCAAATAAAAGATGGGGCGACTGTATCTGACAGTGTCATTATGTCAGGGGCAACTATCGGTAAAAACGTGGTCGTTAAGCGAGCAATTATCGGCGAAAATGCAATTATTGGTGATAATGCCGTAATCGATGGTACAGACGAAATAGAAGTACTGGGATATAATGAAGTGATTGGGGTGACCATGGATGAAGACTAATAAAATGTGTGCGCTGGTAGGTAATTTGCATAGATATCAAGAATTAATGCCTTTAATTAAAAATCGCCCTTTAGCTACTTTACCCTTTGATGGTAAGTATCGTTTAATTGACTTTAACTTATCTAATATTGCCAACGCCAATATAAAATCACTTTTTATGGTATTTAATGAAGGGGAAACACAATCGGTTTTTGACCATGTAGGTGGTGGAAAAGAGTGGAATTTAGCTGGTATCCAAAACCGCTTTTTTATCCATACTTATCAAAACTTCGTTCGTCAAGGTGATAATAATAGCAGTTATTATGATGTAGTAATTGATTATCTACGCAAATCAAAATCCGAATACGCTGTTTATATGGGCAGTAAAATTTTATGTAATATTGATTTAAAAACACTTCTGCATATTCATCAAGCACGAGATTGTGATATGACAGTCGTTTATAAAAAAATAGATCTAGAAAAAACAAACAGTGATGATATTTTACTTACATTAGATGATGAACATACAATTAGAGAAAAGACTTTTGCTAAAGATGCGACAACTCAGAGTGAAGTAAATCTATGCGCCGATATTTTTATTATTAAAACTGAACTTTTGATTGACTTTTTGCAACAAAAACAGGCTGAAGGAACTTTAGGTACTGTCGAAAGTTTTTTACGTGAGCGAATCAGCGCTTCAACAAACGCTTATGAATATACTGGCTATTTGAATAATATATTTGATATTCTTTCTTACTATCGTGCGAATATGGATATGTTGAACACGCAGAAATTTAATTCACTTTTGTATTCAAGTCAAAAAGTCTATACCAAGATGAAAAATGAAGTTCCTACTTATTATTCAGAAACTTCGATTGTAAACAATAGCCAGTTTGCAACTGGCTGTATGATCAGAGGTCGTGTCGAACGCTCACTGTTAGGTCGTGGGACAAATATTGACGAAGGTGCTGAAGTATTTGATTCTCTTATTTTTCCAAGTAATGTAATTAAACCAAGTGCCACTGTACGTTGTGCTATTTTAGATAAGAATGTAGTCGTTGATGAAGGTGTTCGAATTGAAGGAACGCCAGAAAAGCCACTAGTCGTTGAAAAAGGCACACACGTAACAGAAGATATTATTGGGGGTTAAAAGATGAAGCTTCTTTTTGCTGCAGCAGAATGTGCGCCTTTTTTTAAAACAGGCGGTTTAGGAGATGTTGCGGGGACTTTGCCTAAAGTACTTGCTAAAGAAGGCGTCGAAACCGTTGTTGTTTTGCCTTACTTTACTCAAATGGCGGACAAATACAAAGAACAGTTAGAAGATGTATCTAATTTCATGGTCAACGTGGGTTGGCGTACACAATATTGTGGTCTTAAACGTCTGGAAATGGATAATGTTACTTATTATTTTATAGATAATCTTTATTATTTTGATCGAGAAGCTTTATATGGTTACTATGATGATGGTGAACGTTTTGCTTTTTTGCAGATGGCTATCATTGAACTAATGGAAAAAATTGATTTTATTCCTGATATATTACATGTAAATGACTATCATACGGCGATGATTCCTTGTTTATTAAAAGAAAAATATCATTGGATCAATTCCTATCGTAATATTCGTACTGTATTAACGATTCATAATATCCAGTTTCAAGGACAATATGGCAGTGAAATTTTATCCGATTTATTCGGTATGGGATCAGAACGCTATGAAGATGGGACACTTCGTTTAGGCGATGCGCTAAACTTTATGAAAGCCGGCATTTTATATGCTGATAAAGTGACAACAGTCAGCCCCTCTTATGCACAGGAAATTCAGACACCAGAGTTTGGATGTGGTTTGGAAGTTATTTTAAGAATGGAAGCAGGGAAGCTGGCAGGCATTTTAAATGGCATCGACTACGAAGCAAACGATCCGGAAACAGATCCGTTGTTGGATGCAAACTATTCTGTAGAAGATCTAACAGGAAAAAAACAAAACAAAGCCGCTTTACAAAAATTGATGGGGCTAAAAGAAATACCTGATGTACCACTGATTGCTGTGGTTAGTCGTCTAACTTACCAAAAAGGATTCCATCTTTTATTAGAAGAATTTGAAAACTTACTTCAATTGGGTGTTCAATTTGTCTTATTAGGTACAGGTGATCCAGATTTTGAGCAAGGTTTTTCAGAAATTGCAAGTAGATATCCTGGTAAGAGTTCCGTAGTGATTGATTTTGATGTTGAACTGGCACAAAAAATGTATGCAAGCGCTGATCTTTTCTTGATGCCTTCAGCTTTTGAACCGTGTGGTCTATCCCAAATGATCGCGATGCGTTATGGGACTTTGCCAGTGGTTCATGAAGTCGGTGGTTTAAAAGATACTGTTGACCCTTATAACCCAGTTGAAGGTACAGGAACCGGTTTTGGCTTTCAAGCGTTTTCTTCTTTTCAATTGATAGAATGTATAAAAAAAGCGCTTGAACTATATGATTTTTCACCAGAAACTTGGCAAAAAATTGTACAAACAGCGATGATTCAAGATTTTAGTTGGACGAATAGTTGTCGTAAGTATCTCAATATGTATCAACAACTAATCCCAGCAGAATGATTTAATTTATACAAAGCAGGCTGAAATATGGCTAGACCAGATTTTAGCTTGCTTTTAAACTAGGAAATGTCACCTAAAGGTTTAAGATACGAGGAGGCAAGATTTTTTTGACAACAGAAGAGATAAAAAAAGAATTACGCGGTCGGTTAAGAGATGACTATGCCTTAGAATTAGAGGATGCGGGTCCAGTTGAGTTATTTTATAGCTTGGGCAGCTTGATCAAAGCCTTTTCTAATGAGAAGTGGCAAAAAACATGGAAAAACTATCTAGTAGAAGAGCAAAAACAAGTTTATTATTTTTCGATTGAATTTTTGCCTGGAAAATTATTAAAAAGTAATTTATTAAATTTAGGGATTTTAGAAGAAGTAAGAACCACCTTAGCTGATATCAATATTGACTTGGATGAATTAGCTGATGTTGAAAGAGATATGGCTTTAGGTAACGGTGGTTTAGGAAGACTTGCTTCATGTTTTATGGATTCGATCGCTTCTTGTGGTTTGCCTGGAAATGGGAATGGTATTCGTTACGACTATGGATTGTTTAAACAGCAGTTTGTCGATGGTTACCAAGTCGAGCTTCCTGATGAGTGGTTAAAAAGAGGGAATGTTTGGGAAATTCGGCGTGAAAGTAAAGCTTGCGATGTTCGTTTATTCGGTAATGTTTATATGAAACGTCTTTCCAATGGCAAACTACAAGCTATCGAAGAAAACCAGACCACTGTACGTGCAGTGCCTTATGACACAGGGATGATCGGTTATCAAAATGGCATCGTAAATACCATGCGTTTGTGGAGTGTAGAGATCCCTGTTTCAGAAGAAGCTAAATATCAAAGTCTTGACGAAAGGCGTACAATTGAAGATTTGACTGCTGTTTTATATCCGGATGATTCGCAAGAAAGCGGACGTTTAGTACGTTTAGCACAAGAATATTTTTTTGTATCAGCGGGTATCCAAAGCATTATTCGTTATTATAAAAAACTCAATCTTCCATGGCATTCATTAAGTGAAAAAATTGCTATTCACATTAATGATACGCATCCTGCCATGTGCGTGCCCGAGCTGATGCGCATATTGATGGATGAAAACGGGCTTAACTGGGAGTTTGCTTGGGATATCACGGTTAAAGTGCTAAGCTATACTAACCATACAATTATGGCAGAAGCTTTAGAAAAATGGCCGATTTATCTGATGAAACGGGTCGTGCCAAGAATTTATCAAATTATTGAAGAGATCGACCGTCGTTATGTGATGTCTATGCAAGGGATTCATCCGCAAGATCTGATCCAAAGGACACGTTTATTGCAAAATGACCAAGTTTATATGGCACACTTGGCGATCATCGGTAGCCACAGTACCAATGGCGTAGCGAAAATGCATTCTGATTTATTGAAGACGATTGTTTTACGTGATTTTTATACTATTTATCCTGAGCGTTTTAATAATAAAACAAATGGCATTACAGAACGTCGGTGGATGCAATTGGCAAATGAACCTTTGTCAGCTGTTATGGATAAATTAATTGGTGATTCTTGGCGGAAAAATCCGCAAGATTTAAAACGATTAATGAATTATCAAAACGATGAGAAAGCTTTAGAAAAACTGCATGAAGCAAAAAGAAAGAAAAAAGAGGAACTTGCTTCATATATATTGAAAACAACGGGTATCGAAGTATCCCCTGATGCAATATTCGATGTACAAATTAAACGACTTCATGCTTATAAACGTCAGTTAATGAACTTGCTTCATATTCTAAAGTTATATTTCGAAATAAAAGACAATCCAGAAGTAGATATTACACCTCGTGTGTTTATCTTTGGCGCTAAAGCAGCACCCAGCTATACTTATGCTAAATCAATCATTAAAGCGATCAATGAAACAGCGAACATGATCAACAATGACCCTGAGATACAAAATAAAATCAAAGTAGTCTTTCTATCAAATTACAATGTTTCTTTAGCTGAAAAAATTATTCCAGCAGCTGATGTCAGTGAGCAAATTTCATTAGCCTCCAAAGAAGCATCGGGGACTAGTAATATGAAATTGATGCTTAATGGCGCTATAACGCTTGCGACATTGGATGGCGCAAATATAGAAATCAAAGATGCTGTGGGCGATAAAAATATCTACATTTTTGGCTTAACCGAAAAAGAGGTATACGATTATTATGAAAAGCAAGATTATTCTTCGCAAAAAATTTATGACGAAGATGAAGAACTGCAAAGAATTTTAAATGCATTTGTTGATGGCACGATTCCAAATGTGGAAATTGAAGGACGAGAAATTTACGATTCTTTATTGAAGTTTAATGATGAATACTTTTTGTTACGAGATTTTCGAGATTATGCTAAAGCGCAAGAAAAAATCAATCGTGATTATAAAGATACGGTGTTATGGCAGAAAAAGAGTTTAGCAAATATTGCAAATGCTGGTGCTTTTTCGGCAGATGAAACAGTTAAAGCCTATGCAGAAGATATCTGGCAGATTGAACCAATTTTTGCTCATACAGAAAAAGAGGGGACAACTAATGGCAGTCATCCGTTTTAATCCTTGGAAAATTACGCATAAGAAACCTTTTGGTGCAATCAAAGAAAACGAAGTTGCGACCTTTACTATTGAAGTGATAGCTGAAAAAATCATGGCTGTTTATTTGGTTATTCATAAAGATTTCCAAGAAGAAAAATCAATTCCCATGAAAAAACAGGAGGAAACACAGTACTCCTGTGAATATTTCTTTAACCAACAGCTAGGCTTATATTACTACCATTTTGAGGTACAAACCCAAGAGAACGGTAAACTTTTAACAGAATATTACGGTCCTACAGAAAAAGGAGGGGAAGGACGAAAGTTCTTCTCTTCTGAAACTGTTTGGGATTATCAAATTACTTGTTATAAGAAAGAAGAAAAAGCGCCCAAATGGTACCGTGAAGGAATTTTTTATCAGATTTTCCCCGATCGATTTGCCAATGGTAATCCTGATCGGATCATAAATTCCCCTAAAAAGAATTCTTATATTTATGCTACTGAAGAAGACGATCCGTTATATGTTAAAGATGCAGAGGGCGAAATTTTACGCTGGGATTTTTTTGGTGGCAATTTTAAAGGGATTCTGCAAAAAATCCCTTATTTGAAAGAACTAGGTGTTAATGGCATTTACTTGAACCCTATATTTGAAGCAAGTAGTAATCATCGTTATGACACGGCTGATTATTTTGCTATCGATCCAGTTTTAGGAACACAAGAAGATTTTGAAACATTAGTAAATACTTTGCATGAAAACGATATGCATTTAATCTTAGACGGTGTTTTCAGTCATGTGGGTCAAAATAGTCGCTATTTTAACGTTAATAGAAGTTATGGAAAAAATAAGGGTGCTTATAACAATCGTCACAGTCAATATTACTCTTGGTTTACTTTTTATGATTATCCAGATGATTACGCATCTTGGTGGGGCATCAAGGATTTACCAGAAGTAAACAAAGAAGATCCTGGATTTCAAGAGTTTATTTACGGAAATACTAACAGTGTTTTGTCGAAGTGGAATCAATTAGGTGTTGACGGTTGGCGCTTAGATGTAGCAGATGAACTTTCTGATGAATTTATTAAAGGGATTCGAAAAAATCTAGAAAACTTTCCAGAAAAAGTTTTATTAGGAGAAGTTTGGGAAGATGCTTCAAACAAAATTTCATATGACCATAGACGAGAGTATATTCTAGGAGACCATTTACAAGGTGTTATGAATTATCCACTGCGCAACAGTGTTATTGATTTGTTGAATGAAAACAAAACCCCAGAAGATGTTGCTAAGTCGTTGATGGTCTTATATGAAAATTACCCAGCAGACGTGTTTTTTAATAACTTAAACAATATAGGAACTCATGATACAGAACGGATTTTGTCTGAATTGGGCAATCATTTGCGAAAACTTGATTTAGCTTTTGCGATGATGTTTATTTTCCCGGGAGTACCTTGTATTTATTATGGAGACGAAGCGGGACTTACTGGTGGTAAAGATCCAGAAAATCGAAAATTTTTTCCTTGGAAGGCAATTAATCAAGATATTTACGATGATTGTCAAAAATGGATTAGTTTTCGTAAAAAAAATGCCTTATTAACAAAAGGAGATGTCTGTTTTTTCTACGGTCCGCAGTTGTTTGGTATTTTACGTTACTATGAAGATGACTATGTAGCGCTTTTAATAAATCCCGGCAATTATCCTACCACGGTAAATGGAAATTTAACCTTTATTGCCGATGACACAGCTATGATTAAAGAGGTCCATCAACGTTTTTCTGATCGTACTTTAAAAGAAAATAGTTATTTATTGATTACGAGTGAACAAAAAAAGAAAAGTATTGAAAAATATCGTGCCATAACAAAGAAATAAAACTTGTGTATCATTCCTTCATTTATAAATACTTAACCTAAATCTTTGATAAAAGAAAGCTTGTGATTTAAGATGGTTATATGATAAATAAGAGGAGGAATGTAAAGATGACAACAAAAGTAGCACTTGGAAATTCCGGCTTAAATGTAAATCCGATTGGTTTTGGAGCTAACGCAATTGGAGGTCACAACTTATATCCTAATTTAGATGAAGACGAAAATAAAAAATTACTAAAATATGTAATCAATTCTGGTATTGACTTTTTGGACACAGCTTACGTTTATGGGCTAGGACGTTCCGAAGAGTTGATCGGTGAAGTTGTTAAAGAGTTAGGTAACCGAGATCAATTAGTTATCGCTTCTAAGGGAGCACAAAATGGAGAAAATATTGATAACTCACCTGAATTCTTAAAAGAGTGTGTAAGAAACTCCTTAAAACGGCTGCAAACAGATTATATCGATCTATTTTATATTCATTTTCCTGACGAAAATACGCCTAAGGATGAAGCCGTTCAAGCTTTAAAAGAATTAAAAGATGAAGGTTTGATTCGTTCAATAGGTGTTTCTAACTTTTCATTGGACCAATTAAAAGAAGCTAACAAGAACGGAGATGTCGATGTATTTGAAGGCTATTACAACCTATTGCATCGTGAACCAGAAAATGATTTATTCCCTTACTTACGGGAAAATAATATTTCATTTGTTCCTTACTTCCCATTTCAATCTGGGCTTTTAACTGGTAAGTACAATGGTAATGAAACATTTCCTGAAGGAGACTTACGTGGTGGTCAAGAAGACTTTCAAGGTGATAAGTTCCAAGAAAATGTTCAAAAAGTAAATCAGCTGAAGGAGATAGCAGAAACCAAAAATACTTCAGTTGCTAATATTGTATTGGCGTTTTACTTACAAGTAGATGTTATCGATGCTATTATCCCTGGTGCTAAACGCGAAGAACAAGTAGATAACAATTTACAAACATTAAATGTCCAATTGACGGACGAAGAAGTACAAAAGATTGACAAAATATTTGCCTAAAAATAAAAGCTTTACAAAGTTTGAAAATTTTCTCCTTTGTAAAGCTTTTTTTATATTGCTTTCATAAGAATCATTGTTGCTACCACTTTTCTTAAAAAACTAACTCTAAAATTTAAGAAACTAGAGTTACTTTGTCGGATTAACTCTAGAATTTAAGAAACTAGGGTTACTTTAATCAAACTAACTCTAAAATTCAGAAATTTAGCTACTTTGTTGGACCAAGATAAATAACGTTTGAATGTAATTTTAACATTGTCACTGTAACTAACCCAGTGATAAGAAGTCTGTCATCGCTATGTTTTTTATGGTATGATGAGGGAAAAATACGAATAAGGGAATGAATTTCATGAAAAATATTAATCAAATTAAGCGAAAACATTCTCGTTTTCCTGCTTTCTCCGACGAGACAGGTGTTAAACTTCAATCTGAAAAAAATCATCCATCATTTTCAAATGATGAACCTTGGATCCTAACAGAAGATAATGACGCTCCGTTAACGAAAACAATGTTGAAACAACATAAGAAAAAGCGAGGAATTCGTCGCTCCAAAAAAGCTAGTCAAGAAAAAACCGGTCTGAGTAAGCAGGAAGAAAATGAACTAAAAGAACATAGAAAGCATCTACCTGATTATTCTGCTAAACATCATTCTTCTTTTGGAAGTACGTATACAAATGCAACTGCAAAAAATGAAAGCCCAACTGAATCTTTGCAAAGAAAAAATAATCGAAGATCCTATTTTGCTTCTAAATATGTACCAGCGACAGAGACCAATAATAAAAAAGAACATCAAAATTCAGAAAAAGAACTTTTAAATTCTTTGAAAAAGTCCCAGGAAGACTACTTGATGTTTGAAACAGATGATACTAATCTTAAAGCAAAAGATGATAGTGGCGTGCGTATACGTAAATATGATCGAAATGAGTTATCTAATAAGGAACAAACAAAGTCAAAAAATAAAAAAGCTGGTATACTCAATCGTTCGCTCAAGGGTATGATTGAGGATGATACAAATGATCTGGGAGAAAATGGCTATTTTCGAGAAGGCTAGATGAAAGGAAGAACACTCATTTTTTATTTATTATTGACAAAAATATACACATTGATATAATAATTTTTGTTGATTGCGGATGTGTTGGAATTGGTAGACAAGCAAGATTAAGGATCTTGTGGGCATATCGCTCGTGTGGGTTCGAGTCCCACCATCCGCATTGAAATGACAAGATTTTTACAATTGTTGGTTTTTGTTATAATCAAAAAATTTTAATTGAATACCAGATTGAATATCATTTTAATTATTTAAACAATTATTTGGTTTTATACCAGCCATTAATTCTAGCGTCGCATGAGTGTGTCTAAACTCGTGCGGCGTTATATGTTTTCCTGCGTATTTTTTATTATATATAACGTATTGCTTTCTATTTCAGACGATGTAGCTAAACAGTCAATGGTTGATAAATTAAATGAATCAGGTATTACATATCAAGTGTATAATGTGAATAATTACGATAGGTTCAAAGAATTAAAAGAACAAAACGTTCCTGTTGTTGAAACAGATGATCTTAATCCGGAAGATATTGAGTAACTATTAGATCTCTGTTCTTAAGACAAGAAGGACGCATAGTCTAGATTAAGTGGCCTCTCCGCTTATAAAATGGTTGAGGTTATATCTCTATCCAGTGAGGAGAAGTAGTGTTTTGGATGAAGAGAAAATATTTATGAAATTTCAATCATCAATAAAAAATGCAAAATAAAAATTATCTTTTAGAGGAATTAAACTCAGTAATGAAGAAGCTTTAACGTTTATTTAACCAGTAATTAATGTAATGGCAATATGTTTTTACCATTTTGTCTAATTTATAATATTACCCTCGTATTATTTTTTCAGCCATTTCCTATCAATAAAATGATCTACAGTATTATAGCATTGCGCTTTCTTGGCTCGATTGTCTATAAAAATACCTTTCTTACATTTATAGATTATAAATTTTTCAAATTTAAGATTTTTTTCTACGTTTTTAAAAAATTTTTTGCTATAATATAGTCTTGAAATCTTATTCTATCTTTTGTTACAAACAAAGGATTTCTGGAAAGAGGAAGGCTTATGAAAGATTTTGAAAAATCCGGCAAACTTGAAGGCATCAGTTACGATGTAAGAGGACCGGTAGTAGAAGAAGCGGATCGTATGCAAGAAGAAGGCGTTAGTATTTTAAAATTAAATACTGGTAATCCTGCGACTTTTGGATTTGAAGCTCCGAATGAAGTGGTTCGCGATTTAATTATGAATGTACGAGAATCAGAAGGGTATTCTGATTCAAAGGGTGTTTTTTCAGCAAGAAAAGCGATTGAACAGTACTGTCAATTACGTGATTTTCCTGAAGTTTCAATTAATGACATCTATACTGGTAACGGTGTTAGTGAACTGATTACAATGTCAATGCAAGGGCTTTGTAATAATGGAGACGAAGTACTTGTACCTATGCCAGATTATCCTTTGTGGACAGCTTCAGTATCTTTAGCAGGTGGAAAGCCCGTTCATTATATCTGTGATGAGGCCAGTGAATGGAATCCGGATATAGATGATATTCGTTCTAAAGTAACTAGTAAAACAAAAGCGATTGTTTTGATCAATCCTAACAATCCAACAGGAGCAGTTTATCCTAAGGAAGTTTTAGAAGGCGTTGTTCAAATCGCTAGGGAATTTGATCTGATTATCTTTTCTGATGAAATTTATGATCGTTTAGTCATGGATGAATATAAACATATTCCCATTGCAACTTTAGCACCGGATCGTCCGATTGTGACCTTTAGTGGTTTGTCGAAATCTCATCGTGTAGCTGGTTTTCGTGTAGGTTGGATGGTAATCAGTGGGGACAAATCTCATATCAAAGACTATATTGAAGGCTTAAATATGCTTTCGTCTATGCGTTTATGTTCAAATGTTTTATCACAACAAATTATCCAAACAGCATTAGGCGGATATCAAAGTGTTGATGAACTACTACTTCCTGGTGGGCGAATTTATGAGCAACGAGAGTATATTTATAATGCGATTAATAGTATAGAAGGCCTTTCAGCCGTTAAGCCTAAAGCAGCTTTTTATATTTTTCCTAAAATTGATACCAAGCGTTTTAATATCTTGGATGATGAACAGTTTGTATTGGACTTTTTACACGAATATCATGTTTTATTAGTTCATGGCGGTGGTTTTAATTGGCAACAGCCTGATCATTTCCGAATTGTTTATCTGCCTAATTTAGATGATTTAAAATTAACGACAGAGAAAATGAAAGAGTTCTTGGCTACTTATAAGCAAAAATAAAAAATACTACGCTCATATACCCAAAGTGATGTATGTGAGCGTAGTATTTTTGCCTTTAATTGTCTTCTTTGATTTTACATGCTTTTTTACTAACAACCATTCGGCCATTATAACTATCAGCGATTTCTTTAGTTGGGTTGTCAATTTCAACTAAATATGAATTTTCATATTCTTTTGAAACCTGACCAGATAAGGTGGTGTTTTCCCACTCAAATGTTACTGTTGTATTTTCTACCATATCATCGGCTCCTATCTAATTAGTTGAGTCAAGTAAAAATACCTGGATGATACTTTTAGGCTTGTTTTAAGGGCAGACAAATTAAGCATTGCCAAATCCTCTTGCTAGACTATACTATTATTTTTTCTATGATGCAAGGATTATTTCATGGGGAAAAAACGGTGTAGACCATTCTTGACTTTACTATAAAATTAGCGTAGGTTAATTGTAGGAAAAGAAGCAAACGAGGAGAGATTAAAATGAGAGAATTTCTAGCAGCAGATAGGTTTTTTTTCGCGTCCCATGTTGAAGATAAGGGTTATTTAGAAATTGTAGATGGAAAATTTGGACAATACTATAAAACACTTCCCGACGAAAAAGTAAATATTATTGACCAAAGTGGTAAATGGATCGCACCTGGTTTAGTTGATACACATATTCACGGCTTCAAAAATCATGATGTGATGGATAATGATGCACAAGGAATGAATGAAATTTCAGAAGGGCTACTTTCTTGTGGCGTGACTTCCTTTTTACCAACAACCTTAACTTCAAGTAGAAAACATTTAAAAGATGTAGCTAAAATGTTAGGAGAGGTAAAAGGTAGCGAAAAAGGAGCTAAAATTCAAGGGATTTATTTTGAAGGTCCTTTTTTTACGGAAGAACACAAAGGCGCACAAAATCCTGCTTACTTTAGTGATCCGGATACTGATACTTTTCATGAATGGCAAGAAGCTTCTGGAGGTATTATTAAAAAGATCGCGCTTGCGCCCGAAAGAGATGGTGTAGAAGATTTCGTTAAACAAGTCAGTGATGAAGATGTGGTTGTATCTTTGGGCCACAGTAGTGCTACTTTTCAACAAGCATCTTCTGCGGTTGAAGCAGGCGCTGATGTTTTTGTCCATGCTTATAATGGCATGAGTGGTTTGAATCATCGTGAACCAGGGATGGTAGGTGCCTTGTTAACATTAAACGATGTGTATGCTGAACTGATTTGCGATGGCTATCATGTTCATCCTAAAGCAGCAGAATTGCTTATTCAAAAAATGGGCTATAATCGTGTTTCTTTAATTACAGATTGTATGATGGCTGGAGGAATGCCAGACGGCGATTATATTCTAGGAGAATTTCCAGTAGTTGTTAAAGATGGTACAGCTAGAATGAAAGAAGGAAACTTAGCTGGAAGTATTTTGAAGCTAAAAGAGGGTGTGAAAAACGTTGTAGATTGGAACATTGCCACACCAGAGCAGGCAATTACAATGGGAAGCTTGGTTCCAGCAATTAGCTCAAATATTGATGATAGCTGTGGAAGAATTAAAAAAGGTAGAGCTGCGGACTTTATTGTTTTAAATCCAGATATGACCTTGAGTGCTACTTATTTGGATGGACAAGAAAGATATCATGCTTAAATTCAACAAAAAAGACAAGTGAGATTTTGCTGGTTCACTTGTCTTTTTTTTCCTCATTCTTTATTCTGTCATGTATTTGCGATAATTCATCTTGCAACGCTTGTTCTTGTTCTTTTAACTTTGTTAAGTCGTTTTCTATTTCTCTTTGTTCTTCTGTTTCTGGTGGCTTTATAACAATATTTAAAAAGATAGCAACGCCAACGCCAATAAAGGTATCAACAATCCGATCGAGCGCTACAATAACTGATTCTCCTTGAGGTGTACTTAAGGTAATCAAGATAAAAGTAGCAATACCGGTAATGATGCCAGAATTGTTGTCAATTCCATCTTGAAAAATAACCACTATAGCGACTAATATAGGTAACAAGACTAGCTGTAAAAACAATGTGTGTGGGAAAAAGTGTTGTACCACAAGATAAATCATAGCAGCAACACTGCCCACTGTATTACCTAAAATACGTTCTTTTCCTATACTAACAGTCGATGTCATATCTTGCCGCAAAGAAACAACAGCTGCGATTGTTGCGATCAACGGATTATCCCGACCAAGAACATGAAAAAGCAAAACACACACTACCACAGATAAAGCAGTTTTGAATGTCCTCATTCCAAGCCTAAACCGACCGATACCGATATGCATAGTATTGGTGCTCCTCCCTATAAACATATTTTACTCAATTTTAGGTATTTTTTCCAGTGCTAGACAATGGATAAATAGCAAAAAGAAAATACGAGAAACCCCAGGGAAATTCCTGGAGCTTTGGTTTATTGAGCTTCCCAAAAACTACGCATTTCATCTAAGACTTGAATAACATCAGTTGTCAGTGGAAGTGTTGTATTCTCATTTCCCTTAATAGTGTCTATCATATTTTGTACTTCATAATTTAAGGCATCTTTTGCGTTTCCAGCTTCAACGGTTTGCGTTTCCCCCGTGCGATAGGTAATTTCAGCTTGTTCAGCTCTAGGATACTCGTCAATCGTAATATATCCTTTTTCATAAGCAATAATTCCCTTTTTAGGCATTTTTGCTTGGAAAGACAGATTTACAGAAGCCATTTCGTTATGGTCATTTTTCAAAATTGTCATGGATTCTTCATCAACGCCCGTTTCAAAAGGAATCATTTCGCTATACGATACACTCGGAGCTGAGCTTAGGAAAAAACGTGCAAAAGAAACGGCATAGGTACCTATATCTAATAAAGCACCACCAGCTAGATCCGGATTAAAGAAACGATTGTTAGGATCTGGCTCTTTGTAACTGCCAAAAGGTGCTTGGATCATTTTTAATTTTCCTAGTTCACCTGAGTCGGCGATTTCTTTTAATTTTTGGTATAATGGCATATTAAAAATTGTCATTGCTTCTTGTAGGACGAGCTTATTTTCGTTTGCCAATTCTGTTTCTTCTTGTAATTCAGCACTAGTCATTGTAATTGCTTTTTCACATAAAACATGCTTTCCTTTTTGTAAAGCTTTTGTGATATAGTAGTGATGGATGTTATTTGGCACTGCGACATATACCATATTAATGTCTGGATTATCTAACATTTCTTCAACTGTTTCGTAAACACTAGAGATTGAATACTCTTTTGCAAAAGCTTTTGTTTTTTCAAAGTCTCTAGCAGCAACACCTGTGATACTACTTTCTGTACTTTTAAAGTTTTTAGCAAATTGATGGGCGATATCTCCTGTTCCTATGATTCCCCATTGATAATTTTGCATATTATCTCTCCTTATTGACATTTTTTCATGTTATTACCTAGTATAACAGATAGATGATAAAATTGACTAAATGTTAGAATAAAAAGTTTTTATTTATGTGATATTTTCAGTAAAATATGAATAGGAGGAATTTACAATGAATGATATATATATTGATTTGATCATTAGTACAATTATTGAAAATTATGGCTCTGAAGAAGCGTTTTATGAAGACCGCTTAGGTGTTTCACCCTATAGATGGCAAAATTGGAAAAAAAGTCGAGGTAATTTATCTCCTGAAGAAATGCAAAAAATCAAAAATCTTTTTAGTGACTATGAGTGGATGTTACTGCAAAAAGTCTTGCGCCAAACCATTATTTATCCGGAAAAAAGAATGATTGCTGTTTCTGAATTTCGTCGCATGAAAACTAAGATTGCAAGACAATGGCTCAATATCGGTCTTGCGACGGTGGAAATTCTCGATACAAAAGAAGAAAATAATTATGGACAGTATCTTGACATGCGGGTGACTATTCATTATGGTGAGTGGGGTTTTGATGATATTATCAATTTCCGTTTACCCGCTTATATTCAACAACAGATCGATAATGAACAAGTTGCGTTATTAGATTGGGTAAATGATAAATTAGAAGAAACTTATAATTCTTAATAGTAAGGAGGTGTCTAACTTTTTTGAAGCGTTATTTAAAAATCATTATATTGAGTATCGTTGTTGTTTTTTTAATCTATGGTATTAATCGCTTTGTAACAAAACCATTTGAAGAACCTGGCGAACAAGAAACTGTTGCAAAAGATTCAACTAGTAAAACTGATGAAGGTCAAACACAAAATAGTGAAAATGATGACTTGCCTGATTCCTCAGTTGACGATTGGTCACTTACTTTAGTGGGTCCAGATGATGCTTTAGAAAAAGACATCTCCGCTGATAAAATTGCAGATATTCCAAATACAAACATGCAATTAGATAAACGAGTGATAGAACCTTATCAAGAGTTTAGCGAAGCCGCACAAAAAGCAGGTTATCCTTTGGTTATTATTTCAGCTTATCGTTCGATAGATTATCAAAAACAAGTTTTTGATAGACGTGTTGCTCAGTTTGAAAGCCAAGGAATGGATGAAAAAGAAGCAGAAGATAAAACAAAAGAAACTTCTACTGAACCTAAACATAGTGAGCATCACACGGGTCTTGCTTTGGACATTGTAGATGAAAATTGGCAACAATCTTATTCGGATGAGGTTTTGTCTGCTGACTTTGGTAAAGAAGATAGCGCTAAATGGTTAGCTGATCATGCAAGTGACTATGGATTTATTTTACGTTACCCTAAAGGCAAAGAAGAAATCACTAAGATTAGTTATGAACCCTGGCATTTTCGTTATGTCGGTAAAAAGAACGCCAAATATATAGAAGAACACGAGCTGACGTTAGAAGAATATCTTGATCAATTAAATGAAAAGTAGGTTGTGTATGGCAAGAAAGAAGAAAAATCAACTTAAAATGCCCGCGATAATTGTGGGTTTTCTCTTGATTTTAGTAGGGTTTGTTTTTTCCTTGATGAGTTTATCAGACCCTGTGAACAATAATAGCCCACTTGTTCATCAGGAAAATGAGGATATGACAAAACAGGAGTTTATTGACCGTCTACGCCCACATGCAGAAGAATTACAAGAAGGATATGGTATTCTCCCTAGTATTATTATCAGCCAAGCAGCATTGGAATCTAACTGGGGAAGTAGTCAATTAGCTCATGAGTATAATAATTTATTTGGCATCAAAGCCTATGGAAACCAAAACAAGGTGAATCTTGAAACAAAAGAGTATGTAAATGAGCAATGGATCACTATCGAAGGAGACTTTCGTGTATATCATTCTTGGGAAGATTCTATGGATGATCATACGATGTTATTTGTAAACGGTGTTGACTGGAATCCGCAAAAATATGAAGCTGTATTAACAGCGCAAAATTATCAAGAAGCTGCTGAAGCATTACAAGAAGATGGCTATGCGACAGATCCTGGTTATGCTGATAAAGTCATCGAAGTGATTGAAACCTATCAGTTAGACCAATATGACTAGAGGAGTTGGTTTAAAATGAGCGATCAATTTATCCCCAATATCACTACTGAATTGAGAAAAGATATTGTGAAAGTACCTGAAGCGATTCAAGAGGCAAGCGGGATTATTGTTTTTGGTAAGAAAATTCGATCGATTATTTATACAACAGATATTGCGATTATTCGCAATACGAACGCTAATGCTGTAATTGCAGTTTATCCTTTTACCCCCCACCCAGCGATTACAAAAAGTATTATTGAGGCAGCTGATATCCCTGTTTTCTCCGGTGTTGGTGGTGGTTTAACACAAGGTATCAGAGCCAACTATATGAGTCTTTTTGCAGAATCACAGGGGTCTATAGGTGTGGTGCTGAATGGCCCCACGCCAGTTGATACGGTAGAGGAGGTTTGTAAAATTGTCGATATTCCAGTTGTTTGTACTGTGACTAGCGCTTATTCTTTGATAGAAGAAAAGCTGGAAAGTGGTGTAAAAATTATTAACATCAGCGCTGGAAGGAACACGCCAGAAGTTGTCGCTTATTTTCGTAAACTCTATCCAGAATTGCCGATTATGGCTACTGGCGGTCCAACAGATGAAAGTATTCGGGCGACTATTCAAGCCGGAGCTAATGCAATTACTTATACGCCGCCTTCTAATGGGGAATTGTTCAGTAAAAAGATGGATCTATATCGACAACAAGAATTAGAAAAATATAAAAAGTTATATTGATTTAAAGTATGATGAAAATAGATACCCTTTTTGCTTGGTCAAAAGGGTATCTATTTGTGTATCGTTAAGTTTTGTATAAGATCTGATTACGATTGCGACTTGTGTTTTAAATAAATGCTAATTAAGCTCATTAAAAGCGCCCTTAAGTAGTTAGTAAGAAAAAGATTAGGGGCATAGACGCAAGTCGTCTGAAGCACTATAATTAATATAATAAAGAAAGTGAACAGGAGGTAAAAATGTTTTCCTTATTTATTTTGCTTTTTGAACGTGTGGGTCTTATTATACTGATCGCTTATTTATTATTAAATATGCCTTCTTTCAAACAAAGATTAACCAATCGCAAGAAGGGGTCAACGCAAGCGCTACTTATTCTGATTTTTGGTTTGTTCGCGATTATTTCTAATTTTAGTGGTATTGAAATACAGAACGGAGAAGTTTCTTCAAACATTTTATTAGCAAAATTATCCGAGCAAGCTTCCTCAGTTAATACCAGAACACTAACAATTGGGATCTCCGGGATAACTGGCGGTCCAATCGTAGGTATTGCAGTAGGCGCTATTTCAGGCATTGTACGTTTCTATCAGGGAGGGATTGATCCGCAAGTCTATGTTTTTTCTTCTTTGTTTATTGGTCTAGCAGCTGGTTTATACGGACAAAAATTTATCAAAAAAGAAAGTTTTCCGCTACCCGCAAAAGGTGCACTAATGGGAGCCGGCGTAGAAATGATTCAGATGGCTTGTATTCTTTTATTTAGTAGTTCATTTACCGGTGCTTGGCAATTAGTTCGTTCTATTATTTTACCTATGACATTAATCAACAGTTTTGGCGTGGCGGTTTTTCTGTCTATTATTCATACGGCACAAAGACAAGAGTTACAAGCAAAAGCAATTCAAACTCACGATGTGTTGGAGCTAGCTAATGCTACGCTTCCTTATTTTCGTTCTGGTTTAGATGAACGATCTTGTAAAAAAGCGGCAGAAATTATAAAGAAATTTATGAAAGTTTCTGCGGTCAGTATTACCGATAAAGAACAAATTCTTGCTCATGTAGGTGTAGGAAGTGATCATCATCTTCCTTCTCATGAAATAATTACAGACTTGTCTCATGATGTTTTGCACACAGGAGAAATTAACGAAGCACATTCTCATGAAGAAATTGGTTGTGATGTCCCTGGTTGTTTACTTGAAGCGGCAATTGTAATCCCTTTGAAAACTGCAAAAGGAATTGTGGGGACGTTGAAGCTGTATTTCACAGACGCTGAAGAACTAACATTTGTTGAGCGTCAATTAGCTGAAGGTTTGGGCAATATTTTTTCTAGTCAAATCGAATTAGGAGAAGCAGAGGTGCAAGCAAGACTTTTACAAGATGCGGAAATAAAATCTTTGCAGGCACAAGTAAACCCGCATTTCTTTTTTAATGCAATCAATACCATATCAGCACTGATTCGCGTGGATAGTGAAAAAGCAAGAAAACTATTGATACAGCTGAGTCAGTTTTTCCGCTCAAATTTGCAAGGAGCACGTAAGAATCTTATTCCTTTGGAAAAAGAGCTCGAGCAGGTAAAATCTTATCAACTTTTAGAACAAGCACGTTTTCCAGATCGTTATACAGTCCATCTTGAAATCGAGGAAGGTTTGGAGAAAATTGCTGTGCCACCATTTATCGTGCAAATCTTAGTAGAAAACGCTTTTAAACATGCGTTTCGTTCAAGAAAAACGGATAATCATGTTTGGATTAATGTATCTAAAAAGGATGATTATGCAAATATTCAAGTACAAGATAATGGCGCGGGTTTATCAGATGGTATTGTTCAACAACTAGGTAAAGAGGTGATTTCTTCTCAAAAAGGGACAGGCTCTGCTTTAGAAAATTTAAATCGGCGACTCGTAAGCTTATTTGGAGAAAAAGCTTGTCTTACATTTGACTCCAGTCAAGAAGGGACACTTGTATCTTGTCTAATACCTATGAAAAAAGAGAGTGATTGAATGTACATTTTATTAGTAGATGATGAAGCTTTAGCTCGTAATGAGTTAAAATATTTATTAAAGCAGTGTGAAGGCGTTGCTTCTATTATGGAAGTAAGCACAGTACAAGAAGCCTTAGAAATTTTGCTGACTACGACCATTGATTTGGCATTTCTCGATATTCAATTAACGAATGAATCGGGTTTAGAATTAGCAGATAAAATAAAACAAATGCCTCATCCACCATTCGTTGTTTTTGCTACGGCTTACGATGAATATGCTATTGAAGCTTTTGAAAAAAACGCACGAGATTATATCTTAAAGCCCTTTGAACTAGAAAGAGTACAAGAAGCAGTCGATCGTGTCCGCCAAAGTGGTCAATCGCAGCATTTATCTTTTGTCACAAAAGAACAAAGTCAAGCCAAACAGAATCTACCTATTCAGGATGAAGATCGGATTATTATGGTAAATATGGCTGATATTTTGGCTCTGGAAGCCTCAAAAGGCATAACAAAGATTTATACTAAGGATAAAACTTATCATACACAATCATCTTTAACTTATTGGCAGCAGAAGTTAGATGATGAAAGTTTTATGCGAGTCCATCGTTCCTTTATCGTTAAAATTGATGCTATTCACGAGATTCAACCTTGGTTCAACCATACCTATCAGTTAACGATCACAAACCAATTGAAAATTCCTGTGAGTCGGTCCTATATCAAAAGTTTCAGAGAAAGATTAGGGTTGTGAAAAAATTCGCAAAAATATTTATATATGTATCTGAGTAAAGCAGGTGTGTAAGTTGACCTGCTTTTTTGTCATTCCGTTGTGAAAACGATTTATTTTCTCTTTCATGTTTTATACTTATTTTATTAAATAAATGAGGAGGGAAAATGATTGATAACATTATTAGGTGGAATAGGGTTATTAATTCTTGGGTACATTTTCTATGGTTCTTATATAGAAAAAAACTTTCAAATCAAACCTGACCGCGTGACACCAGCTAAAGCATTACGCGATGGTTATGATTTTGTTCCTATGTCAAAATCTAAAAACGCCATCATTGAATTATTAAATATTGCAGGTACAGGTCCTATCTTTGGTCCGATTATGGGTGCGCTTTATGGTCCGGTTGCTTATTTATGGATTGTTTTAGGTTGTATATTTGCTGGCGGCGTCCACGACTATATGATCGGTATGATTTCATTACGAAATAACGGTGCGCATTTACCAGAGTTGGCTAGTAAATATTTAGGCAAGCCTGTAAAACATGTAGTCAATATCTTTTCAATGTTACTTTTACTACTTGTTGCTACGGTGTTTGTATCTTCACCCGCCAATTTAATTGCAGATATCACGCCAAGTTGGATGACTGTGGGTATTATTACAGTATTAATATTTATTTACTATTTGATATCAACGGTATTGCCAATTGATAAGGCGTTAGGAAAAGTTTTCCCTATTTTTGGCGCAATTTTAATTATCAGTACTGCTGCTATAGGTGTAAGTTTATTATTTAGTGGTTATAGTATTCCTAATATAAACGTACAAACAATGAATAATTTTCATCCTGAAGGAACAGCTATTTTTCCAGCGCTTTTCTTCACGATTTCTTGTGGTGCGCTGTCTGGCTTCCATGCTACACAAGCACCTATGGTTTCACGTACGACTGAAGGGGAAAAAGAAGGACGCTTTACTTTCTACGGTATGATGATAGGCGAAGGTGTCATCGCGATGATTTGGGCAGCAGCTTCGATGACGTTGTTTGATGGGCAAACATTAAACGGTATGATCAATGCAGGTACACCTTCTGCTGTTGTAAATGAAGTTTCTATTAACTTGCTTGGGAATGTTGTAGGAACAATTGCAATTATTGGTGTCATTGTTCTTCCGATCTCTTCTGGTTTATCAGCATTTAGAAGTTGCCGAACAATTTTGGCGGATTATATTGGCATGAAACAAGATAAGATCAAAAAGATTTTAATGGTTGCTGTTCCTTTATTCGCCATTTCATTTGTGCTTACACAAATTGATTTTAATATCCTTTGGCGCTATTTTAACTGGGCTAACCAGGTAACTGCGGTGATCTCATTATTGGTTTCTACTCGTTATCTCTTTTTGAAAGAAAGAAATTATTTCGTTACCTTTATTCCTGGGGCTTTAATGCTGTATGCTTGTATCGTCTATATCCTTAGCGAACCGATTGGCTTACAGATGGGACTCACGCCATTATCTTATACTTTAGGTGTTGTTTTGACGCTAGGAATTCTTTGGTTATTCTGGCGTACAGGTTTGAAACAAAAATCGGCACTTTCACCAAACAGCCAATTTATAAACGATCAATGGCCAATTAAAAGTTTTACAAAAAGTAAAGAAGCCTCTGACGTAGGTAAATCATAAAAAAACGTCTTATGAGTTAAATATTACAAAATAAACGATAAGTATTTGATTAAAACACAAATACTTGTCGTTTATTTTATACTAGAAATAGTAGTTTTGTTACTTTTTTAGTTTTTTCAGAAAATATTTTTGCAATAGCTTGTAATTTATCTTGTATCAAGGCATAATATTTATAAGTACTATATACTTATATATAGCCGTAATTGGACGGCTGTCTCTACCCGATACCGTAAATATCGGACTATAAGTCAAAAATGTGTCTAACTGCACACTTTTTTGACTTTGTTCAAAAAAGGTGCTTTTTTTAATTGAAAAAGGAGAGTAGAAATGGAAGAATTGGTTCGCCGTATACAAAATGATGGTAATGTTTTGTCTGAGGGTGTATTAAAAGTCGATCGATTTATCACCCATCAAGTAGATCCTGAATTAATGGAAAAAATTGGTGCTAGATTAGCAGAAGTTTTTGCTGATAAGAAAATTACTAAGGTGGTAACCATTGAAGCATCAGGTATTGCTCCTGCAATATATGCGGCACAAAGTTTAAACGTGCCAATGATTTTTGCTCGGAAAGCTAAAAGCTTAACAATGGATGAAGAATTGCTCACTAGTTCAGTTTATTCTTTTACTAAACAGCTAGCTAGTACGATTTCTATTTCACGAAAATTTTTAAACGAACAAGATCATGTCTTGATCGTAGATGATTTTTTAGCTAATGGTCAAGCGGCTAAAGGATTGATCGAGTTGTGCCAACAAGCAGGGGCAGAAGTAGAAGGCATAGGTATCGTGATTGAAAAAAGCTTCCAAATGGGTAGGCAATTACTAGAAGATATGGGTGTACCTGTTGTTTCCCTAGCTCGTATTGATTCACTAGATGACGGGAAAGTTTCATTCAAAGAAGCAGATGCATAGAAGTTGCGAAGTTATCTAACCAACTAAACAAAAAGCCTGTTTAGTTGGTTATTTCTTTTTAAATGAAAAGTTAAACGATTTCAATTTAAAATGTCTAAACATTTTTATTTTTAATAAAATTTTTCATTTAACTATTTAGTGACTACTTGCGACTCGGTGATTTTCAAGGTATCATTTAAAAGTAGATATGAAACAATAATGGAAAGTAGGGATCAACTTGGTCAGACCTTTGATGCCAGGTGGAACAATTGGTATTGTCGGCGGAGGACAACTGGGAAAAATGATGGCTATTAGTGCGAAAAATATGGGTTTTCATGTGGGCGTATTGGATCCTGTAGGTGATTGTCCAGCTGCTCAGCTAGCAAATTGGCATATTGTTGCTGATTGCGATGATGTCCTTGCCTTGGAAGAACTGGCTAAACGAAGCGATCTTGTCACTTATGAAACAAGTAAAATCAGTGTGGATGGCCTAAATGCGATCATTGATTCTGTCAATGTCCCACAAGGCACTGATTTACTGGCGATCACGCAAGATCGTTTGATGGAAAAATCATTCTTAGAAACAAATAATATTGTTATCCCGCCCTATGAAACAATTATTAGCCCCACTGATATCCAAGAAGCTATTGATAGTATTGGCTTTCCTTGCGTATTAAAAACGACACGTGATACAGATCAACAGTATATCTTAAACGATATGTCTGATTTAGCTCCTTCTATGAATTTGCTTAGAGAAGGAACATGTATTTTGGAAGCTTTGATTCCTGCTAAAAAAGAATTGTCCGTGCTGATTGCAGGCAATGGTTTAGAATATTCGTCCTTTCCAGTAGTCGAAACCATTTATCGTGATAGCATTTTATTTGAAACGATTGCTTCTGCGGATGTGGAAAAAGAAGTTGCTGAAGAAATCAAACGTATCGGCGTACAAATTGGAGAGTCTTTAAATCTGCGTGGCATTTTAGCGATTGAAATGGTTTTAACCGCCTCTGGAAGTATCTATACTACCAAGTTAACACCGCGCCCGCATAGTATTGGAAATTATTCCGTTGATGTTTGTAACATAAGCCAATTTGACGCACATATTCGTGGTATTTGCGGTTGGCCTTTAGGCGATATTCAGTTATTTAGTAAAGCTGTGACAGTGAATATTTTAGGTGAAGCTTTAAATACCAGTCTAAAGTTAATTTTAGAAAAAAAGAATTGGAATTTTTATTATTATGGCAAAAAAAGAACGGTAAATAACCGAAAAATGGGACATATTACTATCCCAACCGCAACACCTGAGGCGATTTTAAATGAAATTGCTGCGACAAATTTGTAAGTAAGGGAGAAAAATATGTTAGATCGTTATACTCGTAAAGAGATGGGAAAGATTTGGTCAGATGAGAATCGTTATAATGCATGGCTTGCTGTTGAAATTCTAGCAGACGAGGCTTGGACGGAGTTAGGAGAAATTCCGCAAGAAGATATGAAAAAGATCAAGGACAAGGCTTCTTTTGATATATCGCGAATCCAAGAAATTGAAGCACAAACTAAACATGACGTGGTAAGTTTTACCAGAGCGGTTTCTGAGTCCTTAGGGGAAGAGAGCAAATGGATTCATTATGGGTTAACCTCTACTGACGTTGTTGATACATCTTATGGTTATTTAATGAAACAAGCCAATGAAATCTTACGTCAAGATTTAAAAAAATTCGCTGAGGTCATTGCTGCAAAGGCTAAAGAATATAAGTACACGGTTATGATGGGGCGGACTCATGGTGTTCATGCCGAACCTACGACTTTTGGCTTGAAACTAGCTTTATGGTATGCAGAAGTGAAACGTCATATTGAACGTTTTGAGCATGCTGCTAGTGGGGTAGAAGCTGGTAAAATAAGTGGTGCTGTAGGAACATTTGCGAATACACCACCATTTGTTGAACAATATGTGTGTGAGAAGTTAGGCTTACGTGCACAAGATATTTCTACTCAAGTTTTGCCACGAGATCTGCATGCTGAATATATTGCAAGTATGGCACTAGTTGCAACCAGTATTGAAAAATTTGGCACAGAAATTCGGGGGCTGCAAAAATCGGAAACACGTGAGGTTGAAGAATTTTTCTCCAAAGGACAAAAGGGTTCTTCAGCTATGCCGCATAAAAGAAACCCGATCGGTTCTGAAAACATGGCCGGTTTAGCTCGCGTTATTCGTGGTCATGTTATCACCGCTTATGAAGATGTTACTTTATGGCATGAACGCGATATCTCTCATTCCTCAGCAGAAAGAGTTATCTTACCGGATACAACGATCTTACTTGACTATATGCTGACACGATTTACAAACATTTTGGAAAACCTTACTGTATTACCAGAAAATATGAAAAAAAATATGGATGCAACTTATGGGCTGATTTACAGTCAACATGTATTGTTAAAATTAATTGATCATGGCATGACTCGCGAAGAAGCTTATGACTTAATTCAACCAAAAACAGCACAAGCATGGGACGAGCAAACAGATTTTCGTTCTTTGTTAGAAAAAGACGTTGACATTACGAATGTGTTATCCAAAGAAGACTTAGATGATGCTTTTGATTATCGTTATCATTTAAAAAATGTTGATGAGATTTTTAAACGTGTAGGTTTAGATAATTAAAGGAGGAAATAATAGTGAAACAGCTGAAATTTGGTTCAACTGGTATTGAAGTCCCTAGTGTAATATTAGGCTGTATGCGGATGAATTCTGCAACAGAAGCAGAAAAAGTGCTGCAAACAGCAGTAGAGAACGGAATAACATTTTTTGACCATGCAGATATTTATGGTAACGGCGAATGCGAGCAAGTGTTTGCTAATAGTTTAGCTAAGACATCTATCAAGCGAGAAGATTTATTTATTCAATCAAAATGCGGTATTGTGCCTGGAGAAATGTATGATTTTTCTAAAGAGCATATTGTACAAGCAGTCAATGGAAGTCTAAAACGTCTGCAAACTGATTACCTAGACTCTCTACTTTTGCATCGTCCTGATACATTAATGGAGCCTGAAGAAGTTGCGGCTGCCTTTGATGAGTTAGCAACACAAGGCAAAGTCCGGCATTTTGGTGTAAGTAATCATAATCCTATGCAAGTCAAGTTGTTGCAAAAGACAGTCAAGCAACCTCTTGAAGCTAATCAATTACAATTTGGTTTAATGCATACTGGCATGATTGATGAAGGCTTATACGTTAACCGAAAAGAGACGCAGGCCAGTGAACGTGACGGGGAAATTTTAGAATTTTCTCGCTTAGAAAATATGACTATTCAAGCATGGTCTCCTTATCAAGCTAGTTCGGTGAAAGAAGTTTTTATCAATAATGAACGCTTCCCTGAATTGAACCAAAAATTAGCTGAATTAGCTGAAAAATATCATACTACACCTAATGGACTTGCCTCTGCCTGGGTTTTACGTCATCCAGCGAATATGCAATTGATTGCAGGAACAATGAACAGCAAAAGAATTGAAGAGATCGCACAAGCATCTGAAATTCAATTGTCTCGAAAAGACTGGTACCAACTTTATCTCGCAGCTGGCAATGGTTTACCATAAACAAAGCAGCCGATTGTTCGTAATTAACGAACGATCGGTTGTTTTGTTTATAGAAAAGTAAAAGTTTAATTGCAAAAAAGTTTAATTTAGGCTAAGTTATTAGAGGTTCGATAAAAATAACGAATAAAGCGAGAGGATGTTATCGATGTTTGATATGCAAGTGTTTGATTATGAGGATATTCAATTAATACCTAATAAATGTATCGTCGACAGCCGCTCAGAATGTGACACCAGTGTTACTTTAGGAAAACATACATTTAAAATGCCAGTTGTTCCAGCAAATATGCAAACGATTGTAGATGAATCTATTTCGCAACATTTGGCGGAAAATGGCTATTTTTATATTATGCATCGTTTTGATGAGCAAGCAAGAATTCCATTTATAAAAAGAATGAAGAAAAAAGGTCTCATTACTTCTATTAGTGTCGGCGTTAAAGAGGGTGAGTATACTTTTATCGACGAGCTAACAAAAGAAAATCTTATTCCGGATTATATAACTATTGATATTGCCCATGGGCATTCAAATTCAGTGATCGCTATGATTCAATATATCAAGAAAAATCTACCACAAACCTTTGTTATTGCTGGAAATGTAGGAACACCGGAAGCTGTTCGTGAATTAGAAAATGCAGGGGCTGACGCAACTAAAATTGGTATCGGTCCAGGAAAAGTATGTATTACTAAATTAAAAACAGGTTTTGGTACAGGCGGCTGGCAATTAGCTGCGCTACATTGGTGCTCAAAAGCAGCTAGAAAACCGATTATTGCTGACGGAGGTATTCGTACTCATGGTGACATCGCCAAATCTGTTCGCTTTGGTTCCACTATGGTTATGATCGGTTCTTTATTTGCAGGACACGAGGAATCGCCTGGTGAAACAAAAGTTGAAAATGGTACAGTTTACAAAGAATATTTCGGTTCTGCTTCTGAGTTTCAAAAAGGTGAGAAGAAAAATGTTGAAGGTAAAAAGATTTGGGTCGTACACAAGGGTTCATTTCAAGATACTTTAAACGAAATGCAACAAGATTTACAATCAGCGATTTCTTATGCAGGGGGCAAAGACTTAGATTCTATCCGCACTGTAGATTATGCTATTGTAAAAAATTCAATATTTAATGGTGATACAATTTAACATGGCTTGTTTTTATTTTGTTTGGTAGAATAATGCTGAGGTGAAAGAGATGCCGATTAAAGTAATGACGATATTTGGCACACGGCCTGAAGCAATCAAAATGGCGCCGGTTGTCAACGCATTGAAAAAAGATGAGCGTTTTTTAGCGAAAACAGTAATTACCGCACAACATCGAGATATGTTAGACCAGGTATTACAAATTTTTGATATCAAGGCTGATTATGATTTAGATATTATGTCTCAAGGTCAAACCTTGACAGATATCACAACGAAAGTTTTGCTAGATTTACAGCCGATTTTACAAAAAGAACAGCCTGATATGGTACTTGTTCATGGGGATACGACGACTACTTTTGCGGCAGCGACTGCAGCTTTTTATCAACAAGTGAGCATCGGTCATGTAGAAGCAGGTTTGCGAACTTGGAATAAGTACTCACCGTTTCCAGAAGAAGCGAACCGGCAGATGACCGATGTATTGGCTGATTTATTTTTCGCTCCAACTGAACAAAGTAAACAAAATTTACTAGCAGAAAATCATCCTGAAAAAGCTATTGTTGTTACTGGAAATACCGCGATTGATGCGATGAAATTTACTGTAAGAAAAGATTACAGTGCACCTTCTTTAGCATCAGCAGACCAGCGTCAATTGGTGCTTACTATGCATCGTCGTGAAAATTTGGGCTCACCTATGATTCAGGTATTTTCTGCTCTACGGCGTATTGCTCAAGAATTTCCGGATGTATCCATTGTTTTTCCTATGCATAAAAATCCGCAAGTACGTAAACTTGCTAATGAAAAGTTAGCTGATTTAAAGAACGTTCAGTTGATCGAACCTCTCGGGGTAATTGATTTTCACAATTTTATTGCTAACAGTTATTTAGTTTTAAGCGACTCTGGGGGAGTACAAGAAGAAGCCCCTTCCTTAGGTGTGCCGGTACTTGTTTTACGCGATACTACTGAACGTCCGGAAGGAATTGAGGCGGGGACCTTAAAACTGATAGGGACTCAGGAAGAAGAAGTATATCAATCAACTAAGATTTTATTGAATGATCAGCGAATCCACACAGCGATGGCACAGGCAAAAAATCCATACGGTGATGGCTTTGCAAGTAAATATATTTTAGATAGTATTTATAATTATTTTAATGATAGCAAGATATAAAAACTTAAAAACTTAAGTTAGCTATTATATCTAATGAGAAAAGAAACTGTACAAACACAATGATGCGTTTGTACAGTTTCTTTTGTTAGGAAAGCTCTCGCTTGTGATTTAGATAACGTAATATAAGAGAAGTAAACTTATAAGGATGATTCATCTGTTTCTTTCATTTTTAAAACTGTACTAATTTTGTGATAAAAGACACGAACTCATTTTGTAAAAGCAAACGTTTCCTAAATCGTTTACTTTTTTAAAAAACTTTATTTTTTTACAGCTATAAAACAGGAATAATACAATTTTCATAAATAATTTACTTGTATTTTTGTCATAAAAATGATAATTTTATAATTGTAGGCGGTTAAAACAGTGATACAGAATTTTTTGCTGTTATAATGTGCCATAACATAGAAACAATTGTTAAAAAGAGAGGACAGTGTGACAAGATGGCAAAGAAGAAGACGATTGACTTTCAAGCATTGCTAGATAAAGTTGATAAGCTATTTCCAACTTACCAAGCTATGGATAAAGATGGAAACATAGTAGATGAATCATTAGTACCTGATTTAAGTGATGAAGATTTAGTTGAATTGATGAGCCGGATGGTGTGGTCACGTGTGTTAGATCAACGTTCAACTGCTTTGAATCGTCAAGGACGTTTAGGATTTTTCGCTCCGACTGCCGGACAAGAAGCAAGTCAATTGGCAAGTCATTTTGCTTTTGAAAAAGAGGATGTTTTACTTCCCGGATATCGTGATGTACCGCAATTAATACAACATGGTCTTCCACTATACCAAGCATTCTTATGGTCACGTGGACACGTTGTGGGAAATGAATATAGTGATGACTTACATGCTTTACCACCGCAAATCATTATTGGGGCACAATATGTACAATCCGCTGGTGTAGCCCTAGGCTTGAAAAAACGTGGTAAAAAGAATGTAGTATTTACTTATACAGGTGATGGCGGTTCTTCTCAAGGGGACTTCTACGAAGCATTGAACTTTGCTGGATCTTACAAAGCAAACGGTGTATTTTTCGTACAAAATAACGGCTTTGCGATTTCTGTACCGCGCGAACATCAAACAGCTGCTAGCACACTTGCTCAAAAAGCGGTTGCAGCAGGAATCCCTGGTATCCAAGTAGACGGTATGGATCCATTTGCTGTTTATACTGTTTCAAAATTAGCTCGTGAATGGGCAGCTAATGGTAACGGACCTGTGTTGATCGAAGCTGTAACTTATCGTTATGGTGCGCATACTTTATCAGGAGATGACCCAACCCGTTACCGTTCAAAAGACTTGGACGAAGAATGGGAAAAGAAAGATCCATTGATCCGTTTTCGTAACTACTTAGAAAATAAAGGCCTTTGGTCAGAAGAAAAAGAAGAAGAAGTTATGGAAAATGCAAAACAAGAAATCAAAGATGCGATTGCTGAAGCGGACAAAGTTCCAAAACAAAAAGTAACTGATTTCTTAAAGAATATGTTTGAAGAACAACCGCAAAATATTCAAGAACAAATTAAACAATACGAAGCGAAGGAGTCGAAATAATCATGGCACAAAAAACAATGATTCAAGCAATCACGGATGCCTTAGCTGTTGAATTGGAAAAAGATGAAGATGTCTTGGTTTTTGGTGAAGACGTTGGTAAAAACGGTGGCGTATTCCGTGCTACTGCTGACTTACAAGATAAATTCGGCGAAGATCGGGTTTTTGATACACCATTAGCTGAGTCAGCTATTATGGGTTTATCTTTTGGGTTAGCTTTAGAAGACTTTCGAGCTGTGCCTGAAATTCAATTTTTCGGCTTTGTATTTGAAGCAATGGACGAAATTGTTGGACAAATCGCACGTACACGTTATCGCATGGGAGCTACTCGTAACTTACCAATTACACTGCGCGCACCATTTGGCGGCGGCGTGCATACTCCAGAGTTACACTCTGATAACTTAGAAGGATTGATCGCTCAAGCACCTGGTATACGCTTGGTTATCCCTTCTAACCCTTACGATGCAAAAGGTTTACTTATTTCTTCTATTAGAAGTAATGACCCAGTGGTTTTCTTAGAACATATGAAACTTTATCGTTCATTCCGCGAAGAAGTTCCAGATGGCGAATATGAAGTGCCATTAGATAAAGCTGGAATTGCCAAAGAAGGAAACGATGTAACTATCGTAACTTATGCTGCTATGGTACGTGAAGCTTTGAAGGCAGCAGAAAATCTGGAAAAAGAAAATATCAGCGCAGAAGTTATTGATCTACGTACAGTTTCTCCAATTGATTATGAAACAATCATTGCGTCTGTTGAAAAAACGAATCGTGTTGTGGTTGTGCAAGAAGCACAAAAACAAGCAGGTGTAGCTGCAAATATTTCTTCTGAAATTGCTGAAAAAGCGATCCTTTCATTAGAAGCACCAATCGGACGCGTTTCAGCACCAGATACGATCTATCCATTCGGACAAGCTGAAGGTATTTGGTTACCAAATGCAGGGGATATTGAAGAAAAGGTTAAAGAAACTGTAAACTTCTAAATAAAAAATTGAAGATGTTTTTTAGAGATAAGAGTAAGGGAGCTATCTTTCTCTTATCTCTTCAAAATGTCTGTTTGTAAAATGAACGCTAAATAAAGGAGATATCAAAATGGCATTTCAATTTAAATTACCAGATATCGGTGAAGGGATTGCCGAAGGTGAAATTGTCAAATGGATGGTTAAACCTGGCGATACGATCAATGAAGACGATACATTGCTTGAAGTACAAAATGATAAGTCTGTAGAAGAAATCCCTTCTCCAGTTACAGGAACAATTAAAAATATTTTAGTTGATGAAGGAACAACTGCAGCCGTTGGTGATACATTAGTAGAAATCGACGCAGAAGGTTATGAAGATGATAGTGCAGATGAAACTTCTGCGCCAAAAGAAGAACAAAGTCCAGCAGCTCCAGCTGCAGATGCTGAATATGGTGAAGAAGGATTTTATGAATTTAAATTACCAGATATCGGTGAAGGAATGGCAGAAGGCGAAATCGCGAAATGGATGGTTAAAGCAGGCGATACCATCAATGAAGATGATACATTGCTTGAAATTCAAAACGATAAGTCTGTAGAAGAAATTCCTTCTCCAGTTACAGGTACGGTTAAAAATATCTTAGTAGACGAAGGCACTGTAGCTAATGTAGGTGATACATTAGTAGAAATTGATGCACCTGGACATAATACTTCTAAAGCAAGCGCTCCAGCTGCTAGTGGAAAAACAGAAGAACCAAGTACAGATACTACAGGCTCTACAGGCGTAGTTGAAGCTTCTGATCCTAATAAACGGGTATTAGCAATGCCGTCTGTTCGTCAGTTCGCCCGGGAAAATGATGTTGATATCACACAAGTTACCGCAAGCGGTAAAGGCGGACGTGTAACAAAAGAAGACGTAGAAAGCTTTATGTCTGGTGCTGGTCAAGAAGCTGCACCAAGTCAAGAACCAGAAGCACAAGCTGCTGCTCAACCAGAAGAAAAAGCAGCACCCGCTAAACCATTCACTTCTAACTTATCTGATCTAGAAACACGTGAGAAGATGACGGCAACTCGTAAAGCCATTGCAAAATCAATGACTAATAGCAAGCACACAGCACCACATGTTACTTTGCATGATGAAGTAGAAGTAAGTAAACTTTGGGATCAACGGAAGAGATTTAAATCAATTGCACAAGAAAATGGTACAAAATTAACCTTCTTACCATATGTGGTTAAAGCATTGACAGCAACCGTGAAGAAATTCCCTGTTTTGAATGCTTCAATTGATGATGCAGCCCAAGAAATTGTTTATAAACATTATTACAATATTGGTATTGCTACAGATACCGATCATGGTTTGTATGTGCCAAATGTGAAAGAAGCTGATCGTAAAGGTATGTTTGCTATCGCAGACGAAATTAATGAAAAAGCTGGTCTTGCTCAAGAAGGTAAGTTGTCAGCTCAAGATATGCGGGGTGGTTCTATCACGGTAAGTAACATTGGATCTGTCGGTGGAACTTGGTTTACCCCAGTTATTAATTACCCTGAAGTAGCTATCTTAGGTGTAGGGACAATCAAACAAGAACCGATCGTTAGTGACGAAGGCGAAATCGTAGTAGGCCGTATGATGAAACTTTCATTGAGCTTTGACCATCGCTTAGTAGATGGTGCAACTGCGCAATCAGCAATGAATAATATTAAACGCTTATTAAACGATCCAGAGTTACTATTAATGGAAGGATGATAAATAAATGGTCGTTGGAGATTTTGCCATAGAGTTAGATACAGTTGTAGTTGGTTCAGGACCAGGTGGCTATGTAGCTGCCATCCGGGCCAGCCAGATGGGACAAAAAGTTGCTATTATTGAAAGAGAAAATATCGGTGGTGTTTGCTTAAACGTTGGTTGTATTCCTTCTAAAGCATTGATTGCTGCAGGTCATCATTATCAAGATGCGAAAGACTCTGAAGCATTCGGTGTTTCAACTGAAAATGTTTCTCTTGACTTTAGTAAAACACAAGAATGGAAAGAAAAGGAAGTTGTAAACAAATTAACTTCCGGTGTTAAAGGCTTATTGAAGAAAAATAAGGTGGAAGTTATTGAAGGTGAAGCTTTCTTTGTGGATGAAAATAGCTTGCGTGTTATTCATCCAGATTCAGCACAAACTTATACTTTCAACAACGCGATTGTTGCTACAGGTTCTCATCCTATTGAAATCCCTGGATTTAAATTTGGTGGACGTGTCATTGATTCAACGGGTGGTTTAGCTTTAGAACAAGTGCCGGAAAAATTGGTTATTATCGGTGGCGGTGTGATTGGTGCTGAATTAGGTAGTGCTTATGCTAATCTCGGCGCTGAAGTAACGATTCTTGAAGGAACACCCCAAATTTTGCCAACTTATGAAAAAGATTTGGCTAAATTGGTGGAAAATGACTTTAATAAAAGAGGCGTACACATTGTGACAAGCGCTATGGCTAAAGAAGCAGTAGACAATGGTGACAGTGTGACCGTTAATTACGAAGCTGATGGCAAAGAGGAATCAGTAACAGCTGATTATGTCATGGTTACTGTTGGTCGTCGTCCTAATACTGACGAAATGGGATTAGAACAAGCTGGTGTTGAAATAGACGAACATGGCTTAATCCCAGTTGACAATCAAGGTCGGACAAATGTGAAAAGCATTTTTGCTATCGGCGATGTTGTCGCTGGTGCTGCTTTAGCGCATAAAGCAAGCTATGAAGCAAAAATTGCTGCAGAAGCTATTTCTGGTAAGAAAGTTGCAGTAGATTATAAAGCAATGCCAGCTGTAGCTTTTACAGATCCTGAAATTGTAACTGTCGGTATGACTATTGCAGAAGCCAAAGAAGCTGGTTTAGATGCTAAAGCACATAAATTCCCATTTGCTGGAAACGGGCGGGCACTTTCCTTGAATAAAACAGAAGGTTTCATTCGTCTTGTGACCACTGTTGAAGACAACGTTTTGATAGGTGCTCAAATCGGTGGTGTTGGCGCATCTGATATGGTTTCAGAACTAGCGTTGGCTATTGAATCTGGAATGAATGCAGAAGACATTGCATTGACGATTCATCCACACCCTTCTTTAGGCGAAATTACAATGGATGCTTCCGAACTAGCGCTTGGTATGCCTATCCATATGTAAAAATTAATAAAACCTTGTTAGATGGGCAAACATCTAACAAGGTTTAT
>NZ_JAKEIT010000007.1 GCF_021474685.1 Tetragenococcus halophilus | reverse complement strand
TGCATATAATATTCTTTTGTTTTGTCATCCCACTCCCAAGCTGGACCATTGAAAATAGATTCCCAATTATTAGGGCGGCTTCCATCTTTTTTACCTGGATGCCAAATGTAATAATCACGATATAGATTATCTTTAGAAGACCGTGATTCAATAAACCATTCATGTTCATCCGAAGTATGATTAATGACAAGATCCATAATTAATTTCATACCACGTTTGTGTATTTTTTCCATCAATTCATCAAGATCTTTCATTGTCCCGAATTCACTCATAATAGCTTTATAATCGCTAATATCATAACCATTGTCATCGTTAGGTGATTGATAAACTGGGCTCAGCCAAACTACATCAACCCCTAAATCTTTTAAATAGTCTAATTTTTCTATAATACCTCGTATATCACCAATTCCGTCTCCATTTGTATCATAAAAACTACGAGGATAAATTTGGTAAGCAACTGCTTCTTTCCACCATTTTTTTGTTTGTTTCATTGAACATCCTCACCTTTCCTAAAAGTTGCTCTACGCCATAATAGAATTAATTATTTTTTATTATTTCCGATTTTGAAATCGTTTTACGAAATATAATAATATAATATGTCAATCGTTACCATATATCAACCCTTTAACATATTTTATCAAAAAACACTCCCAACCTTTTTTAGTTAGGAGTGAATGGACATAATCACTGGCTAGAAGTTGAAGATAAGAGATTTACTGGTAACTTGGTTACTTGTTCAACTTTTTCTTCATTTAATAACGCCAATAGCACTTCGACTGATTTTTGTGCCAGTTTTTCGATTGGCTGAACAATGGTAGTCAATTCTGGATTCAGTTGCCGAACAATCTTTGTTCCATCAAAACCGATGATTTTTAATTCTGCAGGAACTGAAACCCCATGTTCTTTAGCGCTGTTCATACACATCGTAGCAATGATGTCATCCCCAGCAAAAATACCGTCATATCCCGTTTCTCCGGTAAAAAGCTGATCAATCAGTTCACGTTTTTTTGGTCGGTGAATTGAAAAGGAACTTCCTTGAAACTATAAACAAGGTTATTTTCTTTCATCACATCTTTATACGCAGCCGCACGATCATTTGCTGGAGTCGTAACCTGTTGATCTCCTCGAATGCATACAATTTTTTGGCAACCCTTATCAATTAATTCTTGTGTAGCAAGCTTTCCCCCCAGATAGTTATCACTTTGAATGATAGGAATATGGGCTGTTAATTCTCTTTCGATACTTACGATCTTATTCTCAAAGTATTGATATTCACTGATATTAATATTATGCGATCCTACAATAACCCCATCGACCCGTTTTTCTTGAAGTAAGCGTAAGTATTTTTTTTCATTATCAACATCATTTAAGCTGTTACAAATAAATAGATTATACCCTTTTTTAGCCAGCTCTTTTTCAAGATGAAACGTTAATTCACCGAAAAAAGGGTTTTCAGTTGTTGGAACAATTAGTGCAATAAAGCGCGTCTTATTGGTTAAAAAAGAACGTGCCATTTCATTAGGCGTATAATTTAATTCGTCCATTGTGGTCATGACTTTTTTCCGCGTCTTATCACTAATATACCCACGATTGTTTAACACGCGCGATACGGTTGTAACGGAAACGCCAGCCTTTTCAGCAACATCTTTGATGGTCAATGACATATTGAACCTCCTTATCATAAAGAAAGAATCGTTGCAATAAGTATAAATTTTTTTTACTAAGAAAGCAACGAGCAGGAAGTCGATCTAATTTTTAATTCGCTTCTTCATATTTCAGTGATTTTCCTTTTTTGATTTGTGTATTTGTTGATAGCTGAAAAAGTCTTTTTCAGTCATCTTTGTATTTCAGATGCAGTTCTGTTAACTTGCCCACTTAAGTGGTTTCTATAAATTGCAAATCCTACTTTTATATGGAATGTTTAAATATTGGAAAAATTCAGAAAAAGTGCTATTCTTTTACTTATAAAAATTTGTATTTCAGAAAGGGACAATCTTATGACTCAACAAGTAACTCCAAGAGAATTTATTATGAATATTTTAAACGGCTTAGCCATTGGTACAGTCATCGTTTTAATTCCAAGCGCCTTATTATCTGAACTTTGTAAAGCACTCTTACCTACTTTCCCGTTTTTGATCAACGTCTTAAATGCAGTAAATCTTTCTAATTCTATGATGGGAATTGTTATTGGGACTTTGATCGGTATCAACTTTAAATTTCCACCGATACAGTCGGCTGCGGTAGGACTTGCTTCTATCTTTGCTTCTGGAGCCGTTAACTTTACACCAGATGGAATGCTTTTAGAAGGTACAGGCGACATTATTAACATAGGACTAACTGCCGCTATGGCTTGTGGCATGCTTTTGTTCTTAGGAAATAAGTTAAAGTCTTATACCATTTTAGTTATTCCCGCGCTTTCTTTGATTATTCCAGGCATTATTGGACGCTTGATTTTGCCTTATATTTTAAAAATTACGGAATGGATCGGACAAGGGATCGCCCAACTACTTGATTTACAACCTCTTGTTATGAGTATTTTATTAGCTGTTATTTTTTCTGTTTTGATTGTTTCTCCGATTACAACCGTTGGTATTGCTTTAGCGATCTCGTTAAGCGGCATAGGTTCAGGCGCGGCCAATATTGGTATTTGTGCAACCGGATTTGGTTTTGCAATCATGGGCTGGCATGTGAATACCAAAGGAACAAGTTTTGCTCACTTTATCGGATCACCGAAAATGTCGATGGCTAACGCCTTGAAAAAACCACTGATTTTGTTACCTATCATTTGTACTGCTGCATGTTGCGGTGTTTTAGCTGCTTTATGGGATATTCAAGGTTCACCTATGTCAGCAGGCTTTGGTTTTAGTGGCTTAATTGGTCCGATTAATTACATGAATTTGGCCGAAGATGGCTGGACATTTGTTACTTTGTTAAAATCTATTATCGCTTTTGCCGTTGCTCCAATTGCTTTTAGTTTTCTTTTTAAATATCTCTTTACCAAGGTGACGCCCATTCTAAAAGAAGAAGATTACTATTTGAATATTTAATTTGTTAAATAATTTTTTTAGGTTTGCCATAAAAATTCTTTTAAGATTTCGGATTTTGATGTATGATAAAAACGAAATTAAAGGAAAGCAGGTATTTTTATGAGCGATGAACCAAAAAAACACTCCATTATTGAGCAAACCAATGGAGCATCCTTGCAAGAAATCAATAGTACCGTCCAAGTACCCAAAGGAAAAGGATTTTGGCGAACTTTACTGGCCTACTCTGGACCGGGTGCCTTAGTCGCTGTCGGCTACATGGATCCTGGGAATTGGTCTACCTCTATTACAGGTGGTCAAAATTTTCAATATTTATTAATGTCCATTATTCTAATTTCCAGTTTAATTGCGATGCTTTTACAGTATATGTCTTCAAAACTAGGAATCGTTAGCCACATGGATTTGGCTCAAGCCATTCGTGCGCGTACAAGTAAATCTTTAGGTATCGTTTTATGGGTACTGACAGAATTAGCCATTATGGCAACGGATATTGCTGAAGTGATCGGAGCTGCGATTGCGCTTTACTTGTTATTCAATATTCCACTTGTATATGCTGTTTTCATCACTGTCTTAGATGTATTGCTCTTGTTACTGCTAACCAAAATCGGTTTTCGTAAAATTGAAGCTATTGTCGTTTGTTTAATTTTTGTCATTTTATTTGTCTTTGTCTACCAAGTCGCTCTATCAAAGCCTGATTTAGGAGCCATGTTTGCAGGTTTTATCCCAACAATGGATACCTTTTCGCAAACGCCGCATATTGGAGGTCAAACACCACTAACAGGTTCATTAGGAATTATTGGTGCCACGGTCATGCCGCATAATCTGTATTTGCATTCAGCGGTTTCACAGACACGCAAACTCGATCACGATAACAAAGAAGAAGTCGCACAAGCTGTTCGTTTTTCTACTTGGGATTCCAATATTCAACTTTCTTTAGCTTTTCTTGTCAATGCCTTGTTATTGGTTATGGGCGTAGCTGTATTTAAAGATGGCGCAGTACAAGATCCGTCCTTTTTTGGGCTCTACGAAGCTTTATCTGACCCTAATACCTTAAGTAATGGCGTATTATCTCAAGTAGCCAGTTCGGGACTGTTATCCACATTATTTGCCGTTGCCTTATTAGCATCTGGACAAAATTCAACCATTACTGGTACGCTCACAGGACAAGTAATCATGGAAGGTTTTATTCATATGCGAATGCCCATTTGGTTACGTCGTTTAGTGACTCGCTTGTTATCAGTTGTTCCCGTCTTAATTTGTGTTCTTATCACGAGTGGTAAAAGCACCGTAGAAGAGCATACCGCCTTAAACAATTTAATGAATAACTCACAAGTTTTTCTAGCTTTTGCTCTACCGTTTTCAATCATCCCACTGCTTATGATGACAAACAGTCAAGCTGAAATGGGCAAACGTTTCCGCAATAGTACCATCGTAAAGTTTTTAGGTTGGATTTCTGTTATTGCGTTAACTTATTTGAACTTAATCGGCTTACCCGACCAAATTGAAGGCTTTTTTGGAGCGCAAGCTACTAGACAAGAACTTTTATGGGCAGATGGAATTGCTTATGTTTTAATTCTTGTTGTTCTAGCCTTATTAGCATGGACAATTATTGAGTTATATAAGGGAAATAAAAAGTTTGAACAACTACAAAAAGAAGGAATGAATAATGATGGGTAATGGATTTCACAGCATCTTAGTTGGAGTCGATGAATCTGCCAATGCGCAAAAAGCTTTTCAATATGCCGTAAAAAAAGCTGCTCACGAAAATATTGAATTGGTTATTGCTTCTATATTAGAATCGGATGAAATAAACGTGTATCAGGCTTTGGATGATGATTACTTGCGATTAGCACGTAAAAAAACAGAAGAAAATCTACGAAAGTATCAGCAATATGCTTATGACCAAGGTGTACAAACCGTTAAACTTTTTAGCGATGAAGGTGCCCCTGCTGAACGAATTATTCATCATATCTTGCCACAAACCCAATGTGACTTACTCATTATTGGATCACACGCTAAGCATGGGCTGAAAGACTATTTTGGCACCAGTGCTTCTTATATGGCTAAAAATGCCCCAATTTCAGTCATGATTATTCGCTGAAAGTGTACTTTTTTGGTAACCGACACTCAGAAGTTAGATTTTAGCTCTAAGGATTGCTACATGATTTTAAATGAAGATTCTACTTACTTCTTGGATAAAAAATACAATTATAAAAAGCGTGCTGCTTTATACATAGCACGCTTTTTTTCATCATGAATTAAACTAAATTTTATCTATCTATAAACTCTGCTTCATCTTCCAAATTTTTTGGCAAATCAATATTGTACTTTTCCACTTGCTTTTGATTAACATATGTTTCCCCTTCGTCGTAAACATAGACAGGAGTTTTAGCTGGATCATCTCCATTGAGGATATCAGCTGTCATTTCACCTGTTTTTACCCCTAATTCATGTTGGTCAATCCCTACGGTCGCGACGCCGCCTTCTTCCACCATAATATCTACTGATGGAATAATGGGAATATTCTTTTTGTCGGCTTCGTTAACAATGGTTGACATCGCATTAGCCATAGTATTGTCATTTGGAATATAGATAAAATCGACATCGTCCATGGCTTGGATCGTTTGTTGAATTTCATTTGATGAAGGAACCGCATATCTTTCAGTCTTAAAATCTTGCTTTTTCGCCTCTTTTTCGGCTTCTACAACTTGTGGTTTAGCATTATCTTCTGAGGACGAATAAAGGATCCCCATTGTTTTTGCTTCAGGTAAAAGTTCTTTGGCCAAATCCAGTTGTTGATCAATCGGTACTTGATTAGAAACGCCGGTCATATTTCCGCCTGGTCTTTCCATAGAATCGACTAAATCACTGCCCACTGGATCTGCAATAGCGCCTAACATAATAGGTATATCACTCGTTTCATTTGCTAAACTCTGAACAGCGGGTGTAGCGATTCCTACCAGAGCGTCAGGATTACCTTCGACTAATTGTTGGCTCATTGTCGCTAATTTGCTTTGATCGCCTTGACCATTTTGAAACTCGAGTTCAAGATTCTCGCCTTCTTTGTAACCCGATTGCGCTAGGCCGTCTTCCACACCTTGTCGTATATCATCTAATGAAGGGTGACTGACATATTGTAAAATACTTACTTTTTTCGTTTCTTCAGACTGAGCGTTTCCCGAATTCCTTTTCCCTAACTCAAAAGCGAACAAGCTACCTGCTAAAACTACCACAATAACAGCAACACTGAATATCAATCCTTTGTTTTTCATTTTACCTTCCTACTTTCTTTATTGAATTAAACTGATATGATCGCTTTGTTTGCTTTGTTTTAACAAATAAAAAAAGCAACAATCCTGCGATCATTGCTGAAAAACAAAAACCGCATAGATGATTGATCTATGCGGTTCATAAGATTGATTTTAACCGGCATAGATACAAAGCTTTAGATTGCTCGTCTAAATCGTTGTATCTATGGAAAGAATCCATCAATACAACCTACTACGCCAGTTTTGCCATGCTTGTGCTAAATTGTTTGCGTAAGTTAATTGCATAATGGTTTCTTCCTTTCTTGTTTAGTAATTGAGCTTATCATACCTGAACAAAGAACTTAGGTCAACCTTTTTACAAATCAAAGATTCGATTTGGGTTTAATACATTTTTTGGATCTAGTGCTTTTTTAATCGCCTTTAATGTATTCATGTATTCTTTTGAGTAAAAATGGGATAAATACTCTTTCTTTTCCAAGCCAATACCATGCTCAGCAGAAGGCAAACCGCCCAGTTCAGCAATAAATGGATAAAGTTTTTGTTCATATTCGACTAACATCTTTTTCCACTGAACATCTTCATAATCTTCTTGTAAAACGCAGATATGGATGTTGCCATCACCTGCATGTCCAAAAAACGCACTTGAAATTCCCATCTCATCTGCATATTTTTTCGATTGAATAATTAAATCAGGAACGTAACGAGTGGGAACGACAGGATCGTACATTTTGGTAGTTGCCGCAGCATAAATTCCGGTTAGGATATGATCGCGAATATTCCAAACTAATTTTGCTTCTTTTTCATCAATATCCCGGATATTTAACGCGCCTGCCGAGTTAACAATGGAACGGACTTCGTCTAATTCACGGTTTAGAGCTTTTTCGTCATTGGAGTTTAATGTCAAAAGTAAAAAAGCCGCTCCTTCTTGTTTGGGCATTTTGACTTGTAAATAATCTTCCGCATAACCCACCGAATTTTTCTCTAATAATTCCAATGCTACGGGCTCTACAGGCGAATTTAAAATTTCATAGACTGTAGGTGCCAGATCATCTAATTTTTCAAAACCAACCAGCATGGAACGTTCATAACGTGGTCTAGTCCTCAATTTTAATTGTAATTCAGTAATAACACCTAATGTCCCCTCTGAGCCAATAAAAAGATCTTTTAAGTCGTAACCAGAACTATTTTTTTGATTTAAACTACCTGCATGAATAATATCACCATTAGCCAACACCACATCATAGCCACGTACATTATCGCGTGTTACACCATATTTGATGGCGCGCATTCCTCCTGCGTTCGTTCCAACAGTACCACCAATCGTAGCGGATTTTTCACCTGGATCTGGCGCATAAAAATAAGGCGTATCGGCTAAATACTGGCGGATTTGCGCCAGAGTCACCCCTGCTTGTACATTTAAAGTTAATGTTTCTTTATCTAAAGAGATAATATCAGTCATCTCAGCTAAACTTAAAAACCACTCACCTTCATGAGGATAAGTTGCACCAGTTAATCCGGTATGTGCCCCAATCGTAATCACTTTTTTGTCAGCCTCATTTGCTTTTTTCATAAAATCGCTGACATCTTCTGTACTCTTAGCATAACCGATTAATTCCGCTTGTCCCGGTTCGAGTTCATGAGCATTTGAGGTTAATAATTCCTCAGGCACTACTTGCTTTATTTCCATCAGTAAACAATCTCCTTTAAGTTTAAAATATGTAAGCGTTCTTACTACTATTACTATAGCATAAGTTATTTTTTACGAAAAAAATACTGCTTAAAAAAACGGGCTGCGATATAGCAACCCGAATGTTTTCTTCTAACCTTCTGTAGTCCCTTGCTCTTTAGCCAATTCATTTTTATCATAAACTCTGAAAAACGGATAATAAATGAGAACCGCGATAATAATGAGAATAATATTTAAAACAGCAGCTCGCCAATCACCATTGGTTGCTAAGAATGCCCCAATAGGACCAGGTAATGTCCAAGGGGCGGTTACAGTAACTGCATTTACTAAACCAAGACTGGTTGCAAACCAAGCAATCGTTGCTAGAACAATTGGAGCACCAATAAACGGCACCATCAAAATAGGATTTAAAACAATAGGTACACCGAAAATAACTGGCTCATTAATGTTAAAAATTGCTGGTGCAAGAATGGTTTTTCCGAGTTTCGATCCATATTGCGACTTTGAACGAAAAGCTAGTAAAATAGCTAATCCGATCGTTGCACCTGCTCCACCGATCCAGATGAACCATTGATAAAATGGCTCTGCTCCAATTGTAGGTAAAGGCTCTCCAGTAGCTAATGCACTGGAATTACTTTCCAATAATTGTAACCACAGTGGTCGAGCGATTGATCCAATAACCGCTAAGCCATGAATACCAAAGAACCAAAAGAAAGTTGTTAGTAAGACTAATAACAAAACAGATGGCAATGAATCTGCCGCACTAATTAATGGACTAATTAAATTACCGATAAAAGCATGCCAATCAAAACCAATATAATAAGTAATTGAACCAATCAACAAGATTACAATTAACGTAGGCGTTAATGCTTCAAAAGAACGAGCAACTGCGGGAGGTACTTGATCAGGCATTGTAATTTTAAAATTTGATTTATCCGTTAAACGATAGATTTCTACAGCAATAATCGAAGTCACAATCCCGACAAACATTCCTTCGCCGCCAAGATTTGCCATAGGAAGCACAAAACCTTCAACACCAGCTATTTCCGTTGCTTCTTCAGGAATAGAAACAGGAACCAAAGTTAGTAAGAAAGCCGTAACTGCTAAAATTCCACCCGCAACTTGGTCAAGATCATAACTCTTGGATAAACTCGCACCAATACCAAAAGTCGCATATAGCGCCATAATATACATAGACATACGATAAGGAAGCAAAATTGTTTCAGCATTTGCGGTCAAAAACTGTGTAATTCCCCACGACTCAGGTAGTGGCGGAAAAGCAACAATCATGAAAAAAGATCCTACAATAATTAAGGGTAATGCGGCAATAATCCCGTCACGAACAGCTCTTAAGTGACGCTGGTTGGCAATATTTGCCATCGGTCCTCCCAGATATTTTTCAATCCATTGGGTGAATTTGTCTAACATATTTCCCCTCTTTTCTTTTTTAGAAGATAAACCCTTCTATTAACCAGACATATGACATCAGTTCTAAAATGACCGTAGTTACAACAAAAAACAAAATAAATCGCTTACAAAAACCTTGTTTAGTCTCTATAAAATAATGACTATACACCAAAGAAAAGGATAGACTGACTGGTAAGGTAAGCATAACGCCTGTCTTAAAACTAAGTCCTAATATTGTCAACAAGTAAGGAAAAATAACTCCGCCAAGTAACAAAAAAGCAAATACGATAAAACTACTTTTAACAGAAAGCCTAGGTCCTCGTAATGGCTGTTCTTCAGGTTTCATCTTTTCCCTCCTCTCGCCTTTATTATAGCGTTTACAAAGCTTACTTTCAATGATTTCAAGTATTTTTTGAAATTTTATTTCTGAAGAGAAAATTGCTTACTGCTAAATTCAAATAAAAATGAAATATTATTTCATAAATGATCAAATGAATTCTTAAAAATACAGATTAACTTACAAAATATTATTCGACGTTTCTGCAAGGATTCTATGTGTTAAATGATTCACTGTCTAAATGAAGTAAAAAATTTAAAATGACTACTAACCTCCTATAATTAAATCTATAACTGGCGTATAATAAATTAGTGGAACTGATGAAAAATTTATTGGAGGTAACTATGAAAAAAAGTAGCAGTAAAACGATACGTACATCGGATTTAATTTCTATAGGAATTTATACAGCATTATATTTTATATTAGTCGGCGTCGCTGAAATGATTGTGGTACTGCTTATTCCTGGTTATTCCTATTCTTATTCTCCTGTTGTGGCAGCTTTACTTGCCGGGACGATTTTTATGTTAATGGTCGCAAAGGTACCTAAATTTGGCGCGATTACGATTATGGGGAGTGTTTTAGGTATATTTTTCTTTTTAAGTGGATTATTTCCCTTTGCCTTAATTCCAAGTGTCATTTCTGCCTTACTTGCGGACATTATCGCTTATATTTTCAAGTATAAAAGTAAGATAGGACTACTCATTAGTTATATTGTATTTTCTTTTAATACTACTGGGCCTGTCGTTCAATTGTTATTTAGCCCAGATAGCTATGCAGCTAATCTCAGAGAACGTGGAAAAGATACAGCTTATATTGAAAATGTCTTTGCAAGTATTGCTAATTATACGGGGATTGTTGTTTTTATTTTGCTTATTATTGCGGCTATTGTTGGCGGCTTATTTGGTCAACGGATGATGAAAAAACATTTTAAAAAAGCAGGAATTGTCTAATGGTTTTCCATTTTGATCCGCGAACTATTCTTTATTTTTTGCTGATATCCCAAATTGTCTTACTGTTAGATAGCAGTATTTTTATCGAAATAATCACGGTCATTATTTTCATTATGCCTTTTTTTATAAGTAAGCAACTTAAATGGGGTTTCATTATTGTTATCGTTTATAGTCTGCAATTGTTTACAGCCTTTACTATTTTGCCAAATATCGATAACACAATGTTGCTTTACCCACTTTCAATGGTCGCTAATGGATTTCGGGAGTTAATCCCCGGAATTATAATAGGCATTTATGCATTAAGATTAACACACTCAGCGGAATGGATCAGTTTATTTAAAAAATGGCGTTTTCCTAAATTTTTTATTGTACCCTTTTCGGTTATCTTTCGTTTTTTTCCAACAATACGCGAAGATTATCATCAGATTAGAAAGGCGATGGCTTTTCGAGGAATTGAAAGAGGTCCTATTGCTTTTATTAAACAACCCATACAAACCTTTGAGTTTATTTTAATTCCACTGCTGATGAACGCAAGTCAAGTGGCACAGGATTTGACTATTTCTGCTTTAACTAAAGGATTAAGTATTCCGGGAAAACAAACGTCCATTATCAACCTCCGCATGACTAAAGTTGACCTGATTTATATGGTTATTGCTTTCATTCCCATCGTTATTGATATAGGAGGTTTATTATGAAACGATTTACAATAAATAGTGAAAATACTTCATTTCGTTTTCTTCATACAGATGATACTTTTTTAAAATCGATTAATCTAAAAGTATCTTCCGGTGAGTGTATTCTTATTTGCGGAAAAAGCGGTAGTGGCAAAACCACTTTTAGTCGTTTATTAAATGGAATTAGCCCTAACTATATTGAAGGTGATTTGACTGGACATGTTGAAACACTCGGTTTAATTGCAGGAAAGGCAGACATTGAAGATTATGTTCCTGTAGTTGGTAGTGTTTTTCAAAATCCAAAAACACAACATTTTACTACAAACACCACCTATGAACTTGCTTTTGCTCCTGAAAATATAGGAGAGTCTCCTAATCAAATTTATAAACGTATCAATGAAGTCTCTGAAGAACTTGATATCAAAAACTTACTTAACCGTGATATCTTCAAATTATCTGGCGGGCAAAAACAACAAGTTACTATGGCTGCTGCCAACACTCTACGCCCTAAAGTTCTGATATTAGATGAAGTAACAAGTAATTTGGACCAAAACGCAGTAGAGCAGATCAAAAAAATGATAAAACAAAAAAAGGAACAAGGTATCACAATTATTCTCACCGAACATCGTTTAGCTTGGAGCAAGGGACTAGTTGATCGCTACGTACTATTTGAAAATGGTAAGTTAGTTCAAGAATGGCAAAGTGATGAATTTAATCATTTGGCTAATGATGACTTAGCACAAAAAGGACTACGCGCCATGGATTTGTCTAAAAAACATAAAATACTAGCAGAAAAAGAACAAAAAACTGTACATTCTCAAGATTCATATTTATTACAAACGAAAAATTTAAGTGTCGGTTATAAAAGGAAACCTCCGATTTTATCCAATATGACAATGGGGCTAAATCAACATAAAATTACAGGGATCACAGGCTCCAATGGCGTAGGAAAAACCACACTGGCAAACACACTTACAGGTTTATTGAAACCTGTAGCAGGAAAAATTTTATGGAATGGCCGATCAGTTTCTCCCAAAGAATTAGTGAAAAAAAGTTTTTTAGTGATGCAGGATGCGAACTATCAATTATTTAGCGAATCTGTTTCTGAAGAAGTTTTACTTAACTCGAAGTATCCTGAACAAAAAAATCAAGTATTAGAAAAATTAAATTTGTCAGGCTTAGAAGAACGTCACCCTATGAGCTTATCGGGCGGTCAAAAACAGCGTGTTGCTATTGCATCAGCTATCTTATCGGGAAAAGAATTGATTATTTTTGATGAGCCGACCAGTGGCTTAGACTATATTAATATGCAGCATTTTGGTGAGTTATTAAATACGTTGAAGGAAACCGACGCTATTATAGCCATCATTACTCATGACGTCGAATTATCAGCTGGCTGGTGCGATGAGATAATTCATTTAGATAATTAAAAAACATCCAATTGGCAATTATATAGCTTCTTGGATGTTTTTTATATACTAAAATATTTATAACAGTTCTGCTAAAGACTGTTTCTAAAAGCTATCGTTAAAACGACTCAATCGAAAACTTTCCAAAGAAACAGCTGGCTGTTTTTCCATCAGCATACTTGCCAAACATTCCCCAATACCACTGGCAAATTTAAAACCATGACCCGAAAAGCCGCAAGCAACCATAATGCTTTATTTCTATCTGCTATTTCTTCAGGTTCAACATAGATTTTCCGTTTTCTATGCGCTATCGTTCTTCATTCAACATAGATTTCTCATTTCTTTGAGGTATCGTTGCTCATTCAACATTGTTTTCTCATTTCTTTGAGGTATCGTTGCTTATTCAACGTTGTTTTCCTGTTTCTTTGGGGTATCAGCGCCCATTCCTCATTGTTTTTCCCTTTCTTTGGGCTATTGCCACTCATTCCTCATTGTTTTTCGTTTCTATGCGCTATTTTTTCGAATACAACATTACTACTTTGCATAAAAAGCATCCTAAAAGCGTAATCGCCTTTTGGATGCTTAAAATTATACATTAATAAATAAATTGGCTAGCGGATATGCTATAAATAATGCGATAACTAATGTTCCTACTGCTACTAACATGCCGTACTTTAGCATTTGTATGGTATTGGTCCAGCCGGAAGAACCTGCAATCGCGACATAAGGCATCGAAGGTGGTGTGGCTGAACCAATGGAAGCTACTAGTCCAATAACAGCTGCAAGGGAAGCTGCTTCAATCATATTGGAAGAAAGTGCAATAGGCACCGCTACTGAAGTAACAACTTGCGAGGTAACCATATGCGAGCCAATATTTGATTCAAAGGTTGCCCAAGCGATAAATAGTCCTAAAATCAACAACGGGGAAAGTCCTTGCGCGATTGGTTCCATCACATTTGATACGTAGTTAATCAACCCAATATCTTCATTAGTCAGCGCACTACCTATAGCTAAAGTCGAAGCAGCCATAATCAAACTCGGCCAAGAAACACCCTTTGTGATAGCCTCATTAATAACTAATAAAGGTTTGTCTTCCAAACGCAGCATCGCTAACACCACAACGCCAGCAAGTGGCGGTACAGCAGTTCCAAAGCTATCGATTGTTGCTGCCACATTAGGCAAGATAGGCGAAATAATGCCCGGTAATACCCATAATAAAATGACAATAATAAAAACAGACAAAATCATTTTTTCCCGTGTGGTAACAGGCTCGGTCTGCATTTGTTTAAAATCAGCTTTATCCAACTGTTTAAATTGCTTTATATCTGGTTTTAAAATAAAGCGGAAAACTAATAACATCAATAAAAAGATTAATAAACCTGATGGAATCGCAAAAGCCATATAGTCTGCATAACTTATTGTCATATTAGCAATAGATTCAAATACGCCCAATGCAATTACCGGAAAAACGTGAGCGATAGGTGTCATCCCCGACGATAAAGAGCAGGAAATGACCAAACCAATCATTAACATAGAAGCAAAAGTGCTTCCCTTTTTGAGGTTTAAAATATCATAGATCTCTTCTAATAACGGTAGCATAATAAAAAATAAGACCGTTGGTGAAATAAATAATCCTATTAATAATACCGATAATAAAAATAATAACGTCAGTTGCCAAGCTCCTTTTTGTGCCCACTTACTGGTAATAAATGCTAGTGCAATGCGTTTAATAATACTTGTCTGTGACAAGGCATACGTAAGCATAAAAGTAAAAAGCAAAAAGACGAAAGTTTCATTACCAAAAGACGAAGCAAAAACTTGCCCCGGATCTAATGCTGGCACCAGAGTCAAAGCTGCTAAACATAATAAGCTCGGCCAATCAATCCCTACAAAAATCCACAATAGTAGCGTGCCTAAAAAGATTCCGACAACCTGCATACCATCCGCATTCAAACCTACCGGCGCTGGGATAAAGCGGAAAAAGAAAATCGCTAATAAAGCAAAAAGTAGAATCGGTATTTTCCTATTTTTCATAAAAACTCCAACTTCTTTCAGATAAATTACATTACTACAAATTGTTATCTAACTTTATTATTGATCAATAATTTTGTCCTGTTGATATTCTTTTGTCGTATCCATAATTGCCTGAAAAATTTTACGTACCGAATCTTCAAAGTCTTTGTTTTCAGTATAAGAAGCGATTTTATCTAAGACAGCCTTTTCGCGATTTTCATCTAAAACTGGCATATTATGTTCTTTTTTATATTTCCCCACTTCCACTACCGCATTCATTCGTTGTTCAATCAAAGGAACGAGCTCCTTATCTGCTTGATCAATCAGTTTTCTTGCCTCTTCTAAGTTCATTGTCATACCCTCTTTCAGTTATTTTAAATAGGAGTATATCATGGTTGACGGCATAATACTATGAGAAAAATAAAATAGGATGAAAGAAAATTGTTTCTTTTCCTTTCATCCTATTTTATAAATTTAACGATTAATAGAACGTGCCATACGTTGAATGGTGTGACGTTCACCACGAATCGCTTTGCTTAAAGCATAAATATTTTCAAACGGCGATTGAATTCCCCATGCAGCATCGCCAATATGCTGAATATCAACACCACATATCTTATTGCGAATAGCGATATTTTCCAGATAACTAGACCCGCTACCTTCTTGGCTAGTGCCAATAGTACTCATCACTAAACCACCACGATTATGAGTTAAATGAACGATTTCTTTTAACTCTGTTTCGTCTAGTCCTGGAACTGTCCCAACAGCTGGTACTAGAAGTACATCAGCGCCAGCATCTAAAAATGTTTCCGCAGCTTCTTTACTAACAACTGGTTCATCTACGCCTGCACCGTGCATTTTTCCTGCAATAATTAAACCGTTGAAGTTCTCTTTTGCGACTTTAACATTTTTAGCAATCTGAGCATTGGTGACTCCAGTTCCTGGATTTCCTGTCAAGACAATAAAATTAAGCCCTAAGTTTTCAGCTTCTTTTAAAGTCTCAGCACTTGCCCTGCGTCCTTGTGGTATTTCTAAACGGTCTTCTGCCATTTTCGCATCCAGGTCAACTGGTTCAAGATTGACTCCAATGGGTCGCCCCACTAATTCTTGTAACCGACGAATGCTCTTTTTATCATAGTGTGGTTTAGCTGTAGCTAACGTTTCTTCCCCTGGATATAGCCCTAATATTACAGGTTCAAGTACATCTAAAGCATTCAATAAAATCAAATCAGCGCCAAACGCTGCCGCAAGCTCTGAAGTTGTCAAACCGTCGATAGCTTCATGAACTACCACATTTTCACTTGCAATTACTCTTCCTTCGCTAGCTTTTATACTTTGTTTTAATTCAGCGCCATTCATTTTTAGTACATCGCTAGTATCTGCGCTAATTAGTCTTTTTACCATAAATTCTTACCTCCATTTTTATTCTTCTGTAAGTTCTCCTGCTTCTTCTAAACGTAATTGCTTGTTAAATGTTGATACAAACGGCAAATAGATTAAAATGTCAATAATTAAATTAACCCCTTGCAAGACTGCACCAGCTACACTACTAGTAGCTAAAAAGCCCGAAAGTATCGGCGGCATTGTCCAAGGAACTACTGCTCCCGTAGAAAGTGGTACCAATTCTAATGACATTGCCGTATAGGTCGTAATCGCATTAACTACTGGTGCCAAAATAAACGGGATAATTAAACTCATATTTAAAACAATTGGCATACCAAACATCGTCGGCTCGTTAATGTTAAAAATCCCTGGGGTAACTGTCAATGGTGCCAATGTTTTCATTTGTTTGCTTGCTTTCCTCATTGCGACTAAAATAGCCACTGCAATAACGAGGCCCAAAGTAGCTCCACCGCCGCCCATAAATACAAAGTTATCAATGAATGGTTGTGTAATAATATGTCCATGTTCCAAATCCAAATTGCCTTCTGCAAACAACTGACGGTTAGCATCAGTATTCATTAACCAAACGGGCAAAATAATATTATTAATAACATTCGCTCCATGAATACCTACAAACCAGAAAAGACTATTAAGCATAACCGCAATGATCGTTCCAGGAAGCGTGTCCGCTAACAAACTCAATGGTCCGGATAATACGTTCATGATCAACTCATGAATATTTCCCCAATCAGCCCAAGCAAAAATTGCGTATATTGCTCCAAAAAGAGAAATAACTACAGCTCCAGGGATTAGTGCACTAAAACTAGAAGAAACAGCGGGCGGAACTGCTTCAGGCATTTTTATTCGAATATCATGATTAATAAACCATTGGAAAATACCACCTGAAATCAGTCCAATAACAATCGCTATAAAAAGTCCTTGACTTCCCAAATAATCATAAGGCATACCTTCCAAAGGTGTTTCCCCGCCAGTAAAAATACTGGGTGTTACTATAAAAAATGCAGCTACTGCAATCACACCAGCAGATTTGCCGTCAGTATTATGTTGCTCGGAGTAACTAGAAGCTACACCAAAACAACCTATTAAGCCTAACAACCCAAAAGAGCCATTAGTAATCTTAGTGAAAACATCAGCAATGGATACACCATTAATGACTGTATTTTCCAACCAGTTTGTCCAAGCTTCAACTGGAAAACTACCTAGAATTAAAAATAATGAACCAATGATAATTAATGGCATAGCAACAATAATACCATCACGTATTGCAACTAATGGTTTAAAAACACTAAGCTTTACCGCAATGGGCATTAAATGTTTTTCTACAAAACCACCATCAGAATTATTATTTGACATAAGACAACCCTTCTTCCCCACAAAATAAAATAAAAGCTTATAATTCTCAAAAAGTATAGCATAAGGGAAACTAGCTTGCAATCGCTTTCTATATAGCTGTTTATTAAGAAAACAAAAATTTTTTATTAGAGGTCGACAAATGAGAACACTCGGTATTTGAATCTCGAAATGAACTATTTTCTAGGGCAACCTTCATTGTATTCTGTGAGTTGTTTTGTATATATTTTTTCTACAGCATCTTTTGACCTATCGTCGAGTGTCGACTTGAAAAAACTCGGTGACCCTAAGTGCCCATTCCATAACTCTTCTTTAGCCCTGGAATATTGTTTAAACCATTCACGAGCCGAGCGACTTTTGCCCGATATTTTGTTCCCCATACAAGCTGAATATGAAAATCATAGATATTTATTCTTGTTTTTAATAACGCATGTACTCCTCTTAATGACTTATATTACTAATGCATGTGAATGTATTAACAATATGTGTTATAATTGATGTAGAATGAAGGAGGTGAAATAAGTGTATAAAGGCATTGAATGTAAGATTTATCCCAATCAACAACAAGCCGACATTATACAAATGACTTTTGGCCATACAAGATTTATTTGGAACCAAATGTTAGGGATGTTGAACGAACGTTACCAAAACAATAAAACCTTAAAAATGCTTTCTTATGCAAGATTATCATCGCTAATCCCTCAGTTAAAACGTGAATACGCTTGGCTTAAAGACGTGGATAGTGTGGCGATTCAATGTTCAGTCAAAAGATTGTCTGAAACCTTCGAACGTTTCTTTAAAGGTTTTTGCCGCTATCCTAAATTCAAATCAAAAAAGCATCAACAGTCTTATCTAAGTACGATTCGAGGGCAGAATATTCGATTCAACCCTAATCAAAGGTATATCAAGTTACCTAAATTAGGTTGGGTAAAGTGTAAACCCAGTGTGCGACACATCGAAAATGAACGGATTCAATCGGTGACGGTGAAACAACGAGCTAGCGGTAAATACACTATTTCTATTTTGGTTGCAAGCGAAAATCAAGTGCTAGCCAAAACAGGGAAAACCGTAGGCATTGACTTAGGTGTCTCAGATTTTGCGATTACGTCTGCCGGACACAAATACCCTTCACAAAAATTACATTTAAAATATCAAAAACAATTACATTACTGGGAAAAACGTATGGCGAGACGACGCGAGAAAGCCAAAGCTGCAGGCTTTGATTTAAAAGACGCCAAAAATTATCAAAAAGCACGCCAACAAGTGGCACGAATCCATGAAAAAATCGCGAATAAACGTAAGGATTACATTCATAAAGTTACGACGGAGCTTGTCGAAACCTATGATGTCATCGTGGTTGAAGATTTGAAAACATCAAACCTATTAAAGGATCATAAGTTGGCGCGCAGTATTGCGTCGCAATCATGGCGTTTGCTTAGGGATGTTCTAACGTATAAATGTGAGATATACGGGAAGCAACTTCTCTGTGTGAACCCATATAAAACGTCGCAATATTGTTCAAACTGTGGCTATGATAGTGGCAAGAAGCCATTGGCTATTCGACATTGGACATGTCCATCCTGTCATACAAATCACGATAGAGATATTAATGCAGCAGAAAACATAAGAAATATTGGCTTGAAACAAGCCTTAGTTAAATAGCTTAGACCGCTGATTTGTTTTGAGATAAACAAATCAAGTCCTGAGTGTTCCTAGAAACTCGTTACTTTAGTAACGATGTAGTTCATATCACATGACAAAAGATAAAGGTATCCGCGATATGTTAAGTTACTTAATGGCACGTGAAACCCAACATCAATTACAATTCATACAAGCCCAAGAAGAATTAGAAGAAAACTACGGTGTTGTTGTTCCACACGGTACTAAAGATTTACAACATACAGAATTTAGTCATACCTTGATGAACTTCTCTGAAGGTGAAGCATCTCGTGAATTCTTGGAAGGAAAAACTGCCAAAGATGGTGAAAAATTCAAGTATGAAGAAAATCCAGTAGCCCAAGGCCAAGAACAAGAAACACCACCTGCTCCTGAAGCTCTAAGAAACACACAGGGCGACAAAGAAAAAACAGTAGAACAAGGAAGAAAAATTATCGAACAACAACAAAATATGGATAAATAGAGTTAAAGGGTCTTGGAACTACGGTTCCAAGACCCTTTAACTCATAAGCACAACAAAATCAAAAAACAATGTGGCTATCGATACTTAAGATCAGTAGAAGTAAAAAGTAATGAGATTAAAGACACTTAAGAACGTTGTTTTTAAAAAGTAACGTTCTTAAACTCGAATAATTTGTTCATAATGTTATCCTCAATTCAGTACAAATATGCCATTACTATTTAAAAAATGTGGTATATTTGTACTTGAAATGTCTTAACAAAAACAATTTTCTTTCTATGGATAATTAACGTTATTCCTCAAATAGTCAGCAGTAGCAGTAGTCATTTTTAAAACTACTACCATATAGCATACATATTAGGAAGGTGTTTAAATTGAAAACAATGACAAGAACAGAACTTAAAAAAGATTTATTTAAAACTATTGATAAAGTAAGCAAAGAAAATACACCGTTGGAAGTTACAATGAATAATAACAAAACGGAAATGAAGGCGTTATCATGCTTTCTAAAAGAGAATATAAAAGAATGCAAGAAGAACTTTGTTTGTGGGAAAGTGGGGCTTTAAATTATGTCTTTGACCTAATGGATAATCCCTCAAAAAAAGATTTTGAAGAATTATGAGTAACTGGTAATTAAGGCAAAAAATAGTGGAATTTATTTTATGAGAATAAACAACAAAATCAAAAAGCAGTGCGATTTATACTAATTAGGAACAATGAAATGTGAAAGTAATGAGATTAAAGTTATTTAAGAACATTAGTTTCTAAAAGCAATGTTCTTAGCCTCTTTATTTGATACAAAAAAGTTCTTTTTTGAAAAAATAAGAACGTAGAAAAGCTAAAACAATGGGATTAACAAGCATTAAGAACACTGGAATTTAAGAGTAATGAGGTTAAATCATTTTAAGAACAGTAATCTGAGAAATCAGTGTGATTCTTTTACTGCTTTTTGTTTTTGATTAAAAAGTTTATCACAACAGTACCGAAAATATAAAAAAATTGGTTACCACGAGCTCATCTCACAGTAACCAATTTTTTTATTTTATAGGTGTAGCTGTCACCTTTAATACTTCATTTAATTCGTCAATATTTTGTTTTCCTTGGGTTTGTAGCCATTCGATAGCGGCTTGTTCGCCCTTTTGTACAAAGACTGGCACGCCGTCCGCCCAAGTTGCTCGGCCACATAATACACCATTGAAAGTAGAGCCAGCATCTTTTGCAAATCGTAAGGTATCGCGGAACAATTCAGCTGATACCCCAGCGCTTAAGAAGATAAATGGTAAATGAGTGGCATTTGTTTGTTCAACAAAATAATTAGCTGCTTCTTCTTTACTGTAAACAACTTCTCCATAGCTATAACCTTCAACAAAAGCCATATTCACTGGGACTTCCACTTTTAATACGTCTACATGATATTTTTCAGCAGAGAATTCTTTCATCATTTCATTAACTTTATGTGGTTTAACTTTTGCATACTCCGCACTTTTTACATCCATACCGGTTGCATCATAAGAAACAAGTTCTAAGAAAAACGGCAAGTCTTCAGCAATACATTCTGATCCGATTCGTTCAATAAATGCATGCTTTTGCTTATTAATAGCTTCATCTTCATCTACATCATAATAAAGTAAAAATTTACAAGCGTCTGCACCCGCTTCTTTCAAGCGATGAACGGACCAAACATCCAATAAATCAGGTAGTCTACCTGGTGTCGTTGCATCGTAACCGGACTTTTCATAAGCAAGTAATAAACCGCTAGTATCTGCTTTTTTCCCTGCTGCAGACAAGCCATATTCTGGATCTAACAATATAGAAGAAGTATAAGGCGTCAACTCAGTTGAAACGAGACTTTTAAAATTAATAATATCCTCAGCTTCAGCTTCTTTGAAAGGCGCGATCATTTTTTTCATTGCGCCTCTTTGGTCGATAGCTAAAGCGCTAATCACGCCATCTTCATTCATTAGTTGTTGTAAGTGTTCTTGTTTATTCATACGTAAATCCTCTCCTTTTTCAATTTAAGCAATATTTTCATTCAATACTTCAGCGATTTCTGAAGCTGATTGAGCATTTTTTAATTTATCCGTCACTTCAGAACGCATCAATAAACGTGCTAGTGTAGATAAAAGGTTCAAGTGAGTCGTTCCTGCTTCAGAATCCGGAACAAACAAAGCGATCACATATTTTGTAAGACTGCCATCCATACTATTCCATTCAATTTCATTCTCCGGATAAACAATGATAACCTCAGCATCTTTGATAGACTCATCTTTTGCATGAGGGATAGCAAAACCATCCATCATCCCTGTTGTACTTTCTTTTTCTCGATCGAGAAATTTTTGATAAACGGCTTTTTCATCTGTTGCAATACCAGCGTTTACTGCCTGTTTTGCCAAAAATTGAAATACCTCATCTTGTGTTTTTAACGCTTGATTCAAAAAAATATTTTCTTCTTTAATAGATTGTTCCATTATGCTGCCTCACTTTCTATCGTTTTATTTTTTTCTGCGAGTTTTTTTTGTTTATAGCCAAATAATAGGCCTGCAATAATTGAACCTAATAAAATGGAGAATACCCAAGCAGCTTTTCCTGTTACGACTGGTAATACTAAGAAGCCGCCATGTGGTGCTGGTACTTGGACATTAAACATATAAGTCAATACCGCCGCAATAGAAGAACCTAGCATAAAAATCGGAATATTACGCAGCGGATCTTTTGTGGCAAACGGAATCGCGCCTTCTGTAATGTGTGTGGATCCTAAAATAAAGTTAACAAAACCAGCGTTACGATCATTTTTCTCAAAATATTTACCGAAAAATAGTGACGCAAAACCTGTAATGAGTGGTGGCGCGATACATGCTGCGGAAACCCCTGCCATAAAGCCACTATTTCCTTGTGCTAGTAAAAATGTCCCTGTTACATAAGCAGCTTTATTAAGAGGTCCACCCATATCAAAGGCTGACATACAACCGATAATGATTCCTAAAATTAAAGGATTCGAACCTTCGAAGTTAACCAGAAAATCCATCATTCCTTGATTGATTGCTTCCATCGGTCCACTTAAAAGCCACATAATCACGCCAACAACGGCAACACCAATGACGGGATAAAGGAAAATTGCTTTTAAGCCGTCTAGTGACTTAGGCATTTTAGCAAATAACTTTTTCAAAGCCAGCATGAAATAACCTGCTAGAAAACCAGACAAGATACCACCTAAAAATCCAGTCCCGCCATCATCAGCAATTAAACCACCGACAAAACCGACAGCCAAACCAGGACGTTGCGCAATTCCTTCAGCTATATAAGCAGATAAGACAGGGACCATTAAGCCCATCGACATATCGCCGATACCTTTAATCATTGCTGCGGTTTCATTATATTGCGAACTGTCCGGTTCCGCAGAATAGACGCCCCATACTGCAAAAGAAACGGCCATTAAAATACCGCCAGCAACGACAAATGGTAGCATATGCGAAACACCATTCATCAAATTATTATAGATATCGCGACCAATACTATTTTTTTGTTTTGTTTCCTCTTGTTCTTTTGCAGACTCATCTTGTGCTTCTTGCGTATTTTCTCTTTCTAATACTTCACCTTTACCTGCTAATGCATCATCAATTAACTGATCGGCTTCCTTGATCCCTCTACCCACAGCAACATTGATCACTCTTTTTCCAGCGAAACGTTCTTTTTGTACATCTTTATCTGCCGCAATAATAACAGCATCAGCATCTGCAATTTCTTGTGCAGTCAGTTCATTTTCAATACCAACTTGTCCATGAGTTTCTATTTTAATCGTTACATCTTTATTTTCGGCTGCTTGTTGTAAAGCTTCTTGTGCCATATAAGTATGTGCAATACCGGTAGGACAACCTGTTGCGCCAACAATTTGGTATTTTGCCATAAAAAATCACTCCTCTTTTTGAATAGTAATTTGTCTTTGTAAGTCATCAACATCCGAAAAATCCGTTAAACCTTTACGAAAAGCTGTAGAACTACCAGCTGCTAAACTAAGTTTTAAGTTATCTTCGATTGTTTTTTCTTTTAAAATTCCTGCCAAAAATGTTCCTAATAGTGTATCCCCTGAACAAGCAGTATTTACAACTTTTCCTTCCGGCGTATTTCCGCCAAAAACGCCTTCTTTATTTAACAAAATCGCGCCTTCGCTACCTAAAGAAATTAAGACGTTTTCTGCGCCTTGTTTTAATAATTCTTTGCCATAAAAAATATAATCTTCTTGTGTTTCAATCTTTTTGCCAAACCATAAAGCTAATTCTTCTTCATTGGGCTTTAACAAAAATGGTTGATATGTTAAACAATCCATCACGTCTAAATAACTACTATCAATAATTAAATGAACTTTTCTTTCATAACAGACCTTGGCAATATCCACTAAAACTGAGGAAGAAACACCCTGAGGAAAACTTCCGGAAACGCACAAATAATCTCCTGCTTGTAAATTACGGATTTGATCCAATAATTTTTGAATAGCTTCTTTAGAAATCCTTGGTCCTTTATTGACTAACTTATATTCTTCTTTTGTCTGGTTTACTTGCGTAAAAACATTGATACGAGTAAAACCCGGAACTTCAACAAAATCAGCATTGATCTGCTTTTCTTGTAAAAAGTCTTCAATATAATTTCCCGTAAAGCCAGCTTGAAAACCCAGCGCTGTACTGTCGATCCCCAACATTTTTAAGATAAGAGAGACATTCACTCCTTTTCCATTTGCTTGAATATCATCATCTTTTGTGCGATTGACTACAAAGGGTTTAAGTTCATCTGTTTCAATAAATAAATCGATCGCTAAATTTAAAGTACACGTATAAAATGCCATGACCACTTCCTCCTTGATTTTTATTATGCAGCATCTATTTATGTAAATGTGTTCAAAATAAGACCGTTTGAAAGAAAACCTTTACAATATTTCTTATTTTCAATAGACTGAACAAGTACTTCATATTATGATAAGAACATAAGGAGCGTGTCCATTCATGGAAAATAAATTAAGCGACTCAGAACAATATGTTTGGGATTTTATCCAAGAAAATATACAAAATATTCCAAGTTATTCCATCGTCAAATTAAGTGAATTAGCCAATGTTTCAACTGCCACGATTGTTCGTACCATGAAGAAAAAAGGCTATGAAGGGTTCACAGCCTTTAAGCATCATTTAAAAGAAATGTCTTATAAAGATATTAATTTTTCTTCTTTAGATAGAGTGGATCAAGGAATCCGTTCTGCTATTTTAAAAAATGAACAAGAAGTAACACGAACCATTAACATGATTGAAACAGGGAATATCGAAGATGCGATTCAAAGGATTAAGGCGGCAAAAAGAGTCATTATTTTTGCCCGTGGTTTTTCAGAAATGACCGCTCAAGAAATGATGGTAAAATTCCAACTCACAGGAAAATACTGTGAACTACATGCAGATCCGGAAATCATAAAAACGATGAGTAAAAAATTAACCAAAGACGACGTCGTGATTTTTATTTCTCTTAATGGAGAAACTAAAGAGTTAGTTACAGCAGCCAAAAATTGTTACCAGCTAGAGATTGGAACGATACTAATCACTGCCAGCCGTTATTCAACCTTGATATCTTTGATTGAAATACCTTTTGTAGGATTCAAATCAGCAGGCTCTTTTTTCCCGGATTATGAAGTACGCTCAAGATTGCCTTTATCTATTTTAGCTAGAGTATTGTTGGATTCGTATGCGTTGCGAACTTCTGAAAGTTAAAAAAGCCATTGAAAATTGTGATTAGGAAGGCTCTCAACTTTCAATGGAATTTTTTATTATATTAATCAAAAGTAATTACGTTCTTCAAGCCAATCGACTTTTCAGCATTTTCTAGTGCTTGATTGAATTCTTCTATTGGGTATTTATTGGTAATCAATCGTTCAATGGGGATCTGTCCACTAGCGATCATTTTTTCAGAAGTGCGATAAGAAGATAAGCTTGCTCTAGTACAACCAAAAATCCGTAATTGTTTATAATGCAAAATATTGGTATTTAGAGCTACATTCTCGCGATCTTTAGGTAGACCACCAAAGAAAAGTAAACGACCGTTTTTTGCCATATAATGTATGCTTTCTGTCTGTGCTTGCGGAGAAGGAGCTGCGACAATACAAAGGTCTACTCCTTTTCCTTGCGTCTTTTCAGCGATTTTATCCGCTAAATCTCCACCTGATAAAGTTGTTAATTGCGGTAAAATCCTTTTAGCGACTTCCATGCGACTTTCATGGTGATCGGTTAAAATAACCTGGCCGGCTCCTTTACTAAAAGCTAACATCGCATGCATAATGCCAATAGGACCACCACCAATGATCAAAACCGTATCTCCAGGAAAAACGCCAGCGATCTCTTGCCCATTAAACACGCAACTAAAAGGTTCAATTAAGGCCGCTTGTTCAAAAAAAGTATTATTAGCTAAAAGCGTAATATTTCCTTGTTGGATCGCTTTTTCAGGGATTTTTAAGTACTCAGCAAAACCGCCCGCTAAATGAATACCAAAAGCTCGATAGTTGGCACATAAATGAGTGTTGCCGCTAACACATTGATCACAGTTACCACAACCGATATTGGGCGCCACCGAAACTCGCTGTCCTATTTTATAAGAAGTAATATGATTCCCCACTTCTTCAATGATTCCTGAAATTTCGTGCCCCAATGTTAATGGATGGTGCTCATCTACGCCCGCAGCTCCGTTTTTATACATGCGCACGTCAGTACCACAAAGAGAAGCAGCTTTTATTTTGAGCAAAATTTCATTTTCATTAATCTGTGGTTTTTCTATATTATCTACCCGCATATCTTCTTTTCCGTAAAGTTGCACTGCTCGCATTTCCTACCTCCTCACGTTTTTTAAACTTTCAACCTTCTCATAGGAATTAACTTTGTTCTAACCGATATTCTTCAATCACTTTAACACTTGAACTCATGCCTAAACGATCGGCTCCTGCTTCAAGCATAGCTTTAGTAGTTTTCAAGTCACGAATACCACCAGCAGCTTTAACTTTTACTTTATCACCAACTACTTCCTTCATTAATTTAACATCAGCAACAGTTGCTCCAGCTGAACCAAAGCCTGTTGTCGTTTTAACAAAGTCTGGTTGAACTTCTTTAGCTATTTCACAAACTTTTTTCTTTTCATCATCTGATAAATAGCAAGTTTCTAAAATAACTTTTGAAAGAATATCTTCCTTTTTACAGATATCTACAATTGTTTGCATCTCTTTTTTTATATATTCTGTGTCGCCATCTTTTAATTTTGATATATTGATAACGTAATCAATTTCATCCGCACCATTTTCAATCGATTCTTTTGTTTCAAAAGCTTTTGATTCAATGATTGTTTGCCCTAAAGGAAAGCCGATTGCAGCACCTACATGTACCTTACTTCCTTTTAATAGTTTTTTACATAACACAACAGGATAGGAATTAATGGCCACCATTTTAAATCCATAATCTTTTGCTTCCTGACATAATTTTTGAAAGTCAGCTTCTTGAGCGTCCGCCTTTAACAAGGTATGATCAATTTTATTTGCGAGTTGTTCAACAGTTAGATCTACTGTCATCTTGTGACCTCCTTTTTTTGTTTACGGTTACATCATAGCATTAATTTATTCTATATGATAAATTTTTTTGTACGTTAGTTTAAAAATACTAACTATCTTTGTAGTTAACTTTTTTCATTAAATATTAAGTTGAAAATCAAGATCTATAAGTTCTTCTTGTATTGACTGAGCACATTCTTGCAGTGCATTTGTGATAAATTTCATTCCTTTATGTTTCAACCGGCTTGTTGGACCAGAAATACTCACAGCATAAATAATTGTTTTATTTTTATCCAAAATCGGAGCAGCAATGCAGCTTAATCCGTATTCATATTCTTCTTCATCCATCGAAATGTTTGTTTCTAGAATACTTTTTTGCTGATTTTTAAATCCATCATAAGTATTAACCGTATTAACTGTTCTAGTAGGCAATCCATTAAAATAATTTTGAAGTTGCTTATCTTCCCATTGAGACAAAAATAACTTGCCAGCTCCTGAAGTATATAAATCTCCAATAGGTGCAAGAGTTGCCTGTAGGCGATAAAAATCACCGTGTATTCTCTTTAAAAAAAGTAAGTTTTGTCCATACTGCATTCCTAAGTTCACACTTTCTCCAGTTAAAGCTACAGCTTTTTTCATATAAGATTCGGCGATCGAGCTAATTTGGTTGTTATTATTTATTCCATTTGCATATTTTAAAAGTTGATAGTCTAAAACATAATTTGTATTTTCATTTTGTTTAACAGCTTTAACTTCTTCCAAAGATTTTACAATCCGAAATACTCTAGATTTGGGTAAATTTAACTCTTTAGCTATCGAAGTAATTCCTAGTTCAGCTTTTTTATTAATTAAATCCAACACTTTAAACGCATCAACAATATTACTAATTACTGGATTTTTCTCCATCTTATCCTCCAATTTTTCTCTTATCTTATCATGAAATAGTAAAAGAAGAAAATTGTGTTTTTTTTAACAAAGTATCTTGTTTTTTATTTCTTTTTCTTGTATTCTTAAAGTAGAACGCGTTCCGAAAATATATAAAAGAATTAAAAATGCAGTTATATAGGTGTTTTTAAATAAAATAATAATTGAAAAGGAGAAAATATGGATAATTCAGTGCAAAATAAAAAGTATACTTTTTCACAATTTGTAATGAAAGTTATTAACGGTGCAACAGCCGGGATACTTGTAGCAGTTATTCCTAATGCAATTTTTGGAGAAATATTTATTAATCTCACCCCACTCTGGGAAGGTTTTAATACCTTAGAAGGTATTGTGCAGGTAATTCAGTTCTTAATGCCAGTTCTAATAGGTGTAGGTGTAGGTCTTCAATTTAACTTAAATCCTATGCAACTTATGTCAGTCGGAGGAGCTTCTTTTATTGCAAGTGGTAATGTCATTAGAGTTGAAGACACATGGCACATTGTAGGTATTGGAGACACCGTGAATGCAATGCTAATTGCCGGCATTGCAACATGGATTGTATTAAGAATCGGGGATAAACTCGCTACACTTGCTACTATTGCATATTCTACCGTTATTGCTGCCGGTGTTGGGGCTATAGGAGTATTTATACTTCCTTACGTTTCTTATATTACCGAATTTTTAGGACAAGTTGTAGCAAGCGCTACTGACTTACAACCCATTATTATGAGTATTATTATCGGAATACTTTTCGCTATATTGATCTTAACTCCAATTTCAGTTGTAGCTATTGCTATGGCCATTTCTTTATCGGGATTTGCCTCAGGAGCAGCTAACCTTGGCTTAGTAGCAGTTGTCGTCTTTATGGCAATGGGCTCTGCTTTTGCCAAAAATGAATTTGGTGTTACTCTTTCCATTATATTAGGCGGTGTTAAATCAACCATGCCCAATTTCTTTGCTAATTTGAAAATTGCAATCCCTGTTATTTTAACTTCAGGTTTTATGGGAGCACTGGCACCAATTCTTAATATTCAAGGGACACCAGCTTCGGCAGGACTAGGCTTTGCTGGCTTAGTAGGACCAATTGTTGCATATGATTATTTAGAGTATAATGCAATTATTAATATTTTGATCCTACTTTTGGTCTATTTAATCATACCTATATTAATTTGCTTATTTGCTCATTGGTTATGCATAAATGTGATTAAAGTAACAAAGGTCTCAGATTACAAAATTAACTTGAAATAAGTAGGAGGAAAAATTATTATGACAAAAATTATTAGTTTTGATGTAAATGAAGAAAGAATGCCTTTTATAAAAGAATGGTCAAAAAGAAATAATGTGGAAGTAACAACTTCTTCTGAATCTTTAACATTAGATAATGTTGACTTAGTAGAAGGATATGATGGCGTCACAATTGCTCAAGTAGGTGATTTTGATTCAAAAATATTTCCAGAGTTGAAAAAAAGAGGGATTAAACAACTCGCTCAACGAACAGCTGGCTTCGATAATTTTGATTTAGAAGAAGCAACAAAAAATAATATTTTGGTATCTAACGCTCATAGTTATTCACCAGAGTCAATTGCAGAATTTTCGCTTTTATTGGGTCTACAATTAATTCGTAAATCTCATCTTTTAGATGAAAAAGTAGCAGAGCAGGATTTTCGATGGATTCCTGAGTTACGAGGACGTATTATTAAAGATAAAACCGTTGCTATTTTAGGTGTAGGCAATATTGGTTTAACTGTAGCAAAGCTTTATAAAGCTTTTGGCGCAAATGTTATAGGTTATGATCCCTACCCTAAAGATAATGTTTCTAACATCTTAACTTACAGTTCTTCAATTGAAGAAGCAGTACAACAAGCTGATATTATTTCAATTCATATGCCTGCTTTTAAAGATAATTATCATTTATTCGATGAAAAAATGTTTCAGTTAATGAAAAATGATGCTCATTTAATTAATGCCGGCCGTGGCAGTTTGGTTGATACGAAAGCGCTGATTAAAGCTTTGAATAATAACGAATTAGCTTCTGCTGCTTTGGACGTTTATGAAAACGAAGCTGCTTATGTTCCTGGAGATCATAGAGAACAAGTTATTGAAGACGAAGTTTTAAAACAAGTACTCGCTCATCCAAAAATCGATTATTACCACCATTGTGCTTATTATACTGATGATTCCATAAAAAATATGACTTGGATTGCTTTAGATGCAACACTAGAAGTTATTCGTAAAGGAGACACAAAGTATAGAGTCAACTAATTTGACCTAAAAAGAAGCTATTTCTTATATTGAGAAATAGCTTCTTTTTAGTTATTTATAAATATCCGCCTTATCAATCATTGTCACTTTTTCTGGATTTCCAGTTTTTCTTGACTTGATCAATGCGTCTGATGCAACACAAGCGGCATAACCATCCCAAGTACTTGCGCCGACAAGCTGATCATTCAAAATAGCTTGAGCCCATTCAATAAATTCTTCATTATAGGAGTCAGCAAAGCGGCTAGCCCAATGATCACTTAATCCAAAAGAAACTTGTTGGTTTTTCCTTTTCGTTACTACCGCAGGATCTGGCAAGTCCAATGTGCCATCTTCTCCCACAACTTGACATTTGATATCATAAGCGTAAGCCCCATCAGTCTGTACTTCGACATCAACTCGTTGTCCTGACTTTGTTTTAAACATAATTAACTGTGGATTTAACCAATCTCCAGATGTTCGTTTACTTTGTTTTACTTTCAATACTTGAACTTCATCATACTCATCGTCTAATAACCAACGCGTAATATCGATTTCATGAATCGCTACACGTGTAATGGCATAATCCGTTTCAAAGCCAGGTGCCTGTGAAATATTGCGATGTGCGCTATGGATCATTAACGGCTCTCCGATTTCACCATCTTCGATCGCTTTTTTCATTTCAACATAACCTTTATCAAAGCGACGATTAAACCCCATTTGCAACAAACGATGACCTTGACTCGCTTCTACTTCCATCATTTTTTCACACTCTTTGGCAGTTAAAGCTAGTGGTTTCTCACAAAATACATATTTATCTTGTTTTAAACATTCCATAACATAAGCTGCATGTGTTTCATCAGCAGAAGCTATAACAACTGCGTCAATAACATCGCTATAAATCAACTCTTCTCCACTTGCAAAGCTTGTAACATTATATTCTTCTGCCACATCTTGTGCAGTTTTTTCAATATAATCGTAGACACCAGTTACTTTTGTTTGAGTAATAACATTGGTTAACCGTTCCACATGCTCTCTTCCCATTGCGCCACATCCAATAATGCCTACTCGTATTTGGTTATTATTCAATTATAACCCTCCTAAATTTTTCGATTACTTCTACTAATTCGTTAAGTAAAAAGTATCTATAGTAATCGCTTTATTTTAAAATAACATATTTCACAACGATTGTCTTTTTAAACTATTGAACTTTGAAAATATATAGCAAAAACATGATAAATTTCAACTTCATTTTGATAAAAAAGCCAATTTATTTCTATAATCTTATAGAAATAAACTGACTATTTTCCGCTATAAAAATGATTTAAATCCGCTCACATTATGTTCGAAAGTTATCAATAAATCTTGATAAAAATCACATTTTGTGTACCTTACTTTAATTGTGTAAAATTTCTTCTGATTTGATCCATTTCTGAATAGTTTCGGAATATAACTGGATATAACGTTCGTAAACAATATCTAACTGAATAAGTATCGGAACCTGTGGTGAAATAATTCCCAGAGATTCTTCTCTAGTAAATCCTGCAGCAAACAAAACATTATTGGCAAATGCAATTAAAGGTGAATGTTGATTGGAAGTAATCAACAAGATAGATATTCCTTTTTCTTTAGCTACGCCTAAGGATTCCTGCATTTGCTCATCTTCTCCTCTTAAACTAACAACGACAATCAACTCATCTTTTTCAGCAGAATTTGCTGAAAGAGCAATAGAACGTTCATCAGAAATAATTCGTACGTACTTTCCCATACGTGAAAATTTTAGTTGAAAATCAGATCCTGCATAGGAATTAAATCCTTTGCCAAAAAAATGAATAATTTTATGTTGATATAACTCACGACAAAAAGCATCGACGTCATCTGGTGAGTAGGTCACGTCACTCCTGGTTACAATAGAGTGGTAAGTAGAAGTAACATCGCTAGCCACAGATAAACGTTCTTTTTCTCTTTTTAAGGAAAGATTATATAGAAATATCAGTTCTTTATAATTGTTTAACCCGATTTTTTTGCAAAAGCGAGTAATAGATGCTTTTGATACCGAAATCAATTTAGCTAATTCATTAATATGAATTGCTTCTTTTTTTGACAAAAAATAATCTGCGATAACTTGTTCTACGTCTGTAAAACTCTTTCGATAAGATTCAATTAGTATAAAAATATCCTCTTGCATAGATTTTCTCCTCTAAATAATTCGAATAGTTCTGATTTCTCCAGGTTTAAAAATACCTAAATCTACTATATCATTTTTGTATTGTTTAGAAAGAACATCCCCTTTTAAATCTACATATTCTATTGTCTTTTTATCGTTAAAAGTAATATTACCACCTTCTACTGAACGCTGCATATCAGGGTTATATAAGCGTAATTCATAGCCATTATCACTAATTGATTTTCTAAAAGAGCTATAAACAAGTGTATTTGTATTTAAAGTAAATGGCGAGCGATAATTTACCTTTTCTTCCAATGGGTTAGACACAAAATATTTTAGCGTTGTCGTAAACAAATTAAGATCTTGAATTTGGTAATAAGGTAACGCTAATGCGTAATCCAAATAATCTCTTGATAACTTCGCCGCAGAAAAATGATCTTCGAATTGAATCGAAAATTTAAATGTTAATTTTTTTTGCAACTGACTGTCTGGCGTTGCAATATATTTAAACTCATTTCCCGATGCTTTCCCAGGTCGACGCAATAAATCAGGCCTACCAAGGTAGCCAACTGACCGAAATAAAGTCAAAGCAATTCGATCAAATTTATCCCCAACAATCTGATATTCTTTTATTCCTTTAGAAAAAACTGTAAGACTTTGTTCTTCATTATGTGTATTAACATAATGAAGCATCGGAAAGATAGCTGTCGGTTCTTCTTTCCAATTCATTTCACGCCAAACTTTAAGATGTGGATCTTCCACTGTACGTTTTGCCACCCCAAAAGGTGTATCTGCATAAGAAAATGAATTTTCTAAAGGTGATTGTATCAGAACTCGCATCCTATGATCGTAAGCACTATTATCGATTGTCAAATGACAGTCGATATGAGTAGAATCTGATCTTAAAGACAATGTAAACTGATAAGAAATTTCTTGGTCGCGATCTTTTTGTGCTCGACTATTCAAATTTCGAGCAACTTTCCATGTTCCTTCGATAGTCATTGATTGAAGTAAAGACTCACCAGAGATCTTAACAGATGCATTTACAAAATTAAGAAAATAGGTGTCATTTTCATAAGCTGGCGAATAATCATAAGTATCCCCTTCATCTCCACTATCTTCGATTTGAATAAATTGTTTATAGGACTTCTTGTTTCTTTTATCATATAAATGAAGAGACTCATTTTGAAAATCAATACGATAATTATTGTTTTCTATTTTTAGTTCTTTGTTAGCTACATTATCCTTTGTTTTCCCCATTTCTACTTGATAGCTAGCAAAATCAAGGGGTGGTATTTCCACTTCTAGTGCCAAAGTATGAATATAATAAAATTTGTTTTCATCCATCTCTGCTTTTGTTCTCTTGATAGAACCGCTATATTCCTTTTTTGTATTTAAGCATTCAAAAGAAATCTCTTCGTCATTTTTTGTAACTTTAACTGTAGGAAAAGTTGTGGAAACATCAACTTTTATTACTTTTTTAACTGTCCAAAGCAAGGGGTTAAAAATAGTTAAATCATTTTCCTGAACCTTAACTCTCGATTCAGAAATCTTACGAGTCAGATAATCTACTAATGAATAAGATAATTGATCTGCTTGCGTATAACGTGCCAATATTGCTTGATTGGTCTTATCACTATTACAACCGCCCGCGCTATCATGTGCTTGGTTTTTATTAAGTAAGCGCCAGATTTTGTCGAGTACACCTTGTTTATAAGTAATCTTCATCTGATCTGCCATAGCCATTAAGGGTTCCACTTGATAAGTCATGCGTCGTTCAATTTTGTCATTTAGATATTTATGATCGTAACGAGAAGAATAAATCGAACGATGGATTTTAGAAACAGAGCTAGAAATAAATTCTCCTTGTACTTCTGCTAAGTTTTCTGTAGGAAGCTCACAAAAGAAATCTTCATAATTACTTTCCTTAAGAGAATAATCTTGCAAATTTTTATTATAAACCGCTATTCTCTCTTTTAGATTTCGATCAACGTAACGTTGATCGCCTCCCACTGGTAACAATAATTCGTCACTCGTTGCACCAGAACTAATGATATCCATTTGTCCTTGATAATCGTCATCATAAATTAGTCCTAATCCAGCAAAGTAACCATCTTTAATATTAGCTACAACCACACTTGATCCATCTTCACTTTTCCACTTGAATTCCCTATCTGTAGTTATATCTTCAGAAATTCCACGCCAAAAGACAGCGTTTTTTATTCCTAAACCATTATAGATCTTAGGCATATCTTTTCCTTGTCCGAATGAATCTGGTAAGTAGCCCACATTCATATAACCGCCCAATTGATTAGCTAAAGACATTCCAGCATTAAGATTCCTAATGATTGATTCCCCCGAAACAATCAGTTCATCCGTTTGCGTATACCAGGGGCCAATTTGTAGTTTTCCTTTTTCTACAAGAGCTCTTAGGCGTGCTTTTTTTTCTGGAAAACTCATAAGGTATTCATCGAGTATACTCATTTGGCCATCTAAAAGATAATAATCAATTTTATTTTGTTCTAACGCATCCATTACTTCATCAAGATGATAAATCAGTTGAATAAAGGATTCGTTACTTGTAAAATACCATTCTAAATCCCAATGAGTATGATGGATAACATGAACTTTTTTTACCATAACTTTTATCTCCTCCAATTGTTAAAAATCGATCGTATCGATAATAGAAGTTAATTCTTTAGGATCATTATTGCTTAAAATACCTTCTCTAAATTCAGTATCAATCAATTTTCTTGCAATAAGACTGAGGAGTTTTAAGTGTTCAGAGGCACCTTCTTCAGGGATCGTAAGTGCAAAAGCTGTATTCACTGGTTTTTTATCCAAAGCTTGCCAATCAATTGAATGTTTAAACTTGATCAAAAACATTCCTGGTTTAAGCACCGATGCGTCTTTGCTATGTGGGATAGCAATACCTTCTTTAAAACCAGTAGTTGCTTCTTTTTCTCTATATTTTAGCCCATCAAAAAATACCTTTTCATCGGAAACGTAACCTTTTTTAAAAGCGATATTGGCGATCACTTTAAACGCTTCTTCTTGAGTTTTAGCTGATTCATCAAATAAAATGTGGTCTTCCTTAAAAATTTTACTATCCATTATAACTTTCCTCCAAATTCATATTTACATTATCATCAATCGGTTTGCGCATAATACCAATTAATAAAGCTGTAACTAAGATTCCAGCACAAACACAGAATATCCAAGTCACAAAAGGAACTGGTTGTTCAATATATCCAATAAATGTTCCTAAAGGTGAACCAATACCACCAAAGAATCGACAACCTGTGGCTGCAGCCAAACCACCAGCTACTGCAGACCCCGTCACATTCGCTATAATCATACGTATTGGATCTGCAGCTACAAAAGGAATCGCTCCTTCGGTCACGCCAACCAATCCCATACCAAAAGTAGCACTGGCTGAAACTTTTTCATCTTTAGTAAATTTATTTTTGAATAATACCGTCGCTAACCACACGCCCAACGGTGCTACCGAGATAGCCGCTTGCGTTGCAGTTTGCGGGACAAAATTTGCGTCATTTATACCATATTTGGCAAGGGTATCAGTAAATACAGTCGTACCAAACACCAAAGCCGTCTTATTGATGGGCCCACCTAAATCAAATCCGATCATAGCACCACAAACGATTCCCAAAATAATAGGCGCACCTGCATAATTACTATCAAGTGCTGTAAGGCCGCTATAAAGTGCATCCATACCGCTAGCGATTGGATTTCCAATAATATATAACACAATTAAGGAAATAATCGCACTTGCGATAAAAGGAATGATCATAATGGGCACAATAGGTTGTATAATTTTAGGCCATTTGATTTTTTTAAGCCCTTTCACCATATACCCAACAATAAAAGCAACAATAATTGCTCCAATAAAGCCACCGCCAGCTTCCGCATCTAGAAATTCAGGATCGTTCACCAGATAGGCACCAATCATTGCTGGAGCAATCGCTGGTTTATCAGCAATTGAATTAGCGGTAAAACCTGCAAGTAAAGGGATCATTAAAGTAAAACCAGCTTGTCCAACGTCATACAATTTCGACATTAGAAAACCCATTTGAGTACTTGTATTAAATCCCCACTCCACGATCCTTCCCATATCATCGCGTTGAAACGCATAAAGATTAGCGATCGTTAAAATAAGACCAGCAGCAATTACCATTGGAACCATATAAGAAATACCACTCATAATATGCGTTAAAAAAGTAGTTTTTCCCTTGTCATTTCCAATTTGAACTTTCCCAACTTTTGAACCTTTTTTCCCAAATACTTGCGCTTCTTTAAACGCTTTGTCAATAAGTGCTTCAGAATCATCAATTGCGTCATTAGAGTCTGTAACATACAATGGTTTTCCGGTAAATCGAATGGGATCAATCTTTATATCAGAAGCCACGATAACTAAATCTGCATCCTCAATATCTTTTTCTGTCAGTTCATTTTCGGCTCCGATCGCACCGTTAGTTTCCACCTTCACTTCGTAGCCATTTTTCTTAGCAGCCTGTTCAATTGATTCAGCAGCCATATAAGTATGAGCAATTCCCGCAGCACAAGCAGTAACCGCAACAATATTTTTGGTCATTTCTGTTCCTCCCCTTGAAATCTTTATTATATAGAAAATATTATCAAAGTTTACTTTTGTTTGAAATCGCTTCAAAAGAAGTTGAGCTTAGTTTCAAAGAAAACTAGAAAGCTGAAATTTTTTTCAAGCTACTATTCCTATTTGCTTGAAAATAATACATTTTATAAGTGGGAGAATATCTTAAACGAAAATAAATTCAATCAGTTATTGCAATAACCTTTATACCGACAAAAATTGAACTTCTTTATTAGAAACTTCATATCTTATCTGTGCTACCATAAATAAAAATATAAAGAAGGAGAAAACAATGAAAAAAACACAGAAAGAAAAGAAGAAAATACTCGAAGAAAAGAAAGAAAATCGGTTTCTGGTTTATGTACGTCATCAAATCAAAAATGTACTCGAAAATGATCCTGATATGGACGATTATTCAATGTTTTTATCTGCAATGAAAATAGTGCCGGAATACTTAAGTAGTGGAAAATGGTCTGAAAAAACGCTAGATTTTACTAAAAAATATTACTATCCGCCAAATGAAGTAGAAAAGCTACAAAATATTTCAGAATTTCACCAACCTTATAAAAAATACTGTGAGTTAGTTCATATCTATTATTTATTAACTGAAAACGAAGGTAAAAAAATATTTCAAAAAATGTTGAAATGGTTTCCTTCCGAAAATGAAAAGGAAACTATCGTTACTTGGCCAAACAACTTTGTAGTAAGTTTATTTCGTCCTATTAAGATGGATAACATAATCTATTTTGAAGACATTCGAACCAAAGAGAAATATCAAATGAGGATTCGCGAAGATGTAGTAGGAGATAAAATAAGAACATTTCGTTCGCCCTTCTTATCTTTATTAGTTTCTTCTGATAAAGAGTATGTGACTGACGCTGTTTTAGAGTGTGAAAATTTTGATCTTATCGATCCGGACACGACTAAAAATCTCTCCAAACAAGACTGGGAAAAATATATATTATATTGGTATCGAACCAACCTATTAAAGACTGTTAAAACGGAACATTCTGAATTTGAAGAGGAAGATGTCAAATTTTATTCAGCTGGTCGCTTAACAAATGAAACCGACTTTGAGTTTGCCGAGCGTTTAATCGAACAAGATGACTTGTTATCCGAGTTCCCTTATCTAGAAAAATTAACACAGTTTTTGTTAAAAGTTATACAAACTTTCCCGCAATTACTGTTAGATAAAGTAAATGCTATACCGTTATTAGATGCAATTAAAATCATTTTTACTGACTTAGACATAGATCTAACCGCTGAAGATAATTATAGTAATCATCAAGGACATTTGTGGTTGGTGTTGATTATGGAAAATTTTCCAGTAGAAGTCGCAAATATTCAAAGATATCAAGTGGACCCAGAATTTTGGCAGATAGAAGATTAGACCATAGCCCACTTAATAGTTAAATTTATATGAAAAATTCCAAACTTATGTATTTCATTACGCTGATGCTCTACATTATTTACGGGGGCCATTTGTACATGCAAATCAACTAATTTGTATTACAAAATTTTAGTCATATATCTATTGTAACAATTCCTTACCATAATATGGTACTTTCTATCTTTTATTAAAAGAATTGGCTTGTCTCTATGCATAAAGCTAGAAACAATCCAATTCTTATGCTCGTTTTATTATAAAATTATTTATAGTTATCTAGGTTAAAGTAATGATTTAAATTCACTCACAACCTGTTCGACAGTAAATCCGAAAGCCTCCATCACTTCTTCAGGATCGCCAGAATAACCAAAAGAATCTACTGACATAATCTTGCCTTCACTGCCTGCGTATTCTCTCCAACCTAATTTAGATGCCATTTCAATTGTTAAGCGTTTGGTCAAATTTTTAGGTAAGACTTTTTCTTTATATTCTTCATTCTGTAATTCAAATAAGTCCCATGAAGGTAAACTAACAACATTTACATGGATATTCTCTTTAGCAAGAAGGTCTTTAGCCTCTATCGCCAGAGAAACTTCTGATCCTGTAGCAATTAATAATCCTGCAGGCTTTTCAGCTTCGGAGACGATATAGCCGCCACGTTGCACCCTTTCAATTGCTTGTTCCAAAGAATTAGATACAGGAGCAGTTGCTTGTCTTTCTAACACAAGCATTGTTGGTTTTTCCTTTTGTTCTAAAGCCATCTTCCAAGCTCCCACTGTTTCATTGCCATCAGCTGGACGAATTACTTGAAGATTAGGCATTGAACGAAAAGCTGCTAATTGTTCAACCGGTTGGTGCGTAGGTCCATCTTTACCAACAGCGATACTATCATGGCTAAATACATAAGTAACAGGTAATCCCATCAATGCAGCTAAACGAACAGCTGGCTTCATATAATCGGAAAAAATAAAGTAGGTACTAATAAAAGGTAAAAAATGGTGCAATGCTAATCCATTAGCGATAGCTGCCATCCCAAATTCTCTAACGCCAAAATAAATATTTGCACCAGAAAAATCAGAAGACGTTATCGCCGGGGAATCGTCAATTGTCGCTTTGGTCGATGAGCTGACATCTGCGGCACCTCCAATGAATTGTGGAACACTGGAGTGTAATGCATTTAGTACTTTATGCGAAGCTTTTCGAGTAGCTAGTGGTTTATTATCAAAGGAAACCCCTTTAAAAATTTCCTCCCAACTTTTAGAAATTTGTTGCTTGATAAAGTCATCTAGAATTTGTGCTTTTTCAGGAAATTCATTTTTAAAGAACGAAACTGTTTCATTCCATTTTTTCTCTAACCCTTGCCCTCTATTTTTTATTTCGGAAAATACATCATAAACTTCATCTGGTATAGTGAAAGGTTCTTCATATTTCCAAACTAAATTTTGTTTTGCTTTCTTTGCATTTTCTTCTCCTACAGGATCACTATGCGCATCACTAGTGCCCGCAATTTCTGGCAAACCATGCCCAATCTCTGTACGAACTTCAATCAACGTTGGTTGATCGCTTTTCTTAGCTTTTGTAATAGCTTCATCAATTTTTTCTATATTTTGTCCATCTTCAACCAATAAATGCTGCCAATGACCCGCTTCAAATTTCTTTTGGATATCATCAGAAAAAGATTGTTCTAATGCAGCATCTAAAGACGATTGGTTAGAATCATATAGCACAATCAATTTGTCCAACTGTAAATGACCAGCAAGAGAAATCGCTTCATGGCTAACGCCTTCCATCAAATCACCATCACCACATAACACATAGGTATAGTGATCCATAAGTTGATATTGTTCATTATTAATAGTATCCGCTAGTTTTTTCTCAGCTAGGGCCATACCAACGGCCATGGAAATCCCTTGTCCTAATGGCCCAGTTGTTACTTCCACTCCTTCTGTGTGTCCCCATTCTGGATGACCTGGTGTTTTACTATTAAAAGAACGGAACTCTTGTAGATCCTTTTTTGAAATATTGAATCCACTTAAATGAAGTAAACCGTACAGCAACATAGAACCATGTCCTGCTGACAATACAAATCTGTCGCGATTAAACCATTCTGGATTATTAGGGTTAATATTTAAATGTTTAGCCCATAATGTATAGACCATAGGAGCTGCCCCTAAAGGCAACCCCATATGTCCACTACTTGCTTTTTCCACTGCATCGATGGCTAGTGTTCGTAAAGTATTAATTGCTAATTGATCATTTTTAGTATTTGTGTTCATATTTTTGCTCCTTTACACTTCGATTTTCTTAGATGGACGTACAGCTGAATAAATAAAGTACGCTACTAAGAGTGCTACAATTGAATAAATACCGATTTTACCGAACCAATTAAAGAAGTAACCTAGTACGATTCCTACCACAGCGAAATCAGAATCACCAAAAGTTGAATTAGTGAATCCCAAATCACCTAATAAAGGTAATAAAATAGCTGGTAAAATAATCAAAAGCGCACCATTAATAAGTCCACTAATAACTGTTCCTCTTCTACCACCTGTCGCATTTGCTAATACACCTGAACCAGCTCCAACGAAAAATAGCGGGATTAATCCAGGAATAATAACGGGTAAGTTGAGCATTGGTAAAAATAAGAACATAATAAATCCTCCTACAACAGAAGCAATAAAACCAACTAAAACAGCATTAGGTCCATAAGGGAAAATAACTGGTACATCCAAAGCAGGTTTAGAATCTGGAACAATTTTTTCAGAGATTCCTTTAAATGCCGGTACAATTTCTGCTAACATCATACGTACACCTTGTAATACAATAACAAAACCAGCAGTAAAGGTAAGAGCCTCAGTAATCGCAAACATAATAATATTGTCACCGCCGGACATTTCAGTAATGACAGCATTATCTGTAAATAAGAAAGTAACAATATATATAATGATCATGACGATAGCCGTAGAGATTGTATTATCTCTAAAAAATCCCAGTCCTTCGGGAATCTTCAAATCTTCTGTTGATTTTTTCTTATTGCCTACTAATTTACTGATCCAACCTGATAACGCATAGTTTACTGCGTTAAAATGTCCCATCGCAATGTTGTCATTTCCTGTAACATTACGATAAAAAGGTTGAACAATTGCTGGAGATATCGCCATAAATGATCCTAGTAAAAAGGAACCAATGGCAACAAGTTCTGCTCCTGAAAAACCTGCTGTACCAAGTACTGCAGCTAATAATGCGGACATAAATAAAACGTGGTGTCCTGTTAAAAATATATATTTAATGTTTGTCACCCGGGCAATCAAGATGTTTATAACAAAGCCAAATGCCATAATCAAACTCATTTCAGTTCCTAACAAATTTTCGGCGATGCCAATAACCGCTTCATTGGCAGGAATAACTCCCTGAACGTTAAATGCATCTTCAAAAGCAGGACCTAATGTTTCTAAGGCACCAGAAATAATGTCGCCCCCACTAGATAAAATTAGAAAACCAATGACTGTCTTTCCAGTACCTGTGATAATTTTTGTCACTGGTTTTTTTAATGCTACCAACCCGATAAAAGCAATAAGGCCAATGATAATTGCAGGCTGGTTAAAAAAACTATAAATAAAGTTCATCCAACTTCACTCCATTTCTTATGACTTTAGTTTTGGCAAAACGGCAGCTTTAATAGCATCTTTGTCGACAACATTATTTACAAAAACCTTATCTGCGTCAGCATCTGTTAGTTGATTTTCTAACTCAGCTGTTGAAACAATTAAATCAGCAGCAGTTCCACCTACTGAACCCAAGTCACATGCTTCTACATCACCTTTTATATTTTCTTCTTCTAAAATACTGTCGATGTTCATCTTTAAAATTAGGCTAGATCCTGAGCCCATGCCACATACTGTTAATATTTTCATTTGTAATTCCTCCTAAGTTTTTTTATCTTTTATTGACTAAGCTTTCTTCTACTTGCATTAATATGATATGAAAAATAGACATTGCAATTTCTTCTACTAAATCCGAATCTTTAAATGGAAAGTCAATACATTCGTCTGTCCATTCTTTTAAAACACCGCCATTATTGCCAAGAACAGCAATCGTATATATTCCCATCTCTTTTGCTTTTTTCAAAGCTTGTAACAAATTAGCCGAACCGGCACTAGAAGACATCACAATCAAAACATCTCCATTGTTCCCAATTCCCTCAACTTGGCGCGCGAATACTTCATCATAACCATAATCATTTCCTGTAGCTGTCATAACACTAGGATCAACAGAGATCGTCACGCCCGCAAACGCTTGCCTTTCTATTTTATAACGGCCAACAATATCTCCGGTAATATGCTGAGCATTTGCAGCGCTCCCACCATTTCCAGCAGTTAAAACCTTATTCCCATTTTTCAACGCTTCGATTAATATATTTGAAATTTTTTCCATTTGCTTTATGTTTTTTTCACTAGCACTTTGCAAAGTAGTAATTCTGTTATTAAATTCTTTTTTATAGTCCATTTCTTCACCTCTTTTACTTATTTTCCGAACTTTTATAAACAAATAACAATTTTTCAATATAATGACTAAACTGTTAAACTAACATTGAATCAAATAGGCTAGTCACCCCCTTTTCAATTATTATTTTTATTAATATATTGCAAAATTCCCTCTTTATCAGAAGAGAATAACAACTGATTAAAACTATCTTCTTTTAAAGATTCTACTAATTCAGAAAGCGCTTTTAAATGTGAGTTGTGATCAACAGCAGCTAAACAAATAACTGTATAAACGGGATCATTTTCTTTATTTCCAAAATTTATTCCTTTATCTAATGTAATTAAACTCATACCAATTTCATGAACGCCATCTTTAGAACTTGCGTGTGCTAAGGCGATATGAGGAGCAATAACGATATACGGCCCAAATTTTTCTACAGATTCAATCATTGAATTCGTATAAGTTTTATCTATCGCTCCTTCTTTTTCCAAAATTTCTCCACTATAAATAATTGCTTCTTTCCAATCATTTACCTTAACTTGGGTTTCAATTGTATTTTCTGTTAATAACTCTTTTAGCATCGGTTCATAGCTTCCTTCCGTATATTTTTCTTGCACCATCTTTTTGTCTAACACCTTTTTTTCTAATAGTTGAACTTTATTGATATCCAATTCAGAAAGAAAAGCCGATACTTCAACAAATGGTGTATCTATATTTTCTAATGGTATGGTAGAAATAACCATATCCGCATCACTTAAGTATTCTTGCAAATAATTATTTGTCACTACTTCCATATGAAAATTGAAATATTGCTCTAATTTATTTTTTAAAAATTGAGAGGTGCCTATACCCATATGACAAACTAAAAAGACATTTAAATCTCTAGTGTATATATTTTTCATTTTTTCCATTGAAGAAATTAAATGCAAGGTTACAAATGAATATTCTTTATCGTTACTTACCGAAATATTTTGCTCCCTAAAGACCTTATTCATTACTTTTTTGACGATATTATATACATTTGTGTACATACCTTGAATCTTTTTATACATTTCTTCATTAATCAAATCACTAATATCTGTATCCTTTGTAATGGTCGTCTGAAAATGCAGCGCTAAATTTTCATAAAGTTCTTTATCTTTTGTTAAATCAACTTTTAGTTCTTTACTAATTTCTTTGATAACACTATTTGCCAGAATATTTAAGTTCACTTTAAATCCTTGATAAACCACCTCATTTTTAATAAATTTTCTTTGATAAAGTTGCTTGACCATAAATAAAATCTCTGAAGATGTAATCGAGATATTAAAATACTTTTCTAACAAACGACAATTTTTATCGATGATTTCCATTTCATTGATAGAATAGCCAGTATTAGTTTGGTAAGTTTCACTTATATATTGGCCACTTTTCATACGTTCAATAATTACTGTGATAATAGACTCAAATTTTTGAAAGCTATTATATGTCATCTGTAGCATTAGCTCTTCTTCTACTTTTTTAATCCAATAGTTTATAAAAGACCGGTCGTTTACTTCTAAGTCTTCTAGGTAATCGTTAGAATTCCTTGTTTTTTCTACGAATATAAAATAAAGTTCTCTTTTATCTTCTTCTGCACCTGTTAAATAAAAGCCCTGCTTCTTTTGAAAATTTATATAAACTCCTTTTCTTTGAGTCAGCTCTCTTAGTTCTTTCAAATCATTATTCACAGTACTTCTACTAACTAATAGGTAGTTCATAATATATTCAATTGTGACCCGACGTTTTGCCCAAAAAATTTTATTATATATAAATTGCAACCGAAAAGAAGGTTCTTGCCAAAATTCCTCTTTATCATAAGAAGATTCACCAGTAGCTAAGGCCTGTTCGATCAGTTTTTTATTATCTTCAAGAGAATAAGTAACTTGGACTTGTTTTTTCAAACTATTTAAGTTCTTACTTTCCAAAAACTCGTCGATTTCTAAAAAACTATTTCGTACAGTTCGTGGCGAAACACCTAATAGTTTAGCAATGTCATCTAATTCTATTGATTTTCTTTCTAGTAAAAGGGTTAAAATCAATTGACTTCTTTCGCTTAACATTTTCTTCCTCCCTAATTCGTATTATCTAACACATCGGCACTAACTAACAGTGCAATTATTTTCCGTAATTTTGCAAGGTGTTAAATATATAAACTATGATACTATGTTTATTTAACAAAGAATTAAAAAGTAAATAAGCACTAAAAAAGCTGCAAACTTTTTTAGTGCTTATTTGTTAAAAACGCTTTGAAAGATTAACATCGACAGATTAGTCTTCTTCTCTTTTCCAAATTACATAACACAAAATTCCCAATCCTAAAAGAATAATTGCGCCTGCAACCGTCCAAACTATTGTCCCCAAACTTTTAGAAGAATCTTCCTGGCTAGAAGACTCATACAAGAGATAATTTTCTCTTGTCTCTTTAAAATCTTCTAATTCAGTTTGCCATTTTTCTACGATGTCTTCTACTTCTTCTCCATTTTTTAAGTCTTCTTCGATATAAGATTTTCCGGTTAATTGCGCTAGCCATTCGTCATCGCGCCATTCTATATCATCGGAATAATTATCGTTTAATAACTTGATCATAGATAGTCCAGTAAAAATCGGATCATAATCATCCAAATCTGTAATATATATTTCCACGCCTTCTGCAAGTTCTTCCTCCACTTTTTGCCCTGGTGCAGGCGTAAATGCTGTAGGTCGAAACATCACTCCTGGTAATTTTAATTCATTCAAGTCTTTAGCATATTGTGCACTATTGATAAATTCAGCGCCTATCATTTGAAACGGTTTTGCCGTACCTCGTCCTTCAGAAATATTTTCAAAAGTTTCAAAATATCCTGTGATTGGATAAACATCAATACTATCTGTGGTTGGCATATTTGGCGATGGCATAACAAATGGAATATCTAATTCCGCATATCTTTTACTACGGTCATAATTCTGCATCTGAACAACAGATAAATCTGCATCTAAATCAAATTCGTCATTAAAGTATTCCGCAATTTCACCAAAAGTCATTCCGTGAACCACTGCTAAATCTTTTAAACCCACAAAAGAAGCGTGCTCATCTTCTACTTCAACCGGTCCTTCCACCCGATCTCCTCCCAGTGGATTAGGACGATCCAGAATAACAACCTCTTTATCATTTTCAGCTGCTGCTTCGATCAAGTTATACATTGTCCAAACATAAGTATAATATGTCACCCCTGCATCTTGGATATCAAAAACTAGTGTATCAACATTTTCTAGCATTTCGTCATTAGGCTTTTGTGTTTCACCATATAAGCTATATACTGGCAAATTTGTTTCCGGATCAGTATAAAATTCTACATATTCCCCAGCTTCCTCATTTCCACGTACACCATGCTCGGGACCATATAGAGCTGTCAAATCAATATCCGGATCGTTAAATAAAAGATCCACGTCACTTTGCAGATTTTGATTTACTCCTGTAGGGTTTGTTACTAAACCTACTCTTTTGTCGTCCAGTAAATTTTTTTGTTCGTCTAGTAAAACCTCAACACCAAACTTAAAATCATCCTCTTCATCAGCTGAAACAATTTTTTCTATACCAATTACCGACAAAGCAAGCAGGATAATTAACAAAAACCAACTTTCTCCCCTTATCTTAAACACATTTCCCTCTCCTTTTTTGGAATCGCTTTCTTATTAAAAGGTAACATAGACGAAATAACGTTACAAGTTATAAAAAGCAAATAACATTACAAGAAATATTATTTCAAAATAAAAAAGCAGCACCCAACAAATTTTTTTGTTAGATGTTGCTTTATGTTAAATGTACTTATAATGATCGCGACATTGTTATCATAGCCGCTATATTAGCAGATAAAGTTTCTAAATTTTCCTTTCCATTCGCTAAAACTATTTCTAGAGAAGAAAGTTGAGGAATAATACTAAATGCGGCATTAATTCCCTCTTCATAAATTGATTCATACCCTTCGTTTAAACTACCGGCAAAAGCAATCGTAGGAATGTTCAGCTTTTTTCCAACATGAGAAACAGCTACAGGCGTTTTTCCAAAACGCGTCTGGTGATTAATACTACCCTCTCCCGTTATTAAAAGGTCAGCGCCTTTTAAAGCATCTTCAAGGCTCAACATTTCAACGAGTAAATCTCCGCCTCTTTGTAACTTGGCATCTAAAAATCCTAACAAGCCAGCCCCTAATCCACCTGCGGCGCCAGCTCCTGAAGGTGAATCAATATCTGTTCCCATTTGCTTTTGGACAACCTCTGCATAGTGAGCTAAATTTTTATCCAATTGTTCAAGCATTTTCGAATCTCCACCTTTTTGTGGGCCATAAATGTAAGAAGCACCATTTGGACCTGTTAAGGGATTATCTACATCACACGCAACCCTGAAAGTAACGTCTTTAATACGAGGATGCATATCAGAAATATCTATAAATTGGAGTTCTTTCAGTCCTTCTCCAGTTGGAATAATATTTTTTTCATCTTTATCCAAAAGTTTTCCACCTAAGCTCATAATCATTCCAGCGCCACCATCGTTAGTAGCGCTTCCGCCGATACCTAGAATGATCTCTTCAACCCCTTCATCTAAAGCTGAATGTATTAATTCACCAAAGCCATATGTCGAAGTTTTTAAAGGATTACGGTCACTAGGCTCTACTTTATCCAGACCTGAAGAAGCTGCCATTTCAATCACCGCCACTTTTTTATCACCCGTTAAGCCATACTGTGCTTCCAAGGATTCTCCAAGCGGCCCTTTTACAGTCTCTGTCTTAAAACTACCTCCTGTAGCATCAATGATCGATTGTACCGTCCCTTCTCCACCATCCGCCATTGGAACTTTTATATATTCTTCATTTGGCAATACTTTTTTAAAGCCTTTTTCAATAGCCGTTGCTGCTTCTAATGAAGTCATACTTTCTTTAAATGAATCTGGTGCGATCACAATTTTCATCTTTTAGATCCTTTCTTTTTTTCTAAAATTACCCTATTATGCCAAAAATAACAACTGAAACAACTGTAATAGTTAGATCAACAAGTGTTTCATACTGAATGAATTTCTCTGAGATATGTGTTATTACTTTGACACCTATTAACAAATACTTATTAATAGTATTAGCAAGTCAAAATGGTAGCAATAATTAATTTCTACTAAACGATTACAAACTTTGTAGAAAAGACAAATAACTATATCTTTTTTTCTTCTATAATTCTAACTAATGCCTACTGAATAATTATGAACTTTGTATAAAAGTCAAAATAAAACGATTTAATTTTTATTTGTATCATTTTGAGGACCCTAGCCAAAATTTGACGCCAAGCATCTGCCGTTAATTTAGACAGATTGAGTGCAACCACACTTAAAGCAATGCTCGAAAGTGTCGTGTCTTGGCGTTTTGTTGTAATCAAATCAACGCCAAAACAACCTTTTAATTGGCTAAATCCACGTTCGACTTCAACGCGGTCTGCAGTGTCTTGATAATCAATGGTTTTATCACGAACTTCGTTCTTTTTCGGTCAGCCAAGTGCTGGTCCTGATAGACGAATGCCTCGATCTTTACAATAGTTGAGATTGCCACGATTCCGATAAATCTTGTCCGCTAAAACACGCTCAGGATAAGCTCCATGACGGTCGTGATAACGGCGAATGGCAGAAACTAAGATATCTGATTCGTTATAAGCATCAAAACTAGTATATTCTAATCGAGCGATCCCTTGTTCAAGACTCATGTCGAATTTGGCCCCAAACTCAACAGAGGCTTTGGCTTTTCCTCTGACGATTGGACGCAACCAAGGTTGATGAAAGCTAACAATGCGATCGTCTACAGAATGGGTATGATTGTCATACATATCTAATTGTTGGGTGTAAACTTTTTGGATGGTGTCCTACCAAATAGCTTGTTGTTCGGATAGTTTGGCACCACAGTCTAGAAATTTTTGAATGACTTTGATATTACGTTTAACAAAACCTAGCATCTTGCGGATTTGAGGACGTAACCATTTTTTGGCCTTTTTCTTCCGACGAACGATTTTCAGATAGATTTTTCGTGCCACTTGTCGATAAATCCTTGGTTTCTTCCATTGATTATCTTCACAGAGTGCATCGATGATCTTTTCTGCATGCTTTCGTGCATCGTTTAGCAGTTCGGTATCCGTAGGATATTTGATGTTTTGGGGGGCACAAGTTGCGTCCAAAGTCAGCGTACCGCTATTGGAACCGCCTGTTAGCGGCGTCTTATCATCATCATCTTTTTTATTGTAAGCCAAAATCTTTTCGTTGATCTCAATCAGTGTTACTTCATCTAGGCGTTCATGAAAATGCACCATAGAGGAAGCTTCAAAAGGGGCTTCTTCTTGGTATCCAGGGAGTCCCACGAAAAATTGCAAATAGGGATTTTCTTGGATTTGCGCGACCGTTTCTTCATCACTGTAGTGATAGTCTTTTTGGATCAAAAGCGCCCCTAAAGCCATACGTAGCGATTTTGCCACATTGCCTTTCGGATTTGGGAAGTTTTTGGCATAATCTTGTTCTAGCGCTCCCCAAGGAATGCGTTTTGCTTTTTTGACCCAGCGATTTTCCGGATTCATGTGAAGGCCCAAAGGTTGATTGAAGTGTCTTCAAAAGAAATTTGGATGTAAGCTTGTGATTTGTACATGAGAATCCTCCTAAGCAACAAAAGATGAACGGTTTTTATATCACTTCAAATAAAAGTCTTGTATCTATTTTAACAAAAATAGATGTTAAATATTGGTAAATCAACAAATGAACTATAATCAGTAGGCATTAATTATAAAATAATAAAACAAACCATAGAAACACTGGCTAATAAAATTACTCAGACCATTGGTGTTCCATTTTGTTTTGGGATTGGCCCCATTAGTCATTCTGAAGAAGAAGCTAAAGATTCGTTTCATTTTGCCTTTAAAACCCTAAATTGGAATCTTCTATATTTTAAGCATCTAATATTTGAATATAATGATATGGACATTGGTATTTTACTATCAAGCTTATCTAACAGAACAAAAACGACATTCAACAAGAAAATACTCTATAATATACCTGTTTCAGAATACCAAGAGCTTAAAAGGATTTTATTTACTTACGGAGAAATGAATAAAAGTTTGTCCAAATCGGCTAAAAAATTATTTATAAACAAAAAATTCATTGCAATATAAATTAAACAAAATATGTAAATACACTGGGTATAATCCGAAATTGCTTAATGATTATGTTATTTTATTTTTAGCGTTTATGTGTAAAAGTGAGTAATTAAAACACTTTTATTAAACCAAATACACAACTGTTTCCGATCAAATCATTTTTTCGAGCGTCTAAGATTACTTCCTTCCTTAAATTTTCTTGACAACACATTGGTTTGCAAATTGTGAGTGAACGATAACTGGTAATATAAAGCAACGACCGTGACCCATTTATAAACATAGGAGACGTTATTGAGCTGGTCAGCCTCTTTCAAGTAACCACTGGTTCGTTTACTATGTTCCTATTGCCATGCCTGAGTTTGCGTCGGGTACTATAGTTAAAAATGCTCAAATTATATTTGCTAAAATTCGCTACTTTGTCTTCCGCGTGCATTTGCAATATTAATTTTCAACATTGCACAAGCGAACTATCAATAGTTCGAACTTTTTATTCTTCAAGAGGCTGGGACAAAAACAATAATTCTGGCTATAAATACAAGAACTGCATCATAATGAGATGAAAGAATCCTACTATGATGCAGTTCTTATTTTTACTTCAAGGTTGTTTCTTCACTTAATGCTAGTTTTGTCCCAGCCCCTTCTAATAAGCTACTAAACTTCATTTTATTTGGTTTTTTATACTCTTCGCTTTTTCTATAATATTTTCAAAATCGTCATTCATTATACTATTTTTATCAACTATTTCGCTGCCTACCCCCACGCTTATAGCTCCTGCGTCAAACATTTCTCTGATATTGTCTTTGTTAATCGCTCCAACTGCCATAATAGATAATTGTGATAACGGCCCTTTTAATTGTTTAATGTAATTTGCTCCTAAAACGCCAGCAGGAAATACTTTAATCATCCTGGCACCATTTCCCCAAGCAGTTAGCGCTTCTGTGGCTGTTGCCACTCCAGGAACAGGGAGTACGTTATATCTTAAACACAGCTTAACAACTTCAACATTCAGCGTAGGAGCCAAAACAAATTTGGCACCCGCATCTATTGCCATTTTAGCAGTTTCAGTATCTAAAACTGTTCCCGCTCCTATCAAAAAGTTTTTGCTATAATTTTCTGATAGATAAGTTATCATATTGCTAGCTCCATTTGTATTATACGTTACTTCAACAACTTTAATTCCACCTTTAATTAAGGCTTGAGCAACTTTATCAATTTTTTCTTCTTCTACTCCCCGGATTATTGAACATACTTTTTCTTTTTTTATTACTGAGATGACTTCTTGGTCATTCATTTTACTAGCTCCTTATCTTTATATTAGGTATCTCTTAGAAATTCCTGTAACGAACCAAGTTAATTTCATTTCACGATAGTTTACCATTCAGCAATTGTACCATCGTAGTTTTTCCACCAAGGATTTGTCCAATTTAAAGGTTCTTTACTAACATCATGAATTAAATCCTCATCTAATTCTAAACCTAACCCTGGCAATTTTGGTACCTCAGCAAAACCATCCTTAAAATTGAAAATTTCTTTGTTTTTAACAAAATCTAAAAGATCTATTTCACCTTTATTATAATGAATGTTTAGACTCTGCTCTTGAATGAATACATTAGTGGTGCAGGCATCCAATTGAAAAGTTGCTGCAAGTGCAATCGGACCATATGGAGCATGAGGAGCAACAGCAAGATCATAAGCTTCAGCCATTGCTGCTATTTTTCTTGTTTCTAATATTCCACCTGTTAAAATGACATCAGGCTGGATAATATCTGCCACTCCTTTACTAACAATGTCCTTGAATGCCCATCTTGTATAAAGTCTTTCTCCTGTCGCAATAGGCATACGAGCAAATTGATGCAAATTTTCTAAAGCTTCATTATGTTCTGGTAATACAGGTTCTTCAATAAACATTAACCGATAAGACTGTAATTCTCTCATTAACACTTTAGCCATTGGCTTATGGACTCTTCCGTGAAAATCCACTGCAATATCCAAGTCATTTCCGAAATAATTACGTAGTAGGCCTACTCTTTCTAGCAACTCATCAATTTTTTTATAAGTATCGATATAATGAAGTTCTTCCGTGCCGTTCATTTTAATTGCACTGAATCCCAATTCGTATTTTATTTTTGCTTCTTTCAAAATATTGTCAGGTCGATCTCCACCAATCCATGAATAAACTTTTAATGAGTCACGTACTTTTCCACCCAACAATTCGTAAATGGGAACCCCTAATCTTTTCCCCTTAATATCCCATAATGCGATTTCAATTCCTGAAATAATTGTCATAGAAATCGGGCCGCCTCTAAAGAAATGCCTATATAAACGCTGCCAAATCCTTTCGATATCATTTGAGTCTTTTCCTAAAATTCGTTTACACATTTCTTTAGCGCCTTGGATAACTGTTTCAGTTCTTGTTCCAGATACAAGCTCGCCCCAACCTTCTAAACCATCTTCTGTTTTAAGTTTTAGAAAAACCCAACGAGGTTTAACCGCATAAATTTTATAGTCAATAATTTTCAAAAAATATACCTCCTTTAATTGGCCAAACGTGTTATCCACAAATTTTTATAAATCATTCAGGTAATTTATCACATTCAATATTTCTTCTTTTGTCCCTGCTTCAATGATATTTTGTATCGTTGTATTTGATTGGATTAATCTCATTATTTCTTGGAGTAATTCTAATTGCTTATTTCCATCATTAATCGCTAACATAAACACTGTATTGACGGAGACAGTTTTTTCGCTATTTTCCATACTACAAAAATCTACAGGTTCTTTGAGCACTGCTATTGCAACGGCAGGGTGATTCACATATTCTATATCCGAATGAGGTATAGCCACACCGGCGTTTTCAAGTTGTAACCCCGTTGGAAATTCTTGCTCTCTTTCTATAACTTTTTCAATAAATTCCTCATTCACATTTCCAGCACGATTTAGTTCTTTTGCCATGTATTCTAATAAATTTTCTTGTTCATTAATTTTTAAATCTAAAAATATTAAATCTTTATTCATGTAGTCATTCAGTATATTCATATGCACTCCTTGTATTATTTTCTACTGTTCTTCAGAAAAATTATGTCCAGTTAATATTCCGCGAATTTTATTATTATTTCGTACGTATTTCATAAGTACCAATATAACAACAATTGATACTATAATTAAAATCCAATTTTGTCCTAAATAATAGGCTATCCCTGCAACTGGTCTCATATCAGCTCCTACTAATGCAGAACCTGCTTCAACATCAATTCCTCCAATTTGACGCGCTATCCCATTAAAGACTGGTGATATCCAAGTTGAAAAATAAAAAGTGAGTGCAAGTGAGACAGTGTTAGTGATCAATGAAGCAATAAGATTCCCGTTCATAATTGCAACGGTACCTGCAGCTAAGAAAAACGGGGTCACTCCCAAATCTCCTAACATTAGAAATTCATTACCGGGAAGGAAAAAAATCATTGCAACAGTAATTATCATTGAAAGCAAACCCGTAGTGATTGTGTCTGGATGTCCAATTGCTAAAGCTGCATCCATACCAAAATCCAGATCTCTATCTCCACCTTTTGCTGAAATTATTTCCCGAGCGCGTTCATTCAATACGTTAAAACCTTCTAAAAGAGCCCCCGTTGCTTTAGGATATAAATAAATGAAAGACCCTGTTGCGATTCCCATCGTCAAAATGTTTGACCAAGTTTCCATCGTCCCATACATACCGGCATAAGCGATTAGACCAATAACACATGCAATAAAAAAACCTACGACTACGGAATCGCCAAAAACTCCAAAGCGTCTTTGAATTGATTCAGAATTTAGTTTAATCTTAAATATACCTAATTTTTCTAAAGGCCACCTCAAAATCATAGCTATAAGCGTACCACTAATCATTGACCCATGTGGAAACGAAATACCTGGTAAATCAAAGAATTCTTGCATCCTTGGCGCTGCGAAATCTGCTAAAGCTATACAAATAAGCTCCATTAAAACCGCAACAGTTACCCCCATTAGATAATTTCCTGTTTGATAAAAAATTAATGTACCGACAAATGCCCACTGCCAGTAATTCCAAATATCGATGTCAAGTGTGTCAGTAAGATTGAATCGAATCAATATGAAATTTACGATTAAACCTACTGGAATAATTGCTGCACCAATTGTTGTGGAATAGGCTAAAGCGGATAGTACACCCCACCCTGTATCAATATAAGGAAGTTGTACCCCTTGTGTGGTTATCATTTCAGTAAGGGCATCGCCCATAGCATTTAAAAAGTATGGGTTTAATATTGAAATTAATCCATTTAATCCTATACCAATGTAAATAGCTGATTTAAATGCTTGACCTGGTTTAATTTTGAGCAAAAGTTCAACTATAAAGAGGAAAATTGGCAGGACAATTGCTGCGCCAAATGTTCCCATAATCTGTTCAAATATATCCATAAAATAACCCATTACTGTCCTCCTAAGTTTTTATTTTATTTATTAGCTAGTTCTATAATTTGAGAAATTACAGAGTCCTGTCCTACTCCTGTTAAGAATGGCACGCCATTTAAAACAGGTGTTTCGGAATCTTTTGCAAAGTTTTGTCCTGCCGTTGAGACTGCTAGGTCAAATTTATTTGATTCTAACGCTTGCGCTCCTTCTGCTACACGTTTTTGCGTAATCTTTGTTTGGATCCCTTCTTTTTGCAATCCATCTTTTATTTTATTTAATACAACGGTTGAGGTTACTGCCCCATTTCCGCAAACTACTAGGATTTCTAATCTTTTTACCATATTTTCCCCTCCATATGTCATTTATCTATATTATTTTTTGCTAAGGATCGAAGTAAGAACTCTCGATTTCCTTCTTCTAATTTAAACAAATTAGCTTGTTCCTTTCCTCGGACTTCAATGGCCACATATACTTTTTTAGATCTAAATTTTAAATTAGCTGCTTCGTTTAATAACTTAGTAGCTACTTCTTGAGTCAAAAATCCTGGCGAACCCATTCGAATATGCTTATCTCCAAATAGTTCATTTTCTCTATCTAAAACAACATTGGCTAAGTGAATTCTTTGTGAGTATTTACTTAATTTTTTCATACTTTTAGTAACGCTTTCATTATTCAAAACAATGTGTGCAGTATCAATACATACTGATATTTTTTTTAATTTATTCTGGCCCTTTAATCTTTCAAAAAAATCTACTACGTAATCTGTACTCCCAACAACGAATTTCTTATCTGCCTCTATATCCAAAGGTTCTAACATAAGCTCAATTTGTTCATACTGCTCAACGTAATCAATTAGCTCTACAACTGATTTCTCAAAATTTTGTGTCTGTTGTTCCATTTCTGAATCTGGTAATAATTTCTTACCACTAGTAAAACCAATAAATTCCGCATTTGCTTCAACCGATAAATCAATGAGCTCTTTCATATATTCAACAGCTTCTTGTCGTTTTTCCTCATCTGGGTCAGCTAGGTATAATTTTTTATTATTTAAATTACTAGTTGACCAGATAGTTACACTGATTTTATTTTCGCTTACAAATTTAGCAAATTCTTTTCTGATCTCTTTATCAAATATCAGTCTTGTCTCTAAAGATTCGTATTCATAAGTACTATATAGGCCTCTATAGTACTTCATTATTTCTGCTTCATCTTTAGAAACAGGGTCAAAAATATTGTTAAATAGTATAGATGGGATAAGCAACATTACACTCTCCTTTTGATTTGTTATGCTCTCCTTCTAAAAAGATAGATACAGAAACCTAATTATCAATTAATTTATAAATAGAGGCTTTATCTGTTGTATGGTTTGCTACACCAATGTAAATCTTATCTTCAAAATTTGCTGTAGAAACATTAATTGGTCCGAAGCCCGAATCAATTACTTCTTTTTCATACTCACCATCCACAAATTGTATAGCTATTAATTCAGCAGTGCCTTTGCGAACACTTACTATTACTACTGGGGTTTCCTCAATCTCTATTACTGATAAACCATGAATGATTTCAGCTCCATTAGAATAAATATATTGTTCTTCATATTCATTTTTTTTATTTTTTTTGAGAATCCTCACAGTATTACCATGAAAATCATCGATTTTAACTAACTCCTTTTTACCATCTTTATCCAAATCATACAGGAGCACATCACTGGTTGGTTCATTATAAATAGTAGATATTTTCCAATTTTCTATATGAGAATCAATTAAATCTAGTTCAACCACGCCTTGGGCACCGGAAAAATATAGTTGTCCCTTACCATTATTAAAATAGCCGTGATTTTTATATAAACCTTCAAAAACTAATTTTGGATTAATATAAAAACTCTCTGAGTAATCTTTAGGAAGTTCAAATGCATAAACAGCGCCCGGCAGTTCCCAATCCTCTTTATTCTTTTTAAAAAGAGAAATCGTCGCAAAAACAACGAACTTAACATTATCTACTTCTACAATATCCATTCTATGAATAAATGGGAAATGGATTAGATCTTTTTTGACCCAAGTATCATTTATCTTTTTTAGCCATACAATCTTAGATAGGCTAGGAGATTTTTTTAAGTAAAACTCATGAATAGTTAAAAACTCGTTTTGTTTGTCCGGTATTTGTCTAATACTCATACAACCGCCAGCATTTTCCCAAATTATTTCTTTTTCTTCAAAATTATTTCCTAAAAATGCAATTCCTTTGCCACTTTCCCCATCACTTGCAAACGCAAAACCATTTTTATTGTCTATATTTACAGGCTCAACTGTGTAGCATCTTTCCATTTCAACAAGATTTTTTTTAACAAATTTCATATTTAATTACAGCCCATTTCTGATATTTTTTTCAGGAGGACGTTTATCATCTTTTATTGCCAACACACAATCAACAGCTCCATTACCCATAGTTAAATTGGCATCAATTGTAGTAGCACCAATGTGTGGAGTAACAACCACGTTTTTATGTTCAAATATATTTAAATATGGCGTTGGTTCTTGCTTAAAATCATCTGTAGCATATCCCTTTATTCTTCCTTCTGTTAAAGCTTTATCTAATGCAGTATAATCAATTAATCCTGCTCGAGCACTGTTGACAATAAGGGCATTCTCCTTCATTAATTCTAACTCGTTCTTTCCAATAAAATGATGTGTCTCAGAAGTATCAGGAACATGTAATGTAATAAAATCGGAATCTTTTAATAACGTTTCTTTATCGACATATTCAGCTCCTAAGTCAACAACTTCAGAGTTCTCTACTAAATCGTAAGCAAGTACTTTCATACCAAAACCTGCAGTTCTTTTGATAACTTCCGAGCCAATTGCCCCTGTTCCAACTACACCAATCGTTTTACCTTTCATACTTATTCCAGCCCGTTTGTTCCAAATACCTTCACGCACCTCTTTATTTCCAATGGGTATATTTCGTGCTAATGAAATTAGAAAACCAATAGCTAAATCTGCAACTTCATTACTATTAGCACCGGGAACATTTGTAACAAGAATATTTCTTTTTCTAGCAGCTTCTAAATCAATTGAGTCAAAACCGACGCCATGTTTCGCAATTATTTTAACTGAATTATCCAAATTATTAATTACATTATTAGTTATCTTATCAGTTCCGACAATTAATGCGTCTGCTCCTTTTGACTCTTGAATAATTTCTTTTTCAGTAAATGGTCTCCCTTTTTTATTAGTAGTTACTTCACAACCTGCTTTTATTAATCTTTCTACAGGCGCATTATTAAATTTTCCAAAAGTTACGGTAGTTGCTACAACTTTAAAATTGATCATCTTTTTCTCCTTCGTATAATTATTTTCGCTTAGTTAATAGTCTCGACAACATTAGAAATTAATACTCTTAATGCTTTAAAAAGTTGAAAAGCTATGTTATATGCTTTCACCTCCTTTAATTACCAATTATTGTTTATTAGTTTATATTCTTATTTATAAATTGTTATTATTTTTCCCTCCTCGCTTAATTTTGCTCGCTTAATTTTTAAAATAAAAATAAAACCCAAACTCTTCTTTAGCCTAAACTAAGGAAAAAGCTTGGGTTAAGCCCGTAAAATCCAGTTACTCCCCTTATTTTACAATTTTAGCGCTTTCAAAAAATAAACTAATAATTAATAAAACAATTTGAACACATATTTATTGTAACTCTTAAATTACTTTTAATCAACGTTTAAACAAAAAAGTTTACTATAAATCTGTATATTAAAAATATATTGAAACTTATAATTAATTTAGTTGTATTCAGGAACAAAAATGGTTAATGCTAACAAAATATAGGAGAATATTGATGAAGTTAGAACAAGAAAAAGAAATCGGTAAACAGCTTGTAGCTTATCGAGAAATGAAGGGTTTAACACAACAAGAAGTCGGTGAGTTAGTCAATTTAACATCCGACCAAATTGGTTTATTAGAAAGAGGCCAACGTAATTGGACACTTAGCACACTAATAAGAATCACTAACGCATTAAATATCAACTTAACGACACTTTTTCAACCATTCGAACAAAACGATAATCAAATTAATCAGTTTCTCCAAAAAATAGAGCGCCACGCTAAAAAAGAAACGTTACTAAAAGCTTTTAATGAAATCCTTGATACTTATGATAATTAATTAAAAATAAGCATTGATAAATGTCTCTTGAGAGATTTATCAATGCTTATTTAGAGTCAATAATTTTTTTCTTATTTGCTTAAGACGTGTCGAATTACTATAACAAAATACTTACTAATGGTACATAATTTCCGTGAAAAATAAAACACCATAGAAATTTGCACAAATAGGCGAACTTCTATGGATCTTCTAGTATCTTAAATTAACTTCTATTTCTGGTTTTTATCAATCATTGTCTCATTGACTTCTTCTCCGATAATTCTTACCTCGGTTTGCAAGTCAACGTCAAATTTTTCTTTAATCACTTCTTGAATATGGCCGATCAGTTCTACATAATCCGTAGCTGTTGCACCATCTAGGTTAATAATAAAACCTGCGTGTTTATTAGAAACCTGCGCGCCGCCCCATTGTAATCCTTGTAGGCCAGCCTCTTGGATCAACTGTCCTGTGAAATGACCGGGTGGTCGTTTGAAGACACTTCCACAGGAAGGGTACTCTAAGGGTTGTTTAGATTCTCGTAAATAAGTCAACTCATCCATACGTTCTTTGATAAAATGGTGCTGTCCTTCTTGTAGTGAAAAGCGTGCATTTAAAATAATGCCATGGCGAACTTGAATGATGCTATTTCGATAGCTAAAATCCATATCTTGGTTAGAAAAAGTTTGCACTGTACCATCTGGCATCAAAACATCGCTAGAAGCAAATACATCTTTTATTTCACCGCCATAAGCGCCAGCATTCATAAAGACTGCGCCGCCCACACTTCCAGGAATACCACAAGCAAATTCTAAACCACTCAAAGACGCATCAAGCGCTGCATAACTGGTATCTATTAAGCGTGCGCCTGCCTGCACTTCAACTGTATTGTCAGTAACTTTAATTTGATCCATCGACAAAAGCATAATGACAAGTCCTCGGATGCCACCATCACGAACAATTAAGTTACTAGCGTTTCCTAAAACTAGCCAAGGAATGTCATGATTACGACAATACAAAACTAATTCTTCTGCTTCCTCTGCAGTTTCCGGAAAAGCTAAAACGTCAGCTGGTCCACCTGTTTTTGTAAATGTATAATATTTTAAAGGTTCATCTATCAATAAATTAATCGCAGGAAATTGTTGTACTAATTTTTCTTTATCCACCGAGAATTTCTCCTTTTTTGCAAACATCTTACTCATTCTATCACGTTCTTAGCGAACTGACTACTGCTAGTTTAGCTCATTCTATTTTTTTCAACTTGTTTTAATATTTCCGCGCAAATTTTATGACTATCATATACATTTTCCTGACGTAAATCTGTCGTTGAACGAGTCTTTAAAGCCATAAGAAAAGCTTGAATCATTGGATAAAATCCACGTTTTACCAAAGTATTTTCCCAATCACCAAAAGTTTCCACCTGCTCTATATTTTCTTTTTGCGTGATATATTTTGTTAAATTCGTTAAACGATGCGTTCCTTTTTCGCTAGTTACTTGATAGTTTTCCTGATTACTTCCACTTTTAGTATCCATACTCAAAATCGCTGTCGATTGTTTTGTTTCTAACTTAAGCAAAGCTGTCTCTAAATATTGCTTAGTTTCACGAATATCACTGTAAAATGTTTGAACCGGATCATCTAAGAGATAAATTGCCGTATCGACCAAATGTAAAAAAACATCAAAAATTTCAAAGGCCGTCTCTTCAGAATTGAATACCTGATTCTTTTCCAAAAATAACATGCGCTTAAGCTTTTGTTTGTTCAATCTTTCTACCATAGGAGCGAATCGACGATTAAACCCAACCATTAAAATTCGTTCTTTCTTTTTGGCTAGATTTAATAGTTCTTCTACTTCTGCAATATCTTCACTTAAAGGTTTATCGACAAATACATCCACGCCGTTTTCTAAACATTTTTTTACCAAAGAATAATGTGTTTTGGTCGCTGTATGAATAAAACAGGCTTGGATCCCTTCTGCTAATAAATCATCCAAATACGTACTCATATGCTGTAGGTGATACTCATTTTGTAACTTTTTTTGTACTTCTTTATTTCTAGTCGCAAAATAAAACTCTGCTTGATCTTGCATTTGCGTATAAACAGGTAAATAAGCTTTTTGCGCAATATTTCCTAGACCTAAAACGCCCACCTTCATCTCTGATCCCCCAAACTTTAATTTGCTTTTATATTAACTTATTTTTAGTTAAAACAAAACTTATACAACCTACTTTCTCACGACAGAAAATTTGAAGGAAAACTGGATCGGTGCTAAAATATAAAGGTATATTCAAAAGGAACATACCAGCCCTTTAATAGGAGATGTATATCAAATGAATTTTGTCGCAATGGATTTTGAAACAGCTAACTACCAAAGACACAGTGCTTGTTCACTAGCTTTAGTAATGGTAGAAAATAGCCAAATCGTAGACGAATATTATACTTTAATTAAACCGGAAACAAAGTTTTTCTGGAAAAACATTCAAATTCACGGCATTCGTCCAGAAGATGTTGCCGATGCACCAAAATTTCCTGAAATTTGGCAAACGATCCATCCTTACTTTCAAGAAAATAATCTCGTTATAGCTCACAATGCTAGCTTTGATAACAGCGTATTAGCAGGCTGTCTAAACTATTATAACTTAGAACCTGCCCGATTTTTATCATTATGTACAGTCAAAACAAGTCGCAAACTTTATCCAGAAATCAGTAATCACCGATTGAATACAATGTGTGACTTTTTGCATATTCCACTGGATAATCATCACGATGCGCTAGCTGATAGTCGTGCTTGCGCAAATATTTTACTAGAAGAAGAAAAGTATTTCGGTACTGAACCTTTTAAAAAATTAGTAACGGCAAAATAAAAGGCAAGAACTCATTCTGATGGGCTCTTGCCTTTTATTATAGTGCTTTTGAGTAAGGAAAATTTGATTCTTTACTCAATTTTGTCATTTTGAGTAAAGAAAATCCATTTCATTACTCATTATTAAAATTTTGAGTAAGGAATTAATCATTTATTACTCAATATTAGCTAAAATAAGATGGCTAGATGCTTTTTACGCTAATATCCACTCGATTGAGTAATGGAACATTGATTCTTTACTCGTTATCAAGATATTGAGTAAGCATTTGCTGATCTTTTACTCATTATCAAATTCTTGAGTAAAGAAACCACATTTCTCTACTCAATTTAGCTTACAGCATTAATCAATCATCTTACTCATCAACAACACATCCAAAAATCGTCCGTCATCACCAATAGCGCCACGCTCTAGTACGGCTTCGGTTTGAAAACCAAATTTTTCATAAAGATGGCTTGCGCGGCTATTTTGTTTTTGTACAGTTAACTCTAAACGACGGATCTGTCCTGTTTGTTGGGACCAATCGATCAATTCTTCTAATAAAACACTACCTAAGCCTATACCCCAGTACTCTTTTAAAATTGAGATGCCTACTTCGCCAATATGTGAGATGCGTTTTTCTTCACTTGTTCTGACAGAAGCAGTTCCCACAATTTGTCCGTCTACTTCTGCAAGCAAAAGTAATTGCTTATCACTCTCATAAATTGTTTCGAGTTGATTTTCTAATAAATTAATCGGCAAATCCATGCCATATTCGTCCATGACTAAAAATTCCGTTTGTTTGCCGATAATTTGCGAAACTTTTACTATCTGCTCAGCATCTTCGGCTAATGCTTCCCGGATGTTAACATCTACTTCTTCAGACATTTTACAGCTCCCATCTTTTCTCGATTCTTTTTTTGAAATCTTCTGCTTGCTTTCCAAATGCCTGCAATACAACTTCACGTTTGTTTTCATCATCCGAATCTTTCTCGATAGTAAGTTCTAAATAATCCAAAGGTACAGCATCTTCTAATTGTTTTCCCCATTCGATTACACAAAAGCCATCACCTTCAAAATATTCATCTAAGCCTAAATCCCAAGCACCTGAATCAATCCGATAAACATCCATATGATACAAAGGCAGTCTTCCATTAGGGTATTCTCGAATAATTGTATAAGTGGGGCTTTTAATCGTTTGTTTGATTTCCAAACCTTTAGCGATTCCTTTAGTTAAGGTTGTTTTACCAGCGCCTAAATCTCCGGTCAAGATTAAATTATCGCCCGCTTTGGCCACTTCACCAATGATGGTTGCAAATTCTTCTGTGGCTTCTAGGTCTTGTAAAGTGATCACCTTTTTCACTTCCTTTCAATCAATGGCTAGTATAGCTGCTTTAATAGAAAATGGCAAAGATTTTACAGTCTTCTGCTGAGTAGTAAAAAATCCACAATTGCAAAAGCTCAGAAAGTAAAATCAGGTCATTCATTCACCATATTTACCAGTTTTTGAAAAAGCTCCCTTTATTTATTCCATCTTAACTAAAACACAAGGAGTCTTTCTAAACACTCTCCATCTTTTCAAACATGGGGAGTCAATCCATGATTTAATCCCTGAAAAACCAATTGTAGGAAGTGTTCCAGTAAAAACACTCCCTCATTTTGTTAATCTAAGTATTTCAATTCAAAAAAGCTAAAAGAGTTGGCACTGACTTCAACCAACTTTTTCAGCTTTAAAAAATACTTTTTTAGTTCATCAATGATTGTCCTGCAGTAATAATTGCTAGCTTATAAACATCTTCTTCATTACAGCCACGAGACAAATCAGAAACCGGCTTATTTAAGCCTTGTAAAATCGGACCAATAGCTTCAAAGTTTCCTAAGCGTTGTGCAATCTTATAGCCGATGTTTCCAGATTGTAAATCAGGAAAGACAAAGACATTCGCTTTGCCGGCCACATCAGATTCAGGAGCTTTTAGTTGAGCCACTGTTTGAATATAGGCTGAATCAAATTGCAATTCGCCGTCAATTGGCAGCTCGGGCGCTAAATCTTTTGCCAATTTCGTAGCTTCGATAGTCGCGTCTGACTGCGGGCCATGCGCAGATCCTTTAGTAGAAAAACTTAACATGGCTACCTTTGGATCAATATCAAACATTTCCGCTGTTTTAGCTGATTCAACCGCAATTTCTGCTAATTCTTTGGGTTCAGGGGCAATATTGATCGCACAATCTGAAAAGATATATTTTTCTTGTTCATTTCCCCGCATCATCAAAAACGCACCACTTGTACGACTTACACCAGGTTTTGTTTTAATGATTTGTAAAGCCGGACGTACCGTATCACCGGTAGCATGGATCGCGCCTGATACTAAACCATCAGTGATTCCCATATAAGTCAACATCGTTCCAAAATAATTTTCATCTTTTAGAATTTCTTCTGCTTGCTCACGAGTAGCTTTTCCTTTACGGCGTTCCAAAAATGCTTCTACAATTTGTTCCCAGCGCTTACAATTGTCCGGATCATAAATCGTCATATTAGAAATATTGATTCCCCGAGTAGCTGCGGCTGTTTCAATTTCACTTTGCTTTCCGATTAAGACTGGTTCAATCAATTCTTCCCCTCTTAAACGAGCAACGGCACTTAAAATACGCGTATCTGATGCTTCGGGAAAAGCGATTTTGATTCCGCGACGAACAATTTTAAATTTCAGACTATCAAATAATTCCATGAATTGGTTCCCTCCAGATTTTATTTACCTCTTCATCATACACTATAACAGCGGAAAAAAACAGGGCTTCTTTCTGTATTAATAAAAAAAACACCTTTTAAACATTTGCTTGATTTGAAAAGATGAACTGCTATATTACGGCTTTTAATCTGTTATACTTTTTGTGGTAGTCGCCAATCAATAGGTTCTTTACCTAAAGCGATAAGCGCATTATTGGCTTGAGAAAAAGGTTTTGATCCAAAAAAGCCACGGTGAGCAGATAACGGGCTGGGATGAACAGATTTAATGATCACATGTTTGCTTGTGTCGATCATAGAAATTTTCTTTTGCGCAGGTTTTCCCCATAGAATAAATATCACAGGGTCTTGGCGTTCATTTAATTTTTCAATGACTTTATCGGTCAAATGTTCCCAACCTTTTCCTCGGTGTGAATAAGCTTGGCCTTCTCGTACGGTTAAAACCGTATTTAATAATAAAATCCCTTGTTTGGCCCAAGGCACTAAATATCCATGATTTACCGGCGGAATGCCTAAGTCACTTTCCAATTCTTTATAAATATTTTGTAAAGAAGGTGGCACTTTAACACCTGGCTGTACTGAAAAAGATAAGCCATGTGCTTGATTCGGGCCGTGGTAGGGATCTTGACCTAAAATAACGATTTTCACCTTTTCGTAAGGCGTTATCTGTAAAGCCTCAAAAATGTGATACATATCAGGATGAATTTTCTGACTAGCATATTCTTCTTTTAAAAATTCTCGTAAATCTTTATAGTATGGCTTTTGGAACTCGTCAGCTAAAATATCTTGCCAACTATTATTAATGATCGTCTTCATTTGAAATAAATCCTCCTTATTTTTAAGGATATCTCAGAAATTGACTGGCTACAAGTAAAGACACATTTTTTTACTAAAAAACTTTTTTCTAGCTAAGAAATTCTAATAAGAATATGGTAAACTAAAATTGTATAAAAAGAAGAAGCGGCAATATAAAGTCATTTTACGAATGGACTTTTGTAGATTTTTTACTTGCCTAGGATGAAAGGAACAAATATATGATTAAGCTAATAGCTTCAGATATGGACGGTACTTTGCTTGATGCAAATATGCAAATTCCTGAAAAAAACGTAGCAGCAATTAAATATGCCCAAACACAAGGGGTGGAATTTATGGTGGCTACAGGTCGAAACCGTTTTGAAGCACTTCCCTCTTTAGAAGAAGCGGGCATTGAATGTGCGATGATCACACTTAACGGCGCCCAGGTTTTTGATAAAGCAGGTAACTCTATGTTCATGGAGCCGATCGATGTAGAAACAGCAGACAAAGTTTTAGATCTTTTAGAAAAAGAAGACATCTACTGCGAAATTTCAACTAACAAAGGAACCTTCTCGCAAAGTAAAGAACGACGTATTGAAAACTTTGCTACTATAGTAGCCGAAGCAATGCCCCATTTGACGCGTAAAATGGCAATCGCCATGTCCACTGCACGTCTTGAGTTTTTACCTATCCATTTTGTCGATAGTATCCGCGAAGTAATGCATCAAGAAGATATTATCGTCTTAAAAATTATTTGTTTCCATAGAGATGGCGCTGCATTTTTAGGCCCTGCTGCTCGTATCGTGGATGAAAGTTTTGAAAATTTATTTGTCACTTCATCTGGACAAAATAATTTAGAAATCAACCATCGCTTAGCACAAAAAGGCATCGCAGTCGCTCATATAGCAAAAGAACGAGGTATCTCTTTGGATGAAGTTATGACAATTGGTGATAATCTGAATGATGTTAGTATGATCCAAACAGCAGGTGTTAGTTTTGCGATGGGCAATGGTCTGCCAGAAGTAAAAGAATACGCCAAATATACTACAGATACTAATGTCGCTTCCGGTGTTGGCCAAGCTATTTATCGCTCTATTGAAGAAAACTTATAGTGTTTTGCTTTTTTGCACGAACACCTTGATTGTTCAAACAAGGAGGTGAAGAGCATGCCAGAATTTTATATTCAAGACAAGCAACTAAGTAATATTACACGTACTGTTGTGACCGATGAAAAAGGACAATCCCTTTTCTTACTTGTCGGGCGCTGGGGTACAAAAGGCGATGCTCTTTCTTTATATCGAATGAACGGCAATTTAGTCGCTAGTATCAAACAGATCAGTTGGACTTTTGGTAAACGTTTTGAGATTTATGAAAACTATACTAAAGTGGGAACCTTGCAAAAAATCTTTAATTGGCCAGGTGATTTTTACTACATTCCAAGATTAAATTGGAGTGTTTATGGAGATATTTACAATCACCATTACAAAATTCGGCGTTTTAACGAGGAAATCATGCAAATGAATAAAGCTGTATTTTTAACTGGCGATTATTATATGCTAGATATCCCTAACTCAAATAATGCCCCTACTTGTATCTGTGTCGCAGCTATTATGGACTATTGGTTATATAATCGTAATCGAAAAAGAAAAACTGCTTTTTATTTTGACTTTAAACTATCCAACAGTCTAGATTAAAAAGACAGGACCAATTAATAATTTTGGTCCTGTCTTTTTGCTTTAAGAATGGATTTCTTTTTGCATATGATGATAAGGATGGTCACTGATTATTTGTTCACCAACCACTTTAAATCCATTATCTTCATATAGCCTTTGTGCCTTTTTATTAGCGTGGTCAACACAAAGTCCTAAAACCGTGGCACCTTCTTTTTTGGCAAAATCTTCAGTAGCATCTAACAGTTCTGTAGCAATCCCTTGCCCACGATAAGCAGCATCTACACAAAGCGTATCTAAATACCATTCCCCAGCAAAAGTTTCTTTTTCGCTGAACAAGGATTGATCCGCTACATTATATTTAGCAAGCACCTTTTCTAAGCTCTTATCGATAGTTTCTTCCTCGCTTGCAAAATAACCAAAAGCAATGCCTGCAACTTCTCCATTAACTTCATTTACCAAGCCATGCTTTCTACCATAACGATAATCAGGATCTTGCATAGCTTCTTCTAAAATTTTTAAAGTCGTTTGTTCATCGACTTCATTTAGAAATGGTAACTCCATATCCTTTAAAATAACTAATATTAATTCAGCAATCTTGGGTTGATCTTCTTTTTTGGCAAAACGGATCATAAAATCCCTTCTTTCTTATAAAATTATTTTCCAACATTTACTTATATTTGCTATACTATTTCCAGGAGGTAATATCCAATGAATGTAGTATATATATCTATTTCTGGCAACACTCGTTCTTTTGTGCAACGTCTCCAACGATTTGCCGAAGAAAAAAATTCTAATGAGCTAATTATACACGCAAAAGAAATCGACGACAATACGCCTGAAGAAGAAGAAACTGAACCATTTTTTGCTTTTGTCCCTACTTATTTAGAAGGTGGTAATGGCATCGATAATGGAGATCAGGAAATCTTAACTGAAAGTTTACGGGATTACATCGAATTTAAAAATAATTCAAATCTTTGTTTAGGCGTGATCGGCAGCGGCAATAAAAATTTTAACGACCAATACTGTTTAACTGCTAAACAGTACGCTGAACAGTTTGACATCCCTTTTTTGGCTGATTTTGAATTACGCGGTACAAATGACGAAATTCAAAATATTTACCACTTACTCTGTGAAAAATGGCAAGCAGCCATAGATGAATTTTAAAATTTATAGCAAATGAGGTGAAGATTTGTTTCACTTATTAAAAGCTTTTTTATCCGTTTATGAAACTCATAATTTTACCAAGACAGCAAACAGTCTTTATCTAACACAGCCTACTGTGTCCGCTCAAATTCGAAAATTAGAGGATCATTTAAACGTCACTTTATTTATTCGTAATGGAAAACAAGAAATCCTTCCTACTAAAGAAGCTGATTTTTTATATCCTAGAATTTTAAAGATTATTGAAGAATGGAATGACGCCATTACGCATGTAAACACGCAAAAAAGTTATCGCGAAAATTGTGTTTTGGCTAGTTCTCAAACTTGCGGAACCTATTTGATTCCTAAAATCGTGCCTATCTTGGTCAAGCGTTTCCCCATGGTCAATTTTAGTTTTCCAGTCATGTCAGGAGAAGAAATTGTCCAGGAATTAGAAAAAGCAAAAGTTGATTTTGGCTTGATCGAAACCCCAGAACGTAGTGAATTAGTTGATCGTTATATCGTCACTAAAGATGAATTAGTACTAGCGGGAGATCCTGATTCAGACTATTGGTTACTACCTGAAACCGACTCTCCTCTGGGTTTTATCAATGAAAATTATTTAAAATATAACAACCTAACGCCTAATATTATCCGTACTTATAATCATGAGATGGTTTTAGCACTGTTAAAGCACCATGTAGGAAAAACGATCGTTTCTAAGTTAGCTTTAGACCAAAATTTACCCTACCAATGTCTGGATTCTTTCGGCGAACGAAATCTATATTTTTTGACACGTAAGAAGGTAGTATCAGAAAAGTTAGGACAGATTTCTACTTTTATCCAAGAACAATTATCCCATCGTGAAATGTTTTCCTAAAAAATGGCTTATTGGTTTTTACACCAAATAAGCCATTTTTTTATCCACAATTTTTATCCAAAAAACATCCAACTCCCTACTTAGGGTTTCACAAAAATAGGCGTAAAAGAAAAATTAAAAGGCGTGATTTCATGTTTTAAATGATAAAATTATTTTTTATTGAAGTTAAGCGTGAAACAACTTAATTAAAAAAATCGTTTTCTAAGCTATATTGTTCCCCTTGTAAAATATCATATTGAATCAAACGATAATCCTGGTAAATTTCTTGTTGATTTTTATTCAACTTTAATTCTTCATGAAATTGTTGATCATTATCTACATACATCCTCGGTTCAAAAGCAGGCAGTATATCTTCTAAATCTAATAAAAGTTCATAAAAAGGCGTTGACTGCAAGCCTGCTTTTTCAAATAAATTGGGCGCAAAGTAGAAGGGACTCGTGACCTCCCCTTCTTCGTGTTGTAAATCTTCTTTTGAATCTACCATTAAAAATTCAGTTTGATGTAAATCCGCGTCATTGTTTTGTTCTTGTAGTTGATCGGAATAAATTCCCGGTAAATGATCGCCCCAAAAAACGACTAAAGTACGTTCTGGTAATTTTTCCAGTTCATTGGTAAAGTCTTTTAGCGCTTTTCCACTATAATGAATGTCTTGTAAATAATGCTCGATATTGCGATTATTATCATTTCCACTTACTTGATAGTCAACATTGTCATATTTGCCTTCATAAGGCATATGAGTCTGCATAGTCACCAAATGAACGAACTGTGGTGTTTGCTCTTTTTGTAATTGATCTAATATTTGCTGATAAGCGGCTTCATCAGAAATATAAGGATTATTTTCGATGGTTTGAGTATAATCCATACTATCCTGGTCGATAAAACGATCAAAGCCTAAGATCGAGTAAACATCTTGTCTTTTATACATGGAAGTATCATAAGGATGGATCGCGGTTGCCTCATATCCTCGATCTTTTGTTAAAGAAACCAAAGAAGGTAAATCATCCATCTTAGGTATTAACATCGTATAAGGCGTTGTCATCTGAGGATTCAATAATTCCATAGAAAAACTCGTTAAGGCCTCAAATTCAATATTAGCTGTACCACCACCGTAATTTTGCGAAAGCATTTTCCCACTATAAGTTTGATTAGCCAGGTCATAATACTCTTTTAAAGGATTTCCTGAAACCGAGAGTCCTTGCAGATGCTCAGGATCGGAAAAACTTTCACTCATCACATAAACAATATTAGGCTGCTCTTTGCTTTCAGCTGCTTCAACTTCCTCTTGGTATTTTTCTGTAATATCTTCAATCGTTTCTTGTGAATACCCTTTTGGCTCTTTCATTACGTCCACACGCAAATTATATAAAAAACCACCTACAAAACCGACATTATAGTAATTCATTTCTTGCGAATAAGGGATCCATAAAGCGGTTTGGTCATAACCTTTTCTTAGCAAATTACTCTCATCATTGAAATGACTGATATACACCAAGCCTAAACTGCTAAGACAAAGCATAATAACACGTAAGATTTGTATATTCTTTGTTAAAAAGAAACTCCGATATAATTGATAGATAAAAAGAAACCCCACAGCGATCATTAAAAGAAGAACGAACACAAAAGGTCCTGTTCCAATAACTTCTCTAAAGAATCCTAACTGGGTAATCATTTGTAAATCATCAGGATAAACCGGTTCTTGTCTAAAGGACATTTTCAAATAAGTAGCAATACCTATGATCGTAATAAAAAGACTATAAAAACTAGCCCCAGCAATTAACGAACCAGCAAGACTAGTTAGAAAGATAAACAGTATCAACAAAACCAAGCTAGCTAAAAAGAATTTTTCTGTATGCCATGAAAAAGCAAATTTTATGGCTAAATCAATGGATAGCTCATTTTGACACCATTGTAAAAAAAGATTACTAAAGATAATTCCACAAAAAATCACTAAAGCTAAGATTAAATATTTTAATTTTTTATTCATTCTTTTCAAACACCTTACTAAAAAATAAAAAGGGAAACGTTGAGGTTTCCCTTAGCTATTGTTGACAAAATCCAAACAAATACATCGTACTTTTATTTCCAAAAATCATCAAAAATCGTGATCGGTTGATGTCTTTTATGTTGTGTTTTCGCCCATAAATTTTCAATCGTTTCTTGGGCTTGTCTGGAAACGCGTTTTCCTTCTAAGTAATCGTCAATCTCTTGATAAGTTACTCCCAAAGCAGTTTCATCACTAAGTTGTGGTTTTTCCTCTTCTAAATCTGCAGTTGGCACTTTAACATAAAGTTCTTCTGGTGCGTTCAACGTTTCTAATAACAGTTGGCCTTGTCTTTTGTTTAAGCGAAATAAAGGCATGATGTCAGCTGCCCCATCACCAAATTTCGTGAAAAATCCTGTAATATTTTCCGCTGCATGATCTGTTCCGATCACTGCACCCGAAAACTCACCGGCAATTGCATATTGCGTAATCATACGCTGACGTGCTTTTATATTCCCTTTATTAAAATCTGAAACTGACATACCAACGGTTTCCAAAGAAGATACTTGAGCATCTACTGCCGGTTTAATATCAACCGCAATTTGTGTATCTGGTTGAATAAACTCGATAGCACGTTCAGCGTCTTCTTCATCTGCTTGTGTACCATAAGGAAGTCGGACTGCAATAAAATGATAGTCTGAATCTTGGGTTTCTTGTCGCATTTCTTCCATAGCTATTTGTGTCATACGTCCAGCTAATGAAGAATCCTGTCCACCACTAATACCTAATACAAAGGTTTTTAAAAAAGAATTTTTGTATAAGTAATCTTTTAAAAATTCAATACTCTTTCTAATTTCTTCTTCTGGATCAATTGTCGGCTGGACGCCTGTTTCATTGATAATTTTTGTTTGTAAACTCAAAATAATTCCTCCTACATATATAACAATTAAGATGTTATATCTTCTACCTCTTGACGAACTTTATTCAAAAGTCTCATCTTATGATTATAACAATCTGTCGATAAATCTACTGGGTAAGGTTGTGGATTTAAATCACGTTTATACTCTTCCCACAAGGAAGCTAGGCAACTTTTAGAATATTCTTTGATCTCTTCTAAAGAAGGCATAGCATAAACCAGTTCGCCTTCTTCAAAAATATCATGTAAAAGAACACGAGCAGTAAAATCAGTAACAGTTTTGTTAATATAAGTGTGTACTGGATGAAACATATAGATACTTTCTTGTTCGTTAGGTTTTTCATCCCACAAAGTAACATAGTCTCCTTGCGATTTTCCGTCTGAATTACGAGTAATACGCCATACTTGTTTTTTTCCAGGCGTCGTTACTTTTTCTGCGTTACTGGAAAGTTTGATCGTATCTACCATTTCACCTTGATCATTTTCAATGGAAACTAATTTATAAACCGCACCTAATGCAGGTTGATCATAAGCAGTAATCAGATTCGTTCCCACACCCCAGACGTCAATTTTGGCTTTTTGCATTTTTAAATTTAAAATCGTATTTTCATCAAGATCATTGGAGGCATAAATTTTCGCCTCAGGAAAACCAGCGTCATCCAACTGCTCTCGAACTTTTTTGGAAATATAGGCCATATCTCCGCTGTCGATTCGCACCCCTAGAAAATTGATTTGATCACCTAATTCTTTAGCTACACGTATCGCATTTGGCACACCTAGTTTTAATGTATCATAGGTATCCACTAAAAAGACACAATCTTTATGCGTTTTGGCATAAGCCATAAAACCATCATAATCATTACCATAAGACTGAATAAGTGAATGTGCATGTGTCCCAGCATCCGGAATACCAAATACTTTACCGGCGCGTACATTACTAGTAGCATCAGCACCGCCCACATAGGAAGCACGAGCTCCCCATAAAGCGGCATCCATCTCTTGTCCACGTCTTGAACCAAATTCTAAGAGTGGATCTTCTCCAATAACAGACTTGATACGGGCTGCTTTGGTAGCAATTAATGTTTGAAAATTGACGATATTTAAAATAGCAGTCTCTACTAATTGCGCTTGAGCTAGAGGTCCTTCTACTTGAATAATAGGCTCATTAGCAAAAACCAGGTCCCCTTCTTTAGCTGAACGAACAGTACAATTAAAAGAGAAGTTTTTTAAATAATCCAAAAAATCTTCTGGATAATTTTCTACTGAACGTAAATATTCAATGTCTGATTCAGTGAATTTCAAATTTTTTAAATAATCAACCAAACGCTCCAACCCGACAAATACTGCATAACCGTTTTTAAATGGCATTTCCCGGAAAAAACATTCAAAAACAGCATGCTTATCAGCACGGCCTAGTTCCCAATAAGTTTTCATCATATTAATTTGATAAAGATCCGTATGCAGGGCTAAACTATCATCTTTGTACGTTTTATTCATTACACTCAGACTCCCTCGATTTTTCTCCACTATATTATAACAAAGATAATAACAGCTATGTAACATTAACTCTTAAAATAAGTAAAATATTAGAAAAAGACTGTATGTTTCCTTTTTATTTCACCAAATATAATTATTTGTTATGCTAAAACAAAGAAGGAACATTTATGAAAGGAAGGCGCGCACAATGAAAGCATTAGCACAATCTACAGTTTTAATTACTGGCGCAACGGATGGTCTGGGAAAAATGACAGCTAAACGTTTTGCAAAACAAGGCGCAAGAATCTTGTTACATGGAAGAAACGAAGAAAAAGGTTTTAAAACCATAGAAGAAATACAGCAAACGACCGGTAATCAGGATTTAAAATATTTTAATGGCGATTTTTCTTCGCTTCAATCAGTAGCACAGTTAGCTGAACAGATTATAGCAAATAATGAAAAAATTGATCTTTTGATAAACAATGCTGGTATCGGCGGCGGTCCGAAATCGCAAAAGCAACGTGAATTGAGTCAAGATGGTTACGAGTTAAGATGGAGTATCAACTATTTAGCTCAAGTTTTACTCACTAGAAAATTACTTCCGATTATTAAAGATGGTGCAAGAATCATTAACGTCGCTTCAGTCGGCCAAGCCCCTATTGACTTTAATGATATCAATATGAAAAATCATTATGAGGGTTATTTGGCATATGAGCGTAGTAAATTAGCTTTGATCATGTTTACATTTGACCTTGCAACTGAACTACAGGAAAGAAAAATTCATGTCAATGCACTACATCCATCAACACTAATGGGTACAAATATGGTATCTGATCATTTCGGTCCAGCGCAAACTTCAGTGGAAAAAGGTTTTTCTGCCCTTGAATTTCTTGCAACTTCAAAAGATTTAGATGAAGTTACAGGTAAATATTTTGAAGGTAAAACCCAAGTTCAGCCGAACCCACAAGCTTACGATAAAGCGGCTAGAGAAAAACTACAGCAAATAACAAAAGACAGTATAGCAAATTATCTATAAAACAAAAAAGATACAGACTAGTTTTTAAAGTGGAAACTAATCTGTATCTTTCTGATTATTAAACAATCACATAGGATGACAAAAGTAGTGTTACTATTACATTTAATCCCAGTAAAATCCGAAAGTAATGTTCTTAAACAAGGTTAACAACTTTACTTTATCAAAATAATGTGACTAATTGCATCATTTATTATATATTATTACCTTTTCTTTGATTTAAGCACAAGAAAACAATGAAATCATGTGATTAACAATAATTAAGAACAACAAAATAAGAATGTTATGGGCTAACATTGGTGATCCAACAATGAAACAGGAATTCTATGTTGAATGAATGCCGATAGCGCATAGAAATGTGAAATCTATGCTGAATATGAATCCATAGCTCATAGAAATGGAGGTTCTATGCTGAATATGCAGCGATAACTCATAGAAATTGTAAACTTATGTTAAATGTGTAACGATATCGCATAGAAATCAGAGATCTATATTAAATATATAGCAATTCGCATAGCTCTTTGGCATTATCAACGATAACACAAAAAAGCCTTGGACTTTAAAATGTCCAAGGCTTTTTGTAAAGCTATTACATCATGCCGCCGCCCATCATTGATGGATCCATTCCTTGAGCGCCAGCTCCAGCATCATTGCCTGATTCGTCAGGACGATCTGCAATTACTGCTTCTGTTGATAGTAGTAGTGCAGAGATTGATGCTGCGTTTTGTAAAGCAGAACGAACAACTTTAGTTGGGTCAACAATACCTGCGTCAACCATGTTTACCCATTGACCAGTTGCTGCGTTAAAACCAATCCCTAGTTTTTCGCCTTTTAGTTTTTCAATAATAACTGATCCTTCAAAACCAGCGTTTTCAGAAATTTGACGTACTGGCTCTTCTAATGCGCGAAGTACGATGTTAACTCCTGTGATAGCATCGTCATCTGCGTCTAGTTCAGCTACTTTGTTAATGACATTAACTAGTGCTGTACCACCACCAGATACCATACCTTCTTCAACACCTGCGCGAGCAGCGTTTAAAGCATCTTCAATACGTAGTTTTAGTTCTTTTTGTTCTGTTTCAGTTGCTGCACCGACTTTGATTACGGCAACGCCACCTGCCAATTTAGCAAGGCGTTCTTGTAATTTTTCACGATCAAAGTCAGAAGTAGTTTCAGCTACTTGGTTTTTAATTAATTGTACACGATCTTCGATAGCTGTTGAATCACCAGCACCTTCAACGATTGTTGTATTGTCCTTATCAACAGTTACTTTATTAGCTCTACCAAGAGAGTCCATGGTAGCATCTTTTAGTTCAAGACCTAGATCTTCAGTAATAACTGTAGCACCAGTCAATACAGCGATGTCTTCTAACATTGCTTTACGACGATCACCAAATCCAGGAGCTTTTACTGCAACAACATTAAATGTTCCGCGGATTTTGTTTAAAACAAGTGTTGGCAATGCTTCACCATCGATATCATCAGCGATAATCAATAATGGTTTTGATTGTTGTACGACTTGCTCTAATAAAGGAAGAATATCTTGAATGTTAGAAATCTTCTTATCAGTAATCAAAATGTAAGGATTATCTAAATCAGCTTCCATTTTTTCATTATCAGTTACCATGTATTGTGATAGGTAACCGCGATCAAATTGCATACCTTCAACGACATCCAATTCTGTGTCAATACCTTGTGAATCTTCAATAGTAATAACACCGTCGTTACCAACTTTATCCATTGCGTCTGCAATGTATTGGCCTACTTGTTTGCTGCCTGAAGAAACTTCACCGACTTGTACGATCGCTTCTTTGGATTCTACTGGTGTAGAAATATTTTGTAATTCTTCTACAGCTTTTTGTGTTGCTTGTTCAATACCACGACGAATACCTAAAGGATTAGCGCCAGAAGTAACGTTTTTCAAACCTTCGCTTACAATGGATTGTGCTAATACAGTTGCAGTTGTTGTACCGTCACCAGCGATATCGTTAGTCTTAGAAGCAACTTCTGAAACTAATTGTGCACCCATATTTTCAAAACGATTTTCTAATTCGATTTCTTTAGCAATCGTTACACCGTCATTTGTAATTAAAGGAGAGCCATAAGATTTTTCTAAGACAACGTTACGACCTCTTGGGCCTAAAGTTACTTTGACTGTATCTGCTAATTTACTTACGCCATTAAGCATTGAACGACGTGCGTCTTCTGAAAATTTAATATCTTTTGCCATGATTTCTTCACCTCAAAATAAAGTTTTTTTATTCTACAATCGCTACAATGTCTTTTGCTGAAAAGATCATGTAGTCTTGTCCATCATATTTCACTTCAGAGCCGGCATACTTTTCAAATAAAACAGTATCTCCGACGTTTACAGGAACCTTTGCTAGTTCACCATTATCTAGTGTACGTCCTGGACCGACAGCTACAACTTTACCAGTTTGTGGCTTTTCTTGCGCAGTGGATGCTAAAACAATGCCTCCAACTGTTTTTTCTTCTTCTTCCGAAACTTCGATCAATACGCGATCGCCTAATGGTTTTAACACGAGAAATCCCTCCAAATAAAATTTTCCGTTTAATTTTCTGTTATTAGCACTCATTAATATAGAGTGCTAACTCACAATTTCAATATTATCATTTTTTACTAATATTGCAAGTAGTTAGAACAAATTTTTTTATAAAAGTCAAAAAAAGTCAGTCGCTTTTAAAGCCGAACTTATCGACTAAATG
>NZ_JAKEIT010000006.1 GCF_021474685.1 Tetragenococcus halophilus | reverse complement strand
ATACCTCAATAAATTTTACACTTAGTTAAGTTTGGGGGTAGAAAAAAGTTAAGGGAATTTGATAATTTGAAAGAGAAATTTTCAAAAACTCCTTGAAAGTAATAGCTTTTACAAAAGGGTAGGTACAGCTGACTAAAAATTGAAAAATTCATTAGAATTATGCTATAATACAAATGGAAAGAGAGATTGTTTCAACAACCCCTCTTAACAGCACCGTTTAAGACGGTGACAGGTATTAATTATTTAATGAAAAATAATCGTCGCTCCTGCTAAAGTTTGACGGTTATTTTTTTGTCTTTTTTACGGCGTCTAGGATGCCAAAGATTAGCGTAGCGGTAAAAGAACCGAACGCAATCATTAGCCCTAGCGCTTCCGCAACAGACAAAGGGCCTCTCCTTTCTTTAAGATTTTAGCACTTACTTGCATAAGCACCACCTTTCAAAAAAGATAGCCACCGTCTTAAACTTTACTGTCGCCTATATTATAACACGGTTTATAGAATTTTATAAGAACAAAAATGACAAGCATGTTTATATTTTCGAATAGTATGCTATAATGAAGTTGAGAAACGAGAAAATGTTTGTTGCAAGACAGTACAAAGGCCAGCTCCTATTCATCATAGGGCTGGTTTTTTTGATATTATAGTGTTTTTGTTTGAGAAGAACGCTTAAATATATCGTTATAGTGTGATTATTTATACTATATGATAACAGGAGAAAGTTTTTATTGTTTATTTTCTTTTGACGAAAGATCTATATTACCTTAAATATAGGAAAAAGAATAATGTAACAGAATTTAGCGCTTCATGCTAGGAAATGGGTGAACTCACAAGTTTGGTCACGCTTGATTATTTTGGTGTTACCATGTATAATCAAATTAGAGAGGTGATTTCTATGCTAAAGACAAAAACAAGGGCACAAGGTAGATCTATCGTGGTTACTTTACCAGCTGAGGATGGGGCAACAGTTTTTCCTGGGAAAGAATATCTTGTTTCATACGGAAATGATGGAACTATTGTTTTGATACCTAAAATTGAAGATCCGTTTGCTAATGTTACAGAAGGAGCTTTTTACGAATCGGATGTATGGGAAGATATGCCAGCAGTTGGTAAAGAGGTGCTGGATGACTAATCACTATACACCAGAAAAAGGAGACATAGTGTGGATCGACTTTGATCCTTCAACTGGAATGGAAATTCAAAAGCGACGGCCAGCTCTGGTAATTTCGCGCGGAAATTTTAATACGGCGACAAAATTTGCGGTGGTATGTCCTATTACATCCACTGAAATAGATTTACCAACTAGATATAGTCTTTCAGAAAATTATAAAACAAAAGGACAAATAGTCATCCATCAAATGAAATCTTTAGATTTCAATAAACGCAAAATTGACTTTATTGAGAAAATGAACCCTGTGGACTTGAAGAAAATAGAACAGATCATTGAGTTCATTATTTGATAATTGCAATTAAAATTTTTTATTTTAATTACATGCTATACTTAATATGCGAAATAAGACTAATGTACAGCTGAGCCACCAGAAAATCACCCTGTTGTCGTAGGGTGATTTTTCTTTTCGCTTTACAAAAGAAGTAGTTAAAACAAAAAATGTTTTATACTGAACATGTTGTGTGTTGCTGTAATATTTTTTGAAGGTAATAAAAGCGAGGGAAAAGTACCCTACCCTTATTAAGACAGATTGATTTTATACTGGATAATGAAAGGAGAAAAAATGATAGATAAAACAATTCCTTATGTTAAATTTCAAATGGAAAGAAACACTTCCAAAAAATTACCAGATAGACAATTACTGGTAGGTTATCAATTTAGCTTTTATACTCCTGGGGATGAAAGAGATTGGCAAGCTATAGAAACTTCTGTGGGAGAGTTTGATAACTTGTCAGAAGCCCAAGGGTATTTCCAAAAGAATTTTGTGCCTTATCCAGACGAATTGGAAAAACGAATGACTTTTGTCACCGATCCATCAGGTAAAAAAGTTGCTACATGTACAGCTTGGTTGGCTTCTTTTCCTCTTATTGCCGTATAATATTCTTTTCTGTGAACCGTTTCTCCAGGGTTCACCATTCGTTGAATACTCAAATTCGTATCTAAATTAATAGTTTCCAACATCTTGACTTTATTCATTAGTTGCTAAGCACAAAATAAAATTTCTTTGAATAAGAACCGTATATTCCTCAGATTGGTGATTTTTCAATCTTGTTTTGCAACGATCCCTAGCGTGCACCTAGAAATACAAATAAGCTGCTCTTTTTCGTCAGTGATATTGATTTGCCAAACCATAGTTCTTCGACCGATATGAAGAGGTGTCGCTTTGGCTGTGACTGTTCCTGAGGCTGTACTTTTGATATGGTTGGCGTTGATTTCTATGCCAAAGATCGTCTCGTGAGTAGAATCAATATTGGCGGAAGCCCCTATACTGGCAGCTGTTTCTGCCAGAGCGGCGCTGGCGCCACCATGTAAATACTGCGCTGGCTGGCGAGTACGATGATCGACAGGCATGGTCATAACAACATTTTCTTTTTCTGCAGAAACGACTTTCATACCAAGTGCTTCCATTAATGTATTTTCCAATCTACTCAACCTCCTGCATGTTAAATGTACTAAAATTAATCACTTTTAGTTTATGGAAAGAAAAGTACCGTGTCAATTTTCTTTGAAATTTCGTTTTTTATTAAAAGATGGGGAGTAAAACACAGGTTTAACCTCTATGTCCGAAGAGATAGGGAACGTTTTTCAAATTCGCTCCCTGAGATTAAAGAGATGGGGAATGAATTTAAAAAAGACTCCCCGTAAAAGTCACTCAAGTTAACATTTAACAAAATTTTGTTTTAAGCGGTTTATCTTGAGAAAATGAAATAAAAGTACTAAATTAGACCCAAGATAACTTTTTAAATAATGAAGGTTATTGTGTTTGTTTGAAATTTTGAAATAAACTGAGGGAGGAATCATGCATGGAAGTTGCTTGGGAAAAAGTAGCGGACTATAAAGAAATTATTTACGAAAAATACAAGGGGGTCGCTAAGATTACGATGAACCGTCCAGAAAAACGGAATGCGTTCACGCCATTAACGGTGAATGAAATGATCGATGCGTTTGCCGATGCTAGAGATGATTCATCGGTGGGTGTGATTATTTTGACAGGCGCAGGCGAAAAAGCTTTTAGTTCTGGTGGCGATCAAACGGTTCGTGGTAACGGCGGTTATGTGGATCAAGACCAAGTGCCACGTTTGAACGTCTTGGACTTACAACGATTGATCCGTAATATCCCTAAACCAGTGATTGCCATGGTCGCAGGCTATGCCATTGGGGGCGGTCATGTATTGCATGTCGTTTGTGATTTGACGATTGCAGCGGACAACGCTATTTTTGGACAGACAGGTCCTAAAGTAGGTAGTTTTGACTCTGGTTATGGTGCTGGTTTATTGGCTGAAATGATCGGTCAAAAACGTGCGCGTGAAATGTGGTATTTATGTCGTCAATACGACGCAAAAGAAGCTTACGATATGGGGCTGGTGAATAAAGTTGTGCCATTGGATCAATTGGAAGCCGAAACCTTGCAGTGGTGCCAAGAAATTTTGGGAAAATCACCAACCGCTTTGCGCTTTTTGAAAGCCTCATTTAACGCGGCTACCGATGGTTTAGCTGGTTTGCAACAAATGGGGGGGAGTGAAACGCTCTTGTATTATACTACCGATGAAGCTAAAGAAGGACGCGATGCTTTTAAGGAAAAAAGAAAGCCGGATTTTGATCAGTTTCCACGTTTTCCTTAATCAATGTCATAAATATAGCAGCTTTTGTTTCTTATCAAGGGTTGCTATATTTTTGTTGTTTATGTAATTTATCGAGGAAGTGAGTTTTTCATATGAAAGAAGTAATTCCCCACTGGTTAAGCAAACAGGCAGATTTGAAGCCTAACCAGTTAGCGCTTGAATATAATGGGAAAGAAACATTATCTTTTCAGGAACTAGCTCAAGCCAGTCAATCAATGGCCAGGCGCTTAGCCAATCTAGGCGTTGAAAAGGGGAGTCATATTGCTTTATTATCGCAAAATAATGTCAATATGATTATCGCTATTCATGCGTTAAGTTATCTAGGAGCTGTGGCTGTGTTATTAAACACACGCTTAAGTGCCAATGAGTTACAGTTTCAGATAAATGACGCTAAGGTAAATTTGTTAGTGACATCGGTTTTTTTTAGTGACAAGACAGAAGGGATCGATGTTCCTCAGAAAAAGTCTTTTTCTGAACTGCAACGGTTACCTGAAAAAGAGGTTCCCCTACAAAATGAATTGGTGTTAAATGATCCTTTTACCATTATTTATACTTCGGGCACTACCGGCTTTCCTAAAGGTGTTGTGCATACCTATGGAAATCATTGGTGGAGTGCGATCGGATCAGCGCTGAATTTAGGGATATCGCCCCAAGATAAGTGGCTAACTGTCCTGCCGTTATTTCATGTGAGCGGTTTGTCTACCCTATTTAAGAGTGTGATCTATGGTATGCCTATTTATTTGATGACTTCCTTTGAACCAGAAAAAGTTCATGAGGCGTTGATGAAAAATCATATTACGATGATTTCTGTGGTGACGGTCATGTTGCAGCGCTTGTTAGAACAGATGGCAACTGAACGCTATCCGGAACAGCTGCGATGCGTTTTATTAGGAGGCGGACCTGCACCCAAACCCGTGCTTGAACAAGCGCGCAAAAAAGAAGTACCGGTTTTTCAATCCTATGGTTTAACTGAAACTTCTTCGCAGATTGTGACTTTAAGCCCCCAAGATGCCCTACGTAAAATAGGTTCGGCGGGTAAGCCTCTGGTTCCAGCACAACTAAAAATCCACGATCCGTCTACCCGAGGTGTCGGAGAAATCTATGTCAAAGGACCGATGGTGACAAAAGGTTATTTCAATAATCCAACAGCGGACCAAAAAGCTTTTCAAACAGATTGGTTAAAAACTGGCGATCTTGGTTATCTTGATGAAGAAGGCTTTTTATATGTGGTGGATCGTCGAAATGATTTGATTATTTCAGGCGGGGAAAACATTTATCCTTCTGAAATCGAAAGCGTGGTCTCCGAACTTACTGGCGTTCAAGAGGTTGGTGTAACAAATAGGTCAGATGATCAATGGGGCGAAGTTCCGGTGGCCTTTATTGTAAAAGATACACAAAATGTTTTAGATGAAGAAATGGTGCAGACCTATTTGAAGAGCCGTTTAGCTTCTTATAAAGTGCCAAAAAAAATTTATTTTGTTGAACAGCTGCCAAGAAATGCCTCTAACAAACTTATGCGCTATAAGTTGAAAGAGTGGCTCTAGTGTTTTTTAGAGAATGATATAACTTTTATAGGCATAGCGACTGACCAAGTTGGTTAGTCGCTTTTTCGTACGCTCGGCTAGATCGGCTTTTTTCAATGACAAAATGAGGAGAAGTAAAAAAGTTGCCCCTTCATTTCTCCTGCTTAAGCTAACTTTAAGGTTAGTTGATTAGACTATGGTCATCAACTAAATGAGGAGGTTCTTTCATGAAACTAAAAAAAATTTTTCAAAGAAAAGAAAATAAATATCTACTGACCCAATCACAATTTCAGTCCTTTTTTGATGACTTACATCAATATATGTCTGTTGATCAATATGGACTGCATACGATTCAATCATTGTATTATGACACTCCGGATTATTACTTTATCCAACGATCCATAAGTAAACCGAAATACAAAGAAAAATTTCGTGTCCGAAGTTATGGCATTGCGCGAGCAGACAGTCTGGTGTTTTTAGAAATTAAAAAGAAAGTCGCTGGAATTGTCTATAAACAGCGCTTGGTATTTACTTATGAGGAATATCTAAATTGGGAAGTCTCTGGTAAATTTTCTGATCAGCTAACAAGTGTTCAAATTGCACGAGAAATTACATGGTTGTTTTATCGGCAACCGACACTCTCGCCTAAAGTATTGATCACCTACGATCGTTTATCGTTATTTATGGCAGATGATAGTGAATTTCGAGTTACCTTTGATCAAAATATTCGCTATTGTACCGAAAATCTGGCCTTAGATAACAAACTTTCAGGGAAATTGGTCGCTCCTGAAGTGGGGGTATTGATGGAAGTCAAAGCTATGGGGGCCTATCCTTTGTGGTTTACGGCCTTGCTAACTAAATATCATATTCAAAAAAGCAGTTTTTTAAAATATGCCCAAACTTACCAGCGTCATTTATTTAAGAGGGAGGAACTATTAAATGTTGTCTAGTTTATTTACTGAAGGAGCCACAGATATCCAATTAAAAGAGCTTCTAATCTGTATTATCGCTTCATTAATTTTGGGCATGTTAGTTGCTTTTATTCATATGTATCGCAATGTTTACACGAAGAATTTTGTCATTACCTTAGCTGTTTTACCAGTCCTTGTTCAATCGGTGATTATGCTGGTAAACGGTAATCTAGGAACTGGGATAGCTGTATTAGGGGCTTTTAGTCTGATTCGTTTCCGTTCAGTGGCTGGCGGTTCTCGCGAGATTACTAGTATTTTTTGGTCAATGGGCGTCGGTTTAGCCACCGGCATGGGCTACGTTTCTTATATCGCTGTTTTTTCTGTTATTGTAGCTACTTTCTTACTAGTAATTTATCGATCGAATTTTGCCGATCAAAATTCAGCAGAACGTGAATTGAAGATAACGATCTCTGAAGACCTAGATTATCCGGAACTATTTAATGATATTTTTGAGGAATTTGCTTACAGTTATCGCCTTGATACTGTAAGGACAACAACTATGGGAAGTTTATACGAGTTGCGTTATATTTTGCTTTTGAAAGATCAGCAACAGGAAAAAAATTTGATCGATTCTATTCGCATCCGTAATGGAAATTTGCCCGTTGTTTTAGGAAAAGTTGCCACTAATCGAGATGAATTATAAATGAGGATGTGAATGTTAATGAAAAAAAGAGTTGTTGCTTCTTTAGTGATCGCACTATTTATTAGTGCTTGCTCTCCTAGCTCCGCTTCTACAGAAAACTCAGCAGATACACAGACACAGACCAGTAAGTCTACATCAGAAGATACGGCCGATATATCAGATACGTTTGGTACCTACGAGAAGGAAGATCTTAACACTGAGTATGATTCGGATAGTTCAACCGTTGAACTATCCGACAATACTGAGGAAGTAGAGGGCGTGTCTGTCGATGGACAAATCGTAACGATCAATCAAGGTGGCACCTATGTTTTATCAGGTGAGCTGACTGATGGCCAAGTGGTTGTCAATGTTAATGAAGATGCAAAAGTACATCTTGTTTTAAATGATGTGACAATTACTAATCAACAAGGCCCGGCTATTTTAGTTGAACAAGCAGAAAAAGTGGTTACTACCTTGGCCAGTGATACAACGAATACTCTGACTGATGGAGATGATTATCAACTAGATGGTGACGAAACGGAACCAGACGCGACCTTTTACAGTAAAGAAGATCTAGTGCTCAATGGAGACGGAGAATTGAAAGTTTCGGGGAATTATAATAACGGTATTCGTAGCAAAGATGATTTGATTTTAGTTTCAGGCGAGTATACGGTTAATGCCAAAAATAATGCCTTAAAAGGGAAAGATTCTGTAGAGATTCTTGATGGGAGTTATACGCTTACCACAGAAGAAGGCGATGGTATCCAATCCAATAACTCTGATGAAGAAGACAAGGGGCATATTGCCATAGATGGAGGTACATTTAAGATCACCTCTGGACGAGATGGGGTGCAAGCTGAGACAGATGTAAGTATACAAAAAGCAGAAATAACGATTAAAACAGGAGAAGACGAAATTTCTGATGAAGAAAGCTATAAAGGGATCAAAGCAGGAAATAGCCTTTTAATTCAAAACGGTGCTTTCAAACTGACTACAGCAGATGACAGTTTGCATAGCGATGGGGATATTGCGATCAAAGACGGTGAATTTACTCTTGATTCTGGAGATGATGGCATCCATGCTGACAATGATCTAACCATTGATGGTGGCACAATCAATGTGACTGACTCTAATGAAGGTTTGGAAGCTAGCGTGATTACGATTAATGATGGAGACATTACCGTGGTTGCAAGTGATGATGGCTTAAACGCCAGCGACGGTAGCAGTAGCGACACGGAAGAAACAGCAGGGCAAGCAGGAAGTCCTGGTGAAGAGCAGGCAGATGATAGTCTATTACTTGCTATCAATGGAGGAACTCTCCATGTAGACGCGCAAGGCGATGGTTTAGATAGTAATGGAAATATCGAAATGACAGGAGGAACGGTGACAGTTGACGGACCGACAGAAGATAACAACGGCGCACTTGATTACGAAGGAGATTTTGAACTCTCTGGTGGAACGTTAATCGCAGCATGGAGCAGTGGCATGGCGATGAATGTTTCTGATTCTTCTTCCCAAGCTTCGTTAGGGGTTTACTTTAGTGAGACCCAATCTGCCGGAACGATTGTTAGTCTGCAAGATAGTGATGGTAATGTTATTGCTACTTACAAACCAAGTAAAGACTTTGACCATATTGTCATCTCTTCGTCTGAGTTAGAAGTAGATGAAAGTTATACCTTGGTCAGTGGAACAGATGCCAATGGAACGGAGCAAAATGGTTACTATCAAGATGAGGAAATTGTTGATGGTACGGAATTGGGAACACTGGCCTTGTCTGATACGGTGACCAACCTTTCTGAAACAGGAGAAACAGTTTCAGCAGATAGTATGATGGGAGGCCCTGGCGGCGCTCCTAATGGGGAAGCTGGCGAGGATTTCGATGGTGAACCTCCTCAATAAATTTAGCAAATAAAAGAAATATGAGCGGAAAATTCGATATTTGTCGAATCTTCTGCTCATTTTTTGTATATGAAAGTGCCCTATAGATTGGCTTAATAAACGAGAAAATAGGTAAATTTATTCAATAAAACGAATAAGCCTTTGTTTGCTTAAGTGTCGTTATTCTTTTTTCCCATACTTTAAACAAGACCATATTTGACAAATTGGCTTATTTTTCCAGCCATTCATCAACGAGTTCTTGGTTTTCATCGATCCAATTTTCGGCACCTTCAGTTGGTTCTTCGTCTTCCTCTTCAGCTTCACTAACATAACTCATTAACTCATTAATTTGGTCATCGTCCATTTTCCAATTTTTCATCCATTGATCTATTTCCGGATAGTCTTCATCAAAACCTTGGCGTGTAGCATGATGAATTTTTTCAGCTTCGCCAAAGGCGTTTTGAGGGTCATCTAAATATTTTAAGTCCAATTCAGAAAACACACGATGAGGATTCCATAATGGTACTACAATATCCTCTTCATTATCGATTGATTTTTCTAATTCGGTCAACATAGCAGGTTCAGAGCTTGCGGTGAGTTCATAATCTAATCCATATTCGTCTATTACATCTTCTACGACTAACATGGTTCCTGCGCCAGCATCAAAACCAGTGATTTTCTGATCTAAATCTTCTTTATGGTCATTTAAATCTTCGATACTATTTACATCTTCCATATAACTTGGTACAACCAGTCCAACCTTTGCATTATCATACCAAGTCTCTTCTGAAAAATTAACGGTGTCTTCATACTGTGATTTATATTCCGCATCTTGAACGGGTAGCCAAATTTCAGGGCTGATATCTAGTTCATCATTTTCAAGTGAGGACATTTGTGTGGCAATATCTAATAAGTGGAAGTTCACTTCATAGCCTTCTTTTTCTAAAAGCACTTTCCACATGTGCGTTACTGCGATATTTTCTTCCCAGCTAATTTGACCCATCTCAATAGTTCCTTTGTTTTCTTCTGCAGCGTCTTCATTTGTTGTACCTTCACTACATGCACTTAGTACTAAAATAGAAATTGTTGTCATGATAAAAATGAGTGTTTTTTGCTTTGAAAACTTAATAATATCTCTCCTTTTAATTTTTTTCTGAGGTGTCTTTTGGCAAAAACTCAAAAATTTCTTCGGATTGAATACTGTGGACTAATTTTTCCAACCAATGATAATAAATTTTGGACTGGTTTAGTAATTCATAATGATCCCTCGCTTCTTCTTGTAAACTATCAGAAACATCCTCGTCATGAATAATTTCACAAAGTGCTTTTTCAGCATGGTGGATGGCTTTCATATTTGTTTTTACTTCCCGTTCCCACATCTGACAGAAATAGGACATAAAAGAATGAAAGAAATTTTTTTCTGCAGTATAAGTATGTTTTCTTGAACCACGTTGAAATTTCTTTTTTACCATTCCAATTTCTTGAAGATGTCGAACGTTTGTACTCATACTAGGTTTACTCATTCCTAGCTTTTCCCGCATTTCATCTAAGTTCATTTGATCTTCAAAATACATTGTCGCGTATATTTTTCCAGCTGCTGGCGTTACGCCATATAAATCCATTGTTTCGGAGATAGCCTGTGTCACTTGATCTTCTGCATCTTCTAATTGTGCTTTTGCCTTCTCATCGTGGGAGTTGGTCAATATAAAGTCCTCCTATAATTCTGCGTCCACTTTGTTAAAATTATTCTTAATTACCTTAATGTTAATAATAAGGAAATAAATGAATTTGTCAAATGGCTATTGATGAATAAAGCTCTGTTCAATTGCAAAAGTAAAAGAACATAGATTCGTTTGACAGCATGAAATTTATTCGCTAATATTAAGATTAATCGAAACGTTAAATTTATATTTAACAAAATTAACGTTGGTTAGGAGGAATTTATTTGGATGTAAAAAAACAATATATCAATGGGAAATGGGTGCTTGCTCTTTCTGGAGAGACAAGGGAAATTATCAACCCATTTGACCAAGAAGTAGTCGCGCTTGTTGCTGAAGGCAATGAAAAAGATGCCAAGTTAGCCATTGATGCAGCTAGAAATGCTTTTGATCAAGGAGATTGGGCGACAACATCAGCGACAGAAAGAGGAAATCTCGTTGGTGTTATTGCAGCACTTATCGAAAGAGATAAGGAAGAATTAGCGGAGTTAGAATCGCTTGATACAGGAAAAACAGTAGAAGAAAGCAGAGGTGATATGGAAGATATCGCGGGTGTGTTTCGATATTATGCAGAATTAGCTGATAAAGATGGCGGAGAAATTATCGATTCTCCTGTGCCAGATACTATTAGCAAGGTAGTTAAAGAACCTGTCGGCGTATGTGGACAAATTACGCCTTGGAATTATCCATTATTGCAAGCTTCTTGGAAATTAGCACCTGCGCTTGCTGCGGGGAATACATTAATTATGAAACCGAGTGAAATTACCCCTTTAACCACCATAAAAGTGTTTGAACTGATGGAAGAAGCAGGTCTACCAAAAGGAGTTGCTAACCTTGTATTAGGAACGGGAGCAACGGTTGGAGAAGAATTGTCGACTAACGAAAACGTTGATTTAATTTCCTTTACTGGCGGTATTGAAACAGGGAAACGTATTATGCGGTCGGCTAGCTCAAATGTAAAAAAACTAGCTTTAGAACTTGGTGGGAAAAATCCGAACATCATTTTTGCGGATGCGGACTTTGATACCGCTGTAGATCAAGCAATGAATGCTGTCTTCTTTCATGCGGGACAAATTTGCTCCGCTGGGACACGCGTTATTGTAGAAGAAAGTATTCACGACGCGTTTGTTGAGGCATTAGTGGCGTGTGTTAAAAAAATTCATTTAGGAAGTGGATTTGAAGAAGATACGCAAATGGGGCCGTTAATTTCTCAAGAACACTTAGATAAAGTAAAAGCTTATGTAGAAGATGGAGTGAAAGAAGGAGCAAAAGTAGCGGTAGGCGGCTCTCGTCCTACTGACCCAAAATTGCAAAACGGCTTTTTCTATTTGCCGACTGTCTTGACTGAATGTACAACGGATATGAGTGTGGTCCAACACGAAGGGTTTGGTCCAGTCATTACAGTAGAAAGATTTCGTGATGAAAAAGAAGCTATTCGTTTAGCCAATGACTCGATTTATGGGTTAGCTGGCGGTGTCTGGACAAAGGATATTACAAAAGCTGAACGCTGTGTCGCTAAAATGCGCATGGGAACTGTTTGGATTAATGATGCGAATGTGTATTTCCCGCATGCGCCGTGGGGCGGTTTTAAACAATCAGGTATTGGCAGAGAATTAGGCAAGCCTGGCTTGGAAGAATATCAAGAAACAAAGCATGTTTACCATAACATTAATCCAGAACCAATCAATTGGTTCTAAAATAGAAAATTGGATCAAGAAATAAATATTAAAACAGATTTTTGGAGGAATATATAATGAGTCTTAATATGAAAGTAGAGCATATGCATGAATTTCACCAATTTGAGTTACCAACAGCTATCAAGCATGGTATTGGTGCGATAAAACATGTAGGAGAAGAAGTGAAAAATTTAGGCGTTACGAAGGCGTTGTTAGTAACAGACCCGGGGATTTATCAAGCGGGCGTCACTTCACCGATTGAGGAATCTTTAAAAAAAGCTGGGGTAGAAACTGTTCTATTTAACAAAGTAGAGCCAAACCCTCCTGTACGTTTAATTGCTGAAGGTTCAAGCCTTTATAAAGAAGAAGGCTGTAATGGACTTGTGGCAGTAGGTGGCGGTAGCTCCATGGATACTGCCAAAGGAATTGGCGTAGAAGCAACCCATGATGGAAGTGTATTGGATTACGAAGCAGCAGATGGGAAAAAACCACTAGAACGTCGTATTCCACCATTAACTACCATTCCAACGACTGCTGGAACGGGTTCAGAAGTAACTCAATGGGCGGTTATTACGGATGAAGAAAGAGAATATAAATTTAATACAGGAGGCCCATTAATCGCTGCTTATTTAACGATTATTGATCCAGAGCTTCACGTTTCCATGCCGCCACATGTAACGGCGATGACAGGTGTTGACGCTTTAGCACATGCGATTGAGTGTTATACTATGCATTATGCCCAACCAGTGACAGATGCGGTCGCATTACTGGCGATGGAATACGTAGGAAAATATATTCGACGCGCTTACTCAGATGGACAGGACATCGAAGCACGTTATGCGATGGCACAAGCGGCTATGTTGGCAGGATTATCTTATGGGAGTGCATCAGCCGGAGCAGCGCATGCGATGGCGCAAACGCTTGGCGGAATTATCCCAGTAGCACATGGTCAATGTGTGGCTGCAATGATGGGGCCTGTTATGGAATATAACTGGAAAGGTTATCCAGCAAAATTCGCCCGTATTGCAGAAGCATTAGGCGTTAACACTTTTGAAATGTCAACGGAAGAAGCGGCTAAAGCAGCTGTTAATGAGGTTTACCGAATGGTGGAAGATTTAGAAATTCCTAGCTTAGAAGCACAAGGGGTGTCTCCTGATATGACTGACCGGCTTGCAAAAGAAGCAATGAAGGATCCACAAACCATCGGGAATCCAAGAGATCTCGATGAAGACGGATATAAATGGATTTATGGTCGTTGCTTCAATCAGATTGCTAAAACATTATAATCTGTTTATTGTAAAGATCTCCAACTGGTCATTGAATTACTAGTTGGAGAATTTCTTTAAACAATTTCTAATTAATATCTAGCTCATGGAATTTCATTGTGAAAAGATTAGTTTTTTACTTTTGGCTTGTGCTGTGGTTATCGCTTGCTCGGCTCCTTTATCTTCTGTTGTCGTATAGTGTTCTCTTCCATGAGTGTTTTCTCCAGATTTTATCATTCATTAATAAGTAAATTCGTATCTAAATCAATACTCCCCTGCAAACGTAACTTTATTCATTTCAAAAGTCTCACTTTCGTGTTTAATCAGGATATTCTGCTGTAGATGGTTTGTTTGGAAATTCTGTATTCTTTTGCTTATTTTAAAATAGGCTAACGAAAAGCGCTATCCAAATTGATAGAAATTCAGATAAGTAGGGAATAAGGAAGTTCCCGAATAAAAAGCTATGTATTTTCGGATAATTAAAGAAGGAATGTAACCTTGATAAAAAAGAACAATCTAAGACACCATTATTCTATCGATGTCAGATTGTTCTAGTTTTTTTGTCTATTTTGCACTAAGTTCTATATATTCCATGTAGATATAAATCAATCATTTCCGAAATATTGTCTTTGGGGTTCGTGTTATCTAAATAAGATGCCATTAAAATAAATAGCTGGCTAACCGCAAATTCGATATTAACAGATTCACGTAGTTTCGGGCTGTTTTCTGTTAATAAGCGAACAAAAGGTGCTTTATAAGAATTTGAAAAAAGTTGATAGAGTTTTGTCGTCATTTCTTTAGGCAAAGAGTGTTGGACATCGTGCATCATGACAAAGAAATTAAAAGGATGTTTCTTCTTCAAAAATTCTACCATTGTTATTAATTTTCTTTCTAAATCAGGTGTTGAATCACAAACAATCTTTGTTAAATTTTGCTCTATGTCTTTGGATAAACGCAACATCACAGCATAATAAATATCTTCTTTTTTCTTAAAATGATAGTAAATTGTAGGTTGGGTTACTCCTAATAGTTCTGTGATTTGTCTCGTAGATGTTGCTTGATATCCTTGGGTCATAAATAGTTGTTCTGCTATATCTAAGATTTTTTCATACATAAAGTCACCTAAGCTTTTAGTTTTCTACATTACCTTCTATCGTTCGTATTAATTCCAATTTTTTTCGGGTGCTCACCGCTTGTCTTTTGTTGAAAACGTCGTATTGGTTTCGTCTGATTTCTGGTAATAATTCTGCATAAATTATTATAGCACTTAGCAAAGGTTGACGTGCATCTTTTTTTATATAAGGCATCATGTTCAAGGATTTTTGGTAAAGTTTTTCGGCATACTTTGCTATAGATTCCCATAATTCAATGAAATTTTGTGTAACTTTTTGTTTTTTTAAATCTTCCATTGTGACATTATAGCGCTGCATTTCTTTTTGAGGTAAATAAATCCTTCCAATGTAAAGGTCTTCGCCAATGTCTCGTAAGATATTTGTTAATTGCATCGCTTCACCTAGTCTTTTAGCGTGGGGAATAATCTGATCTGTTTTGTCTGATAAAACAGGCAATAACATGAGGCCAACACTACCCGCGACATAGTAGGCGTATTCTGATAGCTCTTGCCAAGTTTGGGGTTGTTGGAAATTAAGGTCCATTCGCTGTCCCACTAACATGTCATAAAACGGGCGAATATCCATTGGAAATTCCTTAAATACTACTTCTAAGGCTAACCAAGTAGGCTCATTCGGAACATTCCCTGCTTCAAAGGCTGCTAATTGTTGAAACAATTCTTGTAGTTGTTCTGCATCTTTTTTTTCATCTACGATATCATCCGCCATTCGGCAAAAGGCATAAATGGCATAAATGCTTTGAGCTTTCTTTTTTGGAAGTTGAGAAAATGCGGCATAAAAAGATTTTGAATGTCGTTGAATGATCTTTTCACAATAATCAAATTCTTTCTTTCGTTTTTTGAAATTATCAGTTGGCTTCATTATCATCTCTTATCAGCTCCTCTACTGCCAGTTTGGCACTTTGCATCACAATGGGAACGCCTGCACCCGGATGCACACTACTACCACAGAAATACAAACGGTCTGCATAATCAAATTTATTATGCGGCCGGTAGTAGTTACTCTGAGCTAAGGTGGGCTTCAAACCGAATGTTGCGCCATAGTAGGCGTTAAATTTTCGCTCAAACTCTTTAGGTGTAAAACAAGCTTCCATTACAATATGTTCGTCAATATCATTAAAAACTGAACGTTCCTTGATCAAGTGAATGATTTGGTCACGAAAGCCTTTTGTTGCTTTTGGCGACCAATCTTGATATTTGGATAACTCTGGTACCGGGACTAAGACGTATAATCCTTCTTGACCTTTGGGTGCTAATGTCTCATCCATTAAGGATGGACGATATAGATAAAAAGATGGATCCGAAGGTAACACGCCATTATCAAATAGATCATCAATATTTTTCTTGAAATCATCTGCAAAATAAATGCTGTGCAGGGTGCTTTCAGGGTATTTTTTATCTAATCCCAAATAAAGTAGAAAACATGAGCAAGAATAATCCATCGCGGCAATTTTTTTATTGCTATATTTTCCGCGCTTGTTTTCATCAGGAATCAATTTTTCCATTGCGTAAGGAAAATCTGCGCCACAGACTACGGCATCTGCGGCTACGAATTCGCCGTTTACCTTAATTCCTGTAGTTACTTTATTTTCAATGACGATTTCTTCTACAGGTGTTGCATAATGACGCTTGCCACCTAATTCAGCAAAAAGGCGATCTAAGGATGTAGCTAATGTGTACATTCCGCCTTTGATAAAATGAATACCATAAAATAGTTCAATCATTGGTATCATGGTGTATAATGAAGGACTTTGATAAGGAGAAACACCGATGTATAAGGTTTGAAAGGCGAGTGACTTTCTAAGACGATCGTCTTTGACAAATTTTGAAATAGAAGAGTAAGCATCGTTAAAGGTCCTTAAACGTAACCCTGCGTATAAGGATTTTGGATTATAAAAATCCCAAAAACCACGAAAAGATTGGGTAATAAAATGCTTTTTGGCAATTGTATATCGTTTATAGATATCAGCTAAAAAATGAAAATAGCCTTGCGCTTCTTCTTCGGAAATGGCTTCTAAGGTTTTGGTTAATTCGGTTAAATCACTAGAAAATAATAAAGGAGCGTCCTCACGAAAAAACAATTCCAACATAGGTTCGACTTTTTTCATAGGGATATATTCTTCTGGATCTCTTTTGCAAAATGTAAAAATTTCCTGATAAATTTCTGGCATCATCACAATGGTAGGTCCTATATCAAAAGTAAAACCCTTCTGTTTGATTTGATTCATTTTCCCGCCGACTTGTGTTTCTTTTTCATATAAGTGCACATTGTAGCCTAATTTTTGTAAACGAACCGCTGCGGACAATCCCGCACCCCCTGCGCCTATTACAACTATTTTTTCCATTTTTTCTCCCTTTTTAACAGCATTGTTTTTCACGTTTTATACATAAGTTTAAAAATCAACTATATATTTCAGGATTTTTTTACTTATCAGGTGATAAGTAAAAATTACCATAGTTTCAAAGTATTAATCAATTATTATGTTTCTAAGGCGTTTTTACTTACTAAATTGAAAGTAAAATTGACACATATAGTAACAAAACTAAAATTTTAAACTTGCAAAAAAGGTAGTGTAACGAAAGTAAGTTTACAGAAATTTCTTGATAAAGGGAGTCATCCAGTGATATTTATATGAATATGGTACTTATCATAGTTCACTTTAAAAAATATCACTTTTTTGTACTCTTTGGTTTAAATTATAAAATTAATAGTATATAATAAATGAAATACAGATAGATGGAGGCAAAGCTAATGGAAGGGACAGTTTTAAATGAAAAGCAAGCACAAGCAGTAGTGGATGGGTTATTAAATGGCTACAAAGAATATTTGGAACTTCGCAGGGAAATGAGAAATAGACTAAAGGTTTCAGCTGCGTTTGCATTTACAAGAGGAAATTTTATTGATGATGGGATTGCCAAAAACGTGTCAGACTTTATGGAATACAAGAAAAAGACAGCTGGACAAAGTTGGCAGTATTTAGAATTTACACTTAATAAAAGTAAACCTTCTCTTCTTATTATAAAAAATGATTTTCGTTTACAGCAGACTTTTTCCAAGAATAAACAAGAGAAAACGAGTCAGTATTTATCTGATTACGCAAAGATCAATGAGGCAAAGCTTGACTCCATTTATAAGGGAGAAAGGGAATTAACTAATTCTTTTGTTCAATTAGCCTTACCGTTAGCAGAAGACGCTATTTCTGAGAAAGACTTAACACAATACGACAGCTTTTATATTATTGTATATCGAACTAGCGCAGAAAAAGTCATTGAATCTGTATCGCTAGTTTTGCCTGACGATGAAATAAAGGAGCTACATGAGATTCAAAATTTGTCATCTTATTTACAAAGCTCCACTGTTAATATAGAGGAAGATGAATACTCTGCAGTGGTTGGAGACGAGGAAATCGTGGCAGGTAATCTTTATGATTATCCTTATACAGTACCAAAAGAAGAAAAAGAAGCTTCCGATGAGTAGCTTTATAGATAAAAGGGGAAGAAAATAATGTTTTACGGGAAAAGTTTACAATTAGCTCGCATGTTACACGGTCTTTCTCGTAAGGAGCTTGGGGAAAGATTAAATGTAACTGAGCAGTCTATTTGGCAATTTGAAAAACAAATGACTGAGCCGTCTTTTGAAAATGTTTTGCAATTAAAAAATATTTTGCAGGTGAAATCATCTTTTTTCTTTGAGCAATCAACTGTTACACAAACATTTCCAGAGAATAATATTGCTTACCGTAAAGCAGATGTTGTTTCTCGAAAAAAAACGAACAGTGAAGTTGTCTATTTAAATTTCGTTGCAGAAATAATCCACTACTTAGAAGGCTTTTTAAATATTCCGCCTACAACCTTAATCACTTTGAGAAAAAAAGTTATAGAGCATTTGCCTAGTGAATTGACGAATGCAGCTATAAAGAAGACAGCTGTTCTTGCTCGTGAGTTTTTAAATATTTGTCCCGATAATGGCAATCTTTTATTATCACTGGAAAAATCAGGCATTCATGTTCTGGAGAAAAACGTAGGTGGTAAAGCAGATGCTTATAGTGCTTGGTCTACAAAGGATGTTCCTGTGATCGTTTTAGGAATTAAAAAATCAGCTGTTAGAAGAAATTTCGATTTAGCACATGAACTAGGTCATTTATTGTTGCATGCTCATGTAGATTTTTTAATGTTAGAAAATAACGAGCGCGCTCAAGTAGAAAGAGAAGCAGATTATTTTGCTTCATGTTTTCTTTTGCCTGCTCAAACTGTGAAAAAAGAGTTTGAAGGAATAAAAAAGATTTCTAATCCTGATAGTTATATTCCTTTAAAATTAAAGTATCATGTTTCCATTCAAGCGCTTGAAATGCGAGCTTATAAATTAGGTTTTTTGACACCAAAACAACATAGCTATTTTTACCGTCAAATTTCTTTAAACGATTATAAGTTAGAAGAACCATTGGATAGAGAAATTGCCTTAAAGCGTCCAGGAAAAATTCGCAGTATTTTTCATATGATTCTAAACAACCATATTACTGATTTGCAAAGTATTGAAGAACACTTTCAAGTAGAAAGATCATTATTAGAAGAAATGTTTTCAATTGAATCAGAGTTTTTTGTACCTTATGAAAAACAAAGTAATTTTACAGACTTTAATAACGTTTTGCGACCTAATTTTAATGCATAATAAAATTGGATGTTAGTAAAAAGCGCTAAGCTTTGTTAAAATCTAGCTTCTGAAAAACTCGTATTATATATTCTTAGCAAGACTTATATTTTGTTGGTTTTAAAGATTGAGAATCTACGTTAGTATATAAAAACTTGCGTAGATTTTTCACTTTCAGTCGCATCTTTATTAAAAAAAAGTTTGACAAAACCCAAAAACTTCTCTAAACTTATATCAAGTTAAATTTCTTTAACCGTGTACTGCGATGCATGGAAGAATGTCATAATCGGAAAACTGCCCCATGTGTAATTATGTGGTAGTGTCTTAAAACACATTCTTTTTGCGATCAGCAGGCATTCGGCTTGTTGGTCTTTTTTTATAGGTAAAAGGAGATGGTTGGACAAAATTGAAGCAGGTCGATGCATCAAACAATTAATAAAGTGTGACTGAGAGCACACATTAAGGAGAGTTCAAATGAATCAATTGAAAGCAAACGATAAAAAAGCCCTTTTTGCTTCCATTTTTGCTTCAGGATTAGATGATTTAAATGTGATGTTTTTGTCATTTACGCTGGGATCAATCATGGCGCACCTAGGTTTAAGTGGTGTCGAAGGTGGATGGATTTCTACCATTACTAATTTAGGAATGCTGGCTGGGGGCCTGGTTTTTGGCGTTTTAGCGGACCGTTATAATAAATTTACTGTCTTCAAATCGACAATTCTTGTTTTTTCGGTTGCAACGGGGATGATTTTCTTTACCGAAAGTCTAGGTTATCTATATTTGATGCGTTTTATCGCAGGAATCGGTGTTGGTGGTGAGTATGGTGTGGCTATTTCGATTATGGGCGGCATTGTGCCTAGTAACAAAATGGGACGCGTTAGTTCATTAAATGGTATTATGGGTCAGTTGGGCTCGATTGGAGCAGCACTGCTGGCAGGATTGATCGCTCCTATTTTTGGCTGGAAAGGTTTGTTCTTGTTTGGTCTATTGCCAGTGCTACTGGTAGCTTGGATGCACTTTGCGGTTGATGAAAAAAACGTTACCGATCGTGGGGCAAAAATCACTTCCGATAAGAAAGAAAAAGTCTCGATCAAAGAACTCTTCGCTAATAAGAAACGGACGCATCAAACACTAGCATTGATGCTTATGACTACGGTACAAATCGCGGGTTATTTCGGTTTAATGAACTGGTTACCGACGATGATGCAACGTTCTTTAGGAATTGAGGCCAGTGATAACCTATGGATGATTTCAACTATCTTAGGGATGTGTGTGGGTATGTTGGTCTTTGGGAATATCTTGGACTATTTCGGACCACGACTTGCTTATGGTATCTTTTTGATCTGTTCAATGTTGTCAGTTTATGCCTTTACTTATGTGAATTCAATGACTACCTTACTACTGGGTGGTGCAATGATGGGATTTTTTGTCAATGGCATGTTTTCAGGATACGGTGCTATCTGTACAAAACTGTATCCTCATCATATTCGTACGATTGCTAATAACACCATTTTAAATGTTGGCCGTGCTGTGGGCGGCTTCTCATCGGTTGTGATCGGCTTTATCTTAGATAACGCAGGTGTATCTCAAGTCATGCTGTTTATCGCGAGTTTGTATATCATGAGTTTTATTGCGATGATGAGTATTCCAGCTTTACGGAAAGAAGCTTATACTACCTCCGATATTGTTGAAGTGCACTAAAAAGTTTGTTAACAAGGGGAATAAAGATCGGGTTAACTGTTGATATGGGCTAACGTGTGCAGTTGGACGGCAACTTGTTATCAATCGTCTTTATCCTTTTCTTCCAACCAATGAGAAAATAGCTCAAATTTTTAAGGCAAAGTAAATACGTAGGTGAAAGCGTACAAAATATGTACATTTTTTAATCTATATGCTATAATAAGTTTGCGAAATGAGACTGATGTGCAACTGAGTCACCAGGAAGCCACCCTACGGCAATAGGGTGGTTTTTTTAGGTAGTATATTTTTAACTTTAAAATTTGAATGTTAGATATTTATTTAAGAATTTCATAGACTGTATCATTTATGATAATAGCTTCGCTGTTACTTATGGAATCCAGCATGAAGTTTCGTTCTTTTAAAGCTTCTTTGCCTTCATCAATATAGTCCGTATATTCTTCAACGTGAATATATACGATCTCTTTATCTGTAATTGCGTTATCTTTAATAAATAATTGAAATTGTTTTAGTGTTCCGGCAAAGTATGAAGTTAAGAAGATTTTTTTATGTGTTTTCTCCTTCATAATAGTTTTTGTTTTATATATCAGTAGGACCGCTTTCAAAAACAAATATTTTTTTAAAGATAGTATTATGTTTTAAGTACTGATTCAAATTCTTAAGAAAAAGTGGCTGTGTACATATTTTAAAACGAGTGTATTATGCTAGAGTGTCGTTATGTAATTAGTTAAACTTTTAAAACCAAAAAACTACCCTACGGCAATAGGGTAGTTTTTCTTTTCACTGTTGTGACTCCAGCGTTGGAGCTAGAAAAGCAACTGTTTCAATCATTGCTAATCATCTAGCCAGTGATTAACTAGCGCGATTACTAGACCCACAAAAAGTGGGGCAATGATTAATGAGACAATTTCGTACAACTGAGTCACCCCCTTTCGAGGCAGTTGCCATAAAATATTATAACGTGGTTTATTCAATCAAGGTATGAAGTATCAAAAGTATTTGTTACTATATTAACAAGGAGGGTTAGAGAGGAAAAATGATAGATAAAACAATTCCTTATGTTAAACTTCAAATGGAAAAAAGCACTTCCCAAGCATTACCAGATAGACAACTGCCAGAAGGTTATCAATTTAGTTTTTATACTCCTGGGGATGAAAGGGATTGGCAAGCTATTGAAACTTCTGCGGGAGAATTTGATCACTTGTCAGAAGCAGAAACCTATTTCCAAAAGAACTTTTCCCCTTATCCAGATGAATTGACAAAAAGAATGACTTTTGTCACAGATCCTTCGGGTAAAAAAATTGCAACATGTACGGCTTGGTGGGCAAAAGAGGGCGGTCCTTAGTTTCATTGGCTAGCTGTGATGCCAGAAGCACAAAGACAAGGAATAGCAAGCTTTCTGGCAGTGAAGGTGACTGCACTTTTAGAAGAGCTGTATCCAGATCAACCCGCAATGCTGCACACTCAAACATGGAACTATCCTGCAATTGCAATATACGAAAAGTTAGGCTATACATTTGTTCCCGGTACGAAAGATTTCGAAAAAGGAATGCGTATTTTAAAAGACCTTGCAAAAAGAAAAGGTTAGGTTCATTGCTATTAATTGAGGGGATTTTAGTAGGAGAATTGTATAAATGATAAATAATGACTCTCTTTTTGATAGATAGTCCGACTCAATACCAAAAAGAGAGTTGTTTTGTTGAAAAACCAATTAATATGGCTAAATAAATTGCGTCACCGCTGCACCAGCAATGATTAATACAAGACCAATGACTGTAACAGTCATTTCTTTTTTCGTTTTCTCTTGTCCTAAAAACCAAATACCTGTTAGGGTAGCTAAGGCAACATTCGTTTGTGATAAAACAAAGCCCGTAGCTAAACCGTTCATGTCAGGCTGTGCTGAGATCAAGTAAGTCAATGCTCCAAAAGCAAAGAAGAAACCCGCCCAGATTTGTTTATAAGAAACAGTTTCTTTAAATGGAGAAGCGGCGGTATTATTTCCCACTGTTTCTATAGCAGCATAAAACATCCCTACGATTAACATGCCGATCGCTTGTGGTAAAAAAGCTTCCATCCCGCTGATCGAAGTTGCTTGAGGAGCCGCTGAATAAAGCCAGTAGCCAATTTCGCCGAAGAGTAACCAAATGACAGCTTTTTTTAGCAAACTAGAATTTTCCTGAGTTTTGTTTTCAGACCAGACAGTGAAGTAGGCTCCAATAATAATGGCAATTAAAGCAATCCCACCCCAAATTTTAGCGGTAACTCCAGGCCAGTCTCCTAGATAAAACACGCCCCATAGTGAGGCTCCGAGCAATTGAAAAGCTGTGGTGATAGGCATAGCTCTTGAGGATCCAACTAAACGAAATGATAAGAAAGTAACAATTTGTGCGCACGCCCAGCCAATACCAGAAACGATGGATAAAAGCAAGTCAGACCCGCTAGGGAAGGCAAGACCACGAACCCACATAAAAATTAACGCCAAAATAAATGTTCCGATGGTTGTTCCTAAGATTTGGTTCGATGGACGTCCACCGAATTTAGATGCGATAGTTGGAAATAATCCCCAACCGATCAAAGGCCCTAAACCAACAAGAAGTGCCACAGTATCCATTTTTATCCTCTTTTCTACTATAATTTTCTTTTAAAAAACGACATTACTTTCTAACATGATATTAGCAAAGGGTGACATTTCACCTGTTCGCACGAATACTTTACAATCTTTGAGCTCTCTTTTTAATTCTTCGTGGGAAATGTATTTTATTGTTGTGTCTGGTAATTGTTTTTGGATTTGTTTTAGCATCTCTGGATTTTTCGTCTTAATTTCTTCTGCTAAATAAATTTTTTGAATTTCTAGTTCTTCTAGTACGTTATTTAAGACATCCATAAATTTAGGGATATCTTGGGTAACGGCCAAATCAATCTTTTCGGTTTCATCCGGTACAGGTGTACCTGCGTCGCCGATGGCTAATTTATCAAAGTGACCCATTTGTGCGATAACTCGCGATAAATTGGAATTAATGACTTTTGTCTTTTTCATGTCTTTAAACATTCCTTTCAATATTATATTATTTCATTTTTGTAAGGGATCGATGGTTGTGCGCCAAAACGTTGGACGGTGGCAGAAGAGGCTTTATTGCCATGTAAAATCGCTTCTCTTAGGTTAGAAAAATCCTTTTCCAAGGTCGCAATCATATAACCAATAAAGGTGTCTCCAGCAGCTGTTGTGTCTACGGCCTTTACTTTAAAAGCAGGAACTAATTCGCTATACCCATTAAAATCATAAAAGGCGCCTTTTGCTCCAAAAGTGATAATTACAGCTTCAACGCCTAATTCGTGCAATTTCGCCGCAGCTTTTTTAGCTGAAGTTTCATCGTTTACTTCAATCCCAGTGATTGTTTCTGCTTCAGTTTCGTTGGGAATAATCATATCCGTTAATTTTAATAGTTTTTCCGGTAGATCACTTTCACCAGGAGCTGGATTCAAAATAGTTTTGACATTTTTACTGCGAGCAATTTCAAAAGCTTTTATCGTAGCTTCAATCGGAGTTTCCAACTGGGCGATAACAAAATCATTCGTTTCAATTAGTGAACTATTTTTTGCAACTTCTTCTGTGCCAAAAGCATAGTTTGCACCAGCATAGAACATAATAGAATTTTCTCCGTTATCGTCAATGGGGATGAAAGCTTGACCAGTTGGTTCGTTTTGGATGATCTCAATGCCAGAAACATCAATTTTTTCTTCTTTTAATAAATCAAGCATCTGTTCTCCAGGACCATCATTACCTACGGCACCAATAAAACTTGTATTTGTTCCGGCTCTTGCAGTGGCAACAGCTTGATTAGCTCCTTTACCACCAGCTGCAGTATAGTGCTCTTTTCCATGAATTGTTTCACCTGGTTTTACCATTCGATGAACTCGTAAGTTGGTATCTAAATTAATGCTTCCTACAATTGTCGCTTTATTCATTTCAGATCTCCTACTTTCATTAATTATGTGAATTTTGCTTTGAATAAATCCACAAAATAGCTTAAACCTTTTTATTTAAAAAGTAAACCGGTTTTATGTATTTATTGAGGTTTTTTGAGAGAAATAAAGATGGCGTTATTTATTCTAAAAAGTATTGATATTTATTTGCCAAAACATCGTTTGACGGCTGATTACGTTCAAGTGAATTACGAAATGCCAGTCAATATGCATGAAACAAATGCCTATTTCTGATCCTTATGGAAATACATGATAAAATTATTCTAACGTAAAAGATAACTGGCAAGTTAAATGTGAGCACATTATAATAAGGATATATAAGGAAGTGATTAAATGGAAAAAACAATATTTGGCAATACCGAGAATGGAAAGACAGTATTTTTGTATACTTTTAAAAATGAGCAGGGTATGGAAATGACAGTTAGTGATTTCGGTGCAACATTGACCAATCTTTGGGTGACTGATAAGGATGGTAAAGCAAGAGACATTGTTTTAGGCTTTCCTTCACTGAAAGGTTATGAAATAAACAATGAATTCTTTTTTGGTGCTACGGTTGGGCGTAATGCGAACCGGGTAGAAAATGCTGCATTTGAATTAAATGGCGTTAGGTATAAATTGAATAAAAACGAAGGCAATAATAATTTACATAGTGGACCTGATGGCTATCAACTAAGGATTTGGGAAGTAAGGGCGGTAAATGAATTGGAGCATTCAATTACCTTTGCGCTAGATAGTGTAGATGGAGATCAGGGGTTTTCCGGTGAGTTAAATTTGGAAGTAACATATCAGCTTCAAGAAGATGCAATTTCTATAACTTATAGGGGAAATGCTGACCAAGACACCATTTTTAATCCAACAAACCATAGTTATTTTAATTTGAATGGACACCAAAATGGTGATGTATTAGACCATGTTCTTCAGCTTAATGCATCAAAATATACGCCAATTAAGGCTGAAAGTTCAATACCAACAGGAGAAATCTTAACAGTTGAAGATACACCTATGGACTTTAGAAGTAGTAAAAGAATTGGAAAGGACATTCAGAAAAATTTTTCTCAATTAAATTATGCTCAAGGATATGATCATAATTTTGTAATTGATCAAAATGCTGACATAACAGCGAGACTAGAAGGAGATCAGTCGGGGATTTTAATGGAAGTGTCTACCCAACTCCCAGGTGTTCAAGTTTACTCTGGAAACTTTTTAAACGATACGCCAGGGAAAAATAATGCTTTTTATCCACCACGAGGGGGCGTATGTTTTGAAACACAAGCTTTTCCCAATGCGGTTAATGAACCGAACTTTGCAACGCCCATTCTTAAAAAAGATGAAGAAAAAATCCTTAAAACCACTTATCAATTTATGACTGTTAATTAAGAGTGTATTTTACTTAACATGATTACCGCAAAGATATTGGATATAATGTGGTATGTCCTATTTCATTAGCGCTACTGTTTTTTCTATATATAAATGACCCTTTTCAACAATATCTGCATTGTTACCATTAAAGATACTAATACTTATCAAATTTTCTTGCATATCAATTTTGGAATGAGGGGCAACAACGGTTTTTATTATTATTATCTGTAGTACACTTATGATAAAGAGTTATAGGAAACTGCGAAAATGTTATTAAAAAATATGATATATAGCGGCGTGCATTTTCCGCGTCGTTTTTTTTGAGCAATGTATTGAAATGATTTGGGCTTGGCGATTCTCAATCCGATCTATTCTTTTATTGTAATAAAGAGCAGTGAGATTGATAAAGCATTCGTCAAAAATCAATAACGTTTTTCAAAGATAAAAAGATACATAAGAACGAAAGAAGGAAAGACATTATGGAAAATGAAATTGTTACTAAGCAGACAAAATTAGCAATATTGGCTGTTGCTCTACTTTCTTTTTTAGGAATTTTAGTAGAGACTTCATTAAATGTAACATTTCCAACATTAACGGAAGAATTTAATGTGTCACTAGGAACTATGCAATGGGCGACTTCTGGTTACTTATTGATGGTAACGGTCGTTATGAGCGCATCGGGTCACCTGATTAAAAAGTTTAAAGCACAGCACTTATTTCGTATAGCCGTATTATTTTTCATTACAGGGACAATATTATGCGCAAGCGCTGTTTCATTTCCGATGTTGATGACCGGGCGCTTACTTCAAGCAGTTTCGACAGGATTGTCAACGCCCTTGATGTTTCAGATCATTTTATCCTTAGTTCCTCAAAGTAAGATGGGTGTTTATATGGGAATTGGTAGTATGGTAAACTCCTTTGCACCTGCACTAGGTCCAACCTATGGTGGTCTTTTTACCTCCTTTTTATCATGGCGTGCTATTTTTTTTATAGCAATCCCTATTATTTTAGTGAGTATATGGCTCGGCGGAAGAAACATTCAATTAGAAGCTGTTGGGACCAAACAGCGCTTTGATTGGATAGGGCTTGTTCTTTTATCCTGGGTATTTGTAAGCCTTAGTGTGGCATTTGCAAATGCTGGTAATAATGGATTTTATAGTTTATCTTTTTTTAGTCTTTTAGCTATTTTTATTGTAGGAATTATTGCTTTGTTTGTTCATTATCATTTTTCTGAAAAAAAGATACTAAATTTTTCCCTGCTATTACGACCAATTATTGGTTTACGTTGGTTGAACTTTTTTATTTTGCAGTTTATTAATATAGGTATTTCTTTTGTCTTACCGATTCTTGCACAAGATTATTTAAATACTGAACCATTTATCGCTGGTTTAATTTTACTACCAGGTTCGTTGTTAGGCGCTGCAATTGCTCCTTTAGCAGGGCGTTTGTATGATCGGCGCGGCATATTTTTACCTTTAACGATAGCAAATGTATCTATGTTTTTAGGTTGCTGGCTTTTTTATTTTGGTACCCCAATTTTAAGTATAAGTTCTATGGTCTTAATTTACGTCTTTTTGCGTGTTGGATTTAATTTTGGTTTTGGCAATACATTATCTGATGCTAGTAGACAAGTAACTATAGAAGAAAAGGCAGATATTAACTCTTTGTTTAATACTTTTCAACAATATGCAGGTTCAATTGGTACTAGTGTCTTGTCTGCGATCATTTCTTCCGTTCAGTTACGGCAAGATGCTGCTTCTGGTTTATTAACAGCACAAGGTAGTCAAATTGATTTCGTACTTTTGGCCATTTTAGCGGGTATTGGCTTATTGACAGTATTTATCAGCCAACGTTTAAAAAGAAGATATACTTCTATGAAGTCATCTACTTAAAAGCAAAGTTTTTAGCAGTTGATCTAGACGGTCAGCTGCTTTTTTTATTTTAGATAAGGTTTTCTTTTAAATAAAATGATCAAAAAATTTTAAATTTCATCTACAAATGACGTAATTTTTCAATATTCTGCTACAATACTTCTTGAATCACTAAAAGGAGGTGCTTTATGGCGCGTAGCATCCGCTGTGTTATTGCATTTATTATTTCTACAATTCTAGGTGTAGGAGTCGTACACTATCTTGTTTATCCAACCTTATTACAATATGAACGCTTTGAAAATGTTATGAACCGTTTTGGCTATACGAAAGAAACGCTCATTGTGTTTGTGGTGTTAAGTTGTTGGTTCTTGTACTTACAAATTGAATTTCGCCATTTTTCTATGCTCTATCTTTATTTGTTTTATAGTGTCTATCTCTTTTTACTTTTTGTTGTGCTATTTACCAAGGCACCGGAGTATCATACCTTTAATGGCGATTTATTTGATTTTTTGGTCTGGGATAGAGGGACTCTGATTGAAGCATTCTTAAATTTAGCCTACTTTATTCCATTGGGAGGACTTTATGGTTTAAGAGCCAATTGGCTTGAGTTTATTTTAATTTCATTACTAACAATTACCGGTATTGAAACAATCCAGTATGTCTTTTATATCGGGACTTTTTCAGTTAGTGATATTTTATTGAACTTTTTAGGTTGCCTAGTGGGTTATAGTAGTTGTTTGCTAATAAGAAAATTTTTAACAAAACCTGCCTTTAAATAGCAGTGATGAAAAAAATGCCATAAACATCCTAAAAAAGATGTCTATGGCATTTTTTATGAATTTAAACTTTTATTTACTTATATTTGAAAGGCAATCAATGAGTTCTGAAAATTGGTTAACTTGAGTCATTTTCTTTTGTAACTTTTCATTTTCTACTAAATCCGATAAATAATCAAAAAATGTTTGTAAGCCTTCTTTGTCACTATCTTTTCCTATGATTAAAAAAATAATCTTTACTCTGTTTTCTTTATCCCATTTGATAGCTACTTTAGAGATGCAAACTACAATTTTCGTTTCTTTTACCTGACTATCAATAGCGTGAGGTATCGCGATAAAGGGTGTTATGCTTGTTGGAACGACCCGTTCTCTTGTAATGACTTTTTCAATAAAATTCTTTGTAATGACATGTTTTTTTTCTAAGATATTTCCCAGTGCATGGATTAATTGCTCTCTTTTGTCTATCTCTGTGTTAATAAAAAAGAGTGACGGGTCAAATAATGTATATAGTTCTGAACGTTTTTTATCCTGATCTAAAAGTTGTTGGATTTCTTGTAGCCCTTTTTTTATTTCCATAAAATCAACTTGAACAATAGGTACTTCAGTTTTAGCAAGAGGAATTGTGGAAATGATAAAATCTACTGTCGTACGTTCCTGTAATTGAAATGTTGCAAAAGAAACAGTATCAATAATTTCGATCTGCTCGGGAAAGTTTTTATGCACGATAGCTTCTAACAGACGACTGCTCGAAATTCCTTGACCACAAACAATTAACACTTTTTTTGTTTTCAATTCTTTTTTATTACTACGTTCAATAGCCGCTGCTATATGCAAAGCAATATATCCAATATCATCTTCTGTAAACTGATAATAATGTAAAAATTCATTTTTTGAGATTGCCATAACGGTTAACTCAAAAGCATAGGAGTAATTTCTTTTGATTGCCGGTAATAATGGATTACTTTTAATTGTTAAAATATTTTTTAAAGGTAAGTAGTTGGAAAAGTGGACGATCAAGTCTTTTCTTAATATCTCATCTTCTTGTAAGTTTTCACCAAATGTTTGTCTAATTTCTTTTAGTAATTCCTGAACTAATTTTTCAATTTCTTTTTTATATTGCTTTGAAGATGACTGTTGCTGTAACTCAGTAAAAAAATGTGCGTAAATCCAATTTTTATCGTTTTGAGAAAATGTAAGTTGATGCTTGCTTTCTACCCATGTGATCAGTTGATCCATCGCTTGCTGAATTTTTGGGTCAAATAAAGTTACTTGCGTTAATTCTTCCACTTCATGGTGCTTTTTAATTCGCAAAATAGCGATGGCAATATGCACAACAAAATTCTTTCGATTATAATCTGTAATTTTATACTCGTACGGTGGGAAGAGTTCAATGGTCTTTTGAAAAATTTCTTTTAGATCAATGCCTGCAAAAATTCGCTGCTCTATTATAGAAAATTGTGAAATATAACTATTGAGGTTTCGTTCAATCATTTGTTCAGCGAAACATTGTCGTACATTTATTTCTTGTCCTGTTAGTTTATATCCGATATTTGTCTTAGAAGTGATCACAAGTTCGTAGGATGCAAGTAGTACTTTTAGCTCTTTAAGATAGCCTAATAAGGTGGTTCTTCCTACAAAAATAATGTCACAGAGCTCATCTATTGACAGAAACTTCTCTGCAGTAAGTAACAAATATAAAAGTTGTTTTATTCGATCCTCTGTATTTTCTAAAGAAAAAATAGCAGTTGATGATGCTATGTTGGTCATCTGTTTGAATAATATTCGAACATTTTCTTTATTTTGTAATTGATAACCTAGGCCTCGTAACGTAACGATTTCTGCATTATAATCAACTAACTCGTTATTTAATTCTTTAATATCACTTCTTATGGTACGTTCTGAAACAGCGAAGTATTTGGTTAATTCATTCATAGTACAGATGCTTTCTGTATTAAAACGAAGAAAAAGCTGTTCTAATCGTTTATAAGCAAACATTTTTTCCTCCTTATTGTATTTTCTTAGCACTAAGTATAGAGGAACTAAGAAATTAAACCAAGTAAATAATTTTTATTTTTTATAAAAATGTTATTTTAAAAAGAGAGTTAATTTGTTCTCACTTGATTTGATAACGTTTTCAAACAAAGAGAATAATTTTTACAAAATTAAATAATTATTTGCAAATTCGAAATGGCAACAGGTGAACTAAATAGTTCATTACTTGCCATTTTTTATTGGCAATTGTAACAGTATAAATTGAAATCGCTTTTGTATATAGTAAAGGCAGATAAGGAGGTGTGTAAATGGGAGAAACTGGCGAAGCCTATTTTTCAGAACGATTTCTTCAATTTGTTTCTGAAGTAGATGATTGGCAAGAGGCCATCAGATTAGCGGCACAACCACTGCTTGAAGAAAAAATTATAGAAAATTCTTATATTGATGCTATGATTCAAAACGTTTTGGATATGGGAGATTATATTATTTTAGTTCCTAAGGTGGCTATGCCACATGCGCGTCCTGAAGCAGGAACTTTGGATAATGGGGTGAGCATTTTAAAGTTAGAAAAACCTGTTCAATTTAAGCATGGAGAAGAAGTTTTTCTTATTTTGTGTTTAGCAACAAAAGATAATTCCCATCATTTACGACTTTTACAAAAAGTTTCAGCAATTATTGACGAAGAAGAAAAAGTGGAAAAATTACTTCATTTACGAGATAAAACGGCGTTTCTTACTTTGGCAAATCAATACATACAAGAGGAGGAAGAAGAATGATACGTATATTAACTGTATGTGGAAATGGTATTGGTAGTAGTAATTTATTGGCGATGAAAATTAATCAAGTGGCAAAGAAAAATGGCATTGAGGTAGATGCAAAATCATGTGATCTTAACGCTGCTTCAGGAGAAAATCCGGATCTTTTTGTTACAGTAGCTGAATTTGCAAAACAATTACCGCAAGATAAAAGAATTACGACTGTACGTAGTTATGCAGATAAAAAGAAAATTACTGAAGATATTTTGCCGGTGTTACAAGAGTTAAATGAGGAATAATCGTTTATTTGTTTTAAATAAAAAAATTTAGAAAGGTAAGGGGTTGAAGAAATGGGTTTTTTAGAATTTATAAAAGATATGTTTAGCGAGCCTGCTATATTAATGGGTCTTGTTTCGTTTGTTGGTTTAGTTGCAATGCGCGCCCCAGGTCATAAAGTATTAACAGGTACACTGGGACCTATCTTAGGTTATTTGATGTTATCTGCTGGTGCTGATGTGATCAGTGGCAACTTAGATCCTCTTTCTTTAATGATTGAAGAAGGGTTTAATATTACCGGTGTTGTTCCGAATAACGAGGCAGTAACTTCAGTTGCACAAGAAGTTTTAGGTGTAGAAACCATGACAATTTTAATAGTCGGTTTAGTTGTTAATCTGCTTATTGCTCGTCTTACTCGCTATAAATATGTATTTTTAACAGGGCATCATTCATTTTTTATGGCTTGTTTATTATCAGCGGTATTAGGCGTAATGGGATTTGATGGGATTCTACTAATTCTTGTAGGTGGCTTCTTTCTGGGTGCTTGGAGTGCAATTTCACCAGCAATTGGGCAGAAATTTACTTTACAAGTCACAGATGGAGATGAAGTAGCCATGGGACATTTTGGCTCTGTTGGTTATTATCTTTCTGCTTTAGTCGGTAAATGGGTGGGCAAAGGCTCGCCATCAACTGAAGATATTGAAGTACCTGAGAAATTTGGTTTTTTAAGAAATACGACAATTTCTACAGCATTAACTATGATTGTCTTTTATCTTGGTTCTGCGATTGCTGCTGGTCCTGATTTTGTTTCTACCCTAGCAGATGGCCAGTCTCCTTATCTGTTTGCTATTCTTAGTGGACTAAAATTTGCGGTTGGTGTAAATATTGTCTATGCTGGCGTACGAATGATTTTAGCCGACTTGTTACCGGCCTTTCAGGGAATTGCTGACAAAATTATCCCTAACGCAGTACCAGCCGTTGACTGTGCAGTATTTTTCCCATATGCACAAACTGCTGTTATTATCGGCTTCATCTCAAGTTTTGTAGGCGGGATTATTGGGATGTTAATTCTAGGTGCTGTGGGTGGTGTGCTAATTATTCCTGGCCTAGTTCCTCATTTCTTCTGTGGTGCAACTTCTGGTGTCTACGGCAATTCTACGGGAGGCAGGAGAGGTGCTATTGTAGGATCATTTGTAAATGGATTGCTACTAGCATTTCTTCCAGCGTTATTGTTACCGGTGTTAGGCGACTTAGGTTTTTCTAATGCAACATTTGGCGATCTAGATTTTGGTTGGATTGGTATTTTACTAGGAAAAGTCGGCGGACAATTTGGGACTTTTGGCATCTATGCGATTATGATTATTGTTTTAGTCGTTTTATTCTTACCTAGTATAATCAAGCCTTCTAAAACTGCATTAAACAATATTGAATTGGAGGAAGAAAAATGACGTTTGCAATTGATATTTACTCTGATGGCGCTGTCGTTGAAGATATGGTGAGTATGAAAGAAAAAGGAATTGTCACAGGTTTTACTACAAATCCTAGTTTAATGAAATTAGCTGGAATTACCAATTATCTTTCTTTTGCTAAACAAGCTTTACAAGAGGTAGAAAATTTACCTATTAGCTTTGAAGTTTTTGCAGACGATTTTGAGACTATGGAAAAAGAAGCGGAAAAATTGGCTAGCTTAGCTGAAAATGTGTATGTAAAAATACCAATTACAAATTCATTAGGTGAGTCTTCTATTTCCTTAATTAAAAAGCTATCAGAGAAAAAATTAAAATTAAATATTACAGCGATTATGACGATTGAACAAGTACGACAAACAGTGGATGTATTGTCTGAAGGAACTGAAAATATTGTTTCTGTTTTTGCTGGAAGAGTAGCGGATACGGGTGTTAATCCAGTCCCTTTAATGAAACAAGCATTAGAGATTTGCCGAGAAAAACAAGGGACTAAGTTACTATGGGCTAGTTCAAGAGAAGTTTATAATATTATACAAGCACAAGAGTTAGGTGTAGATATTATTACCGTGACGCCAGCGCTTTTAGGAAAACTTGCGATGTATAAAAAGGATTTAGATGAACTATCACTAGAAACAGTACAAGGGTTCCATAATGATACAAAAGCATTAGGATTTACGATCTTAGATGAATGATGAAAAAGGTGCGATCGCAATAAAGATCGCACCTTTTTATACAGCGCTAGATTGCCGTAATATCAAATGAACAGGTATCATCAGTGTTTGGCCGGTTTCATTGGGATACTGTATCAAATGTAATAAGTGGTTGGCTGCTGTATCTGCAATTTTGCTTGTGTCTTGTTGTACAGAAGATAGCGGAGGTGATGAATAGTTTGTTATAGGGCTATCGTCAAAACCGATCACTTTTATTTGTTCAGGTACTTTATAATTCATAGCATGAAGGATATTTAGCAGTTCTAATGCGATAGTATCATTTGTAGCAAGTATTCCATTTGTTTCAGGATAAGTTGTAAAGAATGTTTGCGTTTGTTCTTTCATTTTAGCGGGTGGATTATCCAAGTAGAGTACATTGGCCTCATTGAAAGTAAAGCTATGTTTATTCAATGCATCTTTAAATCCTGCTAAGCGTGTTTTTGCAGAAGTAGATTTGCGATTTAAAACAGCAAAGATAGGTTGAGTACAGCCAAGTTTGATTAATTGTTTCGTTGCCTCAAAAGCCCCTTGATAGTGGTTAGAAGAAATAAAAGTCGTCTGGCTTTTGTCTTTGGGTTCTCGATCAATACATATATAAGGTATTTCTTTTTTTGCCTCTGTGTAGTCAAATGAAAATTCTTCTGCACCAGATATGACAATTAAACCATCCACGCCTTTGCCTTGTAAAACTTTCAGATAATCCATTTCTTTTTTTTCATCACGCCCTGTATTGCAAATAATCGTAGAGTATCCCTTTTCAAATAGCGTAAATTCAATTTTTTGCACAACATCGGCGAAAAAGTAATTGCTTATATCAGGCACTAAGATACCGATTGTATAAGATTTATTTGTGCGTAATGTCTTGGCACTATAATTCATTTCGTAACCAGTTTCTTCAATGACTTTTAAGACTTTTTTTCTGGTCTCTTCAGAAAAGCGTCCGTTGTTGTTAATCACTCGAGAAACTGTAGCCACGGAAACGCCACTTAGCTCTGCAATATCTTTGACCGAAACTTTTTTCATCAGATTCTTTCCTTTACATTCATATAATATTTTAATTTTCCCACAGAACGAAATAGATAGCAATAGTGAAAAGAAAACGTTGACAAAGACCAAGAAGCATGCTAAATTGATTCTTGTAAAAGAAGTAATCGATTACTCATTGGTATGTTAGTTGAGTAATCGATAACGCAGAGGAGGGATCATTTTGGAAAAACTACTTTGTCCTTCGATGATGTGTGCTGATTTTGGCCATCTGGAAAAAGAGACAAAAGTGCTTGATGCAGCAGGTGTTGATATTTTTCATATGGATTTTATGGATGGACGTTTTGTCCCAAGTTTTGCGATGGGACTACAAGATTTTGAAGTTGTTCGTAAGTCTACCAATAAGCTGGTAGATGTTCATTTGATGATACAAGAACCAAGTAAATATATAGAATTATTCGCTAATATGGGTGCAGATATTATTTATGTACATCCAGAAGCAGATCAACAGATTGCCCGTACTTTAGATACAATCAAAAAATATGAGAAAAAGGTCGGCTTAGCAATAAATCCAGGCACTTCAATCGCCGCAATAGAAGAACTTTTACCACTTGTTGATTATGTCATGGTGATGACCGTTAATCCCGGATTTTCCGGACAAAGTTACCTTGATTATGTGGATTCGAAGATTGAAAAATTAGTAGATTTAGGTCAATCATTTCATTTTCAAGTCATGGTAGATGGCGCAATCTCTCCATCTAAAGTGCAGGCTTTAAGTAAAAAAGGTGTATCAGGTTTTATTTTAGGGACTTCAGCTATTTTTGGAAAAGATGAAACATACACTACAATCGTTGAAAATCTAAGAAACAATTAGGAGGAATTTTTTATGAAATTAGCAATGGGTAGCGATCATGTAGGTTGGGAACTAAAACAAGAAATCAGCGAGTATATTCAATCATTAGGACATGAAACGGTCGATTTTGGTGCTTATTCTTCAGAAAGAACGGACTATCCAAAATATGGGAAAAAAGTTGCTGAAGAAGTTGCTTCTGGGCAATTTGACGGGGGCGTATTAATTTGTGGTACTGGTGTAGGAATCTCTATTTCTGCCAATAAAGTCAAAGGTATCCGCGCTGTCGTTTGCAGTGAACCTTACACCGCTAAACTTTCAAAGCAACATAATAATACAAATATTGTTGCTTTTGGCTCACGTGTAGTAGGTGTTGATTTGGCTAAAATGATTGTCAAAGAATGGTTGGAAGCAAGTTATGAAGGCGGACGACATGCCAAACGTGTAAATATGATTGGCGAAATAGAAACACAAGAATAATTGGAAGGATGGTTTCATTTATTTTTGTGCCAATTGAGTAAACGATTACTTAAACGATAAGAAAGAATATTTGATTTTATGTGAATTAATTTGAAATAATATGGAAAATAATGGTTGTAAATGGCTTGGTTTGATGGTATGCTTACCTCAACAATTAACAGAGGTGAAATTATTATGAAACTAGCGACACGAATCAATTCATTTTTACCCAAATACGATTATGATCTCAGTCGTGTTTTCAAGCAATTCCATAAATTAGAATTAACACATGTCGATCTAAATTTTCCTGAACACACGAAAGGTTATACTGCAACAGAAATGAAGGCATTATTAGAGAAAAATGATTTATCTGCTAATGGTGTTGCCTTAAGATTTAGAGAAGAGTTTATTAATGGGGAATTAGGAAATCACAATCAAGAAATTTCTGAGCAAGCATTAAGCTTGTGCAAAGAAGCGGTTGATTATTGTCGCGAAATCGGAGGAGAAGTCGTTACAATCTGGTTAGGTTTTGACGGATTTGACTATTCTTTTCAGATTAATTACGAACAGGTCTGGCAACAAATACAGCATTATTTAAGTATTATTGCGGAATACGCTGCAGATATCCAAGTAAGCGTTGAATACAAGCCCTTTCAACCTCGCGCTTATGCATTTATTGATAGCTTAGGGTTAGCTTTGACAATGGTCAATGATATCAATAAAGCTAATCTAGGCATTACCTTAGATTATTGTCATATGTTGATGAAACATGAAAATCCAGCTTATGGCGCTAGTCTTTTAGGTGGTAGAGGAAAACTTTTTGGTATTCACTTAAATGATGGCTATGGTTTAAATGACGATGGTCTGATGATTGGCTCGAATAGTCTGGTAAAAACTATTGAATTTTTATATTACGCTAAGCTTCATCATTATCAACACGCCATTTATTTTGACACTTTCCCGGTGATTGAAGATCCCGATAAAGAATGTCAGAAAAATATGGATATGATCAAAAAATTAGACGCTATTATAGAAAAAGTAGGAATGGAAGAAATTCGAAAAGTGATTGAAAAAAATGATGCTATTGCTGTAAGTGAGTTGATTATGAAATTTATTGCGTAAAAATAAACACGAAAATAAAGGAGTGGAAAACATGGATTACAAAATAATGGCCAAAGAAATACTTCAAGAGGTGGGCGGAGCGGAAAATATTTCAAATATGACTTATTGTGCAACTCGTTTGCGCTTAAAGTTAAAAGACCAAACGATAGTAGATGACGAAAAGGTAAAAAATATTGAAGGGGTCGTCAATGTTGTCAATAAGGCAGGGCAATACCAGCTTTTAATTGGTACCGAAGTACCAAAGTTATATGATGAATTCGAAGACCTTGTCAAAGGAGATTCTGACGCTAAAGTAGAGAATGACTCAAGTGAGCAATCCAATGGTATTATAAATAGTATTTTTTCCGCTATTTCAGCGATATTTGCACCTTTACTACCAGCATTAGCAGGATCTGGGGTTTTACGCGGCTTAGTTATTTTATGTGTGCAGTTAGGTCTTTTAAGTGAAGAAAGTGGCACCTATGCGATCTTGAATGTCGCTTCGATGACGGTGTTTTATTTCTTACCTGTTTTGTTAGCGTTTACCTCTGCTAGAAGATTTGGTGCAAGCCCGTATATTTCAGCAATTATTGGGGCATCACTAATTCACCCTGAATTTATTGACTTGATGGGAGATATCGGAAATGGAGCGACCACAGAGTTTTTTAACATTCCTGTGGTATTGATGAACTATAATTCAACCGTAGTTCCTATTATTTTATCTATCTGGGCATTTTCTTATCTGTACAAATTCTTGGATAATCATGTAACAGAAAACTTAAAGTTAGTGGTTATTCCTTTGGTTTCTATTGCGATTATGGTACCCTTGACAGTCATTGTCATTGGCCCCATCGGTGTGTATAGCGGCGAATTTATCGCCAATGTTGTTAACTGGTTGATTGAAAGAAGTAGTATCTTAACAGGTGTACTTGTAGGAGGCGGTTGGAGTGTTCTAGTGAGTCTGGGCATTCACTGGGCAGTCAATCCGATTATGATTAATAATATTTCGACCTATGGTTTTGACTATATTGTGCCTTTTACTTTCGCTTGTAACTTTGCAGTGATAGGAACAGCTTTTGGTGTTTACTTCAAAGCCAAAGATAAAAAAATTAGAGGCTTTTCTCTTACAGGCGTAGTAACAATCGTATTATCCGCAATTATCGAACCTACCCTTTTTGGGATGCTAGTTAAAAATAAAAAGCTATTTTTAGCACAAATTATCGGAGGCGCTGTGGGCGGTGCTTATTTAGGCCTTATGAATGTCGTTACTACTGCATTTGTTTTTGGTAGTGTGACAACATTTCCAGCTTTTGTAAGTGATCAGACCTCGAATTTTGTTCATGCGATGATTGGCTTGGCAATTTCCCTTGTTGTTTCAGCTATATTAGGCTTTATTTTTACTAGTAGAGAAGAAAAACTAGCATAACAATCTTTTTAGAACAAGCAGTGAACAGTGAGTTGTCCCCCAGGTCATTAGATTTTAGGTCTAATATTTTGGGGGACTGTATCAATCTGTTCATTGTTTTTTATTGCTTAAAAAGAAAATTACTTGCTTTATTTTGAATTTATTGAGTGTTTCGGTATACTATAAGCAGATAGTTACGGGGGTAATAAGATGATTCCTTATGAAAGACAAGCCAAAATAGTGCAATTGCTAGAGTCCAACACACTGCTTAAGATCGAAGACTTGAAAGAAAATCTACCGGGTGTTTCTATTTCCACTTTAAGAAGAGACTTAAAGGAATTAGAGAAAGAAAATAGAGTGCAATTACTCACCGGAGGCGCCGTTAAATTAAATTTAAGTATTAGCGAGTTGCCTATACAGATGAAGTCTACTTTTTATGTAGAAGAAAAAAATCATATCGCTGATTTAGCTGTAGCACAGGTTAATGACGAGGATATGATATATATTGATTCCGGCTCAACTTGTACGATTTTATTAGAAAAAATGATTCATAAAAATGTACATATTGTTACATCAAATACGAGTATTTTTAATGTCTTCAGCCAAGCAACTGCTAGAATTACGGTACTAGGAGGAGAATACAATCCAGCCATTTCTTCTTTAAGTGGGAACTTAACGGAAATGAATATAGGTCATTTTATCTTTGATAGAGTTTTTTTAGGTGGGAATGGCATAGATGTGACATACGGTGTGACAACACCTGACCTAAAAGAAGCTGTAAAGAAAAGTACTATTATTAAACATGCTAAACAGAGCTTTTTACTATGTGACAGTTCGAAGTTTCATCAAGTAGCCAATGTGAAATCTTTTGACCTGGATGCTGTTACATTAATTTCAGATAAAAGTGACGATCAATTAGAAGAGCAGATGACTGTCCTTGTTTAAGAAACTTTTTTAATTATAGATAGTCATCATAACTGTTCTTTTGAAAGATGGTTATGATTGTGCACACTTTGCGAGTTCGATTGGGACTAAAGAAAAAAACTTCGATAAAATCTAAAATCGATTTTATCGAAGCTTTTTTGAATACTAATCTAACGATTCTCCATTTGTTTCAATGACATGTTTATACCAATCAAACGAATCTTTTTTCGACCGTTCCATAGTTCCATTACCTTCGTTGTCACGATCGACATAAATCATCCCATAACGTTTTTTCATTTCGCCCGTTGTAAAAGAAACAATATCGATAATCCCCCAAGGTGTATAACCCATGAGTTCTACACCATCATAGTCAACAGCTTTGATCATTTCTTGAATGTGTTGGCGGAGATAATCGATACGCTCAGGATCATGGATACTGCCGCCTTCTTCCACGGTATCGACAGCACCAAAGCCATTTTCTACAATGAATAGTGGCACTTGATATCTATCCCAGAAACGGTTGAGCGTGTAACGCAAACCTACCGGATCGATCGCCCAGCCCCAATCACTGACAGAAAGATAAGGATTGTCTACTTGATAAGGGATTTTTCCATGAATATTTTCGTCCTCATTTTCCCCGGTATTGATATCAACGACATTTGACATATAATAACTAAAACCTAAGTAATCAACTTTCCCATTGGCTAAAATTTCGTCATCGCCAGCTAAAATAGGAATATTTAATCCATCGCGTTGAAATTCTTTTAGGGCATAATTTGGATATTTGCCTCGTACTTGTACGTCTGGGAAGAAATAACGTAAATGCATGGATTCTTCTGCTAACATGACATTATTAGGATCAGCATTTAAAGGATAAATCGGCACATGGGAGACCATGGCTCCAATTTGGAAGTTCGGATTAATTTCTTTTCCTTTAGCTACCGCTAGAGCACTTGCGATTAATGTGTGATGTGCTGCTGTATACATGACTTCTTTTGGATTTTCGCCTTCTTTCACTTGTACGCCTACATTGGTCCACAAGAATATCGGGTTGGTGTAATCCATCATGTTATTGATTTCGTTAAAAGTCATCCAATATTTCACTTTATCTTTGTAGCGTTTAAAGACAACTTCAGCAAAGCGAACAAATAGGTCTACCACTTTACGATTGCGAAAACCACCATAATTTTTTGCAAGCTTTAGTGGCATTTCGAAATGAGTGAGTGTAACGACTGGTTCAATGCCATATTTTAAACATTCATCAAACAGATCATCATAAAATTGCAAGCCAGCTTCGTTAGGTTCAGCGTCATCTCCATTGGGGAAAATGCGCGTCCAGTTAATCGAAGTTCGGAATGCTTTTAGCCCCATTTCAGCAAAAAGTTGAACATCTTCTTTGTAGTGATGATAGAAATCGATGGCTTCATGATTAGGATAAAATTTGTCTTCTTCGACCGTATCCGTAATTTCTCTACGTTTATTTGGACCGCCAACGGTCATAACATCCGCAACGCTAGGGCCTTTGCCATCTTGATCCCACCCACCTTCGATTTGGTGGGCGGCAACTGCGCCGCCCCATAGAAAGTCTTTTGGTAATTTACTCATTATGAATTCCTCCTGAAAAATTTTTATTTAACTACAGTTATAATCGTGTCATTTGGTTCGACATGGCGCGATTTTTCACTAGCCACTTGTTTGAAGCTATCGGTATTTGTCACAATTATAGGAGACACAACGGAATAGCCGGCTTGTTGAATGGCTTCAACATCGAAATTGACTAGCGTATCGCCTTGTTTTACTTCTTGTCCTTCTTCTACAGAACTAGAAAAATGTTTACCATCTAATTGTACAGTGTCCATTCCAATATGAATTAATAGTTCAATGCCATTTTCATCTGTTAATCCAATCGCATGTTTGCTAGGGAAAAAGGAAGTGATTTTGCTATCAAACGGAGCAACTAATTTGCCGTCTGTAGGTAAAATCGCTGCACCTTTACCCATAGCGCCTGAAGAAAATACTTCATCTTCTACTTCAGTTAATGGAACTAATTCCCCGCTAAGAGGCGATTGAATTTTAATTTGCGTACCTTCAACGATTTCTTCTTTATCGCTAGCTTCTTTTTCTGCTTCAACTTCTTCCTTACTTTCATTCATTGTTTCACTGGTTGATTCTGTCGCAACAGAAGCGTCAGCCTCTTTTCCTAAACCAAAAATAAAGGTCAAAACTGTTCCTACAACAAAGGAGACAGCGATACTAAATACATATTGTGGAATAGGACCGTAAGCTGGGATTGTCAGTACACTGTTAAATGCATAGCTATACATTTCAGCACCGAAGAATCCGATAAGGCCACCACCGGCAGCTCCAGAAATAATTAAAATAGGAATTAAACGACGGTAACGTAAAATGAAACCATATAAGATAGGTTCGGTTACACCAGCGACGATACCAGAAACAGTTCCAGCAAGAGATAACGAACTTAAGTTTTTATTTTTGCGGTAACGTAAGAAAATACCAAAAGCAATCCCCATTTGGGCGAAAGTTGCACCTGCTGCCATAGCGTTCAATGGGTCCCCACCGCGAGCTAAGTTGTCAAGCTGAATAGGTGTAATTCCCCAGTGTACGCCCAATACGACAAGAAATGGCCAAACCGAAGCAAAAACAATACCGGTCAATATAGAGGATAAATCAAGTAAAGCGACTAATCCGTTGGCAATTGCTTGACTTAGATATTGTGAAAATGGTCCAAAAATTAAAGCGGTTAGTGGCACCATGATCAAAATTCCCATCATTGGAACAAAGAATAATTGAATGGTATCTGGCGAATATTTCTTAAAGAATCGTTCGATAGGCGCATAAAAAGCCATCGCAACTAACATGGGAAAAACGGTTTGAGTATAGTCTGAGATAATTAAGGGAATACCCATAAAATCTAAACTTTGACTTGCATCCATTAATGAAGCAAAGGTTGGTTCTAATAAGCCTGCACCGATAACACCACCGACATATGGATTGACTTTTAAGAACTTTGCAGCGGATATTCCGATAAAGACGGGGAAGAAATAAAATAACCCATTGGAAGCTGCATCTAATACAGCATAGGTAGAACTTTCTTCACTCAACCAACCAGCCATTGTAAGCACCGCTAAAAGCGCTTTAATCATGCCTGAACCGGCTAATGCAGGAATTAGTGGAGAAAATGTTCCTGATATATATTCAAAAACAATAGCGATGGGATTTTTTGAACGAACGGATTGTTTGATATCCTCTGCGCTTTTATCATCATCGGCGTCACTGGATTCACCAGCTTGGATATCATATTGATCCATAATTTCTTGGTACACTTTAGCTACGTGGTTACCAATAACAACTTGGTATTGTCCACCGCTTTCAACTGCGGTTAAAATACCTGGATGATCTTTTAGCGCCTTTTCATCCACCTTACTTGTATCCTTTAATTTAAATCGTAAACGTGTCGCGCAATGGACGAGAGAATCAACGTTTTGTTGACCACCAATGTGCTCTACAATAAATGTAGCGGTTTCTTTATTATTTGCCATGTTTTGCACTCCTTTAATTTTTTAACATAATCGAGTTTAACCGTATGGGTATAATTTGTCAATGCCCATATAGTATAGAAAGCCTTTGAAAATTATGATACAATATAAAAAAATACGGGAAAGGGACCCTGAGATGCCAAAGTATAAAGACATTGCTCGAAAGTTGATTCGAAAAATTGACTCCGATGATATGAAGCAAGGAGACAAATTAGCAAGTATTGAAGAATTAATGAAATATTTTGATGTAGGAAAAAATACTATCATTCAAGTGTTAACGCTATTGGAAAGACAAGGGTATATTTATCAGGTAAGAGGTAGTGGCAACTTTGTAAGAAAACACCGCCGACACGGTTATATCAATCTTTTAGAAGCCAATGGTTTTAAAAGTACGTTGCAAGGCTTTCGTTTAGGCTCAGAAATGTTAGATTTAAAAGTGATCAAACCTACAACAGAAGTGATGGCTAATTTGGATATCCCAGAAGATGAAGATGTTTATTATGTGAAGCGATTACGTTCAATTGAAGGAAGGAAATTCGCTATTGAAAAATCTTTTTATGTAAAAGATATTGTCCCTTATTTAAATCAAGAAATCGTAGAAGATTCTATCTTTCGTTACCTTATAGAGGATTTAAAGCTTAAGCCAGGTTTTACGGATCATTTCTTTCGAGTAGGGAAATTAAACAAAGAAAACGCCGAATTATTAAACTTGAAAATAGGAGACCCTACTGCTTTTTTAGAGTCTATCTATTATTTGGAAAATGGGCGACCTTTTGATTATTCGAAAATCCTTTATCACTATGAAGAAGCGCAGTTTTTCATACAAGGGGCAAGCAATACGGAGTTTTGAGTTAATTGAATTTTTTTGAAACTAACTTAAAAAAAAGAAAAATGGCTAAAAATTTGAAGTTTACTTCAAATTTCCTTAGAAGTGGTTTGTTTTATTTTCGAGATGCCACTGATAGTTTATGAATTGGAGGCACCTCAAAGGAGATACCTCCAATAGTTTTTAAATTGGAGGCATCTCGAAAAAGATACCACCAATAATTCGCAGATTGGAGGGACATCAGAGAAGTTACCTCCAATAATTGCGAATTGAGTATAACGCGCAAAATTTTTTATTAGAAGAAAGTGAAAATTAGCTAGATAGAAATATTAAAATTAAGTAAGAGTCTATTTGTGATTAAGTCGTCAAAAATAGACTTATTTTTTGTTTTAAGAGGTAATTGTACATCCTGTTGTTGCGCAAATGATGCTGTTGTTAATGCTTTTTCATATTTTTGTTAATTTTCAGCAAATTGACTATTGTCAGAAAATTAAAAAGCAGTTATACTCATCGTTATAACTCATTTTTTAATTTAAGCTATGATAGCAATTAAAAAATGACAAATAATAAGTTACATCCTAGGAGGGGGCTTTATGGAAGAGATTTTCCAAAACAGTTATTTTTACTTTTTTCTTGTTATGTTGGTTTACGGGATTGGCGACGTTCTCGGTGTTTTAACAAAAGCGAAAGTGTCTTCAGTTTTTGTTGTGATGCTTACTTTTTTGATTCTGTTTATGACAGACGTTTTTCCGGCCGATATTATTGATCAAGCAGGTTTATCATCTATGGCAGATATGGCTGTGGGTATGTTGATTTTTCATATGGGGACGACAATTAATTTAAAACAATTGATCAGCGAATGGCGCACCGTAGTAACCGCGTTAATATCCATGGTGGTTGTTGCTCTGGCAGTATTTGTACTGATCCCATTCATTGGATATGAAAATGCCATTGTTACGATCCCTGTGTTAAACGGAGGAATTATTTCCACACAAATTATGAGCGAAGCAGCAAGTAATGCTAACTTAGCTGTTCCAGCCGCGTTAGCAGCAATTCTTTATGCGGTGAAAAAATTTGCTGGCTCTTATCCTGCTTCGATGTTTGGTGTAAAAGAAGCGAACAACATTTTAGAAAAATACCGCTCGAATCCTGAAGATCCAATGTTTTCAATGATAAGTAACGAAACAGAAAAAGATAATAAAGGATTTGCGATTCAAAAGCAAAAATATTTTACCGATTTCGTATGTATTATGGTCGCAACCTTTTTTTCCTGGGTAGCAGTAACATTGGAAACCTTGATCCCACAAGTAAATATGTCTATTTGGGCCCTTATTTTAGGTGCGATTATGGGCTATTATAATCTTGTTCCCGCTCAAATTTTAGATAAAGGGAGAGCTTCAGGAATTATTTCCATGTTAACCTATGCCGTGATTATTCCTTCCTTAGCGAACATTGATTTTGCACAGTTGTCATCTTTAGCTTTCCAAATTATTGTCATCTTAGCAGTTACTATTATCGCTTTAATCATTTGTTTCTACATTCTACCGGGATACAAAATTATTGGTTCAAAACCTCTAGCTACAGGGGTTAGTTTGGCACAATATCTCGGCTTTCCAGCCACTTATCTTATTTCAAAAGAAGTAGCTAAAGCCGTAACAGAAGATCCTGACGAACAAGAAATTGTCTTAAATCGCATTATGCCTAGTTATGTGGTGGGTAGTATGACCACTGTGACCGTATTTTCGATTGTAATTGCGGGAATCATGGTCAACTTTATTTAATATAACTGTAGAAAGGAATTTAACTTTATGAAATTTGATCCATATATGTATCGTTATCCGTCACGACGTAACTTAGTGTTTGGAAAAAATGGCGTTGTCGCAAGTGCAAGTCCTTTAGCCTCACAAGCAGGTTTAGATATTCTGAAAAAAGGTGGCAATGCCATTGATGCAGCCGTGGCAACAGCGACCGCGTTAACGGTTGTCGAACCTTCAGGAAATGGTATTGGCGGCGATTGTTTTGCTATCATTTGGTATGAGGGGAAGATTTATGGAATAAACGCCAGCGGTTTTGCTCCAGAAAATATTTCTCGCGAAGAATTATTAGAAAAAGGAGAAGAAATCTCTTTATACGGCTTAGACTCTGTCACCGTTCCAGGAGCGCCCGGTGGTTGGGCTGCTTTATCAGAGCGTTTTGGAAATTTATCTTTAAGTGAAACGGTTGAACCTGCTGCGACGATAGCAGAAGAAGGATTTCCTGTAGCGGCGAATGTCGCTGCTTTATGGAAAAGATATTATGGCATTTATTCGGCTCAATTAGAAAAATATCCTGTTTTAAAAACTTGGTTTGATACTTATTGTCCTGATGGACGTCCGTTAAAAGCAGGAGAGCTGTTTAAAGCCCCCAATCACGCCAAAACCCTTCGTGAGATTGGCAGAACAAACGCCGAAAGTTTTTATAAAGGAGAAATTGCGGAGGCTATCGATGCTTTTTCCAGAGAAAATGGAGGCTATTTACGCAAAGAAGACCTAGCGAAATACCAACCCGAGTGGGTGAAACCTCTGTCGACAAATTATAAAGGTTATGATGTATGGCAATTGCCGCCTAATGGTATCGGTGTGATTGTTTTGATGGCACTAAATAACCTTGAACAAATGGAGTTGCAAGGAAAAGATGATGTGGAAACCTATCATGCACAAATTGAAGCTTTAAAATTAGCTTTTGAGGATGGATTAGAATTTATCGGCGATCCATTAGATGAAGGGCTCAATGTTGATTTAGAGCAGTTGCTTTCAAAAGAGTGGGCCAAAGAACGTACTTCACAAGTTACAGACGAGGCGATGGATCCAAAACCTGGGAAGTTGCCGTCAAGCGGCACTGTATATTTTAGCGTCGCTGATAAAGATGGCAATATGGTTTCTTTCATCCAAAGTTGTTATACAGGTTTTGGCTCTGGTGCTGTTGTCCCTGATTACGGCATCAGCTTGCACAATCGTGGCAATCAGTTTTCTTTAAAGAAAGATCATCCGAATGAAATCAAGCCAGGAAAACGTCCTTATCATACGATTATTCCAGGTTTCTTATCACAAGATGGCAAAGCCGTCGGACCCTTTGGTGTGATGGGTGGGCCACTGCAGCCGCAAGCTCATATGCAAGTGGTAAGTAGTATGGTTGATTTTCATCTCAATCCACAAGAAGCCATAGATGCGCCGCGTTGGCAATGGACAAGTGGAAAATCTGTTCAGCTCGAACCTTCTTTTCCTTTCCATATTGCCGAAGCGTTAAAACGACGAGGACATAATATTCAATTACTCAATGAAACAATTATGATTGGACGAGGGCAAATCATCTTACAACAAGACGACGGTGTCTATGTTGCCGCCACTGAAGGACGTACCGATGGGTATATTGCTGTGTGGTGATTGCGTTGCAGAAAGCTTGAATTAGTAATTAACATATGCAGAAATCGAAGAGGGAAACAATTTCTTTCTTCGGTTTTTTATATTGGAAGTAACTTCCAATATAAAATAAAATGGTTCGACTTAAAGCTTTCATTAAGCACTTTTTCGAAAGTTTAGTGGGGTGGTGCCTACATATTTTTTAAAGGTACGGACAAAATAACTTGCATCTACATAACCCAAATCATCTGAAATTTCATTAATCGTTTTGTTAGTATCACGCAATTGTTGTTTAGCTCTACGAACTTTTAGTTTATTGTATACTTGCGTAAATGGCTCGCCAAATTCTTCTTTTATTAAACGACTGAGATAATTGGGACTTAGGTTGGTTAGTTCAGCTAGGTATTGTAGATCAACTGTTCTATTAGAATCATACATCGCATCGATAGCGGGTTGCAATTGTGAATTTTTTGCTTGATAAGAGAGATTAATTTTTTCTTGTTCTTCCGAAACAAGTTCTAATGTGGCGGAATTTGTTGGTTGAAATTCTTTAGAAGAAATCTGTATACTGTTACCTTCATGTTTTTGAACAGAGTATCCCTTTTTTACGATTTCTGTCAAAATATATTTACTCAGCTGACCAATCATGTATGCTGCTTTATCCATGTCTTGGAAAGATAATTTGGGCAATTGTTCATAAGCTTTTTGGTGTTCTTTTTTGAACCATTGGATGAGTTCTTGGTCGTCTGCGTTTAAGACTTGCTCTAACTGATCTTGGTTTTCTTCCATTTGAACTTCTCCGGCCATGATCGCTCCCATGTAATGGCCCTCAACCATAATTGGAATTGCAATATCAACAATATCAAAATGGCAACGGTAAATGAAAGGAGTCCCTTTACGAACAGCTTCTAATGCGCCTCTTGCGTCACACTTTTCGCAGTATTTGCTCAATTTAGGGTGTTGCCGAACAAGTTGACAAAATGGTTGAATCTGGTTATGTGTACTAACAGGTTTGCCACGATAGTCAACTAAAATAATTGCTAATTGAGTTTCTATAGCGATAGCGTCTTGTAATTTTTCCCACTCACTTAAATCCAAGATACCTTCTAAATCCATTTGTTGCATATCTGTATCCCCCCGATCCCTTACCTCTTCAATCTATGTCGTCAATTAATAATAAAAAAGTTCTATTTTGTTGGTTTGTTCAATAAAAATAAACAAAAATTAAGCATGAAATTTCAATGATTTTTTTATGATAACGCTTTACAATAACATTGTAACAAAAATTAAGGAGGAATCAACATGAGGAAAGCATTGATTTTGCCAACCAAATACGTTCAAGGCGAAGATGAATTACTAAACTTAGGTTATTTTGTTTCGACGTTTGGAAAAAGTGCTTTATTAATCGGAAAAAATGAAGACATTGAACGGGTACGAACAAAATTGAACCAAACGGCTGATAAATATGGTGTTGAATTTTTTGAAGCAGGCTTTAATGGAGAAGCTACGCGAAATGAGGTACAGCGGTTGCAAAACATGTTAAACGAACAACCAGCTGACTGTGTTGTTGGTTTAGGCGGAGGAAAAGCTTTAGATACGGCAAAAGTTGTTGCAGACAGTGAAGGCTTAGAAGTCATTATTGCTCCAACGATTGCAGCGCAAGATGCACCAACTTCTCATTCTGCTGTTTTATATACAGAAGAACATAATTTTGATGATTATTATTATTGCAAGAAAAGTCCTGGCGTTGTGTTGGCAGATACAACAGTCATTGCGCAAGCACCAACTCGTTTCTTACTAGCGGGCATGGGTGATGCAATGTCAACGTATTTTGAAGCACGTGCAACGCACAACTCTTATTCAAGAGTCAACGCAAGCTTGCCAATGGGAACCAGAGAAGGTTACACACCTTCAGCAGTAGGTACTTATGCAGCATTACAACTTGCTAAATTATGTTTTGACAATCTACAAGAAGACGGGTTGAAAGCAAAATTATCGGCTGACAATAACCGAGTGACCGAATCGTTGAGTAAAATTGTAGAAACCAATATTTTGCTTTCTGGTTTAGGTTTTGAAAGTGGTGGTTTAGCAGCTGCTCATGCGATTTATAATGGCTTGACTGTGTTACCAGGGACACATGACTATCTTCACGGTGAACAAGTAGCCTTTACTACGTTAATTCAACTAGTTTTAGAAGACGCAGAAAAAAAAGAAATCAATACTGTACTTGGCTTTTATCACTCTGTTGGATTGCCGATGACTTTGGCAGATATCGGAGCAAATGAAGTTACTTATGAACAAGCACTAGAGGTAGCTAAAAAAGCTTGTATTCCAGAAGAATCGATTCATTCTATGCCATTTCCAATTGACGAAGAACAAGTAGCTAACGCGCTTATCGTCGCAAATCAAGTAGGAGAAGAATACAAGCAAAACGGTCCGTTATAATATCATCCTTGAACAGTTAAGCTGCAATCATAGTTTGTTAGATTGCAGCTTATTACTGTTAATCTTATACTGTTAGGAGAATGATTAGATGAAAACTAGCCTTTTGTTACTTTCTCATAGTAAAGAAATTACCGATGGCCTTAAGAAGATGATTGAACAAATGCAAACATCAAATGACGTATCTATTTATTCTTTAGGAGGCACGGTAGATAATGAAATCGGTTCGGACCCGACCAAAGTTGTGGATGCCGTCAATGAGGCGGGACAAGAAGATTGGTTCTTGGTTTTTGCTGATATTGGCAGTGCGATCCTCAATGCAGAAATGGCTCAAGACATGTTAGAAGAAGACCAACAAGAACGTTACTATCTGGTAGAAGCTCCTTTAGTGGAAGGCGCCTTTGCTGCGGCAATCACAGCTAGTACGACAAGTGATGTGCAACAAGTACTATCTGAAGCACAAAACGCTGGGAAAAAAGAGTGGTCATAAAAAATAAACGGAGGGTATAAGATGAAAAAAATTATCAATCAAACAGAAGATGTTATTGAAGAAATGTTACGAGGATTATCGGCTAGTTATCCTGGCCTTATTCATCGCATCGAAGATTCTCGTGTTATTGTAAAAAATGATACGAAACCACAAGTAGCCTTGGTTTCTGGTGGGGGCAGTGGTCATGAACCTTCACACGCGGGCTTTGTAGGCGATGGCATGTTGAGCGCTGCTGTGGCGGGGGATGTCTTTACTTCACCTACCCCCGATCAAATTCAAATCGCTATGCAAGACGCCGACCAAGGTCAAGGAGTGTTGTTAATCGTTAAAAATTATACAGGTGATAATTTAAACTTTGAAATGGCCCAAGAAATGGCAGAAATGGACGATATTCAATCTGAAATCGTAGTAGTGGATGACGACATCGCCGTGGAAGACAGTGAATTTACCGCCGGCAAACGCGGGGTCGCAGGAACCGTTCTGGTGCATAAAATTCTGGGCAACGCAGCTCGAAGAGGTGCTTCTTTGGATGAATTGAAACAACTAGGGGACGAAGTGGTGAAAAAAATCAAGACGATTGGCTTGGCTTTACACGCAGCTACCGTTCCCGAAGTGGGCAAACCCGGTTTCGAACTAGCCGAAGATGAACTGGAATACGGCGTGGGGATTCACGGAGAAGCAGGTTACCGTCGCGAAAAATTACAGCCGTCAAAAGACTTAGCCCAAGAGCTAGTGACTAAAATTTTGTCGGATTATGACAAGCAACCCCAAAAAGTGGGCGTTTTAGTGAACGGTATGGGCGGCACACCTTTAATGGAACAGTTTATTTTCATGAATGATGTGTTGAATTTGTTAAAAGAACAAAATGTTGAAGTCACTTTCCATAAAGTGGGCAACTACATGACTTCGCTTGATATGGAAGGCGTTTCTTTGACTTTGATTGATCTAGAAGATGAAACGATCAAAGAAGCTTTAGAAAGTGATGTTACGACGATTTCTTGGTAAGGAGGAAGGTTTAATGCAATTAACGGCGCAAGATGTACAAGCTTGGTTGGCAGAATTTACCGATAAAATCAAAGAAAATAAGTAGTATTTGAGTGATTTAGATACCCCTATTGGCGATGGCGACCATGGGAACAATATGGCCCGTGGAGTGAACGCTTATGAAGCATCTTTTGAGCAAAAACAACCAGAATCTATTAGTGATATTTTACAAGTCTTTTCCATGGCGATGATTTCTAAGGTTGGCGGTGCCTCAGGACCATTGTATGGCTCAGCCCTTATGAATATGGTCAAAGAAACCAAAGGGACCGAAACGATTGATTCTTATGAACAATTAGGAAACATCATTGAACAAGGATTAGCTGGCATCAAAAAACGAGGGAAAACCGAATTTGAGGATAAAACCATGGTTGATGTTTGGGAACCAGTGGTCCAAGCCTTAAAAGAAGGAAGCCTTGCAAAAGAACAAGTCGAAAGGGCTGAGGAATATACTCAAACATTGGTGGCTAAAAAGGGTAGAGCTTCCTACCTAGCAGGACGTTCGAAAGGACACATTGATCCGGGGGCCGCGTCTAGTGCATTATTTTTTGATGCTTTGGTTGATGCCATTAAATAAAAAAGCAAGCAAATAGGAGCAATATATTTAAGACGCTTGAACCGCTCATTTGTGATAGTATAGTTTCGTTTATGACTTTTATCACAGCGAGAGAATCAAGCGCCTTTTTATTACATATTTTTTGAGATAAGTTATAAAATTAACCTAAAGTAATCTGTTCTATTCTAAATCAAAAAGACCGATAATCGAATCATCCTCAATGATACGATCAGACTTTACAGAAGAAGCGTTTTCCAAGAGGGAGGACATCTTTTCTTCTACTGATCTTTTCACTAAAGCAGAGGTATCCACCCCCCGTAATTCAAATAAGAGCAAGGGCTCTGAGTCTAATTTAGCGCCTACCGCATACAGTATGGCCGAGACGTGTTTGCACATATAAGCACTGTCGGGGCAACTACAACTAAATTGAATTTCATTCATCTTTGGAAAGAGGCCATTCTCACTTGTTAGAAACACTTTCTCTAATGCTTTAGGGAATTTTCCATAGGCTAAATCTTCTAAGCTTTCAACATGGCCGTTGATTTGTTCTTCCAAGCGTTGATCGGCAATAGGGTCTATGGTAATGATAACTTGATAAAGATTATTGCCGCTACCACTCACGGTTCCAGTGATCAGTCCTTCCTTAATAGCTAAATCAAAAACAAAGCCATTTTTGATATAAGAACGACCTCGAGAAACGCGGTTATCATGGTCTGCATAATATTTTAAATGATTACACCACGCTTTTCCCCAAAAGGACTTAGCGATTTTATTACCATTTATAGTAATAGGAACGGCATTTGGATGCTTTTTTTGATAGCTTCTTCTTTTTGTTGTTGCTCTGTCCCTTTTTTCTGCGATACTTTCATATTCATAAAAGTCGTAGCTAGACATGATCAGTTCGCCTCCAAAGTGAATAATTGTTTCAATTCTTGGTTACTCATTTCCGTTAGCCAATTTTCACCGCTTGTTTCAGAAATAAGATCATTAGAGAGTTGTGTTTTTTCGGATAACATTTCATCAATCTTTTCTTCGATGGTTCCTGTTGTGACAAATTTATAAACAAAAACATTTTTTTCCTGGCCAATTCGAAAAGCTCGGTCTGTTGCTTGATTTTCAACTGCCGGGTTCCACCAACGATCAAAGTGAATCACATGGTTGGCGGCGGTTAAGTTAACACCTACACCGCCTGCTTTGATTGATAATACCATATAAGGGGTGTAGGATTCTGATGAGTTAAACTCTTGGACATATTGCGCTCTTTTTTTTGCTGGCACGCTTCCGTGTAAGACAAGGCCTGATTTGCCAAAAACTTCCGCTAGAAATTCATTTAAAGGTTCACACATTTCTTTAAACTGCGTAAAAATTAGTACCTGTTCATGTTTATCCCGGATCGTTTCGCATAGGGCACGTAAGTTTTCAAATTTTCCACTGAGGTTCGGTCGAAACTCTTGGTTGCCTAGATATTGGTCAGGATGGTTACAAATTTGTTTAAACTTGGAAATAGCAGATAGAATCATTCCCTTTCGTTGAATCCCTTCAGAGTCTTCCAAGGATTTTTCAATCTCACGCTGTACGCCTTTATATAGAGCTACTTGTTTTTTTGAAAGTCCAATGTATTCTTTTTGCTCATTTTTTGCTGGTAAATCAGAAATGATCTGTTGGTCGGTTTTCAAACGTCGTAAAATAAATGGTGAAATCATTTTTCTTAAAGCGCCGTAATCCATGCCTTTTTTGATTTGAGAGCTAAATTCTTTTTTTGTGCCTAACAATCCCTGGTTTAAAAAGTCAAAGACACTCCACAAGTCCGATAATCGATTTTCAATAGGCGTTCCTGTCATGGCGATTTTAGCACGTGCGTGCAAAGCTTTCACGTTTTTCGTTTGTTTTGTTCCGGGGTTTTTAATGGCTTGAGCTTCATCTAAAATGAGTAAGTCAAAAGTCTTTTCATAAAGAGCCGCGATTTTACTTACCATGCCATAAGTCGTAATGAACAGATCAGCTGTGGCATCCTGCATATCAGTTTGTTTTCCGTGTAAGATTTGCACGTTTAAATTAGGCGCAAATCTAGCTGCTTCTTTTCTCCAATTTTCGATGAGAGAAGCTGGAATGATTAGAAGCGCACGAGTACCTTGATTTTTTAAAGCATCTAATAAAGCTAAAATTTGTACAGTTTTTCCTAAGCCCATATCATCAGCGAGCAAAGCTCCGAAAGATTGGTTTTGCATAAACTTCAACCAATTATAGCCGACACGCTGATAAGGTCGTAGTTCAGCTTGGAATGTAGTTGCGGGTTCTGCCTGGTCGATTTTCCTTGGCATTGTCATTTGAGTAAATACCTGATTTAACCATTGTCCGTTATTTATTTCGATAGGTTGGTTCTCTTCAGAATCTGTATTTATTTGCTGGTTTCGTAAAGCTTCGAATAGCGTCCATTGCGTATTTTCTTGTTCTTCAAAAGTATCGAGCAAATCTTGTAATTTTTCATGATTAATTTCAATCCATTTTCCTTTTAAAAAAGCGAGTCCTTCGTCTTGTTGTAAAAGTGATTCGATCTCGGCTTTTGAATAGCGATCTTGGCCTAGATACAGTTCTGGTTGACTTGAGAGAAGAGAATCCATGCCGAGATAACTTGGCTGTTGATCTCCTAGAGTTACCTTGACAGAAGCTTGATATTCTTTTTTCCAAAAGTCAGGAATGCGACAAATAACTCCGCTTTCTTCATAAATAGGCGTTTCTTTTAAAAATTGATATGCTTCTTGTTCATTAAATCCTAAAGGAGAAAATAACTCACCGGATTCAACTAACTGGGAGATAAAAGTGGACTCATCAGCAACTCGGCCCACTGCAGAAAGTAATGAGAAAATTTCAGTTGAATTTTCAAATTCTGAAAGAGCGTTTTTTAGCGGTCTATGATTCACTTTTCCATTTTGCAGTGTGGCATAAGTAGCTAAAAAAGCGAAAGGAGTGGGGCCTTGCTTACGCTCAATCAAGTGGAAATAGACTCTTCCGGCGGTTGTTAAATTTTGATTTTTTGACTGAACATAATCTGCTACACTTCCTTGGAAATTTTTCATTTCCTCAGCAAAAATGTTCGCCAATTCTTGGTGAATGGCCTGAAGCCATGAAATGGTGACAAATTCATAACCGATAACAAAAGGGACCTCATTTACTAAGGTTTGGTAAAAATGTTTCGCTGGGAAACGGAACTTACGGGTAATTTCGATTTCTCCGTCTTTTTTTAATTGGTGGACAAAGCTTTGCGCCACTTGTAATAAGTAGTCGATGGAAGGATCAGTTTTGCTTATTCTCTCTGCAAAGCCTTGTTCGTAAAGTGTGCGAAAGGGTTCATTTTTTAAACGATATTCAAATGGCGTTGTAGGTTGTTCAATAGAAAAACCTGTCTTTGTAAAAATTGCTTGTGCCACAGTTCATACCTCTTTTTGTTTTAATTATTATATAGTCATTTTATCACATTCTATTGCTAAGGATACAAGTTCTGGGCAATTTAAAAATTCTAAAAGAGAACAAACTTACTTTTTGCACCATTTTGTCATTACTAGTATAATAACTTTGTTTTGAATAGAAATGGAATACATAAATTAGGAGAGTTTATAAATGACTAAGAATTTTTGGGCAGAATTACCGAAGCCCTTTTTTATTTTAGCGCCGATGGAAGATGTGACAGATGTCGCTTTTCGTCATGTGATAAAAGAAGCTGGTGCGCCGGATGTTTATTTTACTGAGTTTACCAACTCGGATAGCTATTGTCACCCGGATGGTAGGCAAAGTGTCCAAGGTCGCCTGACTTTTACTGAAGATGAAAAACCGATCGTGGCACATATTTGGGGAGATAAACCTGAATATTTCCGTGAGATGAGTCTTGGTTTAGCCGAAATGGGCTTTAGTGGTGTTGATATTAACATGGGGTGTCCGGTTCGTAATGTGGTAAGACGCGGGAAAGGTAGTGGTCTGATTTTACGACCAGAAGTCGCTACTGAGTTGATTGATGCAGCCAAAGCTGGCGGCTTACCGGTTAGTGTGAAAACACGGATCGGCTATGAGCAAATGGATGAAATGGAAGAATGGATCACCCATTTATTGGAACAAGATATCGTGAATTTATCGATTCATCTGCGAACACGTAAAGAGATGAGTAAGGCAGATGCTCATTGGGATATGATTCCACAGATTGTAGCGATTCGTGATCGGATTGCGCCGCAAACTTTGATTACAATTAATGGAGATATCCCTGATCGCCAAACAGGGTTAGAACTCGTGGAAAAATATGGCGTGGACGGCGTTATGATAGGTCGTGGCGTTTTTAACAATCCTTTTGCTTTCGAAACACAGCCTGAAGAACACAGTGTGCAAGAATATATTGATTTGTTGCGCTTGCAACTTGATTTACAAGACTATTATAGTGAAACTGTTCCTCGCCCTGTTGCTGGCTTACGTCGTTTCTTTAAAATTTATATTAAAGGCTTTCCGGGCGCTAGCGATTTGCGAGCTGAATTGATGCAAACAGAAACAACGGATGAAATACGCGAAACTTTGGCTAACTTTTTTCAAAATACTTCTATCGCAAGTTAATGAGACGCTTCTATTTAGGAGCGTCTTTTTTTATCTAAAAGACAGGTAGAGAAATGGAAAAACGCTCCCTATCTTTACAATCTCAGGGAGCAAAACGAAAAAGTACCCCCTATCTTTGCAATCATAGGGAGTGAATTAGCATTTTACTCCCTGTTCTATTGAAAAATTTTGAATTGTTAGACAATTTGTTCATGACTTTATCTTAAGCTAATGCTACAATAACGGACAAAGCAAGCAAAAGGGAGGGGAAATAGATGAGTGTGGAGTTTAAAAGTCTCTTAAACTTACCTTCTTTAAGAGAAGCAGAAGTAGTTGCAGGTATAGACGGTCTAAAAAGGCAAGTATCTTCTATTACAGTATTAGAGCAATCAAATGTTGCCAAATTAAGGGAAGAATTATTTAATCAAGAAGATAAATACGGAAGTGAGATTGTTATTAGTGGGCTAATGACAATTTCTCATGACATTGATGCTCAAGTAGAAATAATCCAACATTTGCAACGTGAAGGAGAAATAGGCTTAATTCTTTATTATGTAGGTGTTTTTATTCCAGAAATAGACCAACGTTTACTGGATACGTGTAATAAATTAAACTTTCCACTGATTGTGATGCCAGAAGGAGAGCCTTCTTTACGTTATAGTGAAGTTATTTATGAAGTGGTAGAAGCTATTGTCAAACAAGAAATGGTCGAAACAAGTTTTTCTAATCAAATGGTGGAACAAATTTCTAAACTCCCTGCCAACCAGCGTAACGCAGATACGATGTTAAAAATGTTAACCGATCGAACACATAGTTCTATTGTATTAACGGATATGCGAGGTCAAATTATTAATGCAGGAACTTGGCCAAGTATTAGTACTTTGGATCTGTCTTATATGGTTAAACAAACAACAGGTACTAACATTCAATCGATAGAAACTGTTTCTGCTGTGAAGCGAACGATTTTTCATAGTGGGATGGAAGCTATCCAGTTTTATATGTTTAAGGAAAATCAACCATTAACTGAAAATATGGTGGAACAAGCCGCAGAAGTGGTGCAAATCTTTATGAACTTATGGGGTCAAAATTATGAAGCAGTCAACACACAAGAACTGGTCAAAGCGATTTTGAATGACGAAAGTGTCAAGATGCGTCGATTAGGTGCTGTTTTACATATAGACGTGGGAAATATTTCCAACGTGTGGTTTGTTCATGTAGAAGAGCCTACTTTACAAGCAATAGTAATGCGGCAATTAAAAGAAGAAATGACTTCACACTTTAACGTTTTACTCGTAGAATTGTTTGAACAGACAATTGCGGTATTTATGGATGAAGGAAAAACCAATGAAGGTTTTGATACGATTGCCTTTGAAGTATCTGAAAAGTTACAGCAAGAAGGGATTTGTCATACCATTGTGCAATATTTAGGCATGGATACAACCAGTGATGTACAGGCTGCTTATAGCAAAATGAAAGAATACTTTGAGCAGGCGAAATTTTTGTATCCTAAACAAAAGATGTTTACACAGCTACACTTTCAGTTTGTAGCAGAGTGCGAAAAGACGATCGCTGAAGGGGAAAAATCCATTCATCAAGCACTAGGGGCGTTGCAGCCATTAATAAAACAGCCCGAATTGCTAGATACCTTAGCTGTTTTCTTACTAGATGCACAAAGTCACTATGCTAAAGCGGGGAAATTACTATATGTACACATGAATACGATCAAATATCGAATCAAAAGAATCAACGAGTTGGTGCATTATTCGGTAACTAAATTACCTGAGAGTTTAACTTATTACCGTGCTATTGCCATCTGGCGTTTATTAAAAAATACAGAAAAAAGATAGATCAAGAGATGATTTTTGTCGATATTGACAAAACATCTCTTGTTTATTTTTAGTTTAAGATAAATACAAAGCTCCCCTTTTTACGTATAATAGCAGGTATTCTCAAAAAAATTGAGGGAAATGGGGGGTTGTTATGCAAGACAACAAAGAAGAACAGACTTGGCAAAGTTTAGCTTTTATTTGGATTGGTTCTATGATTAGTGTGCCAGGGTTATTACTTGGTGGTACTTTAATTGCTGGAATGTCTTTTTGGACAGCAATTTTAACAGCTTTGGTAGGTTACGGTGTTATTGTTATTGGAATGATTTTTCAAGGTATTCAAAGCTCAGATTTAAGAAAGCCAACTGTTCAAGTGGCTTCCCAAGTTTTTGGTGAACAGGGAGCTCAAAAAATTATTGCTATTATCTTAGCCATCTCTTGTTTGGGTTGGTTCGGATTACAAGCCAACGTCGCAGGCGTGGCGTTTTCACAATTTTTGGCATTATATGATATTGGATTGCCTGTGTGGGTTTCGAGTTTATTTTGGGGAATCGTAATGTTATTATCTGCGATCTTTGGTATTAAATTACTTAGTTGGTTAAATTATATTGCAGTCCCTTTTTTATTAGTTGTTATTCTTTATGCTATCGTTATTTCGGTGACTGACGGTGGCTGGACAGCGATTGTAAATTATCAACCTGAAACACATATGCCTTTTCTAACAGGCGTCTCGGTGACAATTGGTTCGTTTGCTTTAGGAGCTATTATTGCAGGGGATTATTCACAATATGTTCGTAAACGTTCAGGTGTAGCTAAAGCTTCAATTATCGGTGTTTTGCCCGCAGGAATTTTGATGATTGCGGCAGGTGCGATTTTTGGTGTAACTTCTGAGACTGCGGATATTATCTCAGTATTTACTCAATTAGGCTTTCCGGTAATTGGGGTGATTTCTATGCTTTTGGCTACTTGGACAACGAATGCTGTGAATGCATTTTCTGGCGGGATTGCCATTGTAAATGTGTTTAACGTGCCTAAAGAAAAACAAACAATTGCTGTCGCAGCAGCGGGTGGTATGGGAACTATTCTTGCTGTGATAGGTATTCTGGACTATTTTGTTCCTATTATGAATGTGTTATCTGCGATGATTCCGCCTGTTGCTGGTGTGATGATTGCTTCGTATTGGATTATTCAAAAAGGAAATCCTGCAAGTTGGTATGAGATTCCTAAGATTCATTGGTTAGGTGTAATTTCTTGGTTTATCGGTGCTGCAGTGGCGGCATTACCGGTTATTTTGGAATTTTTCCCTAATACACCACAATTACTTAATCAACCATTGATTGGTATTGTTATCTCATTTGTTATTTATTATGCAGGTTATCAATTTATAGAGAAAAAATCCGTGAAAAGAAATCTTGATGATTAAACAATAGTATTTTAGAAACATTGGAGGAAAAATTATGTACAAAATTGATGCAGAAGTCATTGAAAACATTGCGGTGGGTGCAGCTTTGTTAGGAACTGGTGGTGGCGGCGATCCGTATATTGGTAAAATGATGGCTCTTTCAGCGATTAATGAATACGGTCCGGCTCGTCTAGTTTCTCCTGATGAAATTGACGAAAATGCAATGTACGCACCAGCTGCTATGATGGGAGCACCTAGTGTTTTAGTGGAAAAATTTCCTAAAGGAGATGAATTTGTCCGTGTATTTCAAAAATTGGAGAAGTACTTAGGAAGTGAAATTAAAGGAGTATTTCCAATGGAAGCTGGTGGAGTAAATTCCATGATTCCTATCATTGTAGCCGCTCAATTAGGTTTACCTTTGATTGATTGTGATGGTATGGGACGAGCTTTTCCAGAGCTACAAATGGTCACTTTTCATTTAAACGGTGTTTCTTCTACACCTATGGCAATAACAGATGAGAAGGGAAATATTGGCATTATTGAAACAGTGGATAATGTTTGGGCTGAACGCCTAGCCCGAACAGCTACGGTGGAAATGGGCGCAAGCACCTTGATTAGTAATTATCCTTCTTCTGGAACTGAACTCAAACGTTCTGGAATAGCTAATATTGTTTCTCTTTCAGAGAAACTAGGTCGCATCATTCGTTCTAAAGAAAAAGATAATCAAGTTAAATTACAAAAGGTGTTAGACATTACGGGTGGCTATGATTTGTTTACTGGAAAAATAGTCGATGTATTAAGAGGAACTGAAGGAGGCTTTAACCGAGGAAAAGTGATTATTGAAGGTCTAGCTGAATATACAGATGAAGAAGTTAATGTATATATCCAAAATGAAAATTTGATTGCCTTAAAAAATGGACATCCTTTGGTATTAACGCCAGATCTTATTTGTTTAGTAGATTTGGAAACTTTGACTCCAGTAACTACAGAAAGTCTAAAATACGGAAAACGTGTGCGACTACTAGCTTTACCATGTAACAAGCAGTGGCGTAGTGCAAAAGGGATTGAAACAGTAGGGCCCCGTTATTTTGGTTATGATTATGACTATGACCCTGTTGAAGAATTAGTAAGAAAGGAGCGAGGTCAATAATGGAATATAAAATCGGTATTGATGTTGGTGGAACAAATACAGACGCTGTTATTTTAGATGAAAACTTAAAGCTGATTCATAGTGTCAAATATCCTACAACCGAAGACATCGAAAGTGGTATTTTTCAAGCATTACATTTAGTACTTAAAGAATCAAAAATTAATAAAGCAGCGGTAACTCATGCGATGTTAGGAACAACTCAGTGTACAAATGCCATTGTAGAACGAAAAAAATTAGCTAAAGTAGGTGTGCTCCGCTTAGGTTATCCAGCAACTGCTTCTGTTGCTCCTTTTACTGCTTGGCCTGATACAATCGTGCAGCAACTATCTAAAACTTACGCTTTTGCTAAAGGTGGTTATGAATTTGACGGAAGAAATCTTTCAAGTTTTGACGAACAAGAAATACGTGATATTTTAACAAATTGGAAAGGAAAAGTTGAATCAATTGCTGTTATAGGAGTATTCTCTTCTTTAAAAAATGAGCAAGAATTCTACGTAAGAGAATTAGCCCAAGAGATTTTAGGAGAAAGTATTCCAGTTTCTCTATCTTCTACAATTGGCTCTGTGGGATTGATTGAAAGAGAGAATGCAACTATTTTAAACGCCGCTTTATTTAAAGTGATGCGTACAACAAGTGATGGCTTTGAAAAAGCTTTGCTACAAGAAGGCGTTTCAGATGCCGAAGTTTACCTCTGTCAAAATGATGGAACATTAATGTCCATTGATTATGCACGGGAATTTCCCATTTTGACTATTGCCTGTGGTCCGACCAATAGTATTCGTGGGGCCTCTTATTTAGCAGATTTAGAAAATGCTATTGTATTAGACGTTGGCGGAACAACTTCTGATATTGGTGTAATTACCGATGGATTTCCTCGCGAATCTTCTGTTGCGGTCGATGTGGGAGGTGTACGTACCAATTTTCGGATGCCTGATATCGTATCGATTGGCTTGGGTGGTGGCTCTATTGTACGTCAAACAGCAGATGGTGATGTGACTGTGGGACCAGATAGCGTGGGTTATCAATTAGTAGATAAAGCGATGGTTTTTGGTGGTGATACTTTAACTGCTACCGATATTGCGGTTCGCTTAGGAAAAATTGAAATTGGAGAACCGGCAAATGTTGCACATATCGATACTGTTTTTGCTGAAAAAGCTTACGCAAAAATCGGCGCAATGACAGAAGAAGCCATTGATCGAATGAAAACCAGCGCTGGTGATATAACCTTAATCCTTGTAGGTGGAGGAAGTGTAATTATCCCACAAGAATTAAATGGCGTAAAAGAGATCATTCGCGATGAAAAAGGAGCGGTTGCTAATGCGATCGGAGCTTCGATCTCGCAAATTGGTGGCCAATATGAGAAGATTTATATTTATTCGCAAATAGCTCGTGAAAAAGCCTTGCAAGATGCTCGTGAAAATGCTGATGAACAAGCGATAAAAGCTGGCGCGATTGAAGGGACAATCGAGTTGGTTGAAGTTGAAGAAATTCCTTTGGCCTATCACCCTGATAACGCGACACGTTTACGTGTGAAAGTTGTAGGAGATTTAGTATAGAATAGGTAAAAAAATGTAGATGCCCCCTAAAATTATGGGAGTATCTACATTTTTTATAATAGAGAATTTTTGCTTACGATATTGAGTAATAAAATAGCAAAGTTTTACTCAATATCTGGAAAACGAGTAAAGAATAGCAAGAACATTACTCAACAAAAAAGTATTGAGTAATGAAACAAGATTTGATTACTCAAAAAAGCCAGAAAAATAGCTAACTAGACGAAAACCAGGGAAATTGAGTAACGAATGAGATGAAAGGTTACCCAATATTTTGAAAATGAGTAAAGAATAACAAAATCCTTCCTCAATAAAAAAATATTGAGGAAAGAATGAGCTGAACCTTCCTCAATAATATAACGAATTATTGTATTGACTAGCCTTTACTCAATAAAAAACCACAAACATTAAGTAAATAACTACTTAACGTTTGTGGTTAAATGTTTAATCAACCCAATTAAAACTCTTAAGACGAGTTTTATTCATTGTCTGATTTATCTTTTTCAGAATCAATTTTTTGATCTGCTTTGTCTAATTGTCTTTTAGCAAAGTCACGTCCGCCAATACCAAATGCAATGGCAAATGCGACAGCAGCGGCACCCAAGATCAATACAAATGCTTGTTGTACAATAGCAGTTGCAAAGTCTAATTGTTCTAATGCCATAAAGATACCAAAGATAATTAGGGCAAATTTAAAGATTGCGCCAGCTAAGCCACTTTTTGTTGCTTTGCTGATTGCATTGCCGACAAAATCGCCACCGACAAATACGGCAACTAGGATAATTGCAGCAATGATCAAGTTAGGAATATAAGCGATAATTGCTGCACCTACCATGTTTAAGATATCTAATTGTAGTGCATTCAACGCTTCAACAAAGAATAGTAAACCAACTACAAATGAAACGATTTGACCAGATAATTTAGCTAAGTCAAATGACATATTTGTATTATCTTCGATGGTCTTAGAATATTTGTTAATTCCAGTGCCCTTAAGCAAATCTCCAACAACTTGGCCAGAGAATTTTGCAAGAACTAAACCAACGCCAAGTAATACTGCAGCTACCACGATATGCGGAATAGCAGCTAAAATGGTATTTAGAACTGAACTAATAGGTTCAGCAATTGTGTTGATGTTCAATGTTTCTAATGCAATCAGTGCAATTGGAATAATAATCAAGAAATAAGTAATTCCGCCTAAAGCAGAAGCTAATGTATCTTTCTTTTCTTCAACTTCTTGATCTTCTTCATTTGTACCTAAGAACTTAGCTACGTAAGAATCAATGTTGGCAGCTACTGATAAGTTGTAAACTACGCTTCTTGCAAAACGTGCAACTATTGTACCAATAACTAAGATAATAATAGCACCAAAGATATTAGGTAAGTAAGCCAGTGCTGTGTCTAACATTGTTTGAATTGGACGTCCAATTGCAGGGACACCAAAACTTTCAAATATACCCGGCAAGAAGACTAGCCAAACAATGTAATAAACCACTTTGGCTAAGCTATCAATGGCAGAATTGGCATTTTCTTCTGATTTGGCCATTCCCCATTTTGTAAGCAAACGACTAAAACCAACTTTTTTAAGTCCTTTTGCTAGGATGTTTTTTAAGATAGAAGCAACAATCCATGCGACTATCAGTAATACAATTCCAGCGACGATTGCTGGTAATGATGCTAGTAAATTGTCTAAAGCAGTAATACCAGTATCCATAACTTCACTCCTCTTTCAAAATAATTAAATTACTATACCTTTTTATCATAACGTACCGAGTAAAAATGCACAAATCTTATGAATTTTTCTTGTGAAAACAACTACTGTTGTAAATGGTTGATAAAAAGCGTGATGGCGGGAAAAAATTGTGTTTAAAAAAATTAAAATTCAAGGGTAATTATTTTACTGACTTTCTTTTACCTTCGCCTATTTTGCCAGGGTAGACTTCAAATTTTCCCTATTGTTTTTGTGTAGAATGAAAAAGTAAGCTTAGATGATGATTTTATTTCATAGAAAACCAATAGGAATTTAACTGTGAACCTTTTTTCTGTTTAATCAACATATTTAGTATGTTTTGCTTGAATATTCCACAGCTATTTAATTTCTATAACGATCCAAGCTATAATAGTTAATATCGAAGTTAAAAGACATGGAGGTCTCTTTTTATTATGAGCTTACAGAAATTAAAAATACTTTTCTTACTGTTCAGAATCACTTTTTCTGTCAGTACTTTTACTTTTGGTGGAGGTTATATTGCGATTCCGATGATGCGGAAATATTTTGTTAATGAACTGGAATTAATCAGTGAACAAGATCTAATGGATATGGCGGCAATTGCTCAGTCAACACCAGGGGCAATTGCAGTCAATATTGCAGTATTGGTTGGCTATCGTATTGCTGGATTAGCTGGAGCAATCGTTAGCTGTGTTGGGACAGTGTTACCCCCTATTGCTATTATTTCTGTGATTTCAATGTTTTATCAAGCTTTTCGGGATAATCATATTATTTCTGCTATTTTAAAAGGTATGGAAGCAGGCGTTGCTGCAGTCATTGTTGATTTAGTCATTGATATGGGACAAGTTATTTTAAAAGAAAAGAATTTTTTATTAACTATGATGCCACCGCTAGTATTCGTAGCTAGTTTTATTTTTAATATTAATGTGTTATTTATTATACCTAGCTGTGCTGTTTTATGCGTTATCCAAACTTATATAAAAAGTAAAACAGGAGGAACATTTGATTGAACAATTATATTCTGACGCTATTTATTATTTTTCTACAAATCGGTCTATTCAGCATCGGCGGGGGTTATGCCATTATTTCTTTAATACAAGAACAAGTTGTAAATACTTATCATTGGATTACAATTCAAGAATATACTGATATTATTACCATCTCGCAAATGACTCCTGGACCCTTAGTAGTTAATACGACTTCTTTTGTAGGGATACGGCTAGCAGGTGTGGGAGGCGCTATTGCAGCGACTATAGGTAGTATATTGTCAGGAACAGTTTTTTCTATTGCTTTATATAAATTTTTTAAAAAGTATAGAAACATTGATAGCGTTGCTAATGTATTGAAAGGACTAACTGCTAGTTCTGTAGGCCTTATCGCCTCTGCTGCTTCAACCATTATTTTGATCGCTATCGTTGGCACATCAACTTTTGACTTAGAAAATTTTAATCTGAATATGATGGCAATTATTTTATTTATTACGTCTTTATTTTTACTGAGAAAGCATAAATTAAATCCGATTTTGGTAATGGTGTTAACTGGAATTGTGGGATTGTTTGTTTATTAAATATATTTCTTACTTTTTGTAAGCAAAATAATTGGATTTCTCAAAAAATCGGTTATAGTAAGGGTATAATAAATAAAGAGGGGTACGAAGAAATGACAGAGAATAATCATTTAATTTTTGGTTTAGATACATTCGGTGATGTGGCTTACGATGAACGAACGCAGGAGCGTTTGAGTTATAGTCAATCAATAAAAAATACGATTGAAGAAGGGAAGTTAGCGGATCAACTGGGGATTGATGTGATTGCTTTAGGCGAGCACCATCGCGCAGAATATGCAATTTCGAGTCCAGACACGGTTTTAGCAGCTTTAGCAATGGAAACAGAAAACATTACGTTAGGAACGGGCGTGACAGTTTTAAGCTCAGATGACCCGGTACGTGTATATGAGCGATTTGCGACGCTGAATGCATTATCCAATGGTCGTGCACAAGTGATGCTGGGGCGAGGCTCGTTTACCGAATCATTTCCATTATTCGGATATGATTTACAGGATTATGAAGACCTATTTGAAGAAAAGATTGCGCTATTCAATGAATTATTAAAAGGTGAACCTGTGACTTGGCAAGGACGCGTTACGCAGACTTTAGAAAATGCCCAAGTTTATCCAAAAATGGAAGAAAAGTTGGAAACTTACGTTGGTGTTGGCGGATCTCCTGATTCGATTATTCGCACAGCTAGGTATGGTTTTCCAGTGATGTTAGCAGTTATCGGAGGCAACCCGTTACGTTTTAATCAATATATCGACTTATATAAACGTGCGTCTACTAAATTTGGCACACCAGTTTACCCGGTAGGAATGCATTCACACGGTGTTATTGCGGATACGGATGCTGAGGCGAGAGAAATTGGCTGGAAATATATCAAAAAAATGATGGACCAGCTTGGTGTAGAACGTGGTTGGCCGGCTATGAGTCGTGATCGTTTTGAATTTGAAGTCACGCAAGGTTCTTATTATATAGGCAGCCCTGAGACCGTGGCCCAAAGAATTGCTCAAGTCATGACCAAAATGGATATCCAACGCTTTGATTTGGTGTATGGTGGTGGCGGACAAACCCAAAAAGATCGTCTCAAAACCATTCAATTGTATGGAGAGAAAGTGATTCCTAGAGTTAAAGAATTACTAAAAGCAGGTGTGCCAGTTGACTAAAACAACAATAGGGATTTTGGGTGCAGGAAAGTTAGGGACCGTTTTGGCACGCTTAGGTGTAGCAGCAGGTTATGAAGTGTTGATCGCAAGTTCAGGTTCAGTCGAAAAGATTTCATTGACGATCGAAGTGTTAGCTCTGGGTGCACAAGCAATGAATGCACAAGAAGTTGCAGAAAAAGCAGATATCGTCGTGCTTGCTTTACCACTTGGAAAATATCAAACGATTCCCAAAGCAGCATTAAAAGGAAAAATAGTGATTGATGCCATGAATTATTGGTGGGAGGTCGATGGTAAAGAAAACACCATTTCAGATTTTCACGTTTCTTCTTCAGAAGTTGTACAGAACTTTTTGAAAGAAAGTACTGTGGTCAAAGCTTTCAATCATATGGGCTATCATGATTTGGAAGATGAAACACGCGCAGCTGGAGAACCGGACCGTAAAGCGATTGCCTACGCAACAGATAACGACTCGGCTGGCAATACTGTTGCACAAATAATTGACAATCTAGGGTTTGATCCGCTATTTATTGGACCGTTGAAAAATGGCATTATTTTAGAACCAGGCAGTCCGTTATTTGGAGCTGATTTGACAAAAGAAGAGCTGCAAAATGCTATCCAACAGTTCCCTGAAAGTGAATTTGGAAAGAAAGTTATAGTGGCAAGGGAAATATCTATTATGTAAAAAAGCAAATTAATCTAGATCTTCATTCAGTGATCGGATTAATTTGCTTTTTTATTTTTCTTATATTTTCTTATCCTTTTGATGGACGATAACTTCAATTAGATAGTTAACTAAAAAATTTAAAGTGCCGATGTCCCAATGTTTATCAATATTGTCAAGGACATTTTCTTTGTAATACAACGAATAGTCAGCAAATGAGCTTAACGAATTAATTTTGTCAGATGTAATACTAATAATAGTAACATTTCTGATCTTGCACGTTTTGAGAACTTCACTATAATTTTCAGTATTTCCACTCAAAGATAAAATGATAAGAACGGAGTTTTCGTCCATAGTATCAGTAGATAGGCGGAGATCATTTTCTGTCCGTAAGGTAATAAAAGATTCTTTATAGTATAATAAATCATTGGAAAAATTATTAATAACTTGTTTTTGTTTCCAACCTGTTCCAAAACAAAACCTACTTTTTTTCTCTAGAATAACATCTGCTACCTTCTTTATTTCTCCTTCATTTAAACGTTTAGTAAGTGTAATATTACTCAAATAATTTTGTAAATATTTTTCTTCATCAAATAAAGACTCTTTAGCTGCTTCAATTGCCTTTAGGTTATCAGTTATTCTAATTTTGAAATCTGAAAACCCATTAAATCCTATTTTTAAAATTATACGATGAAGTGTGGAAATTGAAATATAGCAACGTTCAGCCAAATCTTTCATTAAAATATTAGGGATATCAGTGTAATGAGTATTTATTTCTTTTAGGCTTTGAAGATCGTTGCTGGAAAGTTTTGACATATATTGAGATGTGCGAATTTCTAGTAAGTTCATAATCTTTATCCTTCTCCATTTTGAAAAAATTTTCATCATTTGAAAGTAAATTTTTTGTTTTTGAAATCGTTTCATTATGCTTGTTTGAGCTGTATTTTATCATACTTTCAAAGTAACATGAAATTAAGAAAATTTGGAAAGGAAGGATATTATGTCAAACATTATTACAATTGCAGGTGGAGGAAGTGGACACACACCAGGGATCGTACTTACTTTGCTTAAAAATCAGGAATTTTTCCCAATTAAAGAGATTCGACTATATGATATAGACCAAGAAAGAAATCATGACATGGAAATTATTATCGATTTCTTATTAAAAAAGAATGGCTCCGATATTTCTTTGTTGGCTACCCTAGAGCCTAAGGAGGCATTTACTGGCATCGATTTTGTTTTCTCCCAAATTAGGGTCGGTGGGATTGAAATGCGAGAATTAGATGAAAAGATACCATTAAATTGTGGCGCTGTTGGACAAGAAACATGTGGCTTGGGCGGCTTTTCTTATGGTATGCGTTCGATGAAGGGATTTTTAGAACTGGTTAGTGATATTCAAGAGTATGCTCCGGACGCATGGATATTAAATTATACCAACCCGGAGACCATTATAGCAGAAAGTGTACGCAGAAAATTTCCGAACGCTAAAATAATTAATGCTTGCGATATGACGATTAGTATAGAAGAGTTAATTGCTGACTCATTTGGTTATGACCGCAAAAACTGGATTAGTGAGTATTATGGTTTAAACCATTTTGGATGGTATAAAAACATATATGATCGCACGGTAGATAAAGATATTATGCCTGAAATTATAGAAAAAATTATCCAACAAGGTTTTAAAACGGATGGTTTAGAAAACAATTGGGTTACTACCTATAAAATTATGGAATATATGGTGAAAAAATTTCCCACACATATCCCAAATAATTATTTACAATATTATTTGTATCCGAATATTGTTTTAGAGCATTCTGACCAGAATTATACACGAGCTAATGAGATTATGGACGGTCGACTTAAGGAAATTAAAGAAACAGTTTATCAAATACAAAATGCAAATGATATTACCGAAGTTCAATATGAAAGTGATTCACACGGGCAATATATTGTGGATATGGCAGTGTCTATTCAAAATAACTTGAATAAACGCTTTATGTTGATTGTGCCAAATCGAGGAGCTATTCCTAATTTGAGGGAAGATGCTGTAGTCGAAGTACCATGTTACGTTAATTCAAAAGGGGTAGAGCCTATTTCGTTAAGAGAAGATATTCCAGATTTTCATAAAGGATTGATGGAGGCACAGGTGGCTTCAGAAAAATTATTGGTTGATGCTTTTTTTGAAAATTCGTATCAAAAAGCTTTTGAATCATTTACACTCAACCAAACAGTACCTAATGCTGATGTGGCAAGAAAGGTATTAGACGAGTTTATAGAAGCAAATGGAGATTATTGGGTTGAATTAAACTAAAAGGATGTGTCTTTATGGATGTACTAATAATAAATGCTGATGACTTTGGCTATAGTGAAGGAATTAATTTAGGGATTGTAGCTGCTCATAAAAAAGGAATTTTAACTTCTACAACAATGTTAGCGAATATGCCTGGTTTTGAACATGGAGTTGAATTAGCTCAAAATTATCCAAACTTAGGCATTGGCGTACATTTAACGCTAACATGTGGTAAGCCTTTGTTAAACGATGTTCCGTCTATTTCTGATAATGATAGCTTTCATTCATTGTCTTTTTATGAAGGCGATTTCTCTGTGAACCCTGACGAGGTATATAGAGAGTGGCGAGCACAAATTGAAAAAATTTTACTTACGGGTATTAAACCTACACATTTAGATAGTCATCATCATGTTAACAGTTTTGGACCAATGAAAGAAATTTTTATTGAATTGGCTCAAAAATACAATTTACCAGTAAGAAATAATTTTGATGTTCCATCATGCTTAAAAACAACGAAAAAATTTTCGATGGATTTTGACCAATTAGCTGATGAGAAAGAAATATGGAAGCCAATTACAATTAAAAATCTTATTCAAGACTGTAAAGAATACCATTCTGTTGAATGTATGTGCCATCCGGGGTTTATAGACAACGTTGTTTTAAATAATTCTGGGTTAAGGGATTTAAGAGCTCATACGTGTGGTGAATTACAAAATGAGAAATATAAAGAAGTATTCGAAGAAAACAACATCGTATTAGGGAATTACAGAGACATTTAAAATAATTATATAATGGTTTGTAAGCGCTATTTTAACTAATAGGAGGATAAAAATGGCCAAAATAAAGGAAAATATTCAAAAATTAGGGCGTTCTATGTTGATACCTGTTTCTGCAATGCCTATAGCTGGGATATTGCTTAGATTATCAGCTGAAGATCTTTTTAATATTCCTATCTTATCTTCAGCAGGAAATGCTGTATTTGAAAACCTTGATATTTTATTTGCCATCGGCGTAGTATTTGGATTTGCTCAAGCTAGAGATAAAGGGATGGCAACATTAACAGCTGTATTATCAATTTTAACTTTGCGTGAAGGCTTAGCTATTATGGATCCAGACATTGATATGGGGATTTTTGGGGGCCTTTTAGCCGGAGGCGTAGCCAGTTGGACTTATAATAAGTTTAAAAATCAAAATTTACCAAAAGTTTTATCTTTTTTCGCGGGAGAAAGATTTCCACTAACAATGGTATTAATGATCATGATTGTAGTATCGTTAATTTTTGGATTTATTTGGGCGCCGGTGCAAAACGCTATTGATCTATTTGCCCAAAGTTGGGTTGGAATGGGCGCTTTTGGTGTTGGTCTATTCTTATTTTTTAATCGATTGCTCATTCCATTAGGACTACACCATGTTATTAATACGTATATCTACTTTGAACTAGGTAGTTTTACTACGCAAACAGGAGAAACTTTAAGTGGAGAAATTCCACGTTTCTTAAATGGTGACCCAACGGCAGGTTATTTTTTAGCTGGTTTTTTCATCGTAATGATGTTTGGAGTACCAGGGATTACGTTTGCAATATATAGAGCTTCCCGAGAAGAAAATAAAGAAAGAGTAAAAGGAATTATGGGAAGCGGAGCCTTTACCTCATTTTTGACTAATATTACAGAACCAATTGAATTTAGTTTTATGTTTATTTCGCCTATGCTTTATTTTGTACATTCGATTTTGGCTGGACTTGCGGGTATTGTCGCATATTCTTTAAACATTAGGTTAGGCTTTTCATTTGGAGCGAATATTATTGATTATATTTTAGGATACAATATAGGAGATAACGTTTTATTGATTATTCCGGTTGGGATTGTATTTTTCTTTATTTATTACTTTACCTTTTACTATTTAATTACTAAATTAGATATTGAAACTTTAGGTCGAGAAAAAGAAAGTAACTATACAGAAGAATCTTCAGAAGAGGAAAAAGATCTATCACTGAACACTGGGAATTACGAATACCTTGCTAAAAAACTATTAGAATCACTTGGCGGTAAAGACAATATCGATGACATGTATAATTGTGTAACACGTATGAGAGTAACAGTTAGTCAGCCAAACTTAGTTGATGAAGAACGTATAAAACAAACTGGCATTAGTGGGATCGTAAAACCATCAGAAAATCATTTTCAAATTGTGATAGGACCTGAAGTAACCAGCGTTATGGGGGAAATGAATAAATTATTGGATGAATAAATTGTTAATTGATCTAATTTAGTTTGTTAAATATAAAAAAGGCAATGCTTATATTCGTTAGATATAATAAACGAGATAAGCATTGTTTTTTTGTTAAAGAAAGTACAGCCATATATGTTTTTTATACAGCAAATTTTTCATGTAGGTGTACAACATTTTTAACAGATTTGCCTAGATTTATTTGGTCTCCTCAGGCAAGAAGCTATATGCTAATTTATAACTAGAAGGTGAGGGAGAAATGAATACTCAGTATACTGACAGCAAAACAAGAAGACTACACATATTTGAAAGGTTATTGAATTATGAACATTTGAGTTACCAACAACTTTCTGAAGAATATTTTGTTTCTAGAAGTAGCATTGCAAATGATATTTCGTATATTAAGAGATTATTTTCAAAAGAAGATTTGTCCTTAACTTTTGATAATTCAGGTACTTTTTTTGCAGGAAATGAGATACAAGTTCAAAAATTATTGAAACGTATTATTCTTCAGCATGAAGAAGTAATGAATATCGATGATTGTTTGATAAAGCAAATAGCCGATGTTTTTCATAAAGCAATTGAAAAAAGAGAGATCGATATTCCTGAAAGCCATATAGAAAACATTGTCGTTTCAATATATTTAATTATTTCCCGTTCTAAAAAAGGTTACCAAATTCAATTAGATGGTAAAAACCAATTTGGGCGTTTGTTTCTTGAGTTTGATAAATATCCTATTGTTTACGATCTTTTAAAAGAAATAGAAAGCCAGGGAATCTATCATTTTTCATCTGAAGAAGCGCAACATTTAACCTATTTAATCGTAGGTAGTGGTATGAGATTTTTCTTAAAAGATGAAAAAATTCCTTTTTCATTTAGAGAGAGGATTCGAATATTGATACAAAAAGTCAGTGAAGGGATAAGTACAGACCTCTCACAAGACAAACATTTAGAAGAAGATGTAGTTGTTCATTTATACCAATTATTTTTAAGGTCAGAAGCGCAAACAACGATAGTTAATCCCTTAATTAATGAGATAAAACAAATGTATCCGTCATTATTTGGTGTTGTTTGGTTTGCTTTAAGTGATTTTTGTAAGACTTATCAAATTAGTTTATCTGATGATGAGGTAGGGTTTGTTGCAATTCATTTTCAAGCAGCAGTAGAGCGATTAAAGAAAATGAACAAAATTTTGTTTGTTTGTCCAAATGGTATAGGAACAAGTTCTTATGTTTCAGCAAAAATTAGAAGAATACTACCTGACATTAATAGTATTGAGACAGTTTCCACTTCAAAGCTTAAAAATATGGAAATTTCTGATGTTGACTTTATTATTTCTACAGTTCCAATAAATGAACAAAGAAAACCAATTGTAACAATTTCGCCCATGGTTACAGCAAAAGATATGAAAAAAATCTTGAACTACTATATTGATTTAATCATTTGTAATGAGCAAAAAATGACCAAGAAATTTGAACTTAGTTATGAAACAAGAAGTTTAGTTGGGAAAGATGTCATATTTGGTAATTTTTCTACGAAGAAAAACGCTCTCGGTTATTTATTTAAAAGACAGAATTTCTCCGATGAATTATTAAAAGAGAACTTTATTGACTCTGTCTGGGAAAGAGAAGAACTACAATCGACTTATCTTGGTAACGGTTTTGCCATCCCACATGGGAATCCTGACTTTGTGGAAGAGACGTCTGTTTCAATTTTGGTTTTAGATAAAGCGATTTCGTGGGGAAATCAACTAGTAGATATAATTGCTTTGTTATTAATCCGCGAAGAAGACGATAAAAAAATTGAACCAGTAATGAACTTAATTATGCAAGGTATTGAAGATAAAAATTGGTTTATTTCGAAGATGATGGAGGTTAAAGAATGAATGATTTAAGACAGTTACTTCCGGAAAATCATATAAAGGTGGTCGATTCAATTGATAATTGGAAAGAAGCTGTTAGTTTAGCAAGTAAGCCTTTACAAAAAGAAGAGCTAATTACTCCAACTTATGTTAAGAACATGATTGAAAGTGTAAAAAATAACGGTCCCTACATGGTTCTAGCTGACTACTTTGCTTTAATGCATGCTCAAGCTGGACAAGGAGTAGAAAAGCAAAGTATGAGTCTTCTAGTTACTAAAAAGCCAATCGATTTAGAAGGAAAGCCAGTTAAAATATTTCTAATATTGGCAGCAGAAGATAGTCAAAGTCATTTAAAAAGCCTACAAGAGATTATGGAGGTGTTTATGGATGAACAAAAGTACCAAATTATTTTAAGCGGAGATAAAGCTGAAATAGTGAATCTTTTTAAATAATGGAGGAAAAAACAATGAAGATTTTAGCAGTATGTGGTTTTGGAGTAGGAAGTTCAATGGTTTTAAAAATGACATTAGACAAAGTGACTAAGGAACTAGGAGTCCAAGCAACGGTTGAAAATACGGATCTATCAACTGCAAAGGCGACTACAGCAGATGCTTATTTTACGAGTAGTGAGCTGTTAAATGAATTGAAAAATTCGGTTAAGGGCCCAGTTTTCCCAGTAAAAAAATATATGGATAAAAATGAAGTTAAAGGACAAATGGAAAAATTTTTAAATGAAAGGAGCGAACAGACATGAGTTTTATTACGGATTATATTTTAAAAAATCCACCTGTTTTATTAGGATTAATTGCAATGTTAGGGCTAGCAGTACAAAAAAAGCCTTTTTCTGAAATTATTAAAGGAGCTATGACCGCAGCATTTGGTATGGTAATTTTAAATGCTGGTGTAGACATGTTGACTGGTACAATTTCGCCGATTAACACCGCGGTTCAAGAAGAGTTAGGTGTTGAAGTTGCAGAAGGTTTATCAGATGTTACGTTCACAGCGGATTACGGTGGCACAGTTGGTTTAGTGATGTTTTTAGGGCTAATTATTCATTTACTAATCGCTCGCTTTACACCAGTTAAGACGATTTTTCTAACTGGACATATGCTTTGGTGGTTCCCATTTGTTTTAGTAGCAGGGGGCGTAGAAGCAGGCTTGACAGGGACTTTATTAATAACAGTTAGTGCGATCTTAGCTGCTTGCTATTGGTCGTTTATGCCATGGATTATGCGTAAATATGTTTGGGCCGCTACTGAAGATGACTCGTTTTTAATTGGACATCCTACAGGTGTATTATCATTATTTTCAGGTTTTATTGCCAAACGCGTGGGGAATAAAGAGAAATCTACAGAAGACTTAAAAGTGCCAGAGAGCCTTTCATTTTTTAGAGAAATTTCAATTACAGGCGGTCTCGTTATTTTTCTAATGTATATTGTTGTAGGTATTATTGCACCAGCGTTAGTTCCTCAAGATGAAAATTTATTTATGTATTCAGTGATTGCTGGTTTAAATTTTGGTGCTGGCTTATTAATTATGCTTTATGGTGTACGTCTGTTGATTAACCAAATTATTCCAGCTTTCCAAGGAATTGCAGAAAAAGTTGTTCCAGGAGCTAAACCTGCTTTTGATTTACCGATTTTATTTAACTATCGTCCTAATGCAGTAATTATTGGTTTTGTGGTAGCAATGATTACGTCTACAATACTGGTGATATTTGCTAATTCATTTAACGTTTTTGGTGTCACAATTGTTCCTTTAGTTATTACTAGTTTTTTTGAATGCGGTGGTGCTGCTATTATTGGTGAAGGCCAAGGAGGCTTTCGTGGTGCAATTATAGGTACTGTGGTAGCGTCTGTTCTAATGGTTATACTTGTTGGTTTTTCCGCAATGTTGTTTAGTTCAACTATTCAAAATTGGTTATTAATTTTTGGTGGAAATGATCTTTCACTCTGGGCGATGCTAGGTCGTTTTATTAGCGGACTGTTTGGAGGTCTATAAAATGCAATATTTTACTCGTGTAAAAGAGATATTAGAACAAGTTGAAGAAAATGAAGCAGATGCAATGGAACAAGCAATAGACTTATTGACTGAAGCTAACTTAAATAAACATTCGATTTATATATTTGGCGCTAGTCATGCTGGAATTTTAGCTGAAGAAATGTATTACCGAGCTGGGGGAATGATGACGATCAATGCGATCTTTGCCAAAGAAGTAATGTTAGATAGACAACCCATTACTTTCACGAGCCGTATGGAACAACTGGAAGGATACGGGCAAGCTATCGAAACAACAGTGACATTCCATGAGGATGATATTTTAATTTTACATTCTGTGTCAGGTCGCAATCCGGTGATTATTGATTTAGCACTTGCAGCAAAAGAAAAAGGAGTAAAAATTATTGCTCTGACAAATGAGACTTATTCTAAGTCTGTTAGCAGCCGTCATTCTTCAGGAAAGCGTTTATTTGAGCTTGCTGATGTAACTATTGATAATCACGGAGATATTGGTGATGGGAGTTGTAAGGTTGAAGGTATTAAGCAAAAAGTAGGTCCAAGCTCTACTGTAGTTGGCGCTACGATTTTAAATGCTATAATTGTTGAAGTTACAAGAAATCTACTGCAAAATGGAGTTACCGATCCCCCAGTCTTTTATTCTGCAAATTTAGACGGTGGTAGTCAATTGAACGAGCAATTATTTGAGCAATATAAAGATGTTATTCATTATAACTTTTAATTAATTGACTAAATGAATAATAACATTAAATATAGAAGAAGCCGATTATTTCATTTGTTGGTTTCTTCTATATTTTTATTCTTAATAAGAAGGATAAAACTAGCTTAATTCTTGTAATTAAATCGGACAAAATATACACCCAATTGTTATTGAAAGCGGTATATTTAGGCGCTAAACTTTTAATCAGGAGGTGATATAAGTGATTGATAATCAGGGGTTGGAAATATTAAATGAAATAACTTTTAAGGATGAAAGGAGTATTAATAAATTAGAAAGTAATTTTAAACTTACTAAGCGTCAAATAACTTATGCGATAGAAAAGATAAATGAAGACTTAAAAAGAAATCAAAAAATAAAGATAAACAACGATGATTTAATATTGTCTAAAGCTACGGAAGAATATTTGCAAAATTATTTAATGGAGCTACAACTTTTTGATGATGTCTATTATTCAAAAGAAAACCGGCAATTAATGATTATTTTTTTAATCGCTTGTTCCTATGATTATCTATCCTTAAACCA
>NZ_JAKEIT010000005.1 GCF_021474685.1 Tetragenococcus halophilus | reverse complement strand
ATGTTATTTCACTGATTGGTAATGAAGCGAAAAAGAAGGTATAATTAAAAAAGAGGACATGGAATTATTGTTTGGTTTTTGAACCGAGGTGAAAATCGTGAATAAAAGAATGGAAAAAATTTATCAATACATAGCACAAAAAAATAATTCTGGCCAGAAAAGTGAGCCAACGGCAGTAACTACAAGTGAGATTGCTCAAGCATTGGCTATTCAAAGAAGCAATGCTAGTAAAGATTTAAATCAATTGGTACGTGACGAGAAAATAACTAAAACAGATAGTCGGCCAGTTAAATATTTTTTAAATCAAGATATGTCTGAAGAAAAATATGTGAAAAGCTATAAACAAGAACGGGAACCTCGAAAAAAGCAACAACCACAACATGTACAGTCGTCATTTGTTTCAAGAGAGGATATTTTTTCCAATATTATCGGAATCAACGGTAGTATGAAAAATGCTGGTGAACAGGCAAAAGCAGCGATTTTATATCCTCCTAGAGGGCTGAATTGTTTAATTACAGGTCCTACAGGCTCGGGGAAAACCTATTTTGCTCATGCGATGTTTCAATTTGCTAAAGCTAATAATGTTATTGATAGCAATAAAGAACTCATTGTTTTTAATTGTGCCGATTATGCCAATAACCCAGAACTTTTGATGAGCCATTTGTTTGGTTATGCCAAAGGAGCTTTTACGGGTGCAGATGAAGAGAAAACCGGCGTTATTGACCAGGCTGATCAAAGTATGCTTTTTCTAGATGAGATCCACCGTTTACCTCCTGAAGGGCAAGAGATGATTTTCTATTTCATGGATCATGGGACCTATAGTCGTTTGGGTGAAACAGGCAAACATCATTCTGCTGAAGTCCGAATTATTGGTGCGACGACCGAAGATCCTAATTCTACTCTTTTGGATACCTTTGTTCGCCGGATACCGATAAACATTCAACTACCTTCTTTTGCATCGCGTCCTGCTTTTGAAAAAGTTGACTTAGTCAAGGTAATGGTTTCTCATGAAGCGCATCGTATTCAACGCACGATTTCATTAACTGAAGATGTGGTTAAAGCCTTAATTGGTAGTGTTAGTTATGGGAATATCGGACAATTAAAATCAAATGTTCAACTCGTTTGTGCGAGAGGATTTTTGAATCATATGCACGAAGAACAGATTGATATCACTATTGAAGATGTGCCAGAAGGGATTCGTTCAGGGTTAATTTTGTTAGCTGATAATCGAGGGACATCAACGGAGCTTTCGCAAAATCTTGAATCAAAACTAGTTATTCAACCCAATGAAGATAGCTTGAATATTCAAACAGACTCTTATGAATTACCCTATAATCTATATGATATCATCGGAGATAAAGCGGAGTTATTAAAATCAGATGGCATCGATCAAGAAACCATTAATCATTTTATTTCAACCGATATCAATGTTCATTTAAAGTCATTTTATAAAGATCATGGTTTTTCTTTCTATGCAGATAATAAATTAAGTGAGTTTGTTGACCGTAAAATTATCGAATTGACCAACCGGATTTATACGATGGTGACTGATCGTTTGGGAAATGATTTTCAATCTAATTTCGTTTATGCAATGAGTTTACACATCAGTTCTTTTCTTAAAAAACTGCAGTTAGGTGAAAAGCGAGAAGTTAATGACAATATCAGAGAAATGGTTACCGCTTATCCGCAAGAACTAGAATTAGCTCAAGAGATCCAACAATATATTGGGGAATGGTTTAATATTTTCATTCCTGAAAGTGAGATTTACTACTTGGCTGTTTTGCTGGTTTCTTTAAGAAGTGCCTCGCAAGTAGGAAGAATTGGTGTCGTTGTAGGAGCTCATGGGAATAGTACGGCAACGAGCATGGTGGATGTGGTTAAACAACTACTAGATATTGAACAATTAGCGGCAGTGGATATGCCTTTGGATATGCCTCCTAAGATCGCTTTAGAAAAACTAAAACAAGCGGTGCTCTCTGTTCATGAAGGCAGTGGTGTCTTGTTATTAGTAGACATGGGTTCTTTAGTAACTTTTAATGAAAAAATTCAAAGAGACACAGGGGTGTTTGTTCGAACGATCGATATGGTAACAACGCCGCTTGTATTAGAATCTGCTCGTAAAGCTTCTGTTTTTGGAACCAGTCTAGACGACCTTTATGAATCGTTAAAAAACTTTCATGGCTACAGTTTAGGTTTGCTGCCTGCAACTTTAACAGAAAATCATCTACCTAAAGCAATCCTTGCGATTTGTGCTTCTGGTGAAGGGACAGCTGTTCATATAAAGAAAATGATCCAAGCAACGCTTAATAAAAAACAAATTACAGACATTGAGGTCCTTACTATTTCAGCTGTGGATTTAAATCAACAATTATCTGAAATTCAAAAGCAGTATCAGGTGATCGCGACCACTGGCGTAGTCGATCCGCAATTGGCAGCTCCTTTTATTACATTGGAGAACTTTATTACACAAAATACCGATGAATTGATCGATAAATTATTGCTAAATAATCAAGAGCTAATCTCTGAAGAGCCGTTATCTTTTAATGAAGTGGAGACCAAAGACGTTTGCCTGAATTATTTAGAAAAAAATTTCACTTTTTTAAATCCGCAGAAATTGATCGCCCCTTTATTACAATTTACTGAAGAAATTATGGACAATTGGCAAATTCCTAGAGAAGAACAAGGTTTTTGCATTAATTTTCTTTTACATGCAGCGGGTATGGTCGAACGAGTAGTGTTGCAACAACCTTTGACAGCGTCTGAAGATGATAAAGCGGAATTGCAAGACAGTTCAGAATATGAAGCACTGCATCTTCAAGTAAACTCATTGAGCAGAGTTTTAAATTTAAATTTTCCTGTGTCTGAAGAGTTTTACTTATTGGAGCTAATCAAACGGCAAGAAAAAGTATAAATATGCTGAAAATACACTAAGAGATACACTAACGCTACTGTATCTCTTAGTGTATTTTTTAATTTGTTTTAAAATACTGATATATAAGCAGTGTATCTTTGTTTTTTGGCACATAAATTGCTTCTAAATAAACGAGGGAGGTGTGTGAACTGATAAATCAATGAAGTTAAGGAGGCGATCAAAATTTGGATATCCGTTTAGCGCGTATAGACGACCGATTAATTCATGGACAGGTCACTACATCATGGACTAAACGAACAGATATTAATCGTATTATCGTGGTCAGTGATACTGTTGCGTTTGACCATCTGAGCAAATTCCTTTTGCAACAAGCTGCACCACCAGGAATAAACGCCAATGTCGTGACAGTAACTAAAATGTTAGAAGCGTATAATAGTGCGTTGTTCCAATCACAAAAAGTTATGCTATTATTTACCAACCCGCAAGATGTAGAAAGATTAGTGCGCGGAGGAATCGTATTGAAATCATTGAATATCGGTGGGATGCGTTTTGAAAATGGGAAGCAGATGGTAACAAATTTTGTTTCGATAGATGAAAAGGATCAAGCTTCTTTTCATTATCTGGCTAAACAAGGGATCGAATTGGAAGTTCGCAAAGTTCCAACTGATCGTAAAATTAATTTAATTGATTTGTTGGATAAAAAAGAAAGAACAAAATAATAAAAAATTGTAAATTAGGGGGTAAAAAAATGGTAGGAATCATCCTAGCAAGTCACGGGGACTTCGCCGATGGTATTTTAGAGTCAGCGACCATGATTTTTGGCGAACAAGAAAATGTTGCTTCTTGTGTGTTAAAGCCAAGTGAAGGCCCAGATGATATAAAGAAAAAAATGGAAGACGCTATTAACTCATTTGATGATCAAGAAGAAATTCTTTTTTTGATTGATTTATGGGGCGGTACACCATTTAATCAAGCAAATAGTTTGTTTGAAGAACACAAAGATAAATGGACGATCGTAGCAGGCATGAATTTACCGATGGTGATCGAAGCTTTTGCTTCTCGACTTTCTATGGACTCTGCCCAACAAATCGCAACTGCTATCATCCCCAGCGCAACTGATGGGGTCAAAATAAAACCAGAAGAACTGGCACCAGCTGGAGGTAATGATCAAGCAGAAGACGATACGGGTGCACCAGAAGAACCTAAAGGCTCCTTACCTGAAGGAACCGTGGTCGGCGATGGCAAGATAGATTACGTATTAGCGCGTATCGATTCTCGTCTTTTACATGGGCAAGTTGCGACAAACTGGGCCAAGGCAACAAATCCTAACCGGATCATTGTTGTTAGTGATGCTGTTGCCCAAGATAGCTTGCGTAAAAGTTTAATTGAACAAGCAGCGCCGCCAGGAGTGAAAGCAAATGTTATTCCGATCGATAAAATGATCGAAGTAGATAAAGATCCACGTTTTGGTAAAACAAGAGCTTTATTGCTTTTTGAAAATCCTGAAGATATGTTAAGAGCAATTGAAGGCGGCATGGACGTTCATGAGGTTAATATCGGTTCTATGGCTCACTCCAAAGGAAAAGTTGTAGTCAATAATGTTATTTCAATGGATGAAACAGACATTGAATCTTATGAACGTATGGAAGAATTGGGCGTGCAATTTGATGTACGAAAAGTACCAAGTGATTCAAGCGGACGCCTTAATGATCTGCTTAAAAAAGCAAAGGCTGGCTTACAAAACGCCAAATAAAAAGTAAAGAATTAGGAGGTTTATTATGTCAGATTTAAATGCAATTCAGATGTTATTGGTCGTAATTGTTGCATTTTTTGCTGGAATGGATGGGATTTTGGACCAATTTCAATTTCACCAACCATTAGTTGCATGTACCTTGATTGGACTTGTAACCGGTAATTTAGAAATTTGTGTTATGTTAGGCGGTTCATTGCAAATGATCGCTTTAGGCTGGGCAAACGTTGGTGCAGCTGTAGCACCGGATGCTGCGTTAGCATCTGTAGCTTCCGCAATTATTTTAGTTTTAGGTGGACAACAACAAGCGGGGATTTCCACTTCGATTGCTGTTGCGATTCCTTTAGCTGTTGCTGGACTATTTTTGACAATGATTGTTCGTACACTTGCAGTACCAGTTGTTCATGGAATGGACAAAGCTGCTGAATCAGGAAGTTATCGTAAAATTGAATGGCTGCATATATTAGCAGTTTGTATGCAAGGGCTACGTATCGCAATCCCAGCGGGTGCTTTACTATTTATTCCTGCAACCACTGTTCGTCAATTTTTGGAATCAATGCCTGACTGGTTGACTGACGGTATGGAAATCGGCGGTGGCATGGTTGTAGCTGTTGGTTATGCAATGGTTATTAATATGATGTCTAGTCGTGAAGTATGGCCGTTCTTTATTCTAGGTTTTGCTATTGCGGCTGTTACTGATTTAACACTTATCGCAATTGGTGCTATCGGTATTGCTTTAGCACTTATTTATATTTCGCTTTCAAAACAAGGCGGATCTTCTGAAGGCGGCGGTGGAAACGGCGGCTCCGGTGACCCGCTTGGCGATATACTCAATGACTATTAAGACTGGTAAAAGGAGGAGATAACTCATGGCAGAGGAAAAAATAAAACTATCAAAACGAGATCGCTTAAATGTTGCATGGCGTAATACCTTTACCCAAGGTTCATGGAACTATGAACGTATGCAAAATGGTGGCTTTGTTTATGCAATGATTCCAGCAATTAAAAAATTATATTCAAATAAAGAAGATCGTAAACTAGCATTGCAACGTCACTTGGAATTTTACAACACCCACCCATACTTAACTGCACCTGTACTTGGGGTAACATTGGCAATGGAAGAAGAACGTGCTGGTGGTGCACCAATCGATGATGTTGCTATTCAAGGGGTCAAAGTTGGAATGATGGGGCCCTTAGCAGGTGTTGGAGATCCGGTATTTTGGTTTACTGTTCGTCCAATGTTAGGTGCTTTAGGCGCTTCCTTGGCACTTGGCGGTAATGTAATGGGTCCAATCATTTTCTTTGTTGCTTGGAACATTATTCGTTGGGCATTTCTATGGTATACTCAAGAATTTGGTTATAAAGCAGGTTCGGCAATTACTGATGACTTATCAGGTGGTTTATTACAAGATGTTACCAGAGGCGCTTCTATTTTAGGGATGTTCGTGCTGGCCTCGCTGGTAGAACGGTGGGTTGATATTGACTTCCAACCAGTTGTTTCTAGGACACCGCTGCAAGAAGGTGCCTACGTTGACTGGTCTAATATACCAATGTCGCCAAATGGCTTACAAACAGCCTTTCAACAAGTAGAAGACGAAGGTAGGGCTTTGTCAAGTGTTGAAGTAACAACATTACAAGATAACTTAGATGAATTGATTCCTGGTTTAGCGGGTCTATTATTGACTTTCTTGTGTATGTGGTTATTACGTAAAAATGTTTCACCAATTATAATCATTTTAGGTTTATTTATTTTTGGTGTTGTTGGTCACGTAATCGGTTTGCTATAATATTTTATAAAAAAGAGGGACAAAAACAGCATTCCAAAAGTTTTTGTTTTTGGAACTGGCTTGCTTTTGCCCTTTCTTTTTGTACATAAAAATGATCCATGCTAAAATTACAAGTGAGGTGGAACTGTACATGGTACAATCATTAAACACAAAAGTAGATTTAACAATGGACGCGACATCTTTTGTAGGGTTAGCTAAATATGGCCAAGTTTTAATCGGAGACAAGGCGTTTGAGTTTTATAATACAAAAAATGCACAGGATTACATTCAAATCCCCTGGGAAGAAGTGGACTATGTGGTCGCCAGTGTCTTATTTAAAGGGAAATGGATTCCGCGTTATGCTATTGAAACAAAAAAAGATGGAACTTTTAATTTTGCTTCAAAAGATACAAAAAAAGTTTTGCGCGCTATGAGACCTTATGTTGCTTATGATCATATGGTGCAAGCCAGTAGCTTTTTCAAAGTAATCAAAAGAGGGTTACTGTCTTTTGGGAAAAAAAAGAAGAGTGAAAAGTAAGATAGTTGTACTGTATTTGTTTTATGAAGTTAGGCTCGTAAAGTTGTCTTTTGACTTTGCGAGCTATTTTTTTGGAAAGCTTCTAGTAAAACTACAATACACAGCTAAAAAAACATGATATGATAGATATATAGATAGTTGTAAGGATACTGAAGATAAAGGAGGCAAGAGTTATGGAAAGTTTGTTGCTCACGATCGGGTTTATTGGTTTAGCGTTAGCTGTATTAACACCGCTTACTAAAATTGCCTCTCTTGTGACACTTGCTAGTTTTACTGTTTACTTTTACACTATTGGGATAGAAAATTGGATTCCTTTGGCGTTATTTATTTTTGGTTTACTTTTAATTGTTTTTGAAATTTTTATACCAGAATTTGGAATAACGGGCGTATTAGGCGCTATTTTACTAATAGCTGGTTTGTACTGGACAGTTGGAGATTTGATGCAAACCATTTGGGATTTGAGTATGGCAGTGGTGATTACGACTGCTTTGGTAGTATATCTTGCAAAAAAAGGATACTCCTTAACAAATGTAAACAAATTGGTCTTACAAACAGATCTACCTGCTGGAAGTAAAACCAAAACAGACAATCAAGAACCCAAGCTTTACCCAGGTTTAACCGGAACGGCGCAAACGCCATTGAGACCTTCTGGAAAAGCAACATTTGGTAAAGAGGAAGGACCATTGTTTGATGTTTTAAGTGCAGAAGAGTTTATTTCAATTGGGACACCTATTGTTATTGAACAGATTCAAGGAACAAAGATTTTAGTAAGAAAACAAAAAATGAAGGATGGAGGATAATTTTATGAACGAATTACAGTTTGGAGGCGGCTTTATTGGGATCGTGATTGCTGCTGTTATTATCGTTATTTTATTGATCATTTTCTTGAGGTTTGTGCCCGTTGGATTATGGGTTACAGCCTACTTTTCAGGAGTAAAAGTAGGAATTGGTACGTTAGTTGGGATGCGTTTGCGCCGGGTTAATCCGCATCGAATTATCCGTCCATTAATTAAAGCGACTAAAGCTGGATTGTCGCTTTCAACGAATCAACTAGAAGCCCACTACTTAGCTGGAGGAAATGTGGATCGGGTGATCGACGCATTAATTGCCTCACAACGAGCGGAGATTGATTTGGAATTTGAAAAAGCGGCTGCGATTGACCTAGCAGGACGGGATGTTTTTGAAGCGGTCCAAGTTTCTGTTAATCCTAAGGTAATTGAAACACCTAAAGTTTCAGCTGTAGCGCAAAATGGGATTGAACTTATCGTAAAAGCTAAAGTAACTGTTCGGGCAAACATTGAACGTTTGGTTGGTGGTGCTGGAGAAGATACAATTATCGCTCGTGTGGGTGAAGGGATCGTTACCACTGTTGGTTCTTCTGAAAAACATGAGGAAGTTTTGGAAAATCCAGATTCTATGTCACAAACAGTTTTGAAAAAAGGGCTTGACTCAGGAACTGCTTTTGAAATCTTATCTATTGATATTGCAGATGTAGACGTAGGTCGTAATATTGGCGCACAATTACAAACGGACCAATCTGAAGCTGATAAAAATATCGCACAAGCAAAAGCTGAAGAACGTCGTTCCATGGCGATTGCTCAAGAGCAAGAAATGCGTGCAGAAGTTGTACAAGCTGAATCCAAAGTTCCATTAGCGATGGCCGAAGCTTTACGTCAAGGAAATCTAGGCGTTATGGATTATTACAAACTGCAAAATGTCGAATCAGATACTGAAATGAGAAAGTCTATTTCAGGTCAAACAGATCAGTCAGAAAATGAGTGATTCTATGTTTAATTTTTTGAATTCAATTATTGAATTTCTCTTAGATAACTTTGGTTTAATTATTGTTTTACTTTTATTTATTGTAAATTTGGGAAGAAGGCGAAATTCGAAAAAACAAAGAAAGCAAAATCATAGTGACAAAAAGGCTACTTCTTCCTCGCAAGACGGTTCTTACAAAAGTAATAAGAAAGGAGCCGTAAGTCAAATGAACAAAGAGACGCAACAAGCAAAACAAAAAAGAAATGCCAATAGACAACGTAACCGACAAACTGAGTCTGTTAATCAAAAAAATGTAGCTAAAACGACAAAAAAGCAGGAACGAAATAGACAACAACGATCAAGTGCTGCACAAACTAGTCTTGATTCTTTTAATAGACAACAATCACTAAAACCAACTGATCAGGTTAGATCGAAAAAGTCGAGTACAAAGAAACAGTCAAAAAAGACTTATCTTGGGAAAAAGAATTTAGTAAATGCTATGATCTACAAGGAAATATTAGATAAACCGCTAAGCTTACGAGATGAAGATAAATAAAAAATAACCGAACTATGTTTGATGAGATTCATTGTCGAAAACTACGACAAGCTTCTACTGAAGTGTTTAACTCTCTCTATTCATAGTTCGGTTATTTTGTCTGTTTATCATCTATGATCAAATTTAACTCGTTTAACTTATTAGTGAAGTTTGCTATAATAAAAAGGAACTCACACGGAAAGAAGGAAATAAATATGTCACGGTTAGCTCGTTTGAAAGAAAAGATGAGTCAAGAAGAAATAGATGGCTTTTTAATTACCAGCCCGTATAATTTACGCTATTTTACCAACTTTACAGGGACCACAGGCTTAGCGCTTGTAACCAAAGAGCAAGCTTTTTTTGTTACAGATTTTAGATATACACAACAAGCTGCTAAACAAGCTCAAGGATTTGAGATCGTAAAAAATAGTGGTAATATTTTTGCTAAAGTAGCCGAACTTGTCGAAAAAAATGCAGTGGGTGCCCTTGCTTTTGAAGAAGATTATATCAGTTTTTCTGAATATAGTTTGTTAGAAGAGTTTATAACAGAAAGTTCTTTAGTCCCTGTTTCAGGTCTTCTAGAAAGCTTAAGAGAAGTTAAAGACGAGCAGGAAATTGCAACGATTAAACAAGCTTGCAGTATTGCCGATCAAGCTTTTGATCACATACTGAAAATGATCCAACCGGGAATGACTGAAATTGAAATCGCTAATCAGTTAGACTTTTTCATGCGCTCATTAGGTGCTAGCGGTGTTTCATTTGAAACGATCGTAGCTTCTGGTACACGTTCTGCTATGCCTCACGGTGTGGCTAGTAATAAGACAATTGAACAAGGCGATATCATTACACTAGATTTTGGTTGTTATTATGAAGGCTATGTTTCTGATATGACTCGAACTTTTGCGATTGGCGATCCAGGAGAACAGTTAAAAGAAATTTATCAAATTGTATTAGACGCTCAATTGAAAGTCATTGAAGCAGCTAGACCTGGTATTAGCGGTATCGAATTAGATGCTGTTGCTCGTGATTACATCGCCTCATTTGGTTATGGGGAAGCTTTTGGTCATTCAACAGGTCATGGCATTGGTTTAGATATTCATGAAGGACCCAATGTTTCAATGCGAGCTGATAAAACATTTGTGCCCGGAAATGTCATTACCGATGAACCTGGTATTTATTTGCCAGATATTGGTGGTGTCAGGATTGAAGATGATTTATTAATTACCTCTACTGGAAATGAAATATTAACACACTCGCCAAAAGAGCTGATTATTTTATAAATTTTTCAAATTTTGGCGTTTGAAGAGTTTTAACATAGCTTATCTAGTAATTAAATGATAAACTAAAAACGAAAAGCAATCCTAAAATGGAGGAATCTAAATGACTGATGAAAAGAATTTTGTTTTAGATGCAAATCAAGAACTAGGAGAAATTGTGATTGCTCCTGAGGTGATCGAAGTGGTCATCGGTATTGCTGCTTCAAAAGTTGAAGGCGTCTATCGTATGCAAGGCAATTTCGCAAATAATGTTACTGAATTCTTAGGACGTTCTACTTATGGTAAAGGTGTCTATTTAACAATGGATGAAACTGGCATTAAAGTTGATATCTATACTTACATGAAATATGGTGTTTCTGTTCCTAAAGTAGCAATGGATATACAAAACCGAGTAAAACAACAAGTCCTGTTTATGACAGATGTGGAACTTGCTGAAGTAAATATTCACGTTGTTGCAGTTATTCCAGAAAAAACGGAACAGTTGGATTTAGACGATTTTTTTGAAAATGATGAGGAAGAAAATGAGTAAAGAACTATCAAGACATGAGATAAGGAAAAAAGCAGTGCAAGCTTTATTTCCATTAGATATAAATCAATCGTTAGCTAAAAAAGACGCAATTGATGCAGCACTAGAATTAGAAAACAGCGAAATCGTTGATGAAGCGCAAGAAAATTTTGTTCCACCATATTTAGATCTCTTAGTCACAGGAGTTTGTGAAAAAAAAGCGGAACTTGATGAAAGAATAAAGAGTCATTTACGTAAGGGATGGCGTCTTGAACGACTATCTAAAATGGACTTAGTCGTTTTACGCATTGCTTTATTTGAAATGTTGTATGTAGATGATACCCCTAATAGGGTAGCATTGAATGAAGCAATTGAATTAACAAAAACTTTCAGCGATGAAAATTCGCATAAATTTGTCAACGGTATTTTATCGGCAGTAAATACGGAAATTGAGGCTAGCTTGTGAGGCTAGCTTCTTTTATTTAAAAGTAAAGTTATGCTAAAATAAAAAGATAATTTGAGGGAGTGAACGATAATGGCAACATTGATAAATGGTAGACAATTAGCAGATAGTATGCAGGAACAGATGCGTTTAGAAGTTGAAAATTTAGGAAAACAAAATGCGTTTCCTGCTTTGGTTGTTTTTTTAGTTGGGGATGATCCTGCAAGTAAAACCTATATAAAAAATAAAGAAATTGCTGCGCAAAAGATTGGTATTCAAACAAAGTTGGAACACTATCCCTCAGATATCAGCGAAGAAAAATTATTGATCGAAATCAAAAAATATAATGATAACCCGCATTATCATGGGATCTTAGTACAATTACCCTTACCGGACCATATTGATGAGGAGAAAGTATTACTTAATATAGATCCTAAAAAAGATGTGGACGGGTTCCATCCTGTAAATATGGGAAAACTTCTATCTGGCAAGGCAGAAGCGATTCCTTGTACGCCATATGGTATTATGAAGATGTTTGAGGCTTATGAGATCGATTTATCCGGGAAAAACGCTATTATGATTGGACGTAGTAATATTGTTGGCAAGCCGATGGCACAATTACTTTTAGCGAAAAATGTGACGGTAACAATGGCACATTCTTATACTAAAAATTTAGCAGCATTAGCTAAGCAAGCAGATATCATTGTTTCGGCCGTGGGCCAAGGAAACTTTATAACCAAGGAATTTGTTAAAGAAGGTGCTGTGGTCATTGATGTAGGCATGAATCGCGATGAAAATGGCAAGTTGATCGGTGATGTCAAATTTGACGAAGTCGAACCTATAGCTAGTTATATCACTCCTGTGCCTAAAGGCGTCGGTCCTATGACAATTACTATGTTAATGCAGCAAACGATTGAAGCTTGTAAACGTCAGGAGTTAAGTTAGACGATGGAATATTTAACAGTCAGTGCACTTACTAAATATTTAAAAAGAAAATTTGATGCTGACCCATACTTGGAAAAAGTGTTTTTGACAGGGGAAATCTCTAATTTTCGTTTACGTCCTAATCATCAATATTTTAGTATAAAAGATGATAAAGCGAAAATTTCAGCTGTAATGTTTAAAAATGCCTTTCGTAAATTAAACTTTCAACCTGAAGAAGGTATGAAAGTAATGGTTGTTGGGCGTCTTTCTATTTATGAAACAGCAGGGAATTATCAAATTTATATTGACCAAATGCAACCGGATGGTATTGGAGCTTTATACCAGGCTTATGAACAGTTGAAAAAAAAGCTAGAAGCTGAAGGGCTATTTCAATTGCCTAAAAAAACTTTGCCTAGATTTCCTAAACGGATCGCTGTTTTGACTAGTCCTAGTGGAGCGGTTATTCGTGATATTATGACAACCGCTAAAAGAAGATATCCTATCGCTCAAATTGTTTTATTTCCAACGGTTGTTCAAGGAGAAAAAGCAGCTGACGATGTTGTAAAAAATTTACAACGGGTAAAAGAACAAGGAAACTTTGATACCGTGATTATCGGTCGCGGTGGGGGTTCGATTGAAGATTTATGGCCCTTTAATGAAGAGCGAGTGGCTAGAGCGATTGTAGCTTGTGACATACCTGTTATTTCTTCTGTTGGTCATGAAACGGACACTACGATCGCCGATTTAGTTGCTGATGTACGTGCGGCGACCCCAACAGCTGCAGCGGAACTTGCTGTGCCTGTTTTATCAGAAGAAATTTTACGTATCGAAGAAAAGCAGGCGCGCTTGCAACAGGCTTACATTCGACAAATTCAGCGCAAACAAGAACGTTTTCAAAGAGTACAAAATTCTTACATTTTTCGACAGCCAGAACGCTTATATGAAGCCCAATCAATTAAATTGGACCAACTGAACCAACGTATGAATCAAAGTTTACAGCGTCTAGCTTATGAAAAAGAGAAAAACTATACACAAATAGATTATCGGTTTAAGCAAGCTGCACCTCATACAAGGGTAAAAGAAGCAAATCAAGAAGTAGAATATTTAAAAGAACGTTTGAAAAATCGAGCGCAGCAAATTATGACGATCAAACAACAGGCTTTTGAGCAAACTGTACAAGCGCTAGACTTATTAAGCCCGCTAAAAATCATGGGGCGAGGATATAGTTATACAACTAAGGATACAAAAGTAGTGAAATCTGTTCACGAATTAGCCCAAGATGACCATTTGAATATTCACTATAAAGACGGTCGAGTACAAACAAAAGTGATTGAGATTGAGGAGGATGAAGATGGCAGAGGCAACATTTGAAGAGTCTTTGGAAGAATTGGAAAAAATTGTCAATCGTCTAGAACAAGGAGATGTCCCTTTGGAAGAAGCTTTAGACGCTTTTCAAAAAGGCATGGCGTTGAGTAAACAATGTAAGGAAACTTTGTCTAAGGCAGAAAAAACTTTAACAAAAATGATGACTGAAGATGAAGAAGAAAAGCCCTTTGAAGAGGAAGAACAATGAGTGTTTTAACAAGTTGGCAAGAAAGCGAATTGCCTAAAGTAGAAAAACAGTTAAGAGATTTTGTTCAAACACATGCTGAAAATGAACAGTTAAAAGAAAGTATGCTATATTCCATCAATGCCGGTGGTAAGAGAATACGTCCTTTACTAGTATTAGCTACAGTTGCGTTTTCGGGGCACAGCCTTACTAAGCAGGTATATCAAGTTGCTGCTGCGTTAGAGATGGTGCATACCTACTCGCTTATCCATGATGATTTACCTGCTATGGATAACGATGATCTACGACGTGGTCAAGCAACCAACCATGTGGTTTTTGGTGATGCTTTAGCTATTTTAGCTGGCGATGCTTTGTTAACTGGGGCTTTTGAATTAATTGCTGAAACTAAACTAGCATCGCATAAAAAAAATCATTTGTTGCAACTGTTGGCAAAATCAGCGGGGGCTAATGGGATGGTTGCCGGTCAGGTTGATGATATCCAAAGTGAGCAACAAAATTTGTCATTTTCTGAATTGACAGCTCTTCATCAGAAAAAAACAGGGGCTTTGATTCGTTTTGCTGTGGTTAGTGGTGGAATTTTAACTGATCAGGCCGAAGAAGTTTTAAAACAATTAGATGATTTTGCCACTCATTTAGGTTTAGCTTTTCAGGTTAGAGATGATTTGCTTGATGTATTAGCAACAACTGAACAGATGGGCAAAAAAACACAAAAAGACGAACTAGCAGGAAAAAATACATATCCCGGATTATTAGGAGTAGAGCAAGCAAAGATAGCTTTAAGCAAGGAATTAGAACAAGCACGTTCTATACTGGAAAATTTGTCTTTGGATGGTTTTAACCCTAGTTTATTAGAAGAGATTATTCAGCTATTTGAATTGGAAAGAGGCAAGGAATGAAAAAAGAACGTGTAGATGTTTTGGCCTTCCAGCAAGGACTTTTTGAAACTCGAGAACAAGCTAAAAGAGGCGTGATGGCTGGGACTGTTTATACGCAGAAAAATCAGCGCTTGGATAAAGCTGGCGAGAAAATTCCGCAAGATACTGTGCTTAAACTTATCGGTGAACAATTACCCTATGTTTCAAGAGGTGGTTTAAAGTTAGAAAGGGCATTAAAAGTATTTGATTTTCAAGTAAAGGACAAGATTTTACTTGACATTGGTGCCTCCACTGGTGGTTTTACCGACTGTGCATTACAAAATGGTGCAAAGTTAAGTTACGCTCTTGATGTCGGGTATAATCAGTTAGCCTGGAAAATTAGGCAAGATACACGTGTTGTTGTCATGGAAAGGAAGAATTTTCGCTATTGCAAACCTTCTGATTTTACTTATGGTAAACCTGAAATAGCTACGATTGACGTATCCTTTATTTCGTTAAAAAAAATTTTACCAGCTCTTCACCCAATACTTACAGATGAAGGGGAGGTCATGGCACTAATTAAACCACAGTTTGAAGCGGGAAGAACTTCTGTTGGAAAAAAGGGAATTATACATGATCCACTTGTTCATCAAGAAGTGCTAGCAGATATCTTAGACTTTGCCTTGCAAAAAAATTACAATGTAGAAGCTATAGATTATTCGCCGGTTACAGGTGGTCAAGGAAATATTGAATTTATTGTTCATTTGAAAAAATCAGAACAAGTAGGCATCAATCAATCAGATATAAGTATTAGTCAATTAGTTGCTAAAGCTCATGACAAATTGGATAAATAAAAAAGAAACGTGATCATGCGTTTCTTTTTTTATGCTGTGAATCACTACGATTCAGCGACCGAAGGGAGCTGAGAGTGGATGATGAACAGTACTAGGGGAGCGAAGCGGACGTAGTGTCCTTACTCTCCCGAATCACTACGATTCAGCGACCGAAGGGAGCTGAGAGTGGATGATGAACAGTACTAGGGCGAGCGAAAGCGAGGCGTAGTGACAAAATGTTTCTTTCTTTATTTGTTTAGTAAGGATGCACGTCTCTGGCTTTTCTTATGGGGTAAAATGAGCTATGATAAATACGATTTAGAAAAAAATTCAAAAAATAAATAATTTTATCAGGAGGAGCAAAATGCGAAAAGAAGAACGACAACAGTTGATCGTTGAACTACTGGAAGAAGAAAATATTCAAAAACAAGAAGAACTAGTTGCAGCTTTACAAGCACATAATGCTGAAGTTACGCAAGCTACTGTATCAAGAGATATTAAAGAATTAAAATTGATTAAAGTTCCAGCAGCAAGTGGTGGCTATCGCTACAGTATTCCTGTAGAATCAGACGAGGACATGAATGAAAAATTAAATAAACTATTAAAAAATGCTTTTGTATCGATCGATCAAATGGATAAATTTGTTAGCTTGAAAACTTTACCTGGTAATGCTTCGGCGATTGCGAATTTGATCGATAAACGTTTTGATGAAGCCTTATTTGCGATCTTAAATGATGACGATAACATTCTAATGATCACTAAAACAACGCAAGATCGAGAAAGTTTATTTCAAAGCTTACAAAAGTATGTTCAATAAAGGAGCATTTCATATGTTATTAGAGTTGTCCATTGAAAATTTTGCGATTATAAAACAGCTACATTTAACCTTTCATAAAGGGATGACTGCCTTGACTGGAGAAACCGGTGCGGGAAAGTCGATTATTATTGACGCAATGGGGTTACTAGCAGGAGGAAGAGGGTCCACAGATTATATTCGCCAAGGAAAACAAAAATGTGTGTTAGAAGGTTTATTTGAACTCCCTAAACATTCGTCCTTTAAAGTTCTACTTGATGATTTAGGTATTGATCAAAGAGATGAATTGTTAATTATTCAACGAGATATAACGAGTTCTGGTAAAAGCATTTGTCGTGTGAATGGCAGGATTGTCACCTTAGGAAACTTAAAGAAGATTGGCGCTTATCTAGTAGATATTCAAGGACAAAATGAACATCAGGATTTATTGCAAGCTGAAAAACATTTACAGCTGGTAGATAGTTTTGGTTCACAGTCTTTTAAAGATCAGCTAACCGATTATCAAAAAAAGTATGATGAATATCGTGAGTTAGAAAAAAGAGTTCGGGCGATTCAGGAAAACGAGCAATCTTATATACAACGGATCGATATGCTGAATTTCCAGAAAAAAGAAATTGAAGAAGCAGATTTACAAACAGATGAAGAAGAAAAGCTAGTTGAAGAACGAGATAAACTAGCGAACTTTCAAAAGATCGTGGATGCTTTTGCTAAAAGTCATGAAATTTTAGCTGGTGAATCAGGAAACAGTCTAGATGGAATAGGCGAAGCTGCTCAAGAAATCCAAGAAGTTGCCTATTTGGATAAAGAGTATGAACAAATTAATGAAAATGTTCAGAATGCTTATTATTTGTTACAAGATGCTGCTGGGGAAGTTTCTAGTATCCTTGATCAGATGGAACTTGACGAGGGGCGTTTGGAAGAAGTGAATGCACGTTTAGAGGTCATTCGACAGTTAAAACGTAAGTATGGAGAATCCATAGCTGCTGTTTTGTCTTATTATGAAAAAATTTCGGCAGAATTAGAGCAAGTGGATGTTACCGGTAATAAATTAGAAGAAATGCAAGCAGCTTTAGTCCAAAAATATCAGAATGTCTGGGAAATTGCTGAAAGTTTACATACGCAGCGAAAACAAATTGCACAAAAATTAGAAAAAGATATTCTACAAGAATTGGCGGACTTGTATCTTGAAAATACCCAATTTGAAGTACGCTTTTTTGGGGAAAAGAAAGAACTAAACAGAAATGGCTTGGATCAATTAGCGTTTTATTTAACAACAAACCCCGGAGAACCTTTAAAACCTTTAGCTAAAGTTGCTTCAGGCGGGGAGCTGTCTCGTATGCTATTGGCTTTAAAATCAATTTTTTCTAAAGCACAAGAGAAAACAAGTATTGTTTTTGATGAAGTAGATACAGGTGTTAGCGGACGAGTCGCACAGGCGATTGCCGAAAAAATCAGTGGTATTGCCTATGGGTCTCAGGTACTTTGTATTACGCATTTGCCACAAGTTGCAGCAGCGGGAGATTATCAATATTTGATTAGTAAAGAAGTTCAAAATGGCCGGACAAAAACAACGGTGCAAGAGATTGATACAACAGAAAGAGTCCAAGAAATCGCTCGGATGCTTTCTGGCGCTGAAATTACTGATTTGACTATGGAAAATGCGAAAGAAATGCTAACACAAGCAGGAAAAATTGCATAAAAAAACAGCTTCTTTTGACAGAAGCTGTTTTGTTGATTTTTAATACTTGCTGTTTACATCACAGCTGTTACAGCACTCATTACAATTGTACCGATCGTTGCAATCAGCATGATCCAAATGACTACTTTTGTGATTTTAGAAAAAGTACTTGTGGGCTTTTTATCTCGCATGTCTATTCATCCTTTTAATATTTTAATGACAGTTTACAACCTATATTCATAGAAGACAAGAAAAGAACATGAAAAACTATAAAAGATTCTTTTTCTTTAAAAATTTTATTGTGATCCAACTAATGACAATTGTAACTAGCATGATGATCCAAAAAGCATAGGGGTTTTTAGCGATGGGCAATTTAACGTTCATACCATAAATCCCACCAATAATCGTTGGGATCGTAAGAACAATTGTTATCGACGTTAATATCTTCATTACATTGTTCAAGTTATTGGAAACAACAGAGGAAAAAGTGTCATTCATATGGCTAGCAAACTTTAATTGAATATTTGCTGAAGTTAATGATTGTTGTGTTTCTACTATAATATCGTGTAAGTGGTGTTTAAATGCATGATTTTTTTGAAATAACTTTGTATTAACTAAAGCAGTTAAAGTTTTTAAGTTAGCGGATGTGGCTTCGTCAAAAGAAACCAAACTTTTTTGGATATCCATAATTTGATATAATTGTTCGTTTTGGGTGGAAACTTTAATTTGTTTTTCTAAGTTATCTAAATGATCTTTGGTTTGTTTTAAATAGTCATTAAAAGAAAGAACTACTTGCCACAAAAGTTCTAATAAGATATTCATCTCTGGGACGTTATCATTGGGTTTAAACTGACGATTTACTACTGTTTGAAAAAAAGGTAATGGATAATTACTTACTGTAATAATCCTGTTTTCAGGCGTTACGATTAAAGACAACGGAAAAGTTTCAAATTGTTGAAAACCTGAAGGGCTTTTTATCTCATAAGGAAATTGAAGAAGCAAGAGAGCTGCTTTTTTCATCTCTTGTTGATTTAACCCTTCGCTACGTGAATTTTCTTCATCATCTAAAACAGCTGATAGATAGTCTTTAGGTAGGTTATACTTATTTGTCAAAGTACTGATCTCACGAGAGTTTGGGTTTTCAACATGAAGCCACAACGTTTTTTTATCGTTTGTATCTTGTCTAACTAGGTAGCTATCATGAAATGTATAATAATAAAGCATAAACTCCCTCCTTCATTTGCTTTAATAGCTAATTGTATTTTACCAGAAATTTAAACAACAATGAAACAGCTGTTTCATATATTAAGAAAACTATTTCTTAGAAAGGATGACAATATGTCTACATTTTCACCGATTTATTTATTTTGGTACATCTTTCCAGTGATTGTTTTATTTGCATCAAAATTATGTATATCTGTTTTTTCGCTAAATAAACGTTTCCGTTTAAAAGCTACAGATATTGCTGTACCATTTTTACTTTTTGGGATACACCAACTGTCAACGCTTAGTTTTCAGTTTTCTATCTTCCCATATTTTTTAATCACTCTTTTATTATTAGGAATCGCTTTGGCTATATTTCAAGCTTATTTTTTTGAAGAGATTGTGTATCGCCGATTTTTCAAAATGTACTGGCGTTCAGTATTTTTATTTGCATTGGTCCTTTATATCATCTTGATTATTTTTAGTATCCTCCAATTTTTTTAGTTTTTCTAAACAAAGACTTTTAAAAGTCTTTTTAAAATCTCCTGTTGTCAGTCTTATTCATTTGGTAAGAAAAAGTCAAAAAAGATCTTTAGTAATTTTAGACAAAATGTGGTAGAAAGTGGGGGATTGTGGTAGACTGTGTTTATCAGGTGGTAATTGGGGGGATAAACATGCTAATGGGTGAATTTGAACACTCAATAGACTCAAAAGGTCGTTTGATTGTTCCGTCCAAACTTCGTGAACAGCTAGGTGAAAAATTTGTTGTAACGCGTGGTTTAGATGGTTGTCTATTTGGCTATCCTCAAACTGAATGGGAGAAACTTGAAGAAAAATTAGATCAAATGCCTCTTGCTAAAAAAGATGCAAGAAGTTTTGTTCGTTTCTTTTATTCTGCTGCCACTGAATGTGAAATTGATAAACAAGGTCGAATCAATATTCCAAATACATTGAGAAAGCATGCAAGTCTAGAAAAAAATTGTGTAGTTATCGGCGTTTCAACTCGAATTGAAATTTGGGATAAAAAACGTTGGGATGATTTTTCTGAAGAAACAGAAGAAAATTTTGATGACATTGCTGAAACAATGATTGATTTTGGCCTATAGAAAGAGGAAATAGATGGTAATGTTTCAACATTTTACAGTGCTGAAAGAAGAAACTGTAGACAATTTGGTTATCGACCCTCATGGTACTTATGTCGATTGTACTTTAGGTGGAGCTGGCCATAGTCAATATTTATTGGAACAGTTAGCTTTAGATGGCCATCTATATGCTTTTGATCAAGATCAAAAAGCAATTGATTATGCTAAAAAACGTTTGGCCCATTATGTTGAAAATGGGCAGGTGACTTTTATAAAACGAAATTTTCGCTTTATAAAGGAAGAACTTGAAAAATTAAATGTGAGTAAAGTTGATGGTGTTTTTTATGATTTAGGCGTTTCCTCGCCTCAATTAGATGAAGCCCAGCGCGGTTTTAGTTATCATCAAGAAGCCCCATTGGATATGCGGATGGACCAGAGTCAGAAACTATCTGCTTATGAAGTCGTAAACGAATATGATTACCAACAATTAGTAAAAATATTCTTTCGATATGGTGAAGAACGCTTTTCTAAACAAATTGCCCGCAAGATTGAGGCGACTCGTAAAAATCAACCGATTGACACGACAACACAACTTGTAGATGTTATAAAAGAAGCGATTCCCGCTCCTGCAAGACGAAAAGGCGGCCATCCAGCCAAAAGAGTGTTTCAGGCAATCCGCATTGCCGTTAATGATGAATTAGGCGCTATCGAGGAATCGCTAGAACAGGCTATTGAGATTTTAGCTATAGAAGGACGCATTGCAGTTATCACCTTCCATTCTTTGGAGGATCGTATTGCAAAAAATATATTTAAAGAATATAGCCGAGCGAAAGAAACACCGCCGGGCCTTCCAGTTATCCCAGATGACTTTCAACCTATTCTGGCTTTAGTGAATCGTAAGCCAATTTTACCGACTGAAGAAGAAATTAAAAAAAACAATCGCTCACGTAGTGCAAAATTGCGTGTAGCTAAAAAAATAAAGGAGGAGTAAAATCAATGGCAGAATTAAAAGCACAAAATGCTTCTTATGAAATGGAAGATGAATTTTCACAAGAGCAGACAAATACTCAACCATCTGATACTCCTAACCGTCCTGATGTGGTGGTTGTTCCTTTATCGCCTACTCGTAAATTGGAAAAAATTTCCCGTTTAGAAAAATTTTTAGTCGCTATTTTGGTAACTGCTTTGATCGGCTTAGGTCTGCTTACGATTAGTTTACGGACAACGATAAGTGAGGTAGAACAGGATGTGTCTTCCTTACAAGAAAATGTCAGCAAAGGTCAAGCGGAAGTGACACGTTTGCAACAAGAAAAAAATGAACTAACAAAAAGTGAAAGAATTCAAAAAATTGCTGAAGATAAGGGGCTATCGATTGATAGTGAACATTTAAGGAAAGTGAAATAAATGCGTATGATAGAAAAAATCCGGCAATACTTTAAAAAGAAAAATTTATCTGCAAGGAACAATCGCAAAAAAGTAGGAATTATTCTCTTTGCTACGAGTATTGGGTTGTTCTTTTTATTTGTAGCTCGTTTGAGCTATATCGTAGTTGTAGGCGATGTTGCCGGAGAGTCATTAGAAACACAAACAAAAAATTTATATCAAGGATCAGAGGTCGTAAAAGCCAAGCGTGGAACGATCTATGATCGTAATGGAGAAGCTATTGCAGAAGATGCAACATCATATTCTTTGTATGCAGTGTTGTCTAAAGCTTATACAAATGGTGATGAAAAACTGTACGCAGAAGAAAAGAATTTTGATAAACTAGCAGAGATCATTTCAGATGCGGTAGGCGATGTTGATAAAAAAGAAACATTGAAGGTGTTGAAAAAAGGAGCACAAGAAAATCAATACCAAGTGGACATCCCTAATGCGAAAAGTATTAGTTTACAACAAAGGGAAAAAATTGAAGAAGCGATGGAAGAACAAAATGTTGCTGGTTTATACTTTACCGAACATCCATCTCGTATTTATCCAAATGGCGTTTTTTCCTCTCATTTTATTGGATATGCAGATGTCCAAAATGATGAAGAGACCGACCAAGAAAGCTTAGTGGGTCGCATGGGTATCGAAGAAGATTATAATGATATCTTAAAAGGAAAAGACGGAAAGATCATTTATCAAAAGGATAACTATCAGAACCCATTACCAGGAACAGTCGCTGAGTCACAGCCAGCTGTTGATGGCAAAGATATTTATACGACTTTGGATAATAGATTACAAAGCTATTTGGAAACATTAATGGACCAAGCTTGGAAAGACATTGATGCAAAAGATATGACTGCTGTATTGATGGATGCTAAATCCGGAGAGATTGTTTCTATGTCACAGCGCCCAACTTTTAATCCAGAAACGAAAAAAGGGATCAATGATGATGATTTTGTTTGGTCAAACTTATTTGTAGAAGATAACTACGAACCAGGTTCAACGATGAAACCAATGACTGTTGCAAGCGCGATCGACAACGGAGTGTTTGATCCTGAGGAAACTTATAAGCCTGGGGAAATAAAGCTGGCTGATGCTACAATTAGAGATTGGGACTATGAAAGAGGGTCGAAGCCTAGTTTAACAATGAGACAAGCTTTGTCATGGTCAAGTAATGTAGGTATGGTTACACTAGAGCAAAGAATGAAAGATAGCTGGCAACGTTCATTACAAGAATTTGGTTTTGGCAGAAGTACCCATTCGGGGCTTTCTGGCGAAAAGAGTGGTACTTTGCCAGAAGATAATACCGTCAGTCATGCAATGACCGCTTTTGGACAAGCCGTGGGTGTGACTCAATTTCAAATGTTGCAGGCTTTTAGTTCGATTTCTAATGATGGTGCTATGTTAAAACCACAAGTGATTGATAAAATAGTGGACGAAACAAATGATGATGAAATAGTGACTCAACCTGAAGTTGTCGGTCACCCGGTTTCTGAAAAGGCAGCTAAAGATGTACGAAAATATATGCGAGATACTGTGGAAAGTGAAGAGTATGGCACAGCTTACAATCAGTATAAAGTACCCAACGAGCATGTTTCTGCTAAAACAGGGACAGCACAAATCTCTCGTGATGGGAGCTATCTAAAAGGACAAAGTGATTATCTGTATTCTGTGGTTTTAATGACGCCTTCTGAAGATCCTCAATATGTTATGTACCTTACAATGAACCAACCACAACAAGAAGATACCGACGTATTGCCTAGTATTGCTAATCCCTTGTTAGAACGGGCGATGGATCTTCATGATGTGGATGAAGGAAAAGATAATGATGAAAGTAGTAATAAAAAAGTCAAAGTAGAAGATTACCGTAATCTTAAGGCGGATACTGCAGCTAGTGATGTACAAAAGAAAGGTTTAACCCCAGTAGTTATTGGTGATGGCGATAAAGTAGTACAACAATCTGTAGACAACGGTGAACGATTGATGTCTTCAGAAAAATTATTACTTTTAACTAATGATAAAACACCAATGATGCCTGATGTTAGTGGTTGGTCAAAAGCTGATCTTGTTAAGCTAGGAGATCTTTTAGATGTAGATGTAAGCTTTGATGGTGAAGGTTATTGTGTCAAACAAAGTGTAGAACCTTACGCTGAAGTTAGTGACAATAAGTTGCATTTTGAACTAGAAGAAGATTAATAATAAAGTAACGAAATAAAAGATAAATTGATATGAGGAGAGAAAAGATATGGATTGGACAAAAATGATTCTGCCACTTGCAAGCGGCTTTGCCATTACAGTCATCTTGATGCCGTTATTTATCGGCTATTTTCAGATGAAAAAATATGGACAGGAGATTCGCGAGGAAGGACCAAAATGGCATAATGTTAAAGCTGGTACTCCTACAATGGGCGGGGTCGTTTTTCTTGTTGGTTCAATCATTACAGCTATTTGGGTTGGTCTCTGGCAAAAAGCAGTCACCCCTTCTTTTTCCATACTGCTTTTTGTTTTGATTTTATACGGCCTATTAGGTTTTCTAGATGATTTTATCAAAGTATTTAAAAAAAGGAATATGGGACTGACCTCTCTGCAAAAACTCATTGGACAAATTGCGGGCGCGTTAATTTTTTATTTTGTCTTCTTGTATGAGGGTAACGCCAATGTTCTTAACCTTTTTGGTTTAGCTGTTCCTTTATCAATTTTTTACGGTTTATTTATCATGTTTTGGTTGGTTGGCTTTTCCAATGCAGTCAATTTAGCTGATGGTATTGATGGATTGGTTTCAGGTCTTGCTATTATTTCTTTTGCTAGCTACGCTGTAATCGCTTGGTATCAAAACCAAGTAGACGTATTGATCATTTGTTTAAGCGTAGTTGGTGGATTGATAGGATTTTTCTTATATAATCGGAAACCCGCTAAGATTTTTATGGGCGATGTAGGTTCACTAGCCTTAGGAGGACTGTTAGCTGGTGTTTCGATTCTTTTACATCAAGAATGGACTTTGCTGTTGATAGGTTTGGTTTATGTTATTGAAACAGCCAGTGTGATTTTACAAGTCATTAGTTTTAAATTGACAGGTAAACGAATTTTTAAAATGTCACCGATCCACCATCATTTTGAAATGAACGGCTGGTCTGAGTGGAAAATTGATGGTATATTTTGGTTAGTTGCCCTTATTTTTTCAATTATTACCTTGTTTATTTGTATAAATTAATGGAAAAATAGGCAGTAGAGTTGCAGGAGATGAAAAATTTGAGAAAAATTACAACATATAAAAATAAAAAAATACTTGTTCTAGGATTAGCAAAAAGTGGTGTCAGTGCGGCCAAATTATTACACGATTTGGGCGCACTTGTTACCGTTAATGATGGAAAACCATTTGAAGAAAATCCAGAAGCACAGGATTTACTAACTTTAGGTATCAAGGTGATTTGTGGAAGTCATCCCATTGAGTTGTTAGACGAAGATTTTTTTATGATGGTAAAAAATCCGGGTATTCCTTATAGTCATCCTTTAGTTAAAAAGGCTCAGGAAAAAGGAATTCCTATTATTACTGAAATTGAATTAGCCTATCAAATCTCAGAGGCTCCTACTATTGCTATTACTGGAACTAATGGAAAAACTACGACCACCACAATGATTGAACATATATTAAATGCTGGCATGGTAGATAATAAGGCACATCTGGCAGGTAACATAGGTTATCCAGCAAGTACGGTAGCAAAAGAAGCGAAAAAAGATGATTGTCTTGTTATGGAGGTTTCTAGTTTTCAATTAATGGGCGTAGAGCAATTTCATCCTAAAATTGCTGTTCTTACTAATCTATACGAGGCTCATCTTGATTATCATGGAAGCCGGGAAGCTTATGTTGCAGCTAAATGGAAGATTCAGCAAAATATGACCTCAGATGATTTTCTGATTTTAAATTGGAATCAAAAAGAAATTAGAGAACTGGCGCAACATACGAAAGCGACAGTTATTCCATTTTCTACTCAAGAAGTTGTTGCAGGTGCTTATTTACAAGAAGGAATGCTTTATTACAAAGATTCAGCAATCCTGCCAGAAAATGAGCTGGGCGTTCCAGGTAAACATAATGTCGAAAATGCCTTAGCATCAATTGCTGCAACAGCTTTATGGGGCGTTGACTATCAAGTGATCGCAGATACTTTACGTTTCTTTGCGGGGGTTAAACATCGCACACAGTATGTAGGTCAAATTAATGGTGTATCTTTTTATAACGATTCGAAAGCTACAAATATTTTAGCCACACAAACAGCTTTAGACGGCTTCGATCCGCATAAACTAATCTTATTATGTGGTGGTTTGGACCGTGGCAATGATTTTGAATCTTTAATCCCTTCATTAGAAGGTATTAAAGCAGTTGTCTTATTTGGACAGACAAAATATAAACTAGAAGATGCTGCTAAAAAAGCAGGAGTTTCAACAATTCGCTTTGTAGAAAATGCTGAAGAAGCTGTGCCGTTAGCTTATGAGTTGAGTCAAAAAGAAGATACGATTTTATTATCTCCGGCTAATGCAAGTTGGGATCAATATCCTAATTTTGAAGTGCGCGGTGATCATTATATAGCAGCGGTTGATCAATTAAAGAAAGAGAAAAGGAGTCTTCAATGAAAATATTAGTTACAGGCGGAGGCACAGGCGGCCATATTTATCCTGGTCTAGCTTTTATCAATTATGTAAAAAAAGTTAGTTCAGATTCTTCCTTTTTGTATGTAGGTGCAAAGCGAGGGATGGAAAATAAAATTTTGCCGCAAACAGATATTCCTTTTCTAACTTTAGAAATTCAGGGCTTTAAACGCAAACTGACTTTTGAAAACTTTAAAACGATTCAATTGTTCTTAAAAAGTATTCGACAAGCCAAAAAAATAATCAAGGATTTTCAACCAGATGTGGTCATCGGAACAGGTGGCTATGTTTCAGGTGCGGTTGTTTATGCTGCTTCCAAATTAAATGTTCCTACAGTGGTCCATGAGCAAAATAGCGTGCCAGGGATTACCAATAAGTTTTTAGCTCGTTATGTTGATAAAGTTGGTATTGCCTTTAAAGATGCAGCACAATATTTTCCTAAAGATAAAACTGTCCTGGTAGGAAACCCTAGAGCACAAGAAATTGTTGGAACCAAGCGTTCAGACTTGTTACGCGATTTTGATCTTGATCCAGAAAAAAAGACACTTTTAGTGTTTGGAGGTAGCCAAGGCGCATTAAAGATCAACCAAGCAGTAGTAGCTGCGATTCCTGAATTTGCTAAAAAAGACTATCAAATTCTTTATGCTTCCGGAGAACGCTACTATGAAGAAATTAACGAAACGATCGGCATGACTAAAGATGCTTTTACTAATATTAGTATAAAACCTTATATAAAAAATATGACAGAAGTAATGGCTAATTGTGAGTTATTAGTTGGTCGTGCAGGGGCAACTTCAATTGCTGAATTTACTGGTTTAGGTTTACCTGCTATTTTGATCCCGAGTCCTTATGTGACTAACGATCACCAAGCAAAAAATGCAATGAGTTTAGTCAATAATGGCGCTGCTAAAATGATCAAAGACGATCAATTGACTGCTGAGAACTTAGTTGCTACCGTAGATGAAATTATGGAAGATGATACGCTTTTACAACAAATGGCAACAGAATCAAAAAAACAAGGGATACCAGATGCGGCTCAACGCTTGTATCAATTGGTGCAGTCAATTATTTAAAGTAAAGAAAATCTAGCAAAGGAGGCGAAAACTATCAGTAAAAGAGACAAGCGTGATCGTAATTCTTCAAAAGAAGTCGATAATCAGGATGAATTAACTCCTTGGCAAAAAGAACACTTGCACTATTTAAAAGAACGAGGAAATGAAGAAAAAAATTCAAAAACAAGCGAAACTGATCAAGAAACAGACTTAGAAAATCCTAAAACAGTAGAAGAAGATAGCTCGACAAAAACAAGTTTTGAAGAAGCAGGAAAAAAAGAACGTGTTTCTTTTGCTGATCGGCTTCCTAAGTTAAAGAGTTATCGGAATAAAAAATTACATAAACGTTTAATTACGATTGTAACGATTTTTGCCATACCACTTCTGCTTACTCTCTACTATGTTTCGCCACTGAATAGTTTAGCCAAGGTCGAAGTAGCAGGAAATCAAAATGTTGCTTCAAAAGAAATAATTGCTTCTTCAGGTTTACAACTTAAGCAAAATCTGTGGAGTCAGTATTTTGATCGAGATCAATTTACTAGAAGGTTAATTCATAACTTTCCGAGAATAAAAAACGCTAAAATCAGTTTTTCTTCATTAAATCAATTTAAAATTAATGTGACCGAACATAAAGAGGTTTCGTTATTGGCTAAAGACGGTAAGTATTTCCCTATTTTAGAAAATGGACAAATTGTTCAAGAACCTCAGGAAAAAGCAGATAAAGAAAAGGTCATATTAGAAGATTTTAAAGAACAAGATCACATAATGGCAACGATCAAAAATTATTACAAACTGCCAAAAGAAATACAAAGTGGTGTTTCTCAAATTAACTATACGCCGACTAAAGATAATGATGAATTAATCACTATTTTCATGAACGATGGCAATCGCGTGATCCTTAATGTCTCAAATATGGATCAACAGATGGAATACTATCCACAGGTTGCAGAGGAAATGGGTGAAAAAGGTATAATTGACATGGAAGTTGGTATTTTTGCACGTCCTTATGATGAAAAAAATGAAGAAGATGACAAAGAACAAGAAGCTTCAGAATAAAAAATATAATTTTTCCTATAAATATCTGAATATTTTTCATTAACTTCTTTCTCAAAACGCTTGAACTATGGTAAAATTAGTGACAGTGAATATAAGAAGACTTTATAAAAATAAATATGAACGTTACTTGTTCTCGATAGTAGGTAAAAAAGTAGGAGGGAATCCCATCCATGGCAAAAACTGGAATGTATGTTGGTCTAGACATCGGTACAACTTCAGTTAAAGTTGTTGTAGCTGAGTATATAGAAGGCCAAATGAACATTATTGGTGTAGGAAATGCAAAATCAGAAGGGATCAATCGCGGTATTGTGATTGATATTGATAAAACAGTTCAAGCAATTCAGCGAGCAGTTGCTCAAGCAGAAGAGAAGGCCGGAATACAAATCCGTAATGTCTGTGTTGGATTGCCTGCGAATCAGTTAGAAGTTGAAAATTGTCAAGGTATGATCGCTGTTAATAATGAATCAAAAGAAATTACGGATGAAGATGTGCGTAATGTAGCTTCAGCAGCGCTTGTCCGTTCTATCCCTCCTGAAAGACAAATTATTACGATCTTGCCACAAGATTTTACAGTTGATGGCTTTGAAGGAATCAAAGATCCTAGAGGCATGATCGGCGTACGTTTAGAGATGAATGGCTTGATCTTTACTGGTCCCAAAACAGTTATTCATAATGTTTACAAATGTGTAGAAGAAGCAGGTTTATATATAAATGAAATGGTTATTACGCCATTAGCATTAACAAGTTCGATCCTTTCAGATGGTGAACAAGATTTTGGAACAACGGTTATTGATATCGGTGGTGGAAAGACTACAGCTGCTGTCATGCATGATAAACAATTAAAATTTACTTATGTGGATCAAGAAGGCGGAGAATTTGTCACAAAAGACATTTCTACCGTGTTGAATACATCGTTTAACAATGCTGAAGCGCTGAAAATCAATTACGGAGATGCTTATCCTGAAAGAACTTCTACCAGCGAGGAGTTTCCGGTAGATGTCATCGGACAATCTGAACCGGTAAATGTTGATGAACGTTATTTATCTGAAATTATCGAAGCTCGTATCGAACAGATCTTTATAAAAGCCAAAGATGCTCTTGATGAAATCGAGGCCCTAGAATTACCAGGAGGGGTCATTTTATCTGGTGGAGCAGCAAGTCTTCCGGGAGTGGTCGATTTGGCGCAAGAGGTATTTGGGGTTAATGTAAAACTTCATGTGCCAAATCATATGGGTCTTCGAAATCCAGTTTTTACAAATGTTATCAGTATCTTGGAATATGCTGCTGAACTTGGAGAAGTTTACCAATTAACTAAAAGTGCAGTAACGGGTGAAACGACTCAAGTTGAGCAAAGTTCGCAAGCTTATACCAGAGAAGCAGTTTACGAACAACCGACATATGAACCAGAAGAACCAGATTATCAAGAAGCAGATGAAGCAGAAGAAAAAGAAGGACTTGGCGATAAAGTCAAAAACTTTTTCTCGAATATTTTTGAATAACAAGCGCGAAAGGGAGATAGATTATGGAATTTTCAATGGATAATAACGTCAATGAGGGCGCAGTAATCAAAGTGATCGGCGTTGGCGGCGGTGGCGGCAACGCGGTAAATCGAATGATTGAAGAAAATGTTAAAGGTGTTGAGTTTATTGCTGTCAACACAGATGTACAAGCTTTAAAAAATTCAAAAGCAGAGACCGTTATTCAATTAGGGCCAAAATTCACACAAGGTTTAGGCGCTGGTTCCCAGCCTGAAGTTGGAGAAAAATCAGCTGAAGAAAGTGAAGATGCTATTCGCGAAGCCTTAGGCGGAGCGGATATGATTTTTATTACTGCTGGTATGGGAGGCGGCACAGGTACTGGAGCTGCTCCGATTGTAGCAGGTATTGCTAAAGAACTAGATGCTTTGACAGTCGGTGTTGTAACCCGACCATTTACTTTTGAAGGACCTAAACGTGGACATTTTGCAGCAGAAGGTATTGCAAAATTAAAAGAAAATGTAGATACTTTACTAATTATTTCAAATAATCGTTTGTTAGAAGTTGTTGATAAAAAGACACCAATGCTTGAAGCTTTCCGCGAAGCAGACAATGTTTTACGCCAAGGTGTTCAAGGAATTTCTGATTTAATTACTGCTCCTGGTTATGTCAACCTAGACTTTGCCGACGTAAAAACAGTAATGAAAAGTCAAGGAACAGCACTTATGGGCATTGGTATCGCTAGTGGTGAAGAACGTGTTGTAGAAGCTACTAAAAAAGCTATTTCTTCTCCGCTATTAGAAACGTCGATTGATGGAGCAGAACAAGTTTTACTTAATATCACAGGTGGTTTGGATATGACTTTATTTGAAGCACAAGACGCCTCTGATATCGTTGCTGGTGCTTCCACCGGTGATGTGAATATTATTTTAGGAACTTCTATCAGCGAAGATCTAGAAGATGAAATTCGTGTGACTGTCATTGCAACAGGCATTGACCCAACAAAAAGCGAAAAAAAGCCCGGACGCGCTTCTAGACAAAACCAAAATCAAGCAAGCGCGAAAAGACCAATTTTTGACATGGATCAAGCACAACCTAAGCAAAAAGAAGAGAATGATTTTTCTGATTGGGATATTCGGAAAGAAGAAAACGTTCGTCCCAAGATCGATGATACTCAATATGAAGAAATCGAAAAAAAAGATTTTGACACTTTTAGACGAGAAACATCAAAATCAGATGATGACGAGTTAGATACACCACCATTTTTCCGTCGTAAAAGATAAAGGGGGAAGAGCACATGATTTCTGATAACTTGCGTAAGGTTAAGCAAGAGATGCAGGATTCCTGTGCTCTTGTTTCACGTTTGTGCTCAGATGTTACATTGGTGGGTGTGACAAAATCTGTAGATCTTGGTCAAACCATAGAATTAGCTAAGCAGGGTGTGAACCATTTAGCTGAAAATCGAGTGGACCAATTTTTAAGCAAAAAGGAAAAGATGCGTAATTTTACTAATCTTTCCTGGCATTTTGTTGGTAACTTGCAACGTAGAAAGGTGAAATCAGTCATAAATGAGATTGACTTTTTTCATGCTTTGGATAGTATAAAACTAGCCAATGAAATCCAAAAAAGAGCAGAAAAGACCATTTATTGTTTTGTAGAGGTTAATGTGAGTGGTGAGTCTTCAAAACAAGGAGTTGTTTCTGAAAACTTGCTAGATTTTATTGAACAGTTAAAAACGTTTGATAGAATAAAAGTTGTCGGCTTAATGACGATGGCTCCGCTAAATTCAAGTAAAAAAGAACAACATGAAATTTTTGCTAAGTTGAAAAAGTTACAAGAAACAATTCAAAAAAAGAATTTATCTTTTGCACCTTGTACTCAAACAAGTATGGGAATGAGTAATGATTTTTCAGTTGCGATTCAAGAAGGGGCAACATTTATCAGAGTGGGTACAGCTTTATTCAAGGATTAGAAGGAGGGCGTGATATGTCATTTATGGAGAAAGTTTCAAACTTTTTTGGTTTGGAAGATGAAGAGTATACAGACAGCTATCAAACAGAGCGAAATAAAACAGTAGCACCACAACAAAGTAGTGCTGCACCGGTTAATAAAGCAGTAAAGAGTCAGCCTAAAAAATCACAGCCGCAAGCTTCTAATGGGCCGGCTGTTCGAAAACCAGCACAAACAAAAACACAACCTAAAAAACAAATGCAAGCAAATTCACGTACGACAAGAACTAGCTATAATGAGCAAAGTCCTAAACAACAAGCACCCAATCGATCCGATAACAATGTTGTGGCAATGAAAGCAAATCAAGTAAAGCAAACACAACAAAGTCAGTCAGGAAAAATTATGATTATCGAACCTAGAGCTTATTCGGAAGCAATGACGATTGCTAAGCACGTTATTGGTGGTGAATCGGTTCTAGTTAATTTCCGCTTGATTGAAGAGCACCAAGCTCGTCGTATTGTCGATTTTTTAACAGGCACTGTGTATGCTGAAGATGGAGATATCAAACGGGTGGCCGATGAAATATTTTTGTGTACACCAAAAGAGGTTGAAATCGATGGTACAGCACAATCATTAGTCGAAAGTAACTTGTTTGATTTATAGCCTGGAGGAGGAAATAACATCGTAATTTATCGATTAGTCAGTTTAATAAATGATATTGCGTATTTGTATACAATTTTACTTGTAGTATATGCACTTTTATCTTGGTTTCCAGGTGGATATGATTCTGCCATTGGTCGCTTCTTACGTAAAATATGTGAACCATATTTGAGTTTATTTGACCATTTAAATTTATCACTTGGTCCTATCAATTTTAATATAGCTTTTGCTATTATTATTCTTCAACTGGCTGTACAAGCACTATCTCTTATTATTGAATCGATCTTTTAGCGGGGAGGGAAAGTAATGGATGCGAATATATATCAGCATTTTAGAAGCGAAGAACGCCCGTTTATTGATACCGTACAAGATTGGATCGAACAAGTAAATATGCAGTATGCTCCAGTACTGACCGAGTTTTTGGATCCTCGACAAGCATTTATTCTAGAAACGCTTGTAAGACAAGAATCAGAACTGAAATTTCGGTTTTTTGGAGGATATGAAGAAGCAGAAAGAAGACGCTGTTTAATTTTTCCTAATTACTATGAACCCACTCAAGAAGATTTTGAAATTGATTTATTTAATGTTCATTATCCTAAAAAATTTACTGTGTTAAGTCACGGGAAAATATTGGGGAGTTTAGTTGGTACAGGTATTCGAAGAGAATTTCTGGGAGATATCATATCAGATGGGGAAAATTGGCAAGTCTTTATTGCTAAAGAAATTAGTAGTTATGTTCAATTACAATTAAGCAAAATAGGCAATGTAAAAGTTCGGTTAGAAGAGCTATCTTATACTGATATTTTAATGCCTAAAGATGGATGGACCAATGAAGATACGACTGTAAGCTCTTTGCGCTTGGATAATGTGATTTCAACAGTATTTAATATCTCAAGACAACGTGCAAAGCAGTTAACTGAAACAGGAAAAGTGAAAGTAAACTGGGCGCCAACACAACGACCGGATTTTGTATTAGATCTTTTAGATATTGTATCTATAAGAGGTTTTGGTCGTTTGCAGATTCAAGTGATAGAAGGTACAACCAAAAAAGGGAAAATACGCTTGGGTCTAGGCGTTTTACGTAAATAAAATAAAGAGGTGTATAAAAATGGCATTAACTCCATTAGATATTCAAAATAAAAACTTTCAAACAAAAATGAGAGGTTACGAAAAAGATGAGGTCGACGACTTTTTGGATATTATCGTCAAGGATTATGAAGAAGTCGTACAAAGAAATCGAGAATTAGAAAAATCATTGAAACACTCAGAAGAAAAACTAGAATATTTCAATGAATTAAAAGATGCGTTGAACCAATCTATTGTTGTCGCTCAAGATACAGCAGACAAAGTGAAGAAAAGCGCTAATAAAGAATCTGAAGTAGTAGTTACTTCCGCGCAAAATAAAGCAGATGAATTGGTAGCCAATGCAGAAAAACAAGCAAATCAATTAACTGACGCGGCGCAAGAAAAAGCAAAAGAAATTTTAAGCGACGCAACACAAAAAGCTCGTGAATTAACTACAGAAACCAACGACTTGAAAAAGAAAACGAGAGTCTTTCATAATAATCTATCTCTGATGCTTGAAACGCAGTTAGAACAAGTAAAAAGTCCTGAATGGGATGAGATTCTTGCGCCATTTTCAAGTTATGTACAAGATAGTCACGAAGTTTTTCGTGAAATATTGGCAGAAGAACTTGACAAGGAAAATGATTCTGAAGTAAACTCAGAACAAGTAGATACTGAACAATCTTCTTCAGAAGAACAAGACACACAAGATGAACAAGAAGATGTGTCGGTTGTAGAATCGAGTAATCGAGTTGTTCCAGTTTCCACAGAAGATCATGAAGATACAGAAGAATACGGTCGATAATAAGTAGAACAGCAAAACAGTTTGTATTTTTTAAAGCGAGTCGGTGATAGTGAAAGTCCGATAAACCCTGCATTTTGTTAGATCATCTACAAATCTTATTCCTGAACTAAAAATTAGGGGATAACGGGTAATCTCGTTAATGATTCTAGAGGAAAGCAGCAATATTTTTAAACTTTGGGTGGTACCACGACACGTTCGTCCCTTTTGGGCGAGCGTTTTTTTGCTGTGAATCACTATGATTCAGCGACCAAGGGGAGCAGAGAGTAGCTGATGAACAGTACTAGGGCGAGCGGAAGCGAGGCGTAGTAACCGTACTCTCTAAATTTTATTTGCTAAAATAATCATAAAGGGGAATGATACTGTAATGAAAATGAAAGATACACTTCATTTAGGAAAGACAAAATTTCCAATGCGCGGCAATCTACCTAACCGTGAAGGAAATTGGCAACAAGAATGGGAAGAAAACAATATCTACGAAAGACGACAAAAAATAAACGAAGGCAAGCCTACTTTTGTTTTACACGATGGCCCTCCTTTTGCCAATGGAAATATTCATATTGGCCATGCGTTAAATAAAATCAGTAAGGATATTATCATTCGAGCAAAATCCATGTCAGGTTACCGTGCGCCTTATGTTCCTGGTTGGGATACACATGGGCTTCCTGTCGAGCAAGTACTGGCCAATAAAGGCATCAAAAGAAAAGAAATGACCACTGCCGAGTATCGAAAAAAATGTTATGAATACGCGATGACACAAGTGGATAAACAACGTGATGATTTCAAACGTTTAGGCGTACAAGGAGAGTGGGAAGATCCTTATCTAACATTAGCTCCTAGTTATGAAGCAGCTGAAATCCGCGTCTTTGGTAAGATGGCGGAAAGAGGTTACATTTATAAAGGAATGAAGCCAATTTATTGGTCACCTTCAAGTGAGTCCTCTTTAGCAGAAGCAGAAATCGAGTATAAAGATATCAAATCACCTTCGATTTATGTTAGTTTCCAAGTAGTAGATGGTAAAGATCTTTTAGATGAAGATACGTCCTTTATTATTTGGACAACCACACCTTGGACCATTCCATCTAACTTAGCAATTACGGTTCATCCCGATTTTAATTATGTACAAGTCGATGCAGATGGTCATAAGTATGTGGTTGCTAAGGACTTATTAGATGAAGTACAAGAAGTATTGGGTTGGGAGAATGTAGAAATACTACAAGAATTTAAGGGCAGTCAGTTGGAAAATATGACAGCCCAACATCCGTTTTACGATCGTACTTCTTTACTTATTTTAGGAGATCATGTCACTTTAGATTCTGGTACAGGTTTGGTTCATACTTCGCCTGGTCATGGGGAAGATGACTATTATGTAGCTAAGAAATATGGGCTTCCAGTTCTCTCGCCGGTTGATAGCCGAGGTGTATTTACCGAAGAAGCACCGGGTTTTGAAGGAATTTTTTATGATAAAGCGAATCCTATGATAACTGATTTGCTAAAAGAAAAAGGTGCTTTATTAAACCTTGACTTTTATGTCCATAGTTATCCTCATGATTGGCGTACAAAAAAACCAGTTATCTTTAGGGCAACGCCGCAGTGGTTTGCCTCGATAGATCAATTCCGGCAAAATATTTTAGATGAAATTGAAAAAGTTGACTGGATTATCCCATGGGGAGAATCACGTTTGTATAATATGATCCGCGACCGAGGTGACTGGGTTATCTCAAGGCAACGTGCTTGGGGCGTACCACTACCTATTTTCTATGCGGAAAATGAAGAAGCGATTATTACCCCAGAAACGATCGAACATGTAGCACAATTATTTGAAAAATATGGTTCTAATGTTTGGTTTGAACGTGAGGCCAAAGACTTATTGCCAGAAGGTTTTACTCACCCAGGTTCGCCTAATGGAGAGTTTACTAAAGAAACAGATATTATGGACGTTTGGTTTGATTCTGGTTCTTCTCATGAAGCTGTGTTGCGACAACGAGACGAATTGACTTTCCCAGCTGATATGTATTTAGAAGGTTCTGACCAATATCGTGGTTGGTTCAACTCTAGTATCACTACTAGTGTGGCCGTTAGTGGCAAAGCGCCCTATAAATCGGTGTTATCTCAAGGATTTACTCTGGACGGTGAAGGCCGTAAAATGAGTAAGTCGCTAGGAAATACCATTGTTCCGGATAAAGTGATTAAACAAATGGGTGCTGATATTTTACGTTTATGGGTTAGCAGTGTTGATTACGAATCTGATGTTAGAGTTTCTATGGATATTTTAAAACAAGTATCAGAAGTCTATCGTAAGATTAGAAATACGGTAAGGTTTTTATTAGCTAATACGAGTGACTTTGATCCAAAAACAAATGGTGTAGCATTTGTTGATTTACGTTCAGTAGATAAATATATGATGATTCGTTTAAATAAAGTGATTAAAGAAGTACGAGATAATGGTTATGAAAAATATGACTTTTTACACGTTTATCGTACGATTTTAAATTTTATTACGGTTGATCTATCTTCATTTTATTTGGACTTTGCTAAAGATGTTGTTTATATTGAAGAAGAAGACAGTTATTCACGTCGTTGTATGCAAACTGTTTTTTACGAAGCGACAGTTGCAATTGCTAAATTGCTAACGCCAATCATTCCATTTACAGCTGAGGAAATCTGGTCTTACTTAAAAGAAGAAACAGAATATGCACAGTTAACAGATTTTCCTGCTTATCAAGTTTATGCAAATCAGGATGAATTAATGGACATTTGGAATGCATTCATGAACTTCCGTGATAAAGTATTAAAAGCATTAGAAATTGCTAGAGATGAAAAACTAATCGGTAAATCAATGGAAGCTAAAGTGACAATTTATCCAAATGAGCAAGTAAAATCGATGTTAACAGCTACAGATGCTAATATTGCTCAATTATTGATTGTTTCTCCTGACTTCTTTGAAGTTGAAGAGCTTGGTAAAGAAGTACCCGAAGATGCTGTAGTATTTGATGATGTAGCTATTTTAGTCGAAAAAGCAGACGGTCCAGTTTGCCAGCGCTGTCGCCAAGTAAGAACCAGCGTAGGAGAAAATGAAAACTTCCCAACTATGTGTAGCCACTGTGCTGCTATTGTAGAAGATGAACATCCTGAAGCAATCCAAACAGGTTTTGAATAGCATTTAGAAAAGTAAAAGCTTTATAACATAAAAAATTCCGGACAAGATTTATTTTGTCCGGAATTTTTGTTTAGCTATATTATTTTAACAAACCACGTTGACGATACCATTCATCAGGTTCCCAGATCCAATGTCGGCCATCCTTTTCGAGTAATTGATAGGCTTCTTCAGGGCCCATCGTACCGGCTGGATAACCAGGAGGGGTTTGTTGATCTTTATCCCAAGTTTGACGAATACGATCGACAATGCGCCAAGATTGCGCAACTTCATCCCAGTGAGTGAAGTTTGTACCGTCGCCATTTAAAACATCCAGCAATAGCTTTTCATAAGCTTCTGGCGTGTTTTCGATAATATCGGCGCTATTACGATGCTCTAATTTTACTGGTTCTGTTTGGAAAACTTGACCAATTTCCTTACCATTCATGATTAGGGAAAAACCTTCAGTAGGTTGAATGTAAATCGTCAAAACATTGGAATCTAATTGTTTTTGTTCATGAGGACCGGTAATAGAATTTTTGAAAATATTCACTGGAACTTGTTTAAAGACGATATTAATACGTGTTCCTTTTTCTGTTAAATGTTTTCCCGTACGGACATAAAAAGGAACGCCGGACCAGCGGAAATTATCTATTAAAAATTTCCCAGCGACAAAAGTTTCCGTTAAAGAATTTTTGTCGACATTTTCCTCATCTCGATAGCCTTTAAAATGTTGATCACCAATTTCACCTTCAGTATACTGTCCTCGAATGAAGTTGTTTCTTACTTCATTTTCTGAATACATACGAATAGAATCTAAAGCTTTAATTTTTTCCGCTCTTATACCTTTTTCAGAAAAAGCAACAGGTGGTTCCATAGCAAGTAGTGACAGCATTTGTAAAATGTGGTTTTGTACCATATCTTTTAAGGCACCACTTTTGTCATAATAACCTGCGCGTTCTTCAACGCCTACTTCTTCAGCCAAACTGATTTGAATATTATCGATATATCGATTATTCCAAATAGATTCAAAGATCAGGTTCGCAAAACGAATCGCTGAAATATTTTGGATCATTTCTTTACCTAAATAGTGATCGATTCGGTAAATTTCATCTTCTGCAAAGACTTGGTTGATTTCTTCATTTAATTCAAAAGCAGACTGGTAATCATTACCAAAAGGTTTTTCAATGATCACCCGATGGTAACCGTTTGTATCCATCATTCCTTGAGATTTTAAGTGGGAAACAATGGTGCCAAAAAAGTTGGGGGACATCGCTAGATAAAAAATACGATTTCCTTGGATGTTATATTTTTCATCCAACTGATCACTTAATTCTTTCAATACATCGTAGTGACTTGTATCTTTAACATTATGTGACTGATAATAAAAATGAGAAGCAAAATCTTGTGCTTCTTTATCTGATGGTTCAAAACTTGCGATTGAATCTTTGATTACTTGATGGTAGGTTTCATCACTCCATGGACGGCGTGCAGTTCCAATAACTGCAAAATCATCGTTTAGATCTCCTTTTTGGTATAAACGGAATAAAGAAGGATATAATTTACGTCTTGCCAGATCGCCTGTTCCACCGAATATAGTCATCAATACATTTTTGGTTTCCATTTTTTGCACTTCCTTTAATAAAATTAACCAGAGTCGTTCTTAAATTTTATCAACAAATATGGTGCTTGCTGCTTTATAACTAACTTGAACCCTTTTGTCTTGCGTCTCGATAGTGATCGGGCCTTCATAAGCAGCAACGTCAGTAATCGTGTATTCTTCATTAATACTTACATTGATATCGACTAAATAGTCTAATAGTTCACGTTCGTCCAGGACGCGCGCGATCCGTACTTTTGTTCCTACCGGATAATCAGTAAGCTTTTCTCGTTTTTTCTCATGAACTAATTGGTTTTCTTTAGGGATCATCCCGCCATGGGGACACTGTTTTGGCTGTTCTAAGTATTCGTTTAAATGATGCGCAAGTGTTTCAGAGGTTACATGTTCTAGTACCTCTGCATCGTCATGAACTTCATTCCAACTATACTTCAAATGCTCAACTAAAAAGACTTCCCAAAGACGATGACGGCGAACAAGCGAACTAGCTTTCTCCAATCCTTTTTCTGTCAGTTGGACGCCCTGATAGGGGGTGTGTTCTACTAGGTTTTCTTTTACCAGTTTATTGATCATTTCACTGACAGAAGCTGCTGATATATCAAGTCCTGAAACGATTTGTTTATTATTGATTTTTGATTGATCACCACCAAGCTCTAAAATTAATTTGAGGTAATCTTCCCTATTTGGGGTCATTTTTTTTCATCCCTTCTGTATGAAGTTGATTTTAACAAATATTTATCGCTTTTACTACGCAAAATACTTGTACCTCTTGGAAAAATGAAAATTTTATAAAAAAAGCAAAAACGAAGAATCTCCGTTTTTGCCGGTGGTTCTTATTAAGCCCAATCGCCATTGCGAAAAACGGGGACAACTGTACCGTCTGTTTTGATACCGTCGATTGACATTTGATTGGAACCTACCATAAAGTCAACATGTGTTTGGCTTAAGTTTAATCCACGTTTTCTAAGTTCTTCATCGCTCATTTCAGTTCCACCTTGAAGATTGAAGGCATAGGCAGAGCCTAATGCTAAGTGGTTGGAGGCATTTTCGTCAAATAAAGTGTTGAAAAAGATGATCCCTGATTGTGAAATAGGGGAAGGATCAGGAACTAAAGCTACTTCTCCAAGAGATTTAGCACCTTCATCTGTTTCTAACAAGTTTTCTAAGACATCTTGTCCTTTTTCCGCAGAAAAATCAATGACTTTACCATCTTTAAAAGTAAATTTCATGCCTGAGATGATAGAACCTGCATAACTTAATGGTTTTGTACTTGAAATAAAACCATCAATACGTCGACTATCAGGGGCCGTAAACACCTCTTCAGTTGGCATATTTGCAATAAATTTTTCGCCCCTAGCATTAAAACTGCCAGCGCCTTCCCATAGATGATTTTTTGGAAGGCCAATAGTTAAATCGGTCCCGGGTGCTTTATAATGAAGAGTGTCAAATTGTTGTTCATTTAATTCATTAGCTTTTGCTTCTAAAGCGTCGTCATGCTTTTTCCAAGCAGCTACCGGATCTTCATGATCTACTCGCGCGGTTTTAAAAATTTCATTCCACAAGGCGTCTACAGCTTGTTCTTTTGTCAGATCTGGAAATACCTTTTGGGCCCAGTTTTCACCAGCGGCGGCTACAACTGTCCAACTAACCTGATTTGATTGAGTTGCTTTACGTAATTTAGCTAAACCTTTACCAGCGGCTTTTTGATAAGCAGCAACTCGCTTACTATCAACATCAGCTAATGCGCCAGGATCAGAAGAGATAACAGAGATACGACTAGCACCTTTTTTTATCCATTCATCTGCCTGATCGATTTTGTACTGAGGAAAGTTTTCAATTCGATCGAAGGAAGCATGTGTTAAAAACTCTTTTTGAATGATTTCATCTGACCATTCAACAATTACTTCAGCAGCCTTAAGTTCATAGGCTTTTTTTGTAATCAATCGTGCTAACGGCGCTTGTTCAACATTGATTTGTAAAACAACAGTGTGGGACTGTTGTACATTAACACCCATTTCTACAATTAGTTGCGCGTATTTATCTAAATTTTCTTTAAATTTTGCGGAATTCATCTTTTATTCCTCCTTTACAATACTTTAATATAATAACATTAAGATAATATAGAAACAAATTATCGTCTTAATAAAATAAGCATAAATGTCTTATTTTATTGGTTTTAACAGTTTTTTGAAAAGAAAAGTAACATGTAATTTTGAATTATTGGAAAAAAATGGTAGAATGAATAAAATGATAAATAACAGTACTCGTCATTTAAGGAGGCAGAAACAAATGGCAAGAAAGAAAACGATCACAAGAGACCAGATATTAAAAGCGGCTTATGAAGTTGTTGCAAAAGAAGGTTTCGCCAGATTTACTGCACGAAATATCGCGGCCAAAATGAAGTGCTCCACTCAACCGATTTATCTAGAATTTAAAAACATGGAAGATTTAAAGCAAGCATTACTCAAAGAAATTTTTAACTACCTTTCTGCTGAAGTCCTTCCAAAAGAACACTCCGGGAATAAATTAGTCGACTTAGGTTTTAACTACATTGAGTTTGCAACTAAAGAAAAGAAGTTGTATAAAGCTTTATATTTAGAAGAAGGTTTAGGCGATAAGTCCATTCAGAAGTTTTCTTTTGATTATTTTGTCGATCTGGTTCAACAAATTCCGGAATATAAAAATTTGCCGGAAGATAAACTTTCTGCCTTATATGCAGGTTTTTGGATTGTAGTGACAGGTCTTGCTGCTCTAACTGCTGCCAATATTATGAAGCCAACGAATGAAGAAATTAAAACCTTATTAACAGAAACAATTAAAAATTTGACGACCAATAATGATGAATTAAATCAAGCTTTTTCAGGCTTTAAATTTCATTAAAACAAAAGCAAGGACATTCGTTTTAAGAATGCTCTTGCTTTTTTATATCATTGACTGCTGTGTTGTGACTAACTCGGAAGCAAAAGCTTTCAATTGTTGAATATCTTCTTCTTCTGCGGCTAAATCAACTTTGATTTTTTCAGCGCCCTTTTTAGCGCCGGCAGTTAAAAAGGCCTCTTCAAAGCTATCTACTGCTGTAGCATAGTTTTCGTAAAAGGTATCTCCCGAACCGCATACACCAAATACTTTGCCTTGTAAATCTAATTGTAGTAAGTCTTCATAAAGATCTAACATTTCTTCTGGGATTGTGCCTTCATCATAAGTGTAAGCCGCAATGATACAAATATCAGCTTCTTTAAATTCTTCAGCGTCAATTTGCGTACATTCGTCAATGTCTACTTCGATATTTAAGTTTTCTAAAGCTTCACAGACAATATCAGCAATCACTTCTGTGTTTCCTGTTAAACTACCATAAATAATTTTTGCTGAAGTCATATGTTTCCTCCTAATTATCGCAAGCGAAAGTGGATATTTATTTTATAGCTATTATTTTATTATTATAGCAAATAAAACATCTTAAGTGAAATATCTCTTTGCTTTTCATTCCTTTGAATTTGGAAAAAAAGAAGCGCGTGTGGTAAAATAAGTAAGATTTCAATAAAGGAGACAAAAATATGATTACTTTAAAATCAAATAGAGAAATTGATAGTATGGATGAATCTGGAGCCTTACTAGCAGATGTACATAAACAACTTCGGTCATTTATTAAGCCTGGTGTGACTAGCTGGGATATTGAAAAATTTGCGCGAGATTATATTGAAAGCCATGGTGGAATCGCGGCACAAATCGGCTTTGAAGGATACGAATACGCTACTTGTACAAGTATTAATGACGAGATTTGTCATGGTTTTCCGCGGAAGAAAGCTTTAAAAGAGGGCGATTTAATAAAAGTTGACATGTGCGTTGATTTAAAAGGTGCCGTGTCTGATTCATGTTGGGCATATGTGGTTGGAAAGCCTTCAGAAAAAGTAAAAAAATTAATGGAAGTTACTAAAAAGGCTTTATACCTTGGTATTGAGCAAGCACAAGTGGGCAATCGTATTGGAGACATTGGTCATGCGATTCAAACATATGCTGAAGGAGAAGGCTTTAGTGTGGTACGTGATTTTGTTGGTCATGGCATAGGTCCTACGATTCATGAAGAGCCAACGATTCCACACTATGGTAAAAAAGGCAAAGGACTTCGCTTAAAAGAAGGTATGGTCATTACAATTGAACCTATGATCAACACTGGAACTTGGGAAATGAAAATGGACTCAAATGGTTGGACCGCATATACTCAAGATGGTGGTTTAAGTTGCCAATATGAACATAGTTTAGCGCTTACTAAGGAAGGACCGCGTATCTTGACCTCCCAAGGTGAAGAAGGTAGCTACTAAAAGGAGAAGGCAATGAGTAAAAACGAAGTTGGTAACGATCAGAAGAGTATTTCGAGATTTTTTAGTATTGCAAAAGAAAGAGTTAAAATATCAGAATTTACCACTTATTCAATCGTAGTGGCTTATTATTTGTTACTATCTCTTTTTCCATTATTGATTACTGTGGGAAATATCCTCCCCTTTTTAAGCATTGACCCTAGTTCCGTATTGCCATATATTCAAGAAATCATGCCAAGCACAATTTATCAATTTTTAGGGCCTGCGATCAAAGACTTACTTACCCAAAGCTCAGGTGGATTATTGTCCATTTCGGCAATTACCACAATTTGGTCTGCAAGTAAAAGTATCAACGCTTTACAAAAAGCGATGAACAAAAGTTTAGGGGTCGAACAACGTGCAGGTATTGTTGCGAGAATTCTTTCTGTACTTGTTTTGATTCTCTTCTTGTTTGCAATGGTTGCTTTATCACTTATTATTGGTGCAGGGCAAGTGCTGTTGGACGCTATACAACCGATTTTTGCAATCCCTGATTCATTTGTAAATATATTCCAAACAGTAAAATGGCCACTTACTTTTGTTGCTTTGTTCCTATTAATGGCGATTATTTATTGGATGATACCTAATGTTAAGTTGAAATTACGTTCAGTCCTTCCCGGGGCAATTTTTGCGACAGTTGGTTGGTTATTATTGTCACAAGTATTTGGTTTATATGCAAGGTATTTTGCGACAACCGTAAGCGGTTATCAAATTATCGGAAGTTTTGTTGTTTTGATGTTATGGCTAAATTTTGCAGCCATGATCATTATTTTAGGTAGCGTGTTAAATGCTTCGATGGAAGAGTTTTATAATGGCGAATTGAAAGAAAGTGACAAGATTTTCTGAAGTAAAAAAGATGAATGAAAGCGAGAAAAACGAATGGGTTTCACGTTTCAATTTATATTAAAATTATTTGCGACAATGTTTTTGTCAATTATCTTAACGCCATTGCTTAAATTATTGTCTTTTAAAATCGGCGCTGTCGACCGTCCTGGAGAACGTCGTATTAATGAGAAAACGATGCCCACAGCAGGTGGATTAAGTATTTTTATTTCATTTGTTGTGGCTATTGTCTGGGAATTTAATGATATGTTAGATGCAAAGCAGATTTTGCCCATGCTAATTGCTGCTTTTATTATCATTTTAACAGGTTTAGCTGATGATATCTTTGAGATAACGCCAATGCAAAAAACATTAGGGATCATTGCAGCTTCTTTGGTGATTTATTTTATTGGAGATATCACCATCAATACGATTTCAATTCCTTTTTTGGGTTCCTTTCAATTGGGTTGGTTGAGTTTGCCTATGACACTTATTTGGATACTGGCGATCACCAACGCAGTCAATTTGATCGACGGTTTAGATGGTTTGGCTTGTGGTATAGCAGTGATTGCTTTAGTAACCATTGGTCTAATTAGTTATTTCTTTTTGCCAACCAATGGTGTTCCACTTGCGATCATGATTTTTTCTCTAGTGGCTGCAATCGCCGGCTTTTTCCCTTATAACTTTCACCCGGCAACGGTATTTTTAGGAGACACTGGGGCTCTGTTTTTAGGGTTTATGATTTCTGTTTTTTCTTTGCAAGGGTTAAAAAATGCGACATTTATTTCGGTTTTGACTCCTATGTTTATTTTGGGCGTTCCTATTACTGATACGGTTTATGCGATGTTACGCCGTTATTTTAATAAAAAGCCGATTTCATCAGCTGATAAAATGCATTTACATCATCGTTTGCTCTCTTTAGGTTTTACTCATCGTGGTGCAGTCCTTACGATTTATGCTTTAGCTATGGTGTTTGCTCTGATTGCACTGTTAATGAATTATGCTAGTACTTGGGCGATTATATTACTTGTGATCAGTACATTATTTGGTTTAGAGTTATTTATTGAACTAATCGGTTTAGTTGGTGAAAATCGACAACCATTAATGCACACATTGAAATTTGTAGGTAATCGCAGACACCGACAACAGATATTAAATAAGACAAAACATAAAAATAAACATGAGAAAAAATAAAAAATTGGGAGTTGATTATTAGACTTCCAATTTTTTTATTTAAAATAACTGTGAAAGAAAATTAATCCTTTGACAAAATCTGATTACAGATGTAAACTTATTAAGTAAGAGAGGAGCAGACTTATGAACACATTGGTAGAACCTATTAAAATCAGCGATTCCGAATGGGAAGTTATGCGCGTCATTTGGACTAAAGGAAGTGCTGATGCAAAAACGATCAATGATTTGTTAAGCAGCTCCAAAGGCTGGAAGCTAGCGACGACAAAAACATTATTAGGCAGACTTGTTAAAAAAGATATTTTACAGACCGAACAGCTAGGTAAAAAATTTGTCTATACGGCAAAAGTTACTGAAGAAGAGACTGTTCGTAGTGCGACAGAAAATATCTTTTCACATATATGTGCTAAAAAGGTTGGAAGCACAATTGCTGATATGATTTCAGAGGCAGAATTGACGCAAGAAGATATCGACAATATCCAAGATGTTTTATCGGAAAAAACGGCAGTAGCAGATATTGCTTGTAATTGTATTCCCGGGCAATGTATCTGTAAAGAATAAATAAGGAAAGGAAGACAAAGTATGAAGCAGAAGTTTACTATTGAAGGAATGAGTTGTGATCATTGTGTTGCACGTGTTGAAAATGCGATTAATGAATTACCGGGCATTCAAAAAGTAAAGGTTCATTTGAAAAGAAGTAATGGTACAGTTAAATTTGATGAAGGACAGGTTAATAGTGAACAGATTGCAGAAAAAATTAACGATACTGGATATAAAGCTAAAGCAGTTTAAGGTTAAAAAATGAAGGATGTTAACAAGCATTCTTCATTTTTTATTACTTGAAACTGTAAACCTCCTAGCTGCCTATGCTATAATAAATTTGATGAAAAAAGGAGGGCAGTGCAATGGAATTAAAAAAGCTTGAAGTGCCAACTTCTTCTATTACAGAAGTAAAACGCTCACCTATGGAGGTATTTGACCAAGCCAAACAAGCAGGTACTGCTGTGTATGTATTTAATAGGGAAAAAGTAGCGGGAGTAATGCTTACACAAAATCAATATGAAACCTTACTACAAGAGCTAGATGAGTTACGCGGTGAGTCTGTTGATCTTTCAAGCACACAACAAGAGCACTTTGTTGATACAGCTTTAGAAGAATTATATCAACGCTTACAGAACAGTTTAATGACAGCTTCCAGTATTTCAGCAAAAACTTTGGATGAGCGTATGGTTTCCAATGGTTTTATTACTAGAAAAACTGGGTTTGGCGGTGTAACAGATATGATCAATGAGCTGAGACAGTCTGGGAAAATTGTTTATCAATTGCGACAAAAATCAAATAATCAAAATATTGTCGCTGAAATTATGGGTAAACAGGATAAAAACGAACACTTATCTGATCATTTAATAGTAGACAAAATTTATATAAAATAAAATGAATGTAGAGACTGAAAGAAACAAAATTGTAAATTTCTATTTCGGCCTCTTTTTTTTAAAAGAAAAATGAGAAATTTTTGAATTTTCTACGTTTTTGGTCTAAATATATGATAGGATAGCAACAACTAGAATTACAAGTATATGTTAAAGGAATGATAAAAATGGCAGATGTTTCCCAAAGATTCAATCCACGTTTAGATCAAATCGCGGTTTCTATGATCCGTCAATTTGATGAACGTGTTTCAACGATACCCAATATTTTGAAATTAACATTAGGTGAACCGGATTTTAATACGCCTGAGCATGTTAAACAGGCAGGAATTAATGCGATAAAAGAAAATTACAGTCACTATACAGGGATGTCTGGTATTGCCGAGCTTAGAAAAGCAGCTGCTCGGTTTGTTCATGATAAATATAATTTATCCTATGATTTCCAATCAGAAGTACTAGTTAGTGTTGGTGTGACAGAAGGGATCGCTGCAAGCTTAATAAGCGTTTTAGAAGCTGGTGATAAGGTGATCATACCTTCTCCAATTTTTCCCGGCTACGAACCTATTATTACCTTAACAGGAGCTGAGCCTGTTTACATTGACACAAGCGTAAATGATTTTATTCTCTCACCTGAAGTGTTAGAAGAAACATTACAAAAATACGGCGATGAAATCAAAGCGATTGTATTAAATTATCCAAGTAATCCAACAGGTGTGACTTATTCTCGTGGAGAAGTTAAAGCTATAGCTGACGTACTGAAAAAGTATTCAGTTTTTGTCATTAGTGATGAAGTATATAGTGAATTAACTTATGAAGGAGAACATGTATCCATTGCCGAATATCTCCGTGAACAAACGATTTTACTTAATGGTTTATCTAAGTCCCATGCGATGACCGGCTGGCGTTTAGGTTTGATTTTTGCGCCTGAAGAATTGACTAAACAAATTATAAAAACCCATCAATATTTGGTTACTTCTGCAGTCTCTTCGGTACAATTAGCCGCTGTGAATGCACTAACTGACGGATTTGATGATGCTTTACCTATGAAAGAAGAATATCGCAAACGTCGTGACTTTATTTATGAGCAACTACATCGTTTAGGTTATGAAGTAGCTAAACCGACTGGCGCTTTTTATATTTTTGCAAAAATTCCAGAAGGTTATATCCAAGACTCGATGGAATTTTGTGTAGACTTGGCTGAAAAAGAAAGCTTAGCAATTATTCCTGGTGCTGCTTTTGGCGTAGGCGGAGAGGGCTACGTACGGCTGAGTTATGCAGCTAGTATGCAAGATTTAGAAGAAGCGATAAAACGTATTGAACATTATATGCAATACAATAAAGCCGAGTAATGGGTAAAAGTAGAATCGAACAATTTGGTGTTTGCTTTGAGTAAATCTAAATTGTTTGATTCTTTTCTTTTTCCAGGCAACAGGATTGTTAAAAAATATAGCTTTATTTCAGGAATGGATAAAAGGACTATTGCAATAGTACATAAAATGGTATAATAGTAGGCGGCTTGGATAGAAAGAGAAATTTATTTTTAGAGGAATAGACAAATGGCTTTCTCGGAAAAATTTCTACCTGTTTCAACTCTGAGACAATAGCAATAATTAGGCGGAGATGAATGAAATGGAAATTGAAAAAACAAACCGTATGAATACACTTTTTGAATTCTACGCCACATTGTTGACAAAAAAACAAATGAATTATATGGAACTATATTATGCAGATGATTTTTCCTTAGGAGAAATTGCCGAAGAATTTAACGTGAGCCGTCAGGCTGTGTATGATAATATAAAACGAACAGAAAAGATTTTAGAAGACTATGAATATAAACTATCAATGTATTCAGATTATAGGATCCGAAGTGAGCTGTTGGATCAGCTAACTGATTATATAAAACAAAATTATCCGGCAGATGAGACTTTGATAAATTTAGTAAAAGATATTCAAGAAATCGATGAATAAAGGAAGGAACAATATATGGCATTTGAAAATTTAACAGACCGCCTGCAGCAAGCGATGAAAAAGCTGCGAAAAAAAGGGAAAATTTCGGAGTCTGATGTAAAAGAAATGATGCGGGAAATCCGCTTAGCTTTACTAGAAGCCGATGTTAACTTACAAGTAGTCAAAGAATTTACTAAAAACGTTCGTGAACGTGCGGTGGGGGCAGAAGTATTAGAAAGTTTGTCGCCTGCACAACAAATCGTGAAAATCGTTGATGAAGAGTTGACCAAAACACTTGGCTCTGAAGCGGTAGGTCTTAATAAAGCACCGAAGATACCTACTGTTATTATGATGGCTGGTTTGCAAGGTGCCGGGAAAACTACATTTGCTGGTAAACTAGCTAATCACTTGATAAAAAATGAAAACGCGCGTCCTATGATGATCGCAGGTGACGTTTATCGTCCGGCAGCTGTTGACCAATTGAAAGTACTAGGTCAACAATTAGACGTACCAGTATTTGAAATGGGAACTGAAGAAAGCCCGGTAGAAATCGTTAGACAAGGGATGGAACTGGCCCATGAAAAGAAAAACGACTATGTACTTATTGATACGGCCGGACGTTTGCATGTTGACGAAGCGCTAATGGAAGAATTACAGGATATTAAAGATGTTGCGCAACCTAATGAAATTTTACTGGTTGTTGATGCCATGACAGGACAAGATGCCGTTAATGTTGCTGAAAGTTTTAATGAACAATTAGGCATTTCAGGAGTTGTTATTACCAAACTAGATGGCGATACACGTGGTGGTGCGGCGCTATCGATTCGCTCTGTCACCGGCGCACCGATTAAGTTTACCGGGATAGGTGAAAAATTAACTGATATGGAAGTATTTCACCCTGATCGGATGTCTAGTCGAATATTAGGCATGGGTGATATGCTGACTCTGATTGAAAAAGCGCAGCAAGATTATGATGAACAAAGAGCCGAAGAGATGGCTGAAAAAATGCGAGAAAATACATTTGATTTCAATGATTTTATTGAACAAATGGATCAGCTATCTAATATGGGCTCGATGGAAGATATCATGAAAATGATCCCAGGGATGAATCAAATGCCGGGAATAGACAATGTGCAATTTGATCCTAAGGATATGGAACGTAAAAAAGCGATGGTTTATTCCATGACGCCTGCTGAACGTGAAGATCCTGATCTATTGAATCCAAGTCGTAGACGACGGATCGCTGCTGGTTCAGGAAATAGCGTGATCGAGGTCAACCGTATGATCAAACAGTTTAAAGAGTCTCGTAAGATGATGCAGCAAATGTCTAAAGGAAACATGGATAGCATCCCGGGTATGGATCAGATGCTCGGCGGCGGTGTTAAGGGAAAAATTGGCAAAATGGCAATGAACCGTTCGATGAAAAAAAATAAGAAGAAGAAAAAGAAGAAGAAAAAGAAATAGAAGTAGAAGTATTTTAGCTTTTTAAGAAATGATAACACCTTTTTGTTTGTCGTGTTCAATAAAGCATGATATTATAACAGTATCAGAAAGGAGACGATGTGATGAGTACAAATAAAGATGATTTAAAAGGGAAATTCACCGAGGCAAAAGGAAAAGTAACAGGTGATAGTACTGAAGAACTAAAAGGGAAAGCACAACAAGGTCTCGGTAAAGCAAAAGATAAGGCTCAAGAAGCTGCTGATAAAGCAGCAGACAAAGTAAATGAGCAAGTTGATGAACAAAAAGATGAATCACAAGATAGTGATTCTGGTAATAACAAATAATAGAGTAGAGATAACGAAATAGTCAACGGCTATTTCGTTATTTTTATAAGCATTTGCCTTTGTACTAGCCAACATTTAGATTTGACGTTTGGCTATATTCAAATTATAATACGCCCCGTTAGATTGTGTATATGATATATTTAAGCAATAGCTAAAATGATGCAAATGCTAAAGGAGCTTTTCTAAATGAAAAAAGCAACGGAATTTGAAAGTTTATTAAAATCACTAGATGGGCAAAAATATGGTGCCTACAAACGCACGCAAGGTAGTTATCAGTTTGATAACTACCAACTGTCTATTGATCATGTTCAAGTTGATCCCTATGCCCCACCAACCAAAGCACGGATTATTGTTGATCGAAGTGTTCTTGGTATCCCTGATGAATGGCTTGATTCAAAATATAAAAAAATCGCTGTTTCAGATTTTTTGACAAGAAACTTTTTTAAAAAATTACAGCCTTTCAATCAAGCGGTGAAAGGTGCTGGGACCAACGGTAAAGTTTTTATAGATCGTTGTGGACAGGAAATTTTAGAAAGAACTTCGGTATCCATTAATGATGATTCAATAGAAGTTCGTTTTGAAGTCGGTTTACCTGCTGCTGGCAGAAAAATTTTAGGAAAAACAGCGGCTCACATTTTTAATAAAGTCCTGCCACAAGTTGTTGAACAAGCGCTGTTTTACCGTAATCTAGATCAGAAAGTACTAAAAAAACAAGTGACATTGATGTTAGACCAGGTATATATTAGAGAAGAATTAGCTCGAAAAAAATTAGTAGCTTTTGTGGCGAATGGATCTATTTTGCCACGGCAAAGTGGTGTTTCTGATAGGCCGTTAAAAGATGCGATCCTATTTACCAGTCCGGAAAATTTTGCGATTACTTTGGATCTATCCAGTGGGCAGACTGTTACAGGGATGGGAATCCCAGAAGGTGTGACTTTGATTGTGGGAGGAGGTTTCCACGGGAAATCTACGCTTTTACAAGCTTTGGAACGTGGCGTTTATCATCACATTGCCGGCGATGGTAGAGAAATGGTGATCACACGTCAAGATGCTGTTAAAGTACGGGCTGAAGATGGTCGCAATATTGAAAAAGTAAACATTAGTGCTTTCATTAATAATTTACCAGCTAAAAAAGATACGACACAGTTTACCACAGAAAATGCTAGTGGCAGTACTTCTCAAGCGGCTAATGTAATGGAAGCTTTGGAAGCTCAGTCTTCTTTATTGTTGATCGATGAAGACACTTCTGCTACTAATTTTATGATTCGCGATGGTAGGATGCAGCAATTAGTTGCACCGAATAAAGAACCCATTACACCATTTACCGATAAAGTAAGCCCACTATATGATACATTAGGTGTATCTACCATACTTATTGTAGGTGGTTCAGGAGACTATTTTGAAGAAGCTGATCAAATCCTTATGATGGATGAATATCATCTTAAAGATGTGACAAAAACTGCCAAAGATATTGCAACTTCTGCTGGATATCAAAGGGAGAAATTGACCGATAGTCAATTTGGCGAGATACCAGCAAGAATTCCTTTAAAATCTAGTTTTTCTAAGAAGGGAAAAGATGCGCGCTTGAAATCACAAGGAAAACATGCCATTTTATACGGGCGTGAACCGATTGATATTTCCGGCTTAGAACAACTTGTTGATGACAGTCAAGCCAACTGTATAGCGATGATGATTGATTTTTTCCAAAAAGAATTACTAAATGAACAAAGAACACTTACGCAGGCTGTAGATCAAGTTTATGATTATATTGATCGTTTTGGATTAGACGCAATTTCTCCCTATGATGGTCATCCTGGGAATTTAGCTTTACCACGTAAACAAGAACTTTGTGCTGCAATTGATCGTTATCGTGGATTGAAAATAAAAAGTTAATTGAAGTAGAGTTTTTATATGACGATTATGACAAACTTTAAAATGAAAAAAAGCTTTGGCAGATTTTAATCTGACCAAAGCTTTTTGTTGCAAAAGCCATTTTTTATCCGTTAACTCTTCCAGCAATATCTACGACATTGCGGGCTTGTTTTTTCACAGCGGCTTCAACATCTTCTATCATATCACCATTATCATCAACAGTTACTGAAGTGCCATAAGGGTTACCTCCAGCAGTAGTATATTCAGGTTGAGTATAACCAGGTGCTGCAATAATAGCTCCCCAGTGCATCATTTGAATATAAAGGGATAGAAGTGTAGCTTCTTGTCCGCCATGAGCGTTATGAGCTGAAGTCATACCCGTTACAACTTTATTTGCAGTTTCACCACTTGCCCATATTCCACCTTGTGTATCAATGAATTGCTTCATTTGTGCAGCCATTACGCCAAAGCGTGAAGGAACGCTAAAGATGAGGCCGTCCGCCCATTTAATATCTTCTGAAGTTACTTCTGGGACACCTTGTGTTGCATCATAGTGAGTTCTCCAAGCAGGGTTTGCATCTATTGCAAAATCTGGCGCTAATTCAGGTGCTTTAACTAAACGTGCTTCAGCACCGACGCTTTCAACCGCTTCTTTTGCCCATTGTGCTAATTGATAGTTCGTACCTGTGGAACTGTAATAGATAATTGAAATTTTCGTCATAAAAATATTCTCCTTTAAATTAGTTCGTAATTTTACTTACAATTAATAAGTTAAAACAAAAGAATAAAAATGTCAATTTATTTACTTATTTTTCGTAAGTTTCTTTACAAATAATATCTTACAAAAAGTTAGTATATTTTGCAAAGAAAATGCATGTATTTTATATAAAAAAATTAGTCTGTAAAGAAAAAACTCTTTACACTGTATGTAAAAACTGTTAGACTACATTTTGTGATCAAAATTAATGGAGGTGTAAAATTGGCAGTAAAAATTCGTTTAAAACGTATGGGAGATAACAAACGCCCAACTTACCGTATTGTAGTAGCAGACTCACGTTCACCACGTGATGGTCGCTTTATTGAAACTGTGGGTACTTATAACCCATTGAGAGAACCAAGCGAAGTGAAAATTGAAGAAGATGCTGTATTGAATTGGTTAGCCAAAGGTGCGCAACCATCTGATACTGTTCGTAATATCCTTTCTAAAGAAGGAATTATGAAAAAGCATCATGACGCAAAAAACGCTAAGAAATAAGGTGACTAACTATGACAGATTTGACCGATTTGGTCTTAACGATCGTTCGTCCCTTAGTTACCCAGCCTGATCAAGTGTCAGTCGAAATTGATGAAACTGATAAATTTTTCGAATATAATTTATCTGTTGCGCCAGTTGATGTTGGACGAATCATTGGTAAACAAGGACGTATTGCCAAAGCAATTCGAACCATTGTTTATAGTGTGAAAACTGACGATCGTAAAAAAGTACGATTGAACATTTTAGATGGCAAAGAGTAATAAAAGCAAAAATCATCACTCGATGGTTTTTGCTTTTTATTTATAAAAAATAATATATAGAAAAAAGACGATAGTATAGGAAAATGAGAAACCAATGTTGAATGAGTAGCGATAGCTCGAAGAAATGGAAAAATAGGCTATTAGGTGGTTTTGTTAGTTATTTGAAATAGAAGATATAAAGTTAGCTATTTAAATACGGCTAAAGGTGGATGTTTTTTGTTTGAACGTATATCATAATAAATAGAGATGAGGAGGCGTCTATATGGAGACACTTATTGCTTTTGCTATTGGAATTTTTCTTTTAGCGTGGATTATGCGAGCAAGAAGCTGTTTTTCACGTTTTATAGCACTTGTACTTTTTATTTTTTTACTTTGGGTTTATCGAATCGAAGTTGCTAATATAGTGGACCAAATCGGTAATATTTTTAATGTAGACAATATTTCTGAACGTTTTTATCATTTTCTAATGACAATGTGGCAAAGACTGATTCAATGGTTAGGCCAGCTTATTCAGTAAAAAATTGAACTCAATTATTTCAAACTTTAAATTTAATCAAAAAAACTGCTAGTAACATAAACTTTACTAGCAGTTTTTTAGCAAATATTATTTTAAACAAGTTTTATCCAAAGAAGGATAACAAGACGCCTGCAGTAACAGCAGAGCCGATTACACCAGCGACGTTAGGACTCATTGCATGCATTAAAAGATAATTGTTTGGATTATTTTTAATTCCTTCTTTTTGGACTACACGAGCAGCCATCGGAACAGCTGATACACCTGCTGCACCAATCAAAGGGTTAATTTGTCCGTTAGTCATCTTATACATAAGTTTTCCTATCAATAGGCCAGAAATCGTACCCACTGCAAAGGCGATCAAACCTAATATAGTGATAACAATTGTTGACCAGCTTAAAAAGGTTTCTCCTGTAGCTTTTGCTCCTACTGAAACGCCAAGAATGATTGTAACAATATACATAAAAGAATTTTGTAAGGTTTCAGTTAGTTTAGGAACTTGGCCACTTTCACGGATAATATTTCCTAACATCAGCATCCCAATCAAAGTTGTTGCTGAAGGAATCAGCAAACTAACGAAAAGCGTAGTAATAATTGGAAATAAGATCTTTTCTTTTTTGGATACTGTACGCAATTGTTCCATTTTAACTTTGCGTTCTTCTTCCGTCGTGAGTAAGTTCATAAGAGGCGGCTGTATAATAGGAACTAAAGCCATATATGAGTAAGCAGCTAAAGCAATCGCAGGTAATATATGATCTGCTAATTGACTTGTAATATAAATGGCTGTAGGTCCGTCAGCTCCACCAATAATTCCAACAGAAGCTGCTTCTTCTGGAGACATTCCGGCAACAATTGCTAAGAAGAAGGCACTGAAAATTCCAAATTGTGCTGCGCCTCCTAGTAATAAAGTTTTAGGATTTGCCAAAAGCGGACCAAAATCAGTCGAAGCTCCTAAACATAAAAAGATCAATGGAGGATATATCCCTAAATCAATCCCTTCATAAAGATAATATAAAAGTCCTCCCGATTCACCATTTGCTGGTGGATCCATCAACCCACTTAAAGGTAGATTGACTAGTAATATACCAAAAGCAATTGGTATTAACAGATATGGTTCATACCCTTTTCGAACAGCTAAGTATAAGAAAATAAGAGAGACGATGATCATAATAAATTCCTTATAAGTCATACCAAGTATTCCTGAGCTTTGAACCAATTCATTCAATATATCTAACATATTTTTGGAACCTCCTCAGAAATTATAATTCAAATAAAATATCGTCTGCCTCAACAGATTGACCTTCAGATACATTAACGCTAGAAATTGTACCATCTTTTGGTGCGACAATTTCATTCTCCATTTTCATAGCTTCTAAAACAACAACTGTTTCTCCTTCTTTTACAGCTTGTCCAGCTTTTGCTTGTACTTTATAAATATTTCCAGGCATTGGGGCAGTCACACTTTCTCCGCTACCTGATGCTGCAGGGGCAGGAGAAGCTTGTGTTTGTTCTTGTGATTGCTGTGGCTGGCTTTGTGTTTGGGCTGCTTGTTTAGCCTCTTTTGGTTCACTGCGCTGGCTTTCGCTAATTTCTTCTATCGTTACTCTATATAATTTCCCATCAATTTCTACTTCGTAATTATTCACTTTAATTCCTCCATTTAATAATTAATTTTTATCTCTTTTATGTTTATCAACTAATAGACTCATAATAAGTGCAACTTTTTCCGGAGGAATTGTTCCTTGTTCAGAAGTTTCCTCTGTGCTTTTTTCTTGACTTACGGATGAAGCTGCTTGGTTACTAGTAGGAAGGGGTTGGTTATTTTCTTTTTCTATCGTTAATTTTCTAACGATAACTAAAAGACCCCATAAACCCATTAATACAGCAAATACAGCAGCCATTGCTACTATCATTAGCATGAGTCCGTCCATTATTGTAAAGTTTGTCATTTTGACACCCTCTCTTATTTATACCTTGCTTACTTTAATCTTTGTAACACCATCGTTTTTCTCATCTGTTTTACTAGCATATTTGTTTTTCAAATAAGTTAAACCAACTTGTGGGAATAACGCATAAGTCAATACGTCTTCTTCAGTTTTAGCTAGATCACCTAATTCGGCTGCTAATGATTCCATTTCTGGTTCTAGATGATCGGCAGGGCGATCTGTCATTACTTTTTCATCGCCGATAATATTTTCTTGTACAGTTTTATCTACAGCAGCAGGAGCTTGTCCATATTCTCCGCGAAGATAACTTTTGATTTCATTTGGCACCATTTTATAACGTTCATTAGCAATAACGTTAAACACCGCTTGTGTGCCGACCATTTGACTCATTGGTGTAACTAATGGAGGATAGCCTAAATCCTTGCGTACAGCGGGAACTTCTTTTAATACCTCATCATACTTACCAGTAGCATTGGCTTGTTTAAGCTGAGAATAGAGGTTGGATAGCATTCCACCAGGTACTTGGTAAAATAAAGCTTTAGGTTCTACATCCATCATCTTGTAATCAAAGATTCCTTCATCAATATATTTTTGTTTGATAGGTTTGAAGTATTCTGCTACTTCTTCCATTGTATCTAAATCAACATTTAAATTGTAGCCATATTCTTTTAAGACATAGGCCATAGTTTCTGAAGCGGGCTGGCTAGTACCACTTGCAAAGGGTGAAATAGCTGTATCAATAATATCAGCACCTGCTTCAACAGAAGCTAAATAAGTCATTTCTGAAGTCCCGCTAGTAGCATGTGTGTGAATTTCAATTGGAATGTCTGTTACTTTTTTCAGCTCAGTGACCAATTCTTTAGCAACTTCTGGTGTCATAATGCCAGCCATGTCCTTGACACAAATAGAATCCGCACCCATATCAACTAGTTTTTGGGCAAGTTTACTATAATAATCGACTGTATGCACTGGACTGATCGTGTAACAAAGGACTAATTGTGCATGTTTATTAGCTTTTTTTACTGCTTTAAGAGAAGTTTCTAAATTTCTTGTATCATTTAATGCGTCAAAAATACGAAAGATATCAATTCCGGCTTCAGCTGCTTTAGCAACAAAACTTTCAACCACATCATCGGCATAGTTCCGATAACCTAGTAAATTTTGTCCCCTTAATAGCATTTGAAGTTTAGTGTTTTTAGCTCTTTTACGGATCTCACGTAATCTTTGCCAAGGATCTTCGTTTAAATAACGAATCGCAGCATCATATGTAGCGCCGCCCCAACACTCTAAAGATGTATAGCCAACTTGGTCTAATTTTTCCACAATGGGTAACATATCATCTGTCGACATTCTTGTCGCCATTAGACTTTGGTGAGCATCTCTTAGTACGGTTTCCATAAAATTAATGGTTTTATTATTACTCATAGCCTTTTTTCTACCTCCATTTTTTTGTTTCTGACATTTATTAAAATACTAACGCATATACTTTCATTTTACGTGTTAACTAAGCCGAGTCAACCAGCATGACCGAAAAAAACACTTTAAATACATATTTTATATGTGTAAGCATAATTCCCTTTTATACTTTCAAATTTCAAAGTAAAATGAAAGTGAATTAGTGTTTTTTAAGTGTACTTTTTCCGGAAAATTGTTGAAACCGGTTGTCGCATAATTTATTATTGTCGAAGTAGTTACGCATAACAACTAAGCAATATATTAATTTACATAGGAGGAGAGCGAAAATTATGAGTAATGATGAGAAAAAGAAAGGGTTAAAATTATATGGCGCCCCCTGGTATATAACAATTATCGTCTGTTTGTTAATTCTTGCGACGATGTATGCAGGTGGTCTTGGAACGGACATGCCAAGTACTTTTGCTTTAATGTTAGCTTTAGGTATCCCTTTATATGAAATTGGACAACGTTTGCCGATTTGGAATAAATATATTGGCGGCGGAATTCTTTTAGCATTTCTAGGAATGTCTGTAATTGGCACTTATAACTTAATTCCATCAGAATATATCACATCAATTGATAATTTCACTGGTGAAACAAACTTCTTGACCTTTTATATCGTAGTATTGATTACAGGTTCGGTGCTATCTCTAGAAAGAAATATCTTGCTAAGAAGTTTTGCTGGTTATTTTCCAGCAATCCTCGGCGGTTTTGTAGGAGCGATACTACTGGCTATTGTTGGTGGCATGTTTTTTGGTATTAGTCCAAGTGAACTTATCACTCATTACGCACTACCTATTATGGGCGGTGGAAACGGCGGCGGTGCAATTCCTTTATCAGAAGTTTACGCAGGGATTACCGGCGAAGGAAGCGAAGTCTATTATAGTTTTGCAATTATTATCTTAACTGTCGGAAATATTTTTGCGATTTTCGGTGCAGCTTTATTGAACAAATTAGGACAAGCCTTTCCTAAATTAACAGGCGATGGAAAAACTTTGATTCGTGGCACTGAGGAAAAAGGCTCTTCTGAGGAAGAATATACGCCAACATTAGCAGATATTGCATCTGGTCTATTTCTTGGATTAGGTTCTTATACCGTTGGTCTTTTATTTAGTAAAGTATTGTTACCTGAAATCTTTGGTTTCCCTATTCATGAATTAGCTTATATGGTTATTTTTGTTGTTTTACTTTGTGCTTTTGGTATTATTCCAAAGAATGTACGTATGGGTGCTAAACGTCTACAAACTTTCTTTACCAAACACTTAACATTACTTATTATGGTAGGTGTAGGTGCTGATCTTGACTTGAATGAGCTGCTTTCAGCAATCACTGTCTCAAATATTGTTGTTTCCTTGTTTATTATCATAGGCGCAATCCTGGGCTCAGGTATTGTTGGTTACCTAGTTGGATTTTATCCAATCGATACAGCAGTTACTGCTGGTTTGTGTATGGCAAACCGTGGTGGTTCTGGAGACTTAGCGGTATTAGGGGCAGCCAACCGTATGGATCTAATTGCTTATGCGCAGTTATCTAGCCGTTTAGGTGGCGCGATTATCTTAGTTATTGCTAGTGTATTATTCTCCATACTATTATAATAGATGACTTTAGTCAGAAGAAAAGAAACCGTCCTTACAAGGACGGTTTCAGACTGTAGACAAATCGGATGAATCTCCTTAATTTTAAGGAAGAAACAGCCGATTTGTCTTTTTTTTGATAAAAATAAGCAAAAAAATAAAGGCGTAGCGCCTTTAGCGATCCACGTTGCTAATTTTTTAAGATTCATTGCAGCAAACGTAAGCATCGTATGAACGGTGACTTTTTCTAACGAGCGATATTTCGTCCACCGCAAACCATGCTTTTCTTTCGCGTCTGCAAAGACACGTTCAATTGTTTCTTTTCGTCGTTGATAGATTGCTTTATTCGTCTTCGTAAAGCGTAATTCTTCTGCGATATCTAAATCCTCTTGCCAGACATGTCGTGTCACGACTTTCTGACAGGACCGACTTCGCGTACATTGGGCTAACATGGGACATTGTTTACAAATTTCCGGAGATGATTTATATTCTCGGTAACCTTCACGAGTAATTGTTGAAAAAGTCAGGATTTGATCAGCAGGGCACAAGTAACAATCATAGTATTCATCATAAACAAAATCTTTTTTATGGAATAACTCTTTCTTTCCCCGAGGCCGAGTGTAGGGAAGAACGGGCCGTAACTGTTTTTCGATTAAATAGTGAGCAATTGCAGGTGTTTTATATCCTGCGTCTGCCGCAACTACTTTCGCTTTGGGGAAAGTTTTTCGTACTTTTTCCAATAATGAAATCGCTACTTGGCTGTCATGGATATTTCCCGGTGTTACCTTACAATCTAAAACGAAACCGTGATCCTCACACACTGTATGAGCAGAGTAAGCAAATTGCTTTTCACGTTCACTCTTTACGTAATAACCGCTCTCCGGATCCGTTCGACTGATTTTCTTTACTTTGGCCTCTTCTTCACCGTCCCAAGTAAAAGGCTTTTTTCCAGCTTGAATCCGTTGATCATTGATTTCTTTTTCTAATTCTTTTTGGTAGAACCTAGCCTCGGTACGAGTTAATTCTTTATTAAATCGATGTTTATTCGCATTTGCCTTCACATGAGTGGAATCCATATATAAGTTGTCTTCAGTAAGGAACCCTGCTTTAACGGCTTGTTCAAGAATATGAGAAAAAAGATCTTCAAATAATGTGGTTTCTCGAAATCGTCGAGCATAATTTTTACCGAAGGTAGAAAAGTGAGGAACTTTTTCCGTAAAATCAAACCCTAAGAACCAACGATAAGCCATATTAGTATCCACTTCTTTGATTGTTTGGCGCATAGAACGAATCCCAAAAAGATACTGGAGTAAAACGAACTTAACCAAAATCACAGGATCAATACTTGGACGACCTAGAGAAGAATAAGTGGATTCAACAATGGGATAAATAAATTCAAAAGAAATCGCTTGGTCAATTTTACGTACAAGATGGTCGCTAGGCACTAAATCGTCAACAGTAATCATTGCCACTTGATGGCGTCCAGTCATGGGGTGTTTAGTCATCAATGTATTTCATCTCCTTTGAATTCGCTTACAATACTATTATACAAAAAAAGACTGTAGATTGCATCCAAAATATGGACTTTGTCTACAGTCTGAAACCGTCCTTACAAGGACGGTTTCTTTATTTTAGACCTGGTTAAAAATAAGATTAAAATTTTAGAGGATTTTTTATATCTGCGTACTTGTTATTCAAATGTTATTTTTTGTCCGATATAGTATTCCATCTGTAAAAATAAAATAATAAGATAAAAAAGCATCATTGCAGTTTTCACAACATATGCAAGAGGGCGAAGTGTTTTTTTAGTGTATTTTTAAAAACAATGATTGAATCCGCTTACCTAATGCTCTATTATAAGTTTATGCTTAAGCAAAGCAATAAATTTATTTATGTTATATTTTCTATAGAAAGTGGGGGCAGATGATTATTTTTTGGGTAAATAAATTGTTAATGAATAAGGAGAGGGAAATTTATGGCTAATAATGAGAAAAAGAAAGGGTTAAAATTATATGGTGCACCTTGGTATATAACAATTGTCGTTTGTTTAATTATCCTTGGGACCATGTTTATGAGAGGATTGGGAACAGATATGCCAAGCACCTTTGCTTTAATGCTGGCGATTGGTATTCCCTTAAATGAACTTGGCAAACGCTTGCCAATATGGAATAAGTATATCGGAGGAGGAATCCTATTAGCGTTTCTGGGTTCGTCTGTGATTGGCACATATAGTTTGATCCCATTGGATTATGTCACTTCAATTGATAATTTTACGAGTGAAATTAATTTCTTGACGTTTTATATTGTGGTATTAATCACGGGTTCTGTGTTATCGCTAGAAAGAAATATCTTGATAAGAAGTTTTGCTGGTTATTTTCCAGCAATCCTCGGCGGTTTTGTGGGAGCGATCCTACTAGCTATTGTAGGGGGCATGTTCTTTGGCATTAGCCCAGGCGAACTGGTTACGCACTATACCCTTCCTATTATGGGTGGTGGGAATGGTGGTGGTGCGATTCCATTATCTGAAATTTATTCGGATATTACAGGTGAAGGAAGTGATGTCTACTATAGTTTTGCGATTATTATCTTAACTGTCGGAAATATCTTTGCAATTTTTGCAGCGGCGTTATTAAACAAACTTGGACAAGTCTTTCCTAAATTAACAGGCGATGGAAAAACTTTGATTCGCGGTACTGAAGAAGACGATATTGCAGATGAAGAATATACACCGTCTCTTGCAGACGTTGCTTCTGGTTTAATGCTTGGCCTTGGTTCTTATACAGTAGGCCTGTTGTTTAGTACAGTATTATTGCCAGAGATTTTTGGTTTCCCTATTCATGAACTAGCTTATATGGTTATTTTTGTCGTTTTACTTTGTGCTTTTGGTGTTATTCCAAAAAATGTTCGTATGGGAGCAAAACGTTTGCAAACCTTCTTTACCAAACACTTAACATTACTGATTATGGTAGGTGTGGGTGTTGATTTGGACTTGAATGAGTTGCTGGCAGCAATTACCTTCTACAATATTGTTGTTTCCTTGTTTATTATTATCGGTGCAGTTCTTGGTTCTGGACTTGTTGGATACTTAGTTGGTTTTTATCCAATCGATACTGCAGTTACTGCTGGTTTGTGTATGGCAAACCGTGGCGGTTCTGGAGACTTAGCGGTACTAGGCGCAGCCAACCGTATGGAATTAATTGCTTATGCCCAATTATCCAGTCGTTTAGGTGGCGCGATTATATTAGTACTTGCTAGTGTTTTATTTTCCATATTATTGTAGTTTATTACAAAAACCCATCAACTCTTTGTACAAAGAAATTGATGGGTTTTTATAGAAGTGAAAGAACTAAAGAATATTTTCTAAGAAACCAAAATAAATGCCCAAACTTAACAAATCAGCTGCACCACCAGGGCTCAAATTTTTTTCGATAAGTTTTTGATTGAAATTTTCTAACGTTTGTTTAAAAGCGGTTTTACTTAATTTGGCTTGGTGAATAGTGAAGGCTTCTTGTTTTACTTCTTGCCATCCAGAAATGCCACCCCGATGTAAAAGATTACTATCTTCTAATTGGCTCATTAATAAAATTAAACTGCGCAATAGTAATATTTCCGTACTTTCTTGTTTAGCGTGTTCTCGCAAAAAAGGCAGTAATAAATTTGTTAGGGCAGGATATCCTTTAGCAGCTTCGCCACGAACTCCCAGTGTTCCAGTTTCAATATATAATTTTTCACCATGCGTTAGTTGCTTTTTTTGTGTCACTTGATAAAAGTCCTGCTGAGCTAAATCTTGGGTCATTTGTGCAACTAAATTTAAGACAGTTTGACTGTCTGCAGGCGAAAAAGGCAACGAATGAGTTTTCATATGAAAACCTGTGGCACCCAATAAAACAGCAAATGAAAAATTAGCGCCTTTGTGAGTGTTTACGTTGTTTGTGGCTAGTAACATATCTTTTTCAGCTTTGATTCCTTCTTGACGTAATTCATCAAAAAGGCTTGTTAAATCAGCATTATGCTGGAAACCTAATTGCAAATATTTTTGAAAGTGGGGGGCTAAACTCTCAATACTATTAATAAATGTAAAAAAGTCCATGTCTTTATGGGCTCCGTTATCAAAACGATCTACAAGACCAGGTTTTGGTGAAATAGCTACTTCGTAATAAAGGGACTTTGTTGCAAAACGAGCGATTTGTGTTGATAATGAGTTATTCAATCTTTCTTCTTTCCATTTCTTTTAGAATAAATTGTAATGAACGATCGATATGTTCATGTGTGATTAAGGTGATCTGTTCCACATCTTGATTTTTCATTCCGCGATAAATAAGCCAGTGTTCGTTTAACGCTAAACTTCTTCTAGCTGAAGCACGAATAGAAATGTCACGAAAGTAGACGAGATAAGTTTGTAAATTCGTTACAATTTCTTTTAAACGTAACATTTGGCTTTTTTCATAAATAAACTCGTTAAAATCAGAAAAGTTTTGTAATAGGTCGTCGACTTGGTCGGTTTGATTATAATATTCGCCGCGTTCTAGTAATTGTTCTAGTTCGTCAAAATCCTGCTCGTCCATTCGTTCCATTGCTCTGATCGTTGCTAAGGTATCTAGGGCCTTACGTATATCATAAATTTCATAAGCATCTTTTATACTAATTCCTTTGACAACAATGCCAATGCGAGGGACGTGTTCGACTAGCTGTTCTTTTACCAGTTTTTGTAATGCAAAACGGATAGGGGTCCGACTGAAATTTAGTTCCTCCGATAATTCTTTTTCATTGATTCTTTTTCCGGCTGGAATATCACCTAAAATAATCGTTTTACGTAAAGCTTCATAAACGGCTATTTTTAAAGGCTTATTTTGTGTTAGGTCAAGGTTACATTTTATTGCACTGACAATAGGACCCACCGTTATTCCTCCTCGATTTTTAAGTGATTCGCTTAAAAGTTGTTTTCCTTTATTTTACCATAAAAAAAGGTGTTGGGGTAATAACTTCATTTTATTAGTTTAAAAATGAGGTGAAGGGAAGAAATTTTTTATATTTTATGCTTATTTAGTACTTTTTATGTTTTTTTATGGCTAGGAACACGAAAAGAACAATTTTATTGCCCTTTTTGCCTACAAATTTTGTAAACTTTTCCTATAATGGAGATGTGAGTAATTTTAGAGAGGAGCTTTCTATGCAGCGTTTAAATTAATCGTTATATAAATCACAAGTCTTGTTTCTGTTACTATAGCTTTCCTATAATCGCTTGGTATCATAAGGCTAAGCTTTCCGTTAGAATTTGGTTGAAATAAAAAAGTGCAATCTTTATAAAAATTAGTAAGAATGTATTGCAGCTGTCAAAAGTTTTATTTTCTTCCCAAATGTACATGTTCAAAAGGGGATGAAGGTAATGAATAATAAGTATATAAGTAAACGTATCTGGTTGGATAAAGATAAAAAAGGGTTTGAAGATTGGCGTAACCTTATGGAAAAAGCAGGTCTTCAAACAGGAGAAACGCTTGATTATACAGTAGGTATCTATGACGATAAAAGATTAATTGCCACAGGCTCTTTTGCTGAAAATATTATTAAGTGCGTGGCTGTCTGTAAGGACTATCAAGCAGAAAACCTACTAACACAAATTTTAACAGCTTTGATCGAAAAAATGAACGAAAATGGATACTATCATTACTTTTTATATACTAAACCAGAAAAAGAAAACGTTTTTCGCTCGTTGGGCTTTAAGAAAATTGTCGCCAATAATGATGTCTTGTTTATGGAACAAGGCCCTGATGACTTTTTGTCTTATCTACAACGTTTGCAAGACAATAAAAAAGCGGGAAAAGGTGTAGGAATCGTAATGAATGCTAACCCTTTTACCAAAGGACATCAGTATTTAGTTGAATATGCCGCACAAAGAAATGACCAAGTTTATGTGTTTGTTTTGTCAGAGGATCATTCTGAATTTTCCACAAAAGATAGAGTGAAAATGGTCGAAGCAGGTGTCAGTCATTTGAGTAATGTAACTGTCTTTCCTACAAGAAAATATCTTGTGTCGCAAGCGACTTTTCCAGCTTACTTTTTAAAAGATAAGGCCGAATTAACGGTAGCCAAGACACAAGCTAGACTAGATGCACAAATTTTTAAAGAAAAAATTGCGCCGGCCTTAGAGATAAATGTGCGTTATGTAGGAGAAGAACCTTATTCTAAGGTGACTGAAGTGTATAACCAAGCAATGAAAGAAATCTTTAGCGATGATTTAACGTTGGTTATTTTGCCTAGAAAAGAGGTTCACGGCTCAGTCATCTCAGCAACCAAAGTTCGCAAAGCAATAGCAGAACAAAATGAAACGTTACTATTAGATTTTTTGCCCAAAACGACGTATGATTATTTAGAAAAAAATTTTAGATGAGGTGAAAAAAGTGAAAGTTTTACAAAATGCAGTAAGTGGAACAATGGAGTCTAGTGATATTCAAATCACTATTCAACCTGTTGATACAACTGAAATTCAAATCGATTTGGATAGCAGTGTTGAAAAACAATTCGGTCGTAAAATTCGTCAAGTGATTACAGATACCTTAGAAAATTTGGAGATCCAAGGTGTTAAAGTTACGGCAGTAGATAAAGGTGCATTAGATTGTACCATTCAAGCACGTACGATTACAGCTGCTCATCGTGCGGCTAAACAAGAGCAATATGATTGGAAGGAGATTGACTCATGGAACGTTTAAGAAGAACGATGATGTTTGTCCCGGGCCAAAATGCGGCAATGTTAAGAGATGCGCCATTATACGGGGCAGATTCAATTATGTTTGATTTAGAAGATGCTGTTTCATTGCCTGAAAAAGATTCCGCTCGTACTTTGGTTCACAATGCTTTGCGTACATTTGATTATAGTCAAGTAGAAACTGTTGTTAGAATCAATGCATTAGATGCTGGTGGTGAACTTGACGTTGAAGCTATGGTACTAGCAGGCATTGACGTGATCCGTTTACCTAAAACTGAAACAGCTCAAGATATTGTTGACGTTGAAAAAGTGATTACAGAAGTAGAAAAGCAAAATAATATCGAAGTTGGCACAACGAAAATGATGGCAGCTATCGAATCCGCAGAAGGGGTATTAAACGCCCCGGATATTGCTAAAAGTTCTGATCGACTTATTGGTATTGCCTTAGGTGCGGAAGATTATGTTACTAACCTAAAAACAGAACGTTACCCAGATGGTAAAGAATTGTTTTTTGCACGTAGTATGATTTTACATGGTGCTAGAGCTGCTGGTATTGCTGCAATTGATACAGTATACTCTAATGTTGAAAATCCTGAAGGACTTGAAAGTGAAGTACGACAAATTAAACAACTTGGTTTTGACGGAAAATCAGTGATCAACCCGCGTCAAATTCCAATAGTCAATAAAATCTATGCACCAAAAGAAGAAGAAGTACAAAACGCGAAAGAAATCATCTGGGGACTTCGTGAAGCTCAAGAAAAAGGCTCAGGTGTTGTTTCAGTTAACGGTAAAATGGTCGATAAACCAGTTGTTGAACGTGCAGAACGTGTGATTGCTTTAGCCATTGCTGCAAATATGATTAAAGAGGAGGATATTTAGTTATGGTAGTAAATAATGTTGGCAAAGATATTCCTCAAGAATATGCGGATAAATTTGGTGTTTATGAAGGAGAACTTGCTCATATCAATGAATATCAAGAAGCAAGTCGTAACATAAAACCAGCAAAACCAAATGATGAAAAATTATTAAAAAGTATTCGAGAAGCCATCCAAAAAACAGGTTTAAAGGACGGCATGACGATTTCTTTCCATCACCATTTTCGTGAAGGCGATTATGTAATGAATATGGTATTGGATGAAATTGCAAAAATGGGCATTAAAGACATTTCAATTGCGCCAAGTTCGATTGCTAATGTTCATGAACCATTAATTGACCATATTAAAAATGGCGTGGTAACAAATGTCACTTCGTCTGGTTTACGTGATAAAGTGGGCGCAGCAATTTCTGAAGGAATTATGGAAAATCCTGTAGTCATTCGCTCACACGGAGGCAGAGCGCGAGCTATTGCTGCTGGCGATATTCATATTGACGTAGCCTTTTTAGGTGTACCAAGTGCCGATGAATATGGTAATGCTAACGGTACAAAAGGAAAAGCTACTTGTGGTTCATTAGGTTATGCAATGATCGATGCCAAATATGCAGATCAAGTTGTAGCTATTACTGATACTTTAGCTGATTATCCAAATACACCGATTAGTATACCGCAAACAGATGTTGATTATGTAGTGGAAGTGGACGCAATCGGTGATCCAGAAGGTATCGCAAAAGGTGCTACCCGTTTTACTAAAGATCCAAAAGAGTTGATTATCGCTCAAAACGCAGCGAAAGTTATCACTAATTCTCCTTACTTTAAACAAGGATTTTCTTTCCAAACAGGTACAGGTGGTTCTGCACTAGCTGTTTCTCGCTACATTCGTGAGCAAATGATTGAAGATGGTATTACAGCAAGTTTTGCTCTAGGTGGTATCACCAATGCTATGGTGGACTTGTTAAAAGAAGGATTAGTGGAAAAAATCATTGATGTACAAGACTTTGACCATCCATCAGCTGTTTCACTTGATGAAAATGATGATCACTATGAAATTGATGCGAATATGTATGCTTCACCATTGAGTAAGGGTGCAGTCATCAATAAATTAGACACAGCTGTTTTATCAGCTTTGGAAGTTGATACAGGCTTTAACGTTAATGTAATTACTGGCTCAGATGGCGTGCTTCGTGGCGCTTCAGGTGGACACTCAGATACGAGTGCTGCTTGCAATATGAGTCTGGTTATTTCACCTTTAGTTAGAGGCAGAATACCAACATTTGTTGATGAAGTAAATACAGTTGTTACTCCAGGTGATAGTGTAGATGTGGTCGTGACAGAAGTAGGCATTGCGATCAATCCTAATCGTCAAGATTTGATTGAACACTTTAAAGACCTAGATGTACCGCAATTTACTATTCAAGAGCTTAAAGAGCAAGCTTATAGTATTGTTGGGGAACCTGATCCTATTGAATATGGAGATAAGACGGTTGCTTTGATTGAGTATCGTGATGGTACTTTAATCGACGCGGTGAAAAATGTCTGAAGAAGTTTTCTCAGGAGCTGAAGTATCTTTAGCTGAAATGCTTGAGACGCGCGAAAAACGAGTGAGTCGCCAAGAAGCGCTACTGCATAAATGGCCGGATGCTTCATTGTTATTAGCAACAATGAATATTCCCGGCCCTGTGAAAAGCTCGGTTGTACTAAGTCGAATTTTTTCACAGATGGTCGCACAGATTAAAAAACAATTGGCGGATATTCATGTTCTTTATAAGGTAGAATACGACATCAAAACTGGTCCTGAATTTTATCTTCTAGCAGATGTTTCACCTATGTTTTTAAAAGAAGTGATGATTGATTTAGAAGAAAACTTTCCATACGGACGGTTGTTTGATCTAGATATTCACTATTTTGCAGACAGTCTACAAAGTATCAGCCGGCAGGATATTAACCTTCCTCCAAGGCAATGTTTGATTTGTCATAGAGAGGCCAAAGAGTGCGGGCGCCAGCGTCGGCATTCGGTAGAGGAAATGCAAGAAAAAATTGCAGAAATTATAAACCAAGAGTAAACACAAAAAGAACCAAGCGTTAAATCCAATGCTTGGTTCTTTTTTTGATACCTGTAATCGATAAAGTATTATTTAGAAGATTATTCGATTTTGATTTTATCTAAGTTTTCAACGATGGCTGCTTAATTTCATCGAGGTGTAAAATTTTTTCAAATAATAAATAAAATAATCAGTGTTAATAACGATAGATAAATAATGTTTATCAGATAAAAATGACGTGTAAAATATTTACGATCGTTCGGAACTTGAAGTTTTACGATTTTATATCCAATCAAGTTTGCTAAAGAAGCAATCAATGTACCTAAGCCGCCGATATTTACACCTAAAAGAAGAGATTGATGGTACTTTGTAAAAGGAGCCAGTAAAATAGCTGCAGGTACATTAGAAATGACTTGCGAAGTCAAAATACTACCTAATAAGGTATTTCTTGCATTAGTAAAAATTGATTGGAGCCAATGAATTAAACCTTCAGACTGACTGATGTTTCCAACGATAATAAAAAAGAAAGCAAAGGTAGCTAGCAAGCGATAATCGATAGTCTTAAAAAGTTTAGGTTGCCAAAAAAAGATAACGACAATAACAATTGCAAGTGTGAAAAGATAATCAACGATATTTAGTACCCCGGCAATCATAATGACCATCAAAATGCCGTAAACGGTTGTTTTTTTATGATCAAATTGATTATCTGTAACAGTTAAACTAAGCGATTCTTTTGGCATAAATTGTATAGAGATCATTAATATTGCTAAAGAAATAATCGCTAGTAAAGCGGTAGAATAAAAAAAGTCTAATAAAGGTATTTTATAGTAGGAATATAAAAATAAGTTTTGTGGATTCCCAAACGGAAAAAAACTACTACCAAGATTTGCAGCTGCAATCGTATAAACTGTACCTAGCAATACAGCTTGACGGTTAGGGATAAATCGAGTTAGTCGCAGGTAAATAGGTAGTAAAGTCAATATAGCAACATCATTTGTTAAAAACATTGAACTAAAAAAACTCAGAAGTACAATATAACGAATCAATTGTCTAAAAGATACGCTTTTTCTTACTAAAATATGGCCAAAATAGCTTAAAATACCGCTATTATCTAGACCATTGATAACTAACATTAAGCCAGCCAGTGTTGCAATGACCTTAAAGTTAATATCCTGCATGGAAAAACGTCCCCAAATAACAGCGATTATAGCTAGTAAAAGTGAAACACTGAAAAGAAGGTCTTCACGAAAAAATTTGATTAGCTTTTTCATCATCTAGCTCCTCATGAATTCTATTGTATTATTATTTTAGCACTCTTCTATGATAGTTAAAATGAAAAGCCGTTAAATTTGTTTTGCAATGAGGTTAAATAAATATAGGTCCTTTTTAATAGAAAAATATATAGTTTCATGTTAAGCTATGACTATAAAAACATAAAAATTCATAGCGTCTTCGGAGGTAATTATGACTACTGCATTTAGTAAGGATGAGAAAGTATTTATAGAAGAGAAATTACATGAAGTCGCCAGAAAATGTTTATTCAAATATGGTGTCCAAAAAACGACAGTTGCGCAAATAACAAAAATGGCAGGAATATCGAAAGGTTCTTTTTATAGTTTCTATCCTAGTAAAGAAATGCTCTTTTTTGTCATTTTAGAAGAATATCAAAAAAATATGATGAATGGTTTAGTAGATCATTTAAAAAAAGAAGATTATATTGATGTTGAGAAATTTACACGATTACTTTATAACGCCTATAAAAATATAAGATATTCTTTTGTGATGACAATTCTTCAAAATCAAGAAATTGAATTATTAATGAGAAAATTACCTAAAGACATAATTACTCATCATCACTCCTTTGATGAAACAGTGATAGAAGAAATTCTTTCTCATGTAAAATTAAAAAAAGGAATAAGTGCAGATCTATTTTCTGCTTCCTTAAGAGCGATTTTTATGAGTATGCTGCATACAGAAGCAATTGGGGAAAAACAATTTGATGAAGTATTGGAGGTATTGATAAATGGACTTGCGCAACAAATCATTGAGGAGGCCTGAATGATAAAAATGAAAGAAGTTATTAGGATTGCTGATTTATCCAAAAAATATGGGAAAAACACTGTAGTTGATAATGTGAATTTATCAATTCAGCAAGGGGAAATATTTGGTTTTTTGGGACTAAATGGAGCGGGAAAGACAACGACAATAAAAACGTTATTAGGTATGGTAAAACCTACAAAGGGCGAATGTTTTATTCAAGGCACAAAGATTAATAAAAGAAATACAGAAATTTGGCAAGATGTCGGCTATATTGTAGAAACACCTTATTCCTATCCCGAGTTAACCGTAAGAGAAAATTTAGAAATTGTTCGTCAGTTAAGGGAAATAAAAGATAAGTATAGAATTGACTGGATTATAAAGAAATTAAGATTGAAAGAGCATGAAGCAAAAAAAGCAAAACATCTTTCTCAAGGAAATAACCAACGTCTTGGTATAGCAAAAGCAATGATACATAAACCTCAAGTTTTAATTCTTGATGAACCCACCAATGGCTTGGATCCTGCAGGTGTTGTTGAAGTTCGTCAGTTGTTAATTGAATTAGCAGAAAAATTCGGAGTAACAATTTTAATATCGAGCCATAAATTAGAGGAAATTAGTAAAATGGCGACAAATATTGCTATTATCCATTATGGACAGTTAACTAAGAAGATAAGTAACAAACAACTTGAACAGCAATTGAGAAAATCGCTTATATTGAATGGTCCTTTTAAAAAAGAAATGAGAAGCGTTTTATCCCAGTCAGGATATGATGTAAAAGTTTTAGAAGAAGGCTTAAATGACCTGCAGATTACTAATGAAGATGCAATAAGTAATCCTGAGAAAGTCGTCACCATACTTGTGAAGGCCGGCTATCCTCCTAATCTATTAAAAGTTGAAAAAGAGGATTTAGAAATGTTCTTTTTAAGAACTATCAAAGAAAAGGAGAACACCTAAAATGGGTAAGTCAGTTACTTGTATTTCTATAGAATGGGAAAAATTTTTTAAGTCTAAATTACCATTAGCTGGCTTATTAGCTTTTTCTTTGCTTCCTTTTGCAGCTGGATTTTTTATGTTCGTTTTAAAGGATCCTGAATTAGCAGAAAAATTGGGGGTTATTTCAACAAAGGCGCAAATTTTAGGAATCGCTAGTTGGTCTTCGTATTTAGATTTGCTTGCACAAGCGGTTTCTATTGGAGGTTTGTTTGTATTTGGTTTTAGTACAGCTTGGATTTTTGGCAGAGAATATTCTGATCGAACGATAAAAGATTTGCTCGCTCTACCAATACCACGAAGTATTATCGTACTTTCCAAATTCATCGTTGTCTTTTTATGGTGTTGTATACTTTCTGTGGCTGTATTTATCACAAGTCTTATTGTAGGATACTTTGTTGAGCTTCCTGGTTCTTCATTGAATGTATTGTTACAAGGTATTGAGACATTTATAATCAGTTCTTTATTGACAATCTTTTTATCCACACCTGTTGCATTTTTTGCTAGTGTAGGGCGTGGTTTCTTACCTCCACTTACCTTTATCATTATCACAGTCGTCTTTTCCCAACTTATTGCTGCAATAGGGTATGGTGAACTTTTTCCCTGGTCGATTCCTGCATTAGCAAGTGGTATCACTGGGGTTTCTATTCTTGATCCTATCAGTATAGTTATTGTTATCTTAATGAGTCTGTTGGGTATATTAGCTACCACAGCTTGGTGGAAGTATGCAGATCAAACTTAAATTTTTTCAAAGAAATAAACTAACAAATTGGTACAATAAAGGCATAATCCCAACCGCATGAATCAAACGAGCAATTTGAATCATAGCAACGCTATTCATATTGACACCATAATCTGCAGAGATTAGTGCAATATCGGTAGCACCTGCTGGACAGGAAGCAAATAAAGCCGAAGTAAAGTCCAACCAGCCCTTATGTTTGTTTATCTGTGCATAGAGATAACTGATGAATAAATAGATAACAATTAAAAGCACCGCTGGAATAAGAAAAGTTCTTAAAGAGGATGCGACTTCACGGGTAAAACTTGCCCCTACCATAGAACCAGCTAAAATTTGTGCAAATTGTCGGATTTGAATTGGAAAAGCGCTAATATTAGTGCGTAATTTAAATAAGGCAGAAAAAAGTAAAGATAAACTAAGTGTTCCAGCTGGAAAACCTAAAACATAACCAAGTAAACCGCCCACAATACCAATTGACATAACGATAAAAAAGTGTTTCTTATTTAGCTTAGAACTTTGATCTTTCTGATCCTCTTTTTCCTTGCTTGTTTCTGAGGTTTCCTCAGTGGAAAAAAGGTTGATCCAGCTAGGAAAAATTAGCAGTACGCCTACACTACGTACTAATTGCATAATCGCGACCACGTGAATTTCAGCAGAAAAATCTGCTGCAATTAAAGTAGTATCCATTAAACCACCAGGTGTAGAGGCCAAAAGCCCAGTTAACACATTCCAATTAAAAAGCCAAGAAAAAACAAAACCTAGAATAAAGGTATTAACGGTTAAAATCAGTAGTAGTAAAATTGTGGGTTTAATAACATATTTTAAATTGATCACATCATTACGAGTCAATTTTTGGCCGATAAAAATGCCAGCCACGATTTGCGCGATTACTTTTGCTTGTTGGGGAAAATAAGCCGTGTCTGAGACTACAGAAAAAAGCATCACTGCAAGCATGCTGCCAATCATAAAAGGGGCAGGAAAATGGAATTTCTGCCCAATTTTTGCTCCTATAAAGGCGACAATAAAAGTAAAAAACATGGAAAGAATAGCTGACAAATCAGTAACCTCCAAAAATAATAGCTAGTTTTACAATAGTAGCGCACTTTTACCGGCTAAAAATAGTTAAAAGTATATTACTCTTGCTGAATCTTTTCAAGAAGTTTTTGCATTTCACTACTTAGATCAATTTTTTCGAGCATATCTGGCCTGCGTTGCCAAGTACGCCGCAGTGCTTCTTTTAGCTGCCAAGTTTCAATTAATTTGTGGTTTCCATTTTTTAAAACTTCAGGCACCTCCATGTCTTTGAACACAGCAGGTCGTGTATATTGAGGATGTTCCAATAAACCGGTTGAATGAGAATCAGTTTTTGCTGATACTTCATTTCCTAATACTTCTGGCAACAAACGAACTGTAGCATCGATCATCACCATTGCCCCTAATTCTCCCCCTGTCAGCACGTAGTCTCCGATAGACACTTCATCTGTTACTAAAGAGCGTATACGTTCGTCATAGCCTTCATAATGGCCACAGATAAATACTAAATGCTCCTCCTGAGAAAAATCTTCTGCCATTTTTTGGTTAAAGGGAGCACCCGCTGGATCTAGTAATACAATACGTTTTTTAGTTTCCGGGTTCGCTTTTTTTATGGCTTGTAAATTATCATAAATCGGTTGTACTTTTAAAAGCATACCAGCACCGCCACCGTAAGGATAATCATCTACAGTGTGGTGTTTATTATCTGAATAATCTCGAAAATTTGAAATATTCATCTCTAGTTGTCCTTTTTCTTGTGCTTTACCTAAAATTGATTCATTCATAGGTCCTTCAAACATTTTAGGAAACAAGGTTAATACATCAATCTTCATCATCTAACAGCCCTTCTGGAATTTCTACATAAACTTTTTGATTCTCTAGATCGATTTTTTTTACAACAGAGGTAATAAATGGAATCAAGGCGTCAGCTTTGTTCTTTCTTTGCACCACCCAGACATCATTTGCACCTGGCGAAAGAATTTCTTTTATCTGTCCTAATTTTTCTCCATTTTCTTCATAAACATCTAAACCAATGATTTCATAATAATAATATTCGGCCTCGTCTAATGCTGTAAGTTCAGTTTTAGGCACCATCAGTATACCATCTCGGAAAGCTTCAACATCGTTAATGGAAGGGTAGCCTTCAAAAGATAATAAATCAAAACTTTTATGTTTTCGATGACTAGCTACGGTTAATTCGATGGGTTCTTTATTTTTTACAAAAACAGTTAATTTTGCGCCTTTTTGATAACGTTTTTGTGGAGCATCGGTTTGTGAAAGTACACGAACTTCTCCTTTGATCCCTTGGGTATTTACAATTTTTCCTACTTCTAGATATTCCACTAGTATAATCCCTCGTTTCTTGTATCGTCTCATTTATTTTAGCATGCTTAGAAAATGAAAGCTAGATTTGCTGGTTCATGTGAGAAAATACTATGGTATTTTTTTTATTCATGATATAATAAAAGAAAAGGAGGCGCTTACAATGTTAGAAGCGTATAAAAGAATATTAGTTGCTCTTGATGGATCTAATCAATCGGAAAAAGCTTTTAAAGAAGCAATCGAAATTGCCAAACGAAATAATGCTACTGTTTTTTTAGCTCGGATTATTAATGATGTTGAATTGACAACCAGCGCTTACGCCTTTTCTCGTCTGTTAAAAGATGAAAAACAAAATATTGAAGAGGATATGGACGAAAAAGTAAAGACTGCACAACAAGCTGGTGTAAACAATATCGAAAGAATCGTAGAAATTGGTTCACCTAAAGAAATGATTGGTATGGATTTACCACAAGAACATGCGATTGATTTGATCGTTATTGGTTCAACAGGTAAAGGGGCGATCGCCCAGGCTTTAGTAGGAGCGACAACTTCTTTTGTTGTAAACCATGCGCCTTGTAATGTGATGGTTATTAAATAATTTTAAATTATAAAAAAAGCAATTGAGCTGCAATTGATTAAAAAAGTAGCTCAATTGCTTTTTTTGTATCTAATAAAGTATTAAAAAGAAGCTTTTCTATGGTAAAATATCTTCTAGAAAATTCAGCTATGCTATAATAAAAAGAAAATTAAAAAGGGGAATGACAATGCGTGCAGTTTTGACTGTGATCGGTAAAGATAAAGTTGGTATCGTGGCAGGTGTAAGTCAGAGTTTAGCGATATTAAATATAAATATTGTTGATATGACACAAACAATTATGCAAGATTATTTTACGATGATGATGATTTTAGATATGGATAAACAAACTAGCTTTGATTATATACGACAAGAGCTAGATAAAACGGGCCAACAATTAGGTGTAAAAATTAGTATTCAAAATGAAGAAATTTTTAACGCTATGCATAAGTTAGGTTAGGAGATAGGATATGGAAAGCAACCAAATATTTGAAACGATCCGTATGATAGAAGAAGACAATTTGGATATTCGAACAATTACCATGGGTATTTCATTATTAGATTGTATTGATGCTGATATTGATACAGCTTGTAGTAAGATTTATCAAAAAATCACCACTTGTGCTAAAAATTTAGTCAAAGTAGGTGATCAAATTGCTACAGAATACGGGATTCCTATTATAAATAAACGGATTTCAGTTACACCTATTGCAAGTATTGCTTCTGCTACCAAAGCAAACAGTGCAGATTGTGTGAAATTTGCTAAGGCATTAGATCAAGCAGCTAAAGCAGTAAATGTAAATTTCATTGGAGGTTATACTGCCTTAGTAGAAAAAGGATTTCAAGGCTCGGATTTAGCACTGATTGAATCGATTCCTCAGGCTTTGGCAGAAACAGATTATGTATGTTCTTCTGTTAATATCGGTTCAACAAAAGCTGGAATTAATATGGATGCGGTAAAACGCATGGGGACTGTGATTAAGCAAACCGCAGAAAAATCAGATTTAGGCTGTGCTAAACTTGTAGTGTTTGCCAATGCTGTAGAGGATAACCCATTTATGGCCGGCGCTTTTCATGGCTTTGGAGAAGCTGATATAGTGATTAATGTAGGTGTTAGTGGACCGGGTGTTATGAAAAGAGCACTAGAAAAAGTCAAAGGAGAATCTTTTGATGTTATCGCTGAGACTGTCAAAAAGACAGCTTTTAAAATCACAAGGATGGGACAGTTAGTGGGTAAAGAAACCTCCAAACGTTTAGGTATCCCTTTTGGTATCGTTGATCTTTCTTTAGCTCCAACGCCGGCTGTAGGCGATAGTGTTGCTCAAATTTTAGAAGAGATGGGACTAGAATCAGTCGGAACTCATGGAACCACAGCGGCGTTAGCATTATTAAATGATGCTGTTAAAAAAGGTGGCGTTATGGCTTGTAATCATGTGGGCGGTCTATCAGGTGCTTTTATTCCGGTATCAGAAGATGCAGGGATGATTCAAGCAGTTGAAGGTGGTTCGTTAAATTTAGAAAAATTAGAGGCGATGACAGCGATTTGTTCAGTTGGCCTAGACATGATTGCAATCCCTGGTAAAACACCAGCTGATACGATCAGTGCAATGGTCGCAGACGAAGCAGCTATTGGTGTAGTAAACCACAAGACAACAGCAGTACGTATAATTCCAGCTAAAGATAAAGATGTGGGTGATCATATTGAATTTGGGGGATTACTAGGTTCAGCACCTGTGATGAAAACCAATGATGCAAGCTCTTCTGAATTTATCCAACGTGGAGGCAGGATACCTGCACCTTTGCATTCATTTAAAAATTAAAATGGAGAGAGTTATTTATGTGGAATAAAGAAGAAAAACAAAAAACCTACGAAATGATGATTTCACAGCAAAGTGAATTGATCAAAGATGAAAAAAATTGGTTAGCTACTTTATCTAATGCATCAGCTTTGCTAAATATGAGCTTACCAGACACTGTATTTGCAGGATTTTATTTATTTGATGAAAATGAATTGATATTGGGGCCATTTCAAGGAAATGTCTCTTGTACACGAATCCAAATGGGAAAAGGCGTTTGCGGCGAAGCTGCTGATACAAATCAGACAGTGATCGTAGGAAATGTAAAAGAGCATAAAAATTATATCGCATGTGACTCCGCGGCACTTTCGGAAATTGTCGTGCCGATGGTTAAAGATGAGCGATTGATTGGTGTTCTTGATATTGATAGTAAAGAAGTAGATAGTTATGATCAAACCGATAAAAAGTATCTTGAAGATTATTGCAAACAATTATTAGAAGTGTTTTAAAACAAATAAAAAGACTTGACGCTATTTCGTCAAGTCTTTCAAACGATATTTCGAGCGGCTATTCAATAATTACTAATCAGAGAATTGACGATATAACCAATCGAATGGTGCAAAGAAAATATCTTCCATATACTCGTCCCCCTCTATTAAATAGAATAACATAAGTACCGATTACAGGTTCATTAGTTTTTATTACAAATTAAATAAGTTATATTTCACACATGTCATATTTCGATG